>PBOA01000023.1 GCA_002723415.1 Chloroflexota bacterium
AATGTGTAAATTTCCTTTTCTGTATTGTTTTAGAGCGCCTTTCTTATCGCCAAGTTTTGTCTCTTCAGCACCCATCAGTACTACTCGTTTTAAATCTAAAGGGATGTCAATTTCTTGTGTCATAGTGATCGTTTCTAGTATGGTCTGAATATATGAACACTTTGGAGTTTGACGATGATTTCATTCGTATAAAATAGACAAAAATAGACAATTTTACACAACACGTTTTCTTTTTGAAAAACACAAGTCTAACTTGTCAGGAAATATTCTAAATCCGGTTCCATGATCATGAGGCCTACCATCAGAATATTGACCAATTCTAATATCCACTTTGATATCTCCAATTTGAAGTAATTTTATGAAATTTTGAAAATCAAAGCCTCTCATTAACCACGCCTCATTAAAATGAAATTCTTCATTAATTCCAGTACCTTGAGAAATTGCTTTTACATAGAGAAGTTCTTTGTATTTTTTTTCAAAACTTTTTTGTAATGTTTCTTTTTTCCAGAATGGTACAAGATTTTTTATTTCTGAGAGAATTTTGATTGTTTTATCTTCAATAGATATCTTAAACCCAGTTTTTCCTTTCAGCGTATTGAATTCTAAGGCATTAACTGTTGAATGAAGATGTAATTTTCCATTTGTTCCTGGATATCCAAAATTTTTCAGTAATTCAGAATTTATTCCATAGGGATCAGGAGATTTTGTAAATAGAGTTAACATTGATTTTGAGTTTTTTCTACCAGATTTCAATTCTGTAATAATTCCATCTGGACCGGGAAAATTGTTCTCTTCGATTCCTAGTAAATCTTCTAATGTTTTTCCTATTCCAGTATTTCCACTTCTATGAGTTTTTACAAATCCACGTTCTTTGAGTTCTTTTATTCCTTCTACTAGCTCATCAAATGTTTTCACATCTAAAATACATGAAATGCGGCTTTAGGTTTTTACCTAAAATTTCCAAATAATGATACTTTCTTGATTCATTGTATCACCTGAAAAATTACTAATGTTTTCAGGTGCATTTTTGAGCGACATTGCCTTATTTGCAATAGTTCTGTATATGGTATCAATGTGGGTAAATCCATATTTTTTTGCCAAATCAACACAAATTTCATCTGTTGGAATTTTTTCTCGTCTTACGGTTCTATTAGAAACTACAAAACAGCAATGACTTTTGTTTTCTTGTAAAACATGAGAAATTTTCTCAAAACAATTATCCAAATCCTTGAAAAATGAATAAACATCACCTGCTCTATTTGCATGAGTTTTTGTTTTTGGAATTTCTTTATCTTTTTTCTTTATTTTTTTAAGAATTTTATCTAACGTATCAGACTGTAAATCCTCAATCTCATCTTTTTTCTTACCACCCAAACCTTCTGAATCAACTGCAAGCAATTCTTCTTGTTCTGGCAATTCCAACCACATTCCAGGATGTCTTGAGAATTGACCATATGCAACTGTAGTCTGATGATCTCCATATGGAGGAGATGTAACTAGTAAAGTTGGTTTTTTTGTGCCTAAAATTTTTGGTGCATCCATTGTATTTCCTAGAATTGTATTGGCAATGGCGTGTTTAGTTCCTATTTTTTGTGTGAAATTTTTCATATTCTTGATGTTTTTCTCACAAATTTTTTGAAATTCAGTAAAAGTGTCTGGTTTGTGTTCTTTTCTCTTATCATCTTGCATTCTGTAAATTTTGTATATACTATTTTTTTGAAAACTTACTCTCCTAGTAGTTAATGAAAAACAAATCTTGAAGAAATTACTAATTTGTTTGTCTTTTATTAGAAAGACATGATTCTTTAAAATTTGAAGGTCATTAATTGCTTCATTAGGAAACCAAAAATCAAGATTTTCTTTTTTTGATTTTCTAGATGTAAAAACGGGTGCATTATCATATACGGTTTTTTGTTGTTTATCTTTTTTTGAGTTTGAAATTATTTGTTTAAATGTGGTTTCTAGTTTTTTTGCATCAAGGGGAGTTGTCTTGACATTTGATAGTAATACTGCAAATGGATTTAGATCAATTCCAATTGAATTTTTTCCATGAAGCATTGCTTCCACTAGAACAGTTCCCGATCCCATAAATGGATCAAAGACAAGATCTGATTTTTTTGAAGTAAATTTTGTAATCAAGCGTTTTGCGATCTCAGGATGCATTCTGGCAGGATACTGATGTAATCCATGAGTAAATTCCTGAGTTTTTATCTCTTTGAATGTCCAATCTTCTTTTGTTTTTGAAATCAATAAAGTCATGTTTTGTTTCTAATTGTTAAATTAAAAGTGCACGAAATAAGAACTGGTCATTAAGAAATTACCAAAATACATTAAAATTAATTTCAAGTTTGATCATTCTTAAATCACAGGAATTTCACGATAAAACTTGTCAAGAATATGGTTATGGTCTGTTTCACCGATCAATTGGGAAGTTGTTAAAAAAGAAGAGATTTGGGGAACACAGGCAGGTAAGGGTATTCAAGAATTAATTCATTCAGATGACATCTTTATTTTTCATGTTATGGGAACAAATCAAATTCAGGGAATTTACAAGACAGTTGATCAATGGTTTGATTCAAAATATCAATGGCCAGACGGAAGATCTAGAGAGTACAAACATGAAATAAAATTAGAATTAATCAAAAGCGGTGTTTATCCAATTTTTAAACAAGAAAATGTTGAAAAATTAGAATTTTTTACAAATAAAGAAGATATCAGAAAGAAACAGCTCAAAACAAGAGGAAATGGAGGATATCCAGCAAACGATCAAAACCCAATTTCTGAAAAAGATTATGAAGAAATTTTAAACTCTATGAAAGATATTGGAGAACAAGTAGAAACTATAAAAATTGAGAAAGAAGAGGATGTAAGAGAAATAATTGTAGACGAGTTGGAAAAAGATTTAATCGGTCCACGTTATGGTTCTGAAGAAATTTTACCAAAAGACGTTACACCAATGAATACATATTTTGCAGGTATTTTATTTCCTCAAGAAATACCAGATGTAGAAGATGAAATTGTGCCAGGAAGAAACAATAACGATGAAATTATTGAAGGAGATACCAGACAAATCAAAGATGGAGAAGAGAACGCGAATACAGTATTAGATCAACCAATCATGGATAAGGATTTGACAAGGCCAACATCAATTGGTTTGACATGTATGGTTTCATCAAATATGAAGACTGTAAAAATTTCAATTAATTGGGGAGTTTATGATACAGTAATTATTGATAATAAAAATCGATATAAACGAGAGCAAAAAGTTTTTGAAAAAATTCTTGAATTAAAAGAAGAAGAAACTGAACAAGTAATTGATGAAGAAAAACAATTTGCACTAAAATGGAAAGTAAGAAAAAACAAGGAACAGTTTTTGATCAGTGTTTATGGAATTAATAGATTAGAATTTCGTGAAAAGACACGTAAGAAAATTTATGAATATTGTATATTTCAACCAAAAATCAAACTTACAGCTGAAGATGAAAAAGAAAATATTTTTGTTGATTATTCTGATGAATTCGAGCATATTGACCCAGATGATGTAAATGAAATGTTATTTGGATTATTATTCAGGAAAAAAAGAAATTTTGGAATTGGACACACATGTTCAGTAAATTGGGATGTTGATAGTGAAAAAGAGTCTGTTTCATGGCTCGAAACTACATTTATGCCAAAATATGAATTTCCAGTCATAAAGCCAAAGGAATTGGAACTTGACTGTCTTGAAATGGAGAGACTAGGAACAATTTCAGATATTAAACAATTCAGATCAGAATTAACACCTATAGCAGATGCTTATGAGGAATGGATTACAGAAAAGCTAAGACCAAAAATTTCTACACTAGAAACAAAACTTCAACGTACTGCAGAAAAACAAGTAGAAAGATGTGAAGATGCTTTAAGACGAATTAGAGAAGGAATTGAGATAATTTCAACAGATGAGAATGCAGGAGACGCGTTCAGATTTGCAAATTTAGGCATGTATTATCAGCGTCTTTATGGTGGATGGGCAGAAAATAATAGAAGAAATGGACGTGTAATTGGTTTTAAACCAAAAAAGCCAGAATTGAAATATGAAATACCTAGATGGCGTCCATTTCAACTCGTATTCTTTTTACTAAACATAAAATCAATTACAGATCCAAAATCAACAGACCGTAAAATAGCAGATTTATTATGGTTCCCAACTGGTGGTGGAAAAACCGAAGCGTATCTTGGTTTGATAGCATTTACCATGGGACATAAGAGACTTAGAAATGAGATTGAAGTAGAAAAATACGGAGTTACAGTTTTGATGAGATATACATTAAGACTCTTAACAATTCAACAATTCCAAAGAGCATCTACGTTAATGTGTGCATGTGAATACATTAGACGAAATGAAATTATGGGAACTGATATCACTGATGCATTTGGAGATGAACCATTTTCTATTGGACTATGGGTTGGACAAGGAACAACTCCAAACAAACTAAATCAGGAAGATAGAGAAGGAAGATACGGTACTGGCTGTATACAAGCGTTAGACTATGCTAAAGATCATGGTGGAGAACCACCAAAAACACACAATCCAATTCAATTGTTGTCATGTCCATGGTGTGGTGAAAAATTAGATTGGAGAAATTATTTAGTTGAAACACAAACTGGAACAGGAGGTGCAAGAATTAAACAATGTAGAATTTATTGTAACAGACCTGCATGTTTATTTTCAAAAGAAAAAGGTGGGAAAAATGATGGTAATCTTCCAGTATTTGTTGTTGATGAAGATATTTACAACAGATGTCCATCATTGATAATTTCTACTGTTGATAAATTTGCGCAACTTGCATGGAATGAAGATCTTCGAGAGATATTTGGAAGAACAGACAGATGGTGTGAGAAACATGGATTTGTAACTACACAGTATCGAGATGGAAGTTGTCAAAAACATAATGGTTATGGAGATCCAGAAAACATTCCTAAATTTTTACATCCACCAGAACTAATTGTTCAAGATGAACTTCATCTAATTTCAGGACCATTAGGCACTATGGTCGGAGCATATGAGACTGCAATTGAATTTTTATCTACAAACCGAGATGGAATTCCACCAAAAATTGTTGCTTCAACTGCTACAATTAAGAAAGCAGAAGACCAAATTCGAGGCGTCTTTAAGAGAGATGAGGCCTTTATTTTCCCACCACAAGGATTTGATTTTGGAGACTCATTTTTTGCCACAGTAATAGACAAAAATGACGAGAGAGGAAAATTGTACGTTGGTGTTTGTGGCACTGCAAAAAAAGGACAAACAATTCAGGCTAAAATTTCTGCATCAATGATACAAAAAATTAGGTCACTTCAAGAACAAATTAACAAAGAAGGATTTGATGTTAAGAAAAAATTAAAATTGATTGATAAATATTTTACATTTGTTTCATATTTTAACAGTCTAAAAGAATTAGGAAATGCATCACACATGTATGAAGATTCACTGGATGGATTCAGAGATGTGATTTATCGGAAATTTGAAAATTATGATCATGAAAAAGAAATGGAGGAATTTAAGAAAAAAAATGAAGAAGGAAGTGTAGAAGAAGGTGAAGAAGAATCTTCAGAGACAGAAACAGAAGAAAGACGAAAACATATCAAAAAACAAAATCTTGTAAAAGTTGAATTAACAAGTAGAAAAGATTCTAAAGATATTCCAGAGATTATAGAACAATTAGAAAGTTCAATTATACAAAGTACAAACCCAGTTGATATTTTATTGTGTACAAACATGTTATCGGTTGGCGTGGACATAGGCAGGCTTGGTTGTATGTTAATCAATGGACATCCTAAATTACATTCTGAATATATTCAAGCAACAGGAAGAGTTGGAAGAACGTTTCCGGGATTAGTTGTAAGTGCATATAATTTTCTAAAACCTCGTGATTTATCTCACTATGAAAATTTCATTCATTATCATGCTCAACTTCACAAATATGTGGAAGCAACAAGTGTAACTCCATTCTCATCTAGAGCGCGTGATAGAGCATTTTTTGGAGTTGTTGTTTCAATGATTAGACAAATTGAAGTGAATTTATCACAAAGAGCAGATGCAAATGATTTCAACATTACAGAAAAAATGACTAGAGAATTAACAGATAAGATTAGAAATGTAGTTAGAGAACGTGTAGAATTAATTGAAGACTCACAAACAGCTGAAGATACAATTGAATATTTAGATAAAATAATTGAGGACTGGAATGAATTTGCTAATGGTAAAAAACAAGAAGTACATTATCATAAAATTCGTCATAAAACCCAGACTGCAGATGAGAATCTCAATTATTTAATGACACAAAATTATAATGAAAATAAAGAATGGCCAAAATTTGTTCCTAATTCATTGAGAGAAGCAGAGCCATCTGCAGGATTATGGTATTTGGCTGACAAAGAAGAACGAGAAAAGGAAGAAGAAGAGATGGAGGAAATTAACGATGAGTGAAGAAAAGAAAATACCGGCAATGTCTCCTGGAGATATTAGACCTAGTCAATTAATCACCACGTTTGGACCGGGTTCCATCATGCAAACCGAGGAGGATTCGGTGATGATTTTGGGTTTGAGTTTTTGGAATAAGGATACAAATGCAGAGATGTTTCATAGAATTCATCATCCAGAGTTACAGAGAATTCTAAGAGTTGATCATTTTAGATCACCAAAAGAGGAAGAAACTATGCAAAAATCAATTCCTTGTCAATCATTTCCATTATGGGGAGTATGTACAAAATGTGGTAGATTACAAGAACATAAACCTGCTCCAGCTAGAAGAAGTTCAGTATTTCATTGTTCAGATTGTAGAGGAGATCTTTATCCTGCAAGATTTATTGTCATATGTGAAAATGGACATATCGATGATTTTCCATGGATTCAATGGGCTCACAGTAATGAGAAAACTGGTTTCAAAGAAGCATGTGGAAAAAATCCAAGATTGAAATTTTTTGCGGGAGGAAATAAACAAAATCTTGCAGATTATACTGTAAAGTGTTTAGATTGTGACAAAAAACGAAACTGTGGTCAAGCAGCAACACCTGGTGCATTAGATAACATTATTCCAAGTTGTAGTGGAAATGCACCATGGTTAGGAACAAAAAGTGAAAAATGTACAGGTCACAATAAAAAACGTGTAAGAATTTTTGGAGTACAGGTTAGAGCAACTAATGTTTATTTTCCATTAAATATTAATGCGTTATTTATTCCAAAATGGTTACATCCAATTCAAAATGTAGTTAATGAAAAAGGTGAAAGCATTAAAACTCTGAAAAAAATGGACAGCTTTAACAAAGAGGGGAAACCAGATTGGAGTAAAATTGCAGTAGAATCAAAACTTTTTTTAAAAGAGATAGACAAGTATGGAATAGAGGAAGTCGTCAAGCAATTAAAAATAAGATTTGAAGCAATCAAGGATAATGATGAAGTGAATCAAAATTCTATCAAAAAAGAGGAATATCATGATTTGATAAATGCTGAAGCAGATAAACAGTATGGTACATTTTTAGAGATAAATGATGAAGCAGTAGCAAATACACTTCAAACTCACTTTACACGTATGAAAAAGCTCAAGCGCCTCACAGAAGTCAATGTTTTGAAGGGATTTGCAAGAAAAGAAGCACCAGATCCATTCTCATCTCACCAAAATATCATCTATCAAAAACTATCAAGAAAGAAACAAGGGTGGTATCCAGGTGTTGAAAATAGAGGGGAAGGATTTCTTTTTTCTTTAAATGAAGATTTGTTACAAAAATGGGAATCTCAAAAAAATGTAAAAGAAAGAACCGACATAATGAAGAAAAGTTTTGAAGAATGGGCAAGAGATAGACAATGGAAACCAGAAGGGATTTTTGGTGCAAGATACATGTTACTTCATTCATTGTCTCATGCTTTGATTAGAGGTCTAGAGATTTTTTCCGGATATCCAACCCCTTCAATTAAAGAAAGAGTTTATGCAGGAAATAATTATAATGGAATTCTAATTTACACATCCAGTACATCATCAGATGGAAGTTTAGGAGGATTAGTTAAACAATCCAGTACTGATAACTTCAAACGATTACTACAAGTGACAAAAATTCATACAAAACACTGTTCACGTGATCCATTGTGTATTGAAGAAGATCCAAAAGCAAAATTCGATAGTGGTTTTCCTGCTCATTTGAGATATAATGGCTCAGCATGTTATGGATGTGTTCTTTTACCCGAGACATGTTGTGAAAATTCAAATAGATTGTTGGATAGACGACTACTCTTTGATGAAGAACTTGGTTTCTTTAAGGATATGAAAAGTTGAAAGAAGGATTAATTGACGATATTAAAAAATTAGTAAACAGATTATCTGATGAAAAACTTTTTAAAATTCAACAAGAACTTTACAAAAAAAATATTAAAACTAAATCTGATTCATATGAAATAAAAAAAATATTAAAACTAAATTTAGATGAGACAAAAATTTTATTGGGAATTTTAAAGAATTCTTCTTCAGTTGAAACTATAATTATTGCTATAGATTTAATTCAAGAAATTAACAAAAAACAAAATGAGATTAAAAGAAATACATCATTAATTTGGACAAGTCCTTCTATTTTTCATCAAAGTGCAGGAAATACAAAAAGTACCATTTTACGATTGATAGGTTCTGCAAAAAAATCCATTACAATTGTAGGATATGTAATGGATTGGGGTGTAAAAGATTTACTTGAATCAGTAATAAAAGTGGCAGAAAAATATCCTCTTGAAATTAAAATTATTTTAGATAGAGCAGACAAACCAGTAGAAAACAGAAAAAGAGTAGGATCACCTCAACAAATCATTGAAAGAGCATGGCCACCTACATTAAATGAACCAGAGATTTACAAATATGCAAAACGTTCTGATGCAAGCGTACTTCATGCAAAGATGCTAGTCATAGATTCTCAAAAAATTCTTGTAACATCAGCTAATCTCACAGGAAGAGCCATTCATGGAAATTTAGAGATTGGGATTTTGCATAAAGGTCATATCGCAAAAAAGGCAGAAAATCTTATTCATGATTTAATTTCTAATAAGACACTGGTGCAGGTAAATGGTTAGAAGAAAAGGAAAAGATGCTTCAGTACAAGTTAAAGAAATTTGCATAGAGCGATTTCAAGAGTGGTGGGATGCAGATGAATTAGTAGAAAATATAGAATTTGTGACTTCACCTAATGTTTTCAAATTATTACAAGGAGATCAAAATGGAACTGAAAATCTTTTAAAAAATAAACAAAGACTTGCAGAATTATTATTTGATTGTGTAGGTCCAAGATTTATTCATACAGTATTTAGTGAGGATGAGCGTAACAATAAAGACATTACAAAAAAATTTTGGGGTAAAATTTTTTCAAGTGCTGTTAAGAAAGATATTGTAAATGAAAAAAAATTACTCGAAGTTTTAAATTTTTATGGAGAAAAACAAAAGAAAGGAAATAAAATTTCCAAATTATGTCCATTAGATAGCCTTGAAACGGGTGAAACTATGACATTAAAAACTACAACTGGAGAAAAAATTGATTGTGATGTAATTTCTAATGATTGGCGTGTTGAAATTACAAAGTTTGAGAGAAAATCAGGAATGCTAAAACAATTTACAGAATTATTAAAACTACCAATATCTGTAAAAGAAAAACCACGAACTGAATCAATTGAGAGAAAAACTACTGTAAAAGCACTTAACAAATTTCCACCTTTGTATGACTATCAATTCTCTACGGGTAGATATCTAAGGAAATTTTTTACTGGAGAAGAACCATCCAAACGAACAGTTGTTACGGTTCCAACTGGTGCTGGAAAAACTAGACTTGCAGTAGAGGCAATCATTGAATGGATTGCTGATGGAAAACCTAGTAGAAATGAAAAATTGTCAAAAAGTCGATTTGTGTTGTTTATTGCACCAACAATAGAAATTTGTGAACAGGCAGTAGATTCTTTTGAAGAAATTTACAAACATAGAGGTGACCCAACTCAAGATTTGAATATTTACAGGGTGTGGGGAAAGGGAGGAAGTTTACCTACTGAAGTGGAGGTTGCAGAATTTTCAGAAGAAATTGAGACAGGAATAATTGTTGCAAATATTCAATCAATGACTAAAATCAAAAATGACGATCCTGGTTTAATGAATGAATTAGCAGAGCATACAGGAATTATAGTAGTAGATGAAGTTCATGGAATTACATCAGACGAACATAGAAGTGTACTAAAATCAATGGGGTTTGATTGGTCATTAAAAAAATCAAAAGAACGTCCTAATCCAGAATTTTCTACAAAAGGAATAGTTTTGGTTGGACTTACTGCAACAGATTATCGTGGTTCAGGAGAGACTGAAGATACCAGACTTTTACATAGAATGTTTAGTGATAAATTTTATCATCCTATAATCCAAAATTATGAAAAAGAAAATTTAGTGGCTACACCAATTATTGACTGCCCAAAATTTGCACCAGTTGGAGAAGATGTTAGAATTAGTGCAGCAAATTCATTTCATTATGGAGGAGTGATAGAGGAATATCATTGGAAAATAAAAAAGAATATGATTCTTGGTGCATCAATGTTTTCAGTAGATGAATCACAGAGAAAAATAAGAGAATTAAAAAATGAAAAGGATGATGTAACAATTGCACAACCATTTAATGAAGAAGGAGAATATGAAATAAAATTAACAATTAAAGACAATTTTGGCAAAAGTGTATCTGAAACAGAAACAATTACAATTCGTCCAAAAGATAATGAACAAATTTCTAGTCAAGACAAGCAAATAATTTTATATCAAAATTTAATGAAACGAAAAATTTTGTGTCATGCTTATCAGGATATAATTAAACTAAAAGAACCAACAGGACTCGATGATGATGAACAAGACCATCTTGATAAATGGCATGATTTTTCACGTAAGACACTCAATAAGAAAAGAGATGATTTTGACAGAAATATTTCAATTTTAAATAAAACAGTAGAAATGATGAAGAAATATGATAGAAAAAAAATTCTCATATTTGCAATTGATGTACTACATGCAACAATTTTACGAACTGCATTACAAGCTAAACATGGAATAAAATCAGAATTAATAACTGGATCAACTCAAACATCTGACAGAAATAAAATTTTAAAAGAATTTAAAAAATTAGATGGGGATGTAAGTGTTTTATGTAATGTCAGTGTTTTAACACAAGGATTTGATGCACCAATAGTTGATTGTGTGATTGTAGCAAGACCAACTCATAGTAATTCATTGTATACTCAAATGATTGGAAGAGGATTACGAGGTGAGAAAAGTAATGGAACAAGTGATGTCATATTTGTAGATATTGATGATCAATTTATTATCAAAGATATCGAAGGAAAACCTCTCAAAAGCAAACATGGATTTGAATTATTCAAAGAATTTTGGTATCCACTTATCGAATATGGTAAAGGTCGTTTTGAACCTAAAGAAGAAGATACTGAGATCACTTGGAAATGTAAAGAATGTGAGAAAATATGTAATGGTTGGGATGAAATTCAAAGAATTGTAAAACCAACACAACCAATTGAACATTATATTGATTCCTATCTAAGAGGAAAAAGATTCTTACCAAAAGAATGTGAAGAATGTAGAGTTGCATTAGGAAGACCCAAAGAAGATAAAAAAACAATACAAGAATTAAACGAAGAACGTAGAAAACACAATGAAGAACAGAAAAGACTTACCAAACAGGAAAAAACAAAAAATCTAAGAGAGAATTATGAAAAATACAAAAATACACTAGGCCATCCACCAACACAAACTCTGTTTTTTTCAAATCCATTTACAGGTGATGATGTAACTAAACAGATAATCAAAGAACATTATGGAAATTATAATAATTTTGTAAAAGAACAAGGCGATACGATTAGAGGCAATAAAGAATTAGGAATAAAACTAATTGACGAATATTGTGATGAGTTTGCAGAACATCATGAGATTCCGTCAAAATACATGATGGATCAGTTTGGAATATACAAAGTACAAGACTACATTGATGTTTTTGGTTCATATGAAATAGTCGAAAAAAAATTAACAAAATTATTAGAAAAAGTTGCAAATATTGATAAAGAAATTCCTATTGAAAAATTGGAAGCAGAATATATTAGAGTTAAAAATAAAATAGGAAACATACCATCACTTTTAGATTTTGTAAAAATAGAAACAGTAATCGGAGTAGAGTATTATCTAAAAACATTTAGAACTTTTTCAAAAGCAGTAGCATTATTTGAAAATAGAGAAAGTCCAGAATTTATAAAAAAAATGTTAAAACAAGATTACTGGACAATACGAAAAAAGATTGATCACGCAGTTTCATTAGAGCAAATGATGAATCATGGACATTTTGCATCAAAAATTAATGAGATTTGGAAGAATTATGAAACATTTTTGGTATGGGTTGGTGAAGAAGAAAAAGTCATCAAAATAAGTTTCACAGAAAAAGATGAGAAACGTAAAAAGTTCTTAGAAGAAAAATTAGCAGATTGTTCTAAAAATGAATCTAAAACATTAGAGACAATTTACAATGATGATGAGTTTTGGTATAAGGAATATTTTCAATCAAAGATTGTGTTCATGACAGAAATGAATAATAAAAAACCTGGAATTTTAAGTCGATATCAGGCACTAATTGATAGAAAACTTCATCCAGATAAGGTAAAATCAAACAAGAAATCAAATAAGAAGAGAGGACCAAAATCAAATACAATGACAATGCAAGATATTGCAAAGCAGCAAAATGTCAAATTACCAAAAGGAAATAAACCAAAAGAACAGAAAACGAAACCAAAAGAACAGAAAAAACCTAATCCTCCAGAATACATTCAAGGAAATAAACTAAGAAAAAATGAAAAGTTGATTAGAAGAGGTAAGATGTGTCCAAAGTGTTTTTCAAAAACAGAAAGATTTGGAAAGAATGTTCAGTGTTCCAATAATAATTGTAATTGGTATAGAAAATGATTATGGTATATTCATAATGTCTTGAAAAAATTTATGAACAATACCTTCAAAATCTTCATCTGATAGTTGTTTTTTCTTTTTAAGTAATTCATCTGCTTCTATACCAACCTGATATCTAATTCTTGGGTTAGGAGTAGTCAGAGATTCTAAAACTACATTTGCTACATCAATGCCACTGATTTCAGTACGGTCAAATATTTTTTCACACTGTTCTTTTAATTTTATAGCCTCAGCCTTATTTTCATCTGAAGAATATTCTTGTGGGAATTTCATGTTTTGATTAAATTTTGTTTTGACAACACCTGGTTCAATAATTGTTGTTATGATGTTTGTTTCATAAAGCTCATGTCGAAGTGATTCACTTAATCCTTCCAAAGCAAATTTTGAACAAATGTATGGAGAAGTTAATGGAAAACCAATCTGTCCTGCAATAGAACTAATGTTAATTATTCTTCCAGAGTTTTGTTTTTTCATTTGTGGTAGAACTGCTCTTATCATACGTAAAGGTCCAAAAAGATCTGTTTGAAATTGTTTAGAATATTCATTCACAGGTAGATCCTCAATTTTTCCTATAACACCATATCCAGCATTATTCACTAAAACATCGAGTTTTTCTTCATTTTCAATAATTTGCTTAATTGTGTTTTTTACTGATTCATCATTATCGACATTTAATTGGGTTGGATGAATGTTTGTGAGATTTTCATGAGTAATGAGATTTTGAAGATTGATCGCAGCAGATGGATCTCGTGAGCAAGCATAGACAGTAAAATCATTTTGAGCAAGCATTTTTGCAGTAGCTAATCCTATTCCACTAGAACATCCAGTAACAATTGCTATAGAATTAGTCACAGAAGATAACGGTAATTCATATAGATAAATTGTATGTCTTGGCTTCTTCTACAATTGTAATCTTATCTGTGACATTTTTGTATGATTCAGGGCTATCAGTATGAATAGGAAATAGCATATCCGAGTCAATTTCTTTAACGACATCTAACAAATCCTGGCCTTTAGAGTGTCCAGAACAATGACTTTGTACACGTCTTAGACCAAAATGTTCCAGCCACAAATTAATTCGTTTTTTATCAGAAATACCTTCATCATTGAATGGTTCACTTGCTGAATGAATGTATAGTGAACCAGAAGTTGGTTTTGTATCAATTAATGCTCCAAAATGCCAAAAAGAAAATGCACATAATGATTGACCTTGTTGATTTGCTAAATCGTGTGCAGTAATTACATTATCATATTCTAGATATTCTTTTTCATATTTTCTTCGTGTGGATTTTTCAGGTGAGAAAATTTGTATGTGCTCATCATTAGGCAATGGAACATTGAGTTGTGGATCTTTTGCTAAATGTTCTAAGAACGGTACATCATTAACATTGACAACAAATTTTCTGTTATTTTGTTTTGCAATATTGTAAAAAGTTCTTAGACGATCCATATCTTTGAAATTGAAATCTGCAATTGCAAGTTTGTCAGTATTTGATACATATTCATTACATTCATTGAAAACTTTTTGTTCTGATTCGTCACTTTCTAGATCATTAATTCTAGTTCCTTCTGCAAGTAAGGCAATTGGTTTTACATCTATTGCTTTTTTGATAAAATCATCAGTCATTTTTGGATTTGTTCCATGTAATCGAATGTCACCAGTGTATACGATTGGTCCAGAAGAGGTGTAAATTATGAACCCATATGCACCAGGAACTGAATGATCTACATGAATTGGTTCAATCTCTAGAGAACCAATTGTAAATTTATCTCCAGTTCTAAAAGTTTGAATGTCTCGTTCAATTGGTTCTGCTTTTCTATCAGATGGTCGTGGTTTAAATGATAAAATTTCACGTTCAAATTTTGAAGCACTTCTCATTTGTATTGCTTCTAGAATTAATTTACAGGTATCGCCCATGTATACAGGAATGTTTTCATTTAGAAATGAGATGTAATCAGCATGATCTGCATGTGCATGTGTTAACAATACTCCATCAATATCAGTTTCAGTATCAGTTCTATCCATCATTTTTAGTAAATCTGTTCTGTAAACATTTTGTAAATTTGGAATTAATCCCATCTCGATGAAATCTTTCAGTCCAGTAGCTATTCTAGGACTCATAAACTCATCAAAGTAGGCGCCTCTTTTTCCAAAACTCATACCAAAGTCTAGGAATACTTTGGTGTCTTTGTCTTCCAGGAGA
>PBOA01000024.1 GCA_002723415.1 Chloroflexota bacterium
AAAGAAGTAGAAGTAATCAAAGAAGTAGAAGTAATCAAAGAAGTAGAAGTAATCAAAGAAGTAGAAGTAATCAAAGAAGTAGAAGTAATCAAAGAAGTAGAAGTACCTGTAGAAGTAATTAAAGAGGTAGAAGTACCAGCCTTAGGAGCATGTTCCAGTCATCAGGGAGATTTGTCAGTTAAAACTGGTGCATTTAATTTATTCTTTCTATTTAGTCCACTATTATTTTTAATATTATATAAAATATACCGTAAAAGATTAAGATAAAGTATAGGGCATATTAAAACATTTAAAGATATTTAATAGCTTTAATGTTAATCAAACAACCAGTTTTTAGAATTTAAATTCATATATTGTTTTCTAAAAATATAATCAGGTACATACTTTTGCACTTTCTGCCAAAATAAATTTGAATGATTATGCTCGATTAAATGGCATAATTCATGAACAACTAAATAATCTATAATTTTTATTGGTGACATAATAATTGGCCAACTATAAGAAATATTCCCATTAGATGAACATGAGCCCCATTTAGACTTATATTTTTTTATTCTTATTGATTTTGGTTGTACATTAATAATTTTCGAATATAAATCAGTTTTTTTATATAGGTAATTTTGAGCATGATTAATATACCATTTTGATAAAAGTAACTTTATTACATCTGAATTATTTATATCTTGTTCTTTAACAAATATGTGGAAAAAACCAGATTGAAGTTTAATTGACGTAGTATTACCTGAATTAATTTTTAAAATATAATTTCTTCCTAAATATGAAAATTTTTCACCATTCTTATACTTATTAGTTTGAAGTATTGAGTAATTCTTTGATTCACTTAATTTCTTATTCATCCATGAAGACCAATTAATTATTAAATCTTTTATTTGATTATTTGAAACATGTTTCGGTACCCGAATTTCAAAAAATTCTTTTTTCAGCTTAATTGAAGCAGTTTTTTGTCTATTTGTTTTTATGATTTCTATAGGAAAATGAAATTTTTCTAATAATTTATTCATTATATGCACATAGACTATATTAATTTATTTTATTATTTTGTAAGTATGTCAAATATATCTTTATCAGTCTTTACCCATTTAGAAGGAATAGTAAGATATACGTTTTCGATTATTTCCCATTCATCTGTAGTAAATTGTTTTGCTAACTTATATTTTCCATAAATTGATTTGCGAGTATAACTTCTGCCAGCAGGAGTTAAAAATTCTAACTTAACCATTGATCTAAGTCTTGAATCAAATGTTAATTCAAATGAACTACGCTTTAATTTCATATTTTTAGACCATATGGGATAAAGTTGTGCCCATCCCTCATTAATTACCTTATTAATTAATGATAGTTTAAGTAAAGTTCTATTTAAAACAGTGTCCTTTGATTTATTTTTCCAAGACATTAAAATAGATACATCTATAAGCAATCTATCTGGTTCATCTAACATTTAAAGGTTTTAAATAGAAACTTCATCACGAAGATTTAATAATACATTTTTATATTTTTGAAGTGTTATTTCTATATCATCTTTCGTATGAGTAGCAGATAATATAAAACTTAAAGGGTTCCCCCACAAACCTTCATTTATAAATGATCTATGTAAAAGGTTTACAATATCTTTACTATATCCATTTTCATCTAAATTTGGATTTGGACCATAATTTATATCGCATTCTTGATCAGAACCGAAAAGCACATGAACAATTGAAGATACACCATAAGCTGTGGCATTTATCTCTAATTTACTAAACAGTTCATTTAATCCTTCTTTTAATTGTAACGCTCTTTTATCAGCTGTTTCACATATATTTTCATTAATTAAAATTTCAAGAGCAGTTGCTCCAGCTGCAGCAGATACAGGATTTGCATTGAATGTACCAGGATGCCTGATTTTATTTGGGGCTATAGTATCAATAATATCTGCACGTCCAGCAACACAACCTCCAGGAAGTCCTCCTGCAAGTATTTTAGCCATAGTTGTAACATCTGGAATCACATTATAAAGTTCTTGCATACCACCATTAGACCATCTAAAACCACTGACAACTTCATCAAATATTAATATTGTATTTGTGTTTAAAGTTAATTCTCTAAGTTGTTTAATAAAATTAGGATCCATTACTTGATTACCTTGAAATATTACTGCTGCAATATTATCTTTATTTAAAGCATCTTCAACTTTACTAATATCATAAGGCAAAACTGTAATTGTATCTCTTGTTGATTTAGTAATTCCGTTTTGATTGTTATCACCTTCAGCAGCTACAAAAGGTCCATCTGCCCAGCCATGAAAAGCATTGTGAAATTTAATTATATTTGTTTTACCAGAATATGCACGAACCATTCTAAATGCCATCATAACAGCCTCAGTGCCAGAATTTACAAATCTAAGTTTTTGAGCTGACGGTACTAATTTAGTAACTAAATCTCCCCATTTAACTTCAAGTTCAGTAGAAGAGCTTAAATGAGTTCCTTTTGAAACTTGTTTAGAAACAGCATTTACTATTGCTGGGTGTGCTTGGCCAAGTATCATTGACCCATGACCAGTTCTATAATCAATATATTCATTGCCATCTATATCCCATTTTCTAGGACCCAAACCATGATCCATATAAATACGAAATGGACTTATCTTTCTAGAATCATGAGTTACTCCATCAGGAAACAATTCTTCACTTTTTTGGGAAACAGTAGCTGATTTTTTGTGTAGTTCATAAAAACGTTGATCAATTGAAGGCATTATTACTCCTAATAAACTTCAAATTTAATATATTTTGCAATTATAACACTATACTTTTATTTATTAAAAATATTTTATAATGTTTTAAGAAAATTTTTATTTAATTTTGCTACATAGCTAAATGTAGGATTTATATAATGAGTACATCTAGCCTCTAATACTTGAGCTAATAGCATATATGCATCTTCAGGTTCATAACCAAAATCATCTTCTAACCATAATATCATTTCAGATAAAGCAATTTTAAACGCATCATCAGAAGGTCTAGCTTGCCCTGTAGTCATAATATAATCTTTATTAGTAATTCTTGGCCACGTCATAGATTTAGGCTTTTTAGAAATTTGACATTCTATTAAAACCCTTCCAGATGATTCTATCCCTCCTGACCCACAAATTTCACCGTCACCTTGTATAGCATGCATATCCCCGATATGTAATAATGCTCCATCTACATTTACAGGTAAGTGAACATATGAACCAATAGTGATTTCTTGAATATCGAAATTTCCACCCCATTTACCAGCCCATCTATTGTCTTTTTTTATAGACTTTGGAGCACAACCTATAAACCCCACCATTGGTTTTACAGGTATTTTCAAATTGTCATTCCATATTATATGGTCATCAATAATTTCAACTATTTTATGATTATATTTAATACCTTTATTCTGCATCCAGTTTGGTATCAAATCATTATCTCTTTTAAACTCAGTAAAGCCGATATTATCTAAATCAATATTTTTAATATGTACAGTTAGCATATCTCCAGGTTTAGCACCATGAATATAAATAGCACCAGACACAGGATTAGGACCTGTTATTCTTTTATTCAATTTATCTTTATCAGGATGATTGTTTATCCAGGGTCCTTTATTCATCTGTGTTTGAATTTGTATTTCTTCTCCAGGCTCAACAAATGCAGTTGGTTTGTTATCTGGAGTAGTTTCAAAATACAACGTATCTGTAGAAATATATTTCATAAGCCTAATCTATCCTTTAAAACATTGAATTTATTAATAATTAATTACCAAGTTGAATCTCAAATTCATCTATAGAAAATTTACCCCTAACTTCTTCTTCAAAACCCACAAAAGAAAAGCCATAACTTTCACATTTGTTTAAAACATCTTTGAGTGGGGTAGGGGATTTTGAAAGACTCCAGCTATTATGCCAATCTGAATGATTAGATGAAATATTAATCTTATCTGGAGCATTGCCCCATTGACCATCATATATTGTCAACGGAAAAGAAACATTGTGCCATCTTGTATTATTTGCATGAACCCAAAAATAACATTTTGCATTATATAAATTTAAATTATCGCCTCTAAGATAAACTGAAACATTAGAATTCTCTAAATCTAATGGAGCAGCATCAATCCAATTCCTATAAAAAATAAACGGCAAAATAGAAATTGGATTTTCTGGAGTATCTGTACTCCATCTTTTTTCATCTGTCCAAACATAGCCTGAGTTATTTACACCTCCAGATTTTGAATGTGTGGCTAAAATAAAAATATTATTTCCATTTGCAACTATACTTGCATGATAATCATATGAACACCATCCTTCTGGACCTACGTCAAATGTATTTTTCAATTATATTCTCCTTTAATATATAGGTAATCTGATATTTATAAATTATAAAAATATTTTTTTATAATTTATAGTATAATAAATATGTATATATATTGGATTAATAAATTTTGACACCTATAAAATCACAAAAAGTAAATTATTTTTTATTCTCATGCATCTGTTGTCGTTCTTTTAAACATATGTTGAGGTATCTATGAAATAAATTCAAATTTAACATAAATTATTTTTATAAGACCTCAGAAAATCTGTAGGTCTTTTTTTTTGTTCGTAAATATTAAAATACCTAAAGGAGTATAAAATGAACTTTAAATCGTTCTTAAAATTTAAATTAATCTTAATGATAGTCCTTTTTACATCATTTGGGTGTAGTTTTGCAGAAAGTTTTCTACCAGAAATGGAACCTTCGTACGAAGTATGGGCTGTTGACCAATCTCCCACTGTTAGCGACGGGACTGGTGGACTACTATACATATGGGATGGGAAAGACATTTTTCTAAAGGACGCTAAAAATGCAACTCCTGAGATAATTGATCTTGCAAAGGCAGCTAAAGATGCTAATTGCGAAGCCCCAAAAAAGCCGCATATGATACTTTCCAATTTTACCACCCCGAAAGCCAGTCACATCCTTCTAGCTAATGTAGGTTCTGGTAATACTTTCTTCATAAATATTGCTAGTCGTGAGGTCGTCGGATGTGTTAATACATTAGGAGGTTTCAATGGAGCAGGTGGAACTACAAATTCCCATGCTTCAGTTGCATCACCTAATAACAAGATGGCTATAGTCGCAAATATTGGAGCAAAAGATGAATCTGGGTTCCTTCATAAAATCCAGACTAACTACACGAGTGATAATTACAATTTAGTAGAGACATTGGCCTTAGACCAATTCGCAAATGAACTAGGAACTTCAGTGGTACGTCCAATCTGTCACGAATTTACTAGTGATAGTAAATTCGCCTACGTAACTTTAGCTGGTGGAGGTTTATTAGTAGTAGACGTGGGCTCTGCAGATGGAAGCAGGCCTATGAGCGTGGCTAAAGTCTATGACCAGGCTACAGTTCCAGGCATCGGATGTGGTGTATCTCGATTACCTTTTAACAAGATAATGACCAATGGTGAAAGTGGGGCTAAAGGAGGAGATGATTTCCTTTATACATTTGATGCTAGTAGAGCTATAGACGGAATATTCCCTGACCCAGTACAGATTGAGCTACCAGGCGAAGACACACATGGTGCGGTTACATGTACTGATCAAAAAGGAGATATATTTGCAATAACCAGTATGCGGGTAAGTAATGACGTCAATTTCGTCGACCTTCAAACCAATAAGGTCGTAGCAACTCAGTCTATGGCCACGTCATTCAGCCCTGATCCAAAGCCTGACGTTGCACACATTGTGGGCAACAAGATGTTTATTGCTTTGCGAGGTTCTAAACCTTTGTCGGCTATTGGATCCCTTGAGAATGTTAGAACACCATGAGTAGCTGTTCTAACCATTAGCGATGATTGCAAAAGCTCCAGTTGGGAAGAGAAAGACCTCGCATCAATGGAAGACCCAGACAGGCTGATTATTCTTAAAGATGGATCAGAAGTATCAGCTTCCGACCCACACGGCTTGGAAGTGATACTAAAGTAAATTTTCAACGTTTAAATTATAATCACATGGGTCTGTATACGGCCCATGTGATTGCATCAAACAGCGTAAATATAGTTTCTGTAGATTAGTTATGCACTATTTACAAAACCACTGTTAGAATAATCGACTCACATTTCTTTTGAAATATATTGGAAGGTTAAACTAATATATTAGTTTATGATGAACCTAATATTGGGTGTTCAAATATAGAAGATAGTGCTCTATAAGCTATATATCATAAAAGGTTTAAAAATTTAAGGCTTAGGTGGGCAGTTAGGGGGACATAAAGGTTCAATATCTCTAGTGCTTCCTGGAGAAATATATAATGCTTTTGCTTTAGCAAATGCTATACTCCAACCCCATTCTTCAGGATCATATATAGATATTGAAAATTCATAATTAGATCCCAAAAAATTATTTTTATGGTTTAAAGTAAAATTTTGACCAGGACGCAATTCAAAAACTTGGCTTTCTCTAACAGAATTATTTTCTTTTATTTTAAATTTAACTTTAATTGGGCCACCGATGCCCGCAAATAATACTTGCCAATCCTCTGAAATATTTATTTGTTCTAGAGTGGTGTCTCCCCAGCCATATTCGCTATATAAAATATCTTCATCATCAATACCTAATTGTTCTGGATAAACTATTGCTTTAGAATCTAAATCTTTATCTTTAATTCCATCATATAATAAGACACCCAAATCATTATCATTAAATGGATTTTCAGATCCACTGATCATCCAACCCATTGCATCAGGTAATCCTCTAGCTCTGTTCCAGTCCATTCCAAAACTTTTACTTTCCCATCCTTCTGTAGGATTACGATAAATATTTGCAAATTGTTTAACTATTTCTTCATTAAAAATAGCAGGTATATAAACAGTAGAAGGCTGTTTAATTAACGAAAAAGCAATATGAGATGATCCCAGTTTACTACCAACCATCTCTTCCAACGAAGGAACATACATATAACCTAATATGTCTCCTTTATTAACAAATTGACCATTTTTTACAATTATAAAATTTTTGTAAAAATCTTTTGATTTACCTGCAAGTTCAGGTATCATATATGGCTCCATTTGATACATGAACTCTACTACATTTCCATTATGAGTCGCAATTTGTAAAGTAAAACCATATGCCACATGCCACCATGGAGGATTAGCATTTTTATGTTCAACAATATTATAAGTAGCTTTTGATGGAATACTTATATATCCGTCAGCAACAGCATATATAGGTGGATAATCAGAAGGCTGATTAGCATTTAGCCATCTCTGATCAGTATTTGAAAAATATACTTGCGCATCATTATGTGGCTTCGGACTTCGTGAACCTACAAAAGGATGACCAGCAATTATATCTTTAAAATCCACAAAAAACCTATCACTTTTATTTGTAGCAAAATCACTTAATTCAGGAAGAGAATATTTAGTATTAGATTTTTGATAAGATTTTTTAATACTATTTTGTTCTTTATTTTCTGATTTTTTGGAATTATCTACTCCTTTATTAATACCTGAAGTTTTAATGTTTTCATTTTCTTTATCAGGCTTAGTAGTAGCAGTAATAGAATTAGAATTAGAAATTTCAATGTCAGAATTTGGATCGTCTGAACCACAAGCTATTAATAATAAAATTAGTATATATAAATAAAAATATTTCATTTAGTTTATTATATAACAGTTATATTATTAACAAAATATAATCTATTTAGTAATAGTCAAAACTCTCTTGGGATTATTTACTAATATATCTTGTATAGCTGATTCTTCTATACCTCTTTCCCTCATTCTAGGTACTATATTAGCTAATATGTACCCATATCCATGACCGCCATATTTCATTAGTTTATGTTTATATCCTAAATCATGTGCAATTAATATTTGTTCTCCATATCCATCTGCAATTAAACTAGCAATCTGATCCATTCTCATCGCATCATTTGGTAAGTCAAAATCAGTATCATATTCATAGTATGATCGTTCTTCTCCTACCATATCCCATTCAATGTAACAGCCTTTATCAGCTAATTCTTTAAAATCATCTAAATCTTTAAGTCTTCCATCCAGGTGTCCAATAATTATTTTAGATGTATCCGCACCATTTTCCAAAAGAGTATTTAAATTATCTAATGGTGCTGTAACGTCTCGTCCAGGATGAACTAATACGGGAAAACCTGTATGAGCTTGGGCTTGAGCTGAACCACGTAATACTTTCAATTCATTATCATCTATAGGGAATCCACAACCTATTTCTCCTATTATCCCAGCACGTATTCCAGTATTATCAACTCCATTAATTAAATCATCTATTATTTTTTCAGTTATAGAATCTTCAGTCATATCATCCATATCTTTAGGATGAGTTATAGAAACATAATATGATGCTCCCATTACAATATTCACACCAGTTTGACGTGAAATCCTAGCTAATCCAATAGGATCTCTACCTACCCCTATACTACCTGCGTCAACTAATGTACCTCCTCCAAACTGTTTATATATCATAACTTCGTCAATAGCTGTATTAATATCGGGTAGTTGGAAATCTTCAAAATTATACAGTACATCGTTATAATGCCTAGAATATGCAAAAGTTTTTAAAGAAGGTTTTTGAAAAGTTAAATCTTTAAGCGTAGCTTCTGATGGAACAGGAAATATAGCATTAGCATATGATAAAATATGTTCATGAGTTAATGTTGGACCTAATTCATCAGGTGAAATTAGCCCTTTAACACACTGAATTTTTCCTCTTCTAGATAATTCTTTAGACATTATTTAACCATGTATATGAATATATTTTCAAATAACAAACAATTTAAGTTAATATTCGTTTGACTTAAAAATAATTTATACATACTATAATGTCAAATTAATTTATTTTTACTACAAATCCTTAAACAAAAATATTTATGAATTCTCAGACACATAATAATGATGTAATTGTTATAGGTGGAGGAATAATAGGAATATGTGCTAGTTATTATCTTCAGAAATCAGGAAAAAAAGTCGTACTTCTAGAGCAAAACCAAGTAGGTACAGGTAGTTCATACGGTAATACAGGCTGGATTGTTCCATCTCATTCTATTCCAATTAAATCGCCTGGAACATTACAAACCTTAAAATGGTTATTAAATCCCAAAAGCCCTTTTTATATTAAACCAACATTTAATATAGATTTATGGGATTGGTTAATTAAATTCCGAAAATATTCATCCTCATCTAATATCGAGAACAGAATAAGTCTATCAACAAAATTAAGTCAAGAAAGTTTAAATTTATATAAAGAAATAATCCAATCAGAAAATATTCATTGTGAATTTGAACAAAAAGGGATAATTCAACTCCATAATGATGAAAGATCATTTGAAGAAGGTGTTAAAGATGCTGAACTATTAAGACTCAATGGTATTAAATCTAATATTTTGATCCAAAAAGAATTAAAACTAATTGAACCATCTATTAAATCAAATATATATGGGGGAATTCATTTTATAAATGATGCCTATCTAAATCCTTTTACAACTGTGAGCAGTTTAGCTAATATATTTATAAAAAATGGAGGAATAATATATCCTAATACACAAGTTGAAGATTTACACATTAATGGTAATAAAATCACTTCTATATCCACCAATAAAGGTATATATACATCTAAATATATCGTATTAGCAACAGGTGCCTGGTCTTCTAAATTAATGAAGAAAATAGGCGTTAACTTACCGATACAACCTGCAAAAGGATACAGCATATCTTTTAAAAATACTAAGAATACTCCTACTAGACCATTAATTTTATCAGAAACTCGTGTAGGAATTAGTCCATTTAATAATTATTTCAGGGCAGCAGGAACACTCGAATTATCTGGATTAAATTTAAAAATAGCACCTAAAAGAATTGAATCTATAAAAAAAGCGATACATTCATATATAGATATCGATTTAAAAAATTCCTCTGAAGATATTTGGTGTGGAATGAGACCTTTATCTCCTGATGGATTACCACTTATTGGATTAACATCAAAAATTGATAATTTAATGATTTCTACAGGACATTCAACTACTGGAGTAACTTTAGCCGCTGTTACTGGAAAAATAATTCAGCAATTAATCGACAGCCAAAAACCACTAATTGATATAGAAAAACTTTCTCCTAATAGATTTATATAATTTGTTATTTAACACCTCAAATAATGTAATTAATACTTCAATATGCATATTATGGTACTATGTAAAAAATTAATGGAGTTAAACTATTTTGAATTTTATTATAAGTGAACAAGAAAACCTTGGGCTTTTTTCAGACACAAGTAGAAAAGAACATTTAAATAGAATTACTCGACTCCGTGCGGAAATGGATAGATGTGACGTAGACGGAATGTTTTTAACACAAGAAACAAACGTTAGATACACAACTGGAATGATGGACGTTGCGTGGCCAATACAATCTTATTTTTACACAACTTTTATACCTCGCTCTGCAGAAAAACCTGTAGCAATTTTTGTTCCAAATGGAGGTCATATACAAACGCAAGCTACATGGGTAAAAACTATTATACGATGGAATTTTCCTGTTGGTTTTTACATGGGAAAAGTTGGAGACTCTTTAATAAAATCATTATCTTTTTGGATTAATAAACTAGGTTTAAAAAACGCAAAAATTGCTACTGAGATGAGTGCCCATTTTAGAATAGGACTTTCTGTAGAAATATTAGACAAAATGAGAGATGCACTTCCCGATATAACATGGACAGATTGTGGAACAATAATGTGGCCTGTAAGGAGTATAAAATCTGATGAAGAAATCAAGAGGTTGAAAGAATCAACCAGAATTACATGCTCAGGAATAAAAGCTGGTTTTGAATCTATAAAAGAAGGTTCGTCTGAAAGAGATTTAGCTAATACTATTGCTTCCACAATGCATTCAGAAGGAGGAAGCGACATTAAGTTTATTTCAGTATATGCAGGCCCAGAAAGAGCTCTATGGGCTGACGCAACTCCTCGTAGGGAAATGAAAATTAAAAAAGGGAGCTTGATCCAATTTGACGGAGGGTGTACATATGATGGATATCACACAGATATTAAAAGATTTGCATGCTTAGGAGAACCTACAAAAGAACAATATAAATTTTATGAAATAGCTAAAAAAAGTGAACAGGCTGCCATTAATGCAGTAGTACCTGGAGCTACCTACGGAGATGTATACGAAGCATCGCAAAACGCTATAAGAGAAGCAGGTTATCCAGAATTTGTAACTAATTCACAAGCAATGAATTGGACAAGTATAGGTCACAATATTGGTCTAGACCTTCATGAATTACCTGGTATTTCAAAAGATAATAAAGAAATATTAAAAACTAATCAAGTCATATGCATCGAACCATTTTTTTACCAAAATGGAGGATTTCCAATTTGGACTGTATCCAACAAATATGGCCTTGAAGACCAAATTCTAATAACTGAAACAGGTTATGAAATACTTTCTCCAGATGAATTTATAACTAGAGATATATGGATTATCTAAATAATATAAATACTTAATTTGTTAATTTATCTAACATTGATATTGGAGATGCTGTTAACAAACCAGCATCAACAGGCAATGTAACTCCACTAATCCATCGAGCTTCATCAGATGAAAGAAATAAGGCAGCCCAAGCAACATCCCATGCCGTACCTTCTGTTTGTAATGGAGCAGCTTTTCGTCTCAAATCTCGCAATTTATTATCAACTCTATCTGCAACCATGGAGGTGTAAACATGTCCAGGAGCAATACAATTAACCCTGATTCCATCTGCACCATGGTCATGACACATCTGTTGTGTTAAAGCGATTACGCCAGCCTTTGATAAAGCGTAAGGAATTGCTGGGCCAAAACCTCCAGAGCGTATAGCTACAAAAGACGACATGTTCAGTATTGAACCTCCTCCATTTTTAATCATAGAAGGTATGGCAAACTTAGACATATAAACCATACTTTTTAAGTTGGCATCCATTACTCTTTCGTATTCGTTTTCATCTATATCAACTACAGAACCTGAACTACCAACTCCTACATTATTAATGAGTACATCTAAGCTTCCATATTTAGTAATCACATTTTTAATTACTTTTTCACATTCTGATGATTTAGATACATCAGCTAAACATAAAGATGCTATATCACCGTTATTTAATATCTTACTAACTGTACGGTCACCTCTATCTTTATCTGAATCCACTACAAGAACTTTTGCTCCTTGGCTTGCAAATAAAATGGAAATAGCTTGACCTATACCATAACCAGTTTCTCTAGAACCAGCCCCAGTTACAACTACATTTTTACCAGTAAGTCTATTTCCCTTTAAATTTTCCATGTGTTAAGTTTAATCACAATAATAAAAAACAAAAAAACTAATTATTTCCAGTGCCAAAGTTCCCATTCTGCATTACCTTGAGCATCTACATCCCAATCATAAACAATTGTAGCTCCATTTAACTTAGAAAGAGAAGGAGCGGACGACTGAATATAAACAACACCTTTAAATGTAGTCCCTCCATCTTCTGTAAAACGACCAATACCAGTAGCTCTAAATGTAGCTACGCCATCAGCAACAATAAATATACCAGAATTTGGACATTCTCCATGAATAATCCCATCTGGACCCATTTCAGCAGTATAAGTAGCCATAGAATTAATTATTTCTACTCCAGCTAAAGTACCTTGTCCACTTATAGCTGAAACTTCAAATACTGGATTATTACCATTTGCAGATAAAGTTTTTGCTGTAGTTACTGCCTTAATTGATCCAATTTTTTCTGCTTGTGACATATTTTAACTCCTATATAATTTATTTATAATTTCTTAATACATACAACTATAACATTCAATATATGCTTTTATAAACAAAAATAAATTGGATTAAATAGAGATTAGCTAAGTTTTATTTTTATTAACTTTAAAAATGTAAATAACTAGGATTGTTAAGATAAATATTAATATACCTGAAAAAATTAATACACTAGTTGATAAATTAAATCTACTTTCATGATTCTCTACTTTTTTTAATTGTTCTGCTATTGTTTCCTGCATCTGAGTAGATGAATTTATTTTTTTGCCTGATAAATTCTCTTTATTTTCATATGTAGGTTTAATATACCATTGCCTTTGCTCAGGTGAATTGAAGTATTTAGTATCACCTGAGGCATATATGGATGAAAAAATTTCTTTAGAACCTACAGAGAATACATATCTTAATAATCCATTAGATTTAAGCGTGACTTTAACTTTAATATCATTTTCCATTATCTCTTGATGAGAAATTACTCTTATTAAATTCATCTGACTATAAGGTTCATAAAATGTACTAGGTGGTGAATTAGCTTTATATATTTCTTCAATTGACTTAATATTCTGATTTTCAGAGTTATCTATTTTAGTTATAGTTAGTTCAGGCAGATAATTTTGTGTTAACTGGTTTTCAGGTTCACGATCTGGAATTAAGATACTAAATTTTAAAATATTGTCAGAAAAACTATTAAGATTAAATATTATTTCTTCATTATCTGATTCAAACTCACCATAAAATGCATGTGAAACAGATGCATCACTTAAATCAATAACAGTTTCTTGATTAGATGACTTAATTATTTCAAATGGTTGGTGTGCATATAATTTATTTATCTGTGAAATAAACAATAATAATACTAACAAAATTATATATATATAGTTATAGAAGTTTAATTTTTCTTTTATAATGTTGTACCCCTATCAATTTAATTTTAGAAATTTCCGAAATTATTAATGTGTTGCATGAGAAATAAAAATTTTTTTACTTAGTAACCTCTTGTATCATTTTAACTGCAAACATCGATAAAAGAGATTTAAAAGTCCATGATTTACCCCAACTATAACTTAATGAATCTTTTAATTGCATTGGAAAAATTGATGGTTTAGGTAAATAATTCATAATTTTATCTCTGCCATAATAAGACTTAGCAGATTTTTCATCAATATAAAAAGTAGGTGACTGAGTCAACACAGAAATATCGTTAATTTCATGAAGAAATTCAAAAATATCACGCAATTCATTAATAACTTTTTTTACTTCAACCAATGGTTCAGCATAGTTTTTAAAATAATCTATTGAATAGGGTAGAGGAAAATCAAGTAATTGACTTTCTATATCCTTTAAATTGAACACCAAACCCGGGTAATATTTACCCATAAATGCCCCAAAATCTTTATGATACTTTAATTGTGAATATTCTATATAATCCTCAAAAATTAAATCAGGACTTCTACCAACCAATTCTCCTTTTTGATTTCTTACTAAAGTCCCTAATAATCTTTTCATTTGATTATTATAATCTCCCAAACCACTATCATTAGATTTAGTTAAATCAGGATATCTTTCTTTATCAACAACAATTGGTTTACCAACATTTATTAATCTTTTTTGCCAAAATTTTTCAAAAAAATATTCATTTTGATATGGAGTTATACTTAAGACAGGAGATTTTGAGCTTAAATCATCAGTTGGCATCCATCTTGAAGCAGTAATATAGCTTTTTACTTTATGGCTAAACAAACCTAAATCACCATATTTATTATAGAAATTTAATATTTCATTTTTATCCTCTAAATTTATATTTAATAAATCATTCAATTCTATTTTTAATGGATTATCTAAAATATACTTTTGTAAACATGTATCAATAATAGGTGAATATTGAGTTAATTTTGAATCTTTAGATGCCTTAATGTAATCAACATTTACTGAATCAATGACCCTCTCTTCAATAATGTAATTAGTTGCCTTTGTCCAGATTAAATTAGACGTATCTGAAATATTATGTATATACATAATTCTCCCTAGCTTTTTCTATCCTAAATTTTCCCACCATATAAGTTCATTCTTACCTGTATGGGGCTTAGCACAATTAGCAATACCCACGATATCTTTCAAACCATTAGAATTCACATCAACAGCTAATATTTGATGAGCCTCATTCCAATCATCTTTTATTATTTTCATATCCCAAGCATCTTTAGGATTACCATTATGCTTAAAAACTGCAATACCTCCAGATTTCATAGTTAAAGAAGGGCCTAAAGCTGAAGCTATAACTTCTATATTGCCGTCATTATCCAAATCAGTAGCAATCGCTTCAAAACCAGAGAAACCTTCACAAATGGTGTGTTTAACCCATGGTTTTTCAAAATTTAAATCTCCAGGATTCTCATACCAAACAATTTTCTCTTGTGACATAAAATTTAATTCAGCTTTATTTTTTAAATGGGTATCTTTTAAAGACCTTATATCATGAAGAGAAAGACTACCTGTCATCAAAATATCCATATTACCATTGTTATTTAAATCCACGGCATGTCCATGTTTTGGCCCATTAAACACGTCAATTATATGTTTTTCCCAACGATTTTTATTTGAATTACCAAGATTTTTATAAATAATTACTTCTCCATTACCAGTAGAACAACCCAATAAATCTAAAAATCCATTGTTTGTGAAATCAGAAAATTCTACAGTTTTTGTATTAGGAATATTTTCTTCAATTAAATATTGAGTCCAAGATGTTCCAGATCTTTCAAACCAAGAATATTTATTCCCACCATGAACATAAGCTGATGCAGCTACTTCAAGCTTACCATCATTATTTATATCACCAACAGCTACATCATACGCACTAGGAAATTCTCGGTCACTAATATAATGATAATTCCAAGATTTCTTATCACGTGGATCACCATTATATTCAAACCAAAGTATACTTCCATTGATATTATCTACAAAAACAACTTCAGGTTTCCCATCATTATTTATATCACCAACAGTGTGCCTTTCAAGCCATTGCCCTGTTTGCTCATGAATCACATGTTTAGTAAATGTACCGTTTCCATCATTTTCGTACCAATACAAGCCAATATTTGTATCAACTGCAATAATATCTAAAGACCCATTTCCTGTTAGATCTACTGTAGAAATTCCAAATACATACATAAAATTATCATCAATTAAATGTTCTTTAAAATTCAAATTTTTTACCAAATTTTCTCCTCAAATTAATATAATAATTAAGTATTATTAAATCTATCATCATTTATGAATTAATTGTTTAAATAATTAATTTGTAACTCATATATGTAGCCATCGATATCATTACTAAATTCTCAATAAGGGTAATATATGTAATTGGTAAATTTATAGAAGAACCTAAACATGCACACTGAATTTCTTCTTTATTCTGTAATACTTTTATTACTCCAATTGATTGAGAAATCATAAAAGCTAATGTGAACATATTAACTGCAACCAATAGAGTATTAGTTAAATATGCTACACCTAATAATAACTCTATAAAAGGATAAGATATTGCAAATCCAGGTATAATTTTTGCTAAAATATCATATTTTAAAAAAGTTATACTAAATCCCTTTACATTGAGTAATTTTAAAAAAGAAAATACTATAAAGAATATTCCCATATAAGTTGTAAACCAATTATCCCAATCAAATTTGCCATATGCAGATTGTAAAGATAAAGATGTAATTGTAACAATCATTAATGCCAATAATATAGGTCTTCTTGAATCTAAATAACTAATTGATTTTAATAAAATATTTGGCTCATTAATTATAATACTGTAATTACCTAGAGTTGAAAGTATCGAATCTATTTGATTTATATTAAATTCTTGGTTTAAACCAATTGTCAATTCACTAGTTTCTAGTACTACTTCAGCAGACACAATATTCGGATGGTCATTTAAACCTTTTTGAATTGTATTTGCACATCCTTGACAGGTCATTCCACGTATTTTAAATTTTGAAATATACATATTGGTATCCATAAAATAATTATATTTTATATTAAGTTAATATACATAGATGTATTAACTAATTTTTTTTTCAAATCTTACGTATATATGTGACTGCCCAAATATTTTAATCCAGTATCGCAATTTAAAGTTACTACTTTTTTACCTGGTCCAATTTCTTTAGCTATCTCAATAGCTGCACAAATATTTAAACCAGTAGAACCTCCTCCAAACAAACCTTCCTCTCTAGCTAGTAATCTACACATATCAAAAGCCTTATCTTGGTCAACAGATTTAACACTATCTAATTTATCTTTATCAAGAAATGGGGGGGCAAATCCAAGACCAATTCCTTCTACTTTATGAGCCCCTCCTTTTCCAGTTGTTAAAAAAGGAGATTGTGAAGGCTCTAACGCGATTAATTTTGGCTTCACTCCTGAAATTACTATTCCATTATAAGTACCCATTAATGCTCCACCTGTACCAACTGCTGAACACAAAACATCTATTTTACCTACTTGATCAACTATTTCTTTTCCTAAACCTTCATAACCTTTTATCACATCAGAAGAACCAAACTGATCTGCATAAAAGGTTTGAGGCTCTTTAGCTAATTCAGAGGCTTTTATTTTCATTTTTTGAATCAAATCTGGTGTAATATTTCCATTTTTACTTTTAATGACAACTAAATCTGCCCCAAAAGCCTCAATAGACTGATGTTTTATTTTTGAAAATGCATCAGAAGTTACAGCAGTAAATTTTAAATCTAGAACAGAACAAACAAAAGCCAAAGAAGTTCCTGTACTTCCTCCTGTATATTCAACAACTCTCTCTCCAGTTTTAACATCACCTCTTTTTATTGCATTCTCTAATACAGATACAGCCATACGATCTTTATAAGATCCAGTAGGGTTTTGTCCTTCTAATTTAACCCAAACCTCTGCTGAATCATGTGGTACTATCTTATTTAATTTAACTATAGGGGTACCACCAACAGCATCTAATAAATTAATCTTGTCATACATATTTACACTTTTAACTATTATTGATAATTGTTTCTATATAACAATATGCATAAAACAATGTCAATTAATATTAATTTTGATATATTATCAACACTATATGAATTATTAAATTTTAGAATGATATATACTTACTTAACTTTTACTGGATATTTACTTTTAATGGTTGGCACTCCAGGACCCGCAAATTTATTAGTTATGCTTGCAGCGTCACAAAATGGTATGAAATCATCTATTGGTTTTATTTTTGGTTTAATTTTTGGAACAATAGCTTTAAATATACTTATCGGACTGGGATTTAACTTAATCTTATCTAACTCACAAATATTACATGAGTTTTTCAAATATTTAAGTTCTATCTATATGATTTATTTAGCAATTCGTTCTTGGAATTCAAAGACTGCTCAAAATAATCTTTCAAAGAAACCAAATCAATTTAAATTTGTAAATGGCTTAGCTGTACCTCCATTAAACCCAAAAGCTTGGGTTATGAGTACTGTAGCTTGGACTAATTTTGCTCCAGCCTTCGGTACTATTGAAATACAGCTTTTTATAATTGTATTCGGGTTTGCCATTAGTCAATTAGTTCTGCATACAGGTTGGAGTTTATTTGGAAGTATTATTGGAAAAACAATACCAAATAATCAAATTTTAACAAGGTTAATGATTATATTGACAATAATTATAGTCATTTGGGCTGTTACTTTATAAAGAATTCCCAAAGCAAAACTCTTGAAGAAATCAGCAACCATAAAAGCCCTAAAATAGCTGATGGTATTCCATACTTTTTACCCATTACAGTAGCTATTGTTGGAACACCTAATAAACAAAATGTTATTGCAGCAAAAAGTTGTGATGCATATAAGACATTTATTACTGTCCATATTAACATGATTATCAGTATTAATTTCATGATATGCTTTTTGAATAATATAATTGCTGTTTGCATTTTATTTTTCTAACTTAATAGTATCTAACTTTAATTTTGGTTTTCTAAATCGATAATATCTTTGTGTAACTATTCAATTTTACTCAATTATATAGTATAAATATTAAATTCATATTACTCAGCTATTTACTTCTCATAGTAATTAACATAAATTGTTAACTATTCGCTCAGCTACCATTGCAACTGGCAAATTCGTATTACCTCTTGGAACAGTAGGTATTATAGAAGCATCAATTACATATAAATTATCTAAACCATGTACTTTACCGTTATTATCTACAACTGAAGTTGAATCTAATTCAGGTCCCATTTTACAGGTTCCTACAGGGTGGTAATAATGTAAAACATTCTTACGTATATCATCAATCGACTCTATTCGGCTAGATTCAGGTAGTTCATAGCCAATTAATTCTATGGCTTCTTTTTGTAGTGATATTTCTCGACTAATTTCTAATCCTTCTTTTAGAATTTTAATATCTTGATCTTCTTGATCAGTAAGATATCCTTGATCAATTATTGGTTTTGATAATGGATCATTACTGGTAATTTCTAAAGACCCCCGAGATAGTGGAACCATGTTAGCTGTATATATTGCACAATCCCAACTTCCGTTACCGTTTTCAGTTGTCCCAGTTATAGGATATATATGTAAATCAAAACCTTCTTTACAATTGCTACTACGGACTTTAGCTATACTTTGTTCACTAAATATTAATTGTCCATTTTCTCTAAACTCTTTCATAAGTTTAGATAATAAATTTGTTCCCTGAAACCTTATATTTAATGATGGATGATCATGTAAATTACTGCCTACACCTAATAGCTCTAAATGAGGTGTTATTCCTAATTTAGATAACTTCCGAGTATTCCCAACTCCAGATCGCATTAGAATACATGGAGATTCAAAACTTCCAGCTGAAACAATTATCCTATCGGCACAAATAAGTGTTTCTTCATTATTTATAATTGCCTCTACAGAAATAGCTTTATTTCGATTTAAATTTATTTTGTTAACTAAAGAATTTCCTATAATGGTTAAATAACCGTTTTCTCTCACTGGATCTAGGTAAGCAAAAGCTGCATTAAATCTTTTACCATTCAAAATATTTACTGGAGATATATTAACTCCTTGATTTTCATATAAATCGTTTAAATTTTTTGACCGAGGTATACCTGTGTTTTCCATTACATTGACACACATTCTATGAAAAGGAGTCACTTCTGATTCCTGAAAATCTCTAACTCGCAAAGTCTTATTTGCTTGAGCAAAAAATGGTAATACTTCTTGAGATGACCATCCATTATTACCATAAGACTCCCAAGTGTCATAGTCCAAATGACTTCCCCATATAGCAATACAACCGTTATGTGAAGAACATCCACCAATCGCTTTAGCACGTTCAAGATTATGATTATGTTTACCGTTAACACTAGAGCTTGTATATCCCCAATCATGGGTTTCTCCAATGACTGTGCCGTTAAGTAAGTCAGGTGGCCAATTTATATTGTTAAATGGTCCAAAATCAGGTCCTGCTTCTAATAAAACAACTTTTTGATTTAAACGGCTAGCAAGACGGCCAGCAACTATTGATCCAGCAGTTCCAGATCCAACTACTAATGTATCAGTATGTTTAGGAATGTTCATACTTCAATCGTTCACTTTATTAATCTTGATGAATCTGAACCTTTATTGATCCACTTTTTTTATTATAAGCAGTATCTACTGCTTTCTGCACATCAGACAATGAAAATCTATGAGTAACCATTTGTTTAAGATTTACTTGACCTGAACCCATCATATCAATAGCAACTTCAAAATCATGCCTGCCATCTAGTATAGAATAGCAGTTGGAAAATATTATTGACTGTTCTTTCATTAAAGGTTCCATCCAATCCATTTCTATTGGAACCCAAAATCCACCTAAGATAACTATTCTTCCTTGTTTACGAGTCAATTCGATACTTTGAAATAAAGTAGCTCCACTTCTACCACCAACAGATTCTAAAGTCATATCAGCACCTCTGCCATCTGTCTCATCAGCAACAGCATCTATTAAATCATCTCCACCGTCTGGTAGGACTACATCAGCTCCAAGATCTTTTGCCAAGTCAGATTGATGTGAATACCTCGCTGTAACCATTACTTTACCAGCACCCATAGCTCTGGCAGCGGCTACAGCAGTTTGTCCAATATTTCCTGCTCCAAGAACCAAAACTGTTTCACCCCCTCCAAGCTTACCTCGGCGACAACCATGTACTGATACAGCCAAAGGTTCAACTAAAGCACCTTCATCCCAACCCATGTTTTCATGAAGTTTAAAGCATCCAGTTGCATTTCTTTTAACATATTGAGCATATCCACCACCTGAATCGGGTTTTTTATTAATGCATTGCTTAGATTGTCCCTGTCTACAGAAAAAACAATTACTACAATTAACTCCAAGTCCAATCATATCTACCGCAACTCGATCACCAATTCGGTTTGAATCTACCTTTGACCCAACAGCTACAATTTCCCCAGAGACTTCATGTCCAGTCGGTAAGCTGTTAGGCTCTTTTGACCAAGACCATATTCCAGCGGGATCATCTTGATCTGTCCACATAAGTAAATCAGACCCACATACACCTTCAGCTCTGACTTTAACTAAAGCTTCTTCTTCATCAATTTCAGGAATATCCAACTGTTTAACAGATAATTTACCATTGCCTTGATACAGTGCAGCGTTCATTTTACTCATAAATAATATCCCTCTTTTAAATAGGGCTCCTATAATATTTAACCCCAATTACCTATTTTTTTGAATCTAAGTCTTTTCCTCCATAAGGTTTTTTTTCCTTACGTTTTTTTGGTTTTTTTACTTCTTTTTTAGCATCTTGCCCTTTAGCCATTTAGAACTCCTTAACAATTTAATTAGTCTATTGATATATTAATATTCAATATCAATAATTATAACTAGTTAAACCTAAGCAAGTATGATTGTCAATTTATATCAGAGATTCTTTACTAATAATGAAATACTAAAAATAGTTAATATTTATATAGGCTACTTTATGAATCTTTAATTTATTTAAGTATTCATAATTTCTTGCTTTATAGCCTATCTATTTAATTCTATCCAAAAAATCAAGTGTAATTGCATCATTAGGAATATTATCAAATTTAGATTTCAAATCTTTTTGTATTTTTACCTGAGAAATAACCATTCCTTTGCGTATAACTAGCTCTGTTTTGGTTATATCTCGTATATCATTTATAGGATTACCTTTTACTGCTACAAAATCTGCATCAAAACCTTTTGCAATTTTACCTATAACAGAATCTTTTTTTAGAACCTTTGCGTTAACAGATGTAGCAGATCTTAGTGCATCAACCGGTTTAATTCCAACATCTACATAACTTGCTATTTCATCATGCAGACTAAAACCAGGAGCTAATCTTGGAAAAGGAGTATCTGTACCCATAGCAGTCGTAACTCCAGACTGATGAGCACGTAACAAAAATCTTTTAAGATACAAAATTTCTTGTTGAAGGTTTAAGGGAGTTTTGCGAATAAATAATCCATATTTATTCCAAAAATGTAAGTGCGAAGGATGAACCCAGTTTCGTGAATTATCTCTTTCAAACACTAAGTCTAAACCTTTAGCAACTCTATCAAAAACCACCAAAGTAGGGTCAATAGCAACATTATGTTTTAAAAGTAAATCTATAAGAGCATCATCTTCTTTTTGAGTGGAATTAGCCCAAGCTGGTCTGCATCCAGATAAATGCTCTATACAATCTAACCCAGCAGAAATAGCATCTTCTACTGAACATTCCCCAAGATGAGCGGTTACAGGTTTGCCAAGTTTATGTGCTTCATCTATAGCAGCATAAACCATTTCAACATCAACGCTAGTATAAAGCTTTATAGCATCTACCCCAGCTGTTATATGTTCTTTTACAGATGACCTAATTGAATCAGCATTAATATTAGCTCGTCCCATATTTGGCCAATATTTAACTGGTCCATCTTGAAGATGTCCACAGCAAACTATGCTTGGTCCACTATCATTATTGCTTTCGTTAAATGAACGTTCTTTGAGTATCCAGTGAAGATCGTTGCCAACATCTCTAATAGTTGTAACTCCAGCTGATAAAAATGCAGGTCCCATAACTGAACTATAATGTACATGAGCATCAATCAGTCCGGGCAATAAAGTACAGCCTGGCAATTTAATTGTTTCGATATCATTTGGAACCATATGGACAGGAATTATATCTTGTATAATTTTTTCATTAACTATTACTGCTAAATTTTTAGCAGGATTTTCAGATACGCCATTCCATAATTCTTCAGCAATAATAGCATATATATTTGTTTGATTGGTTCTAGTATTCATTTATACCTTCTTACTTTTTAAAAATTCTGGATTAAATTTGCCAAATAATTTGACTTAATCAGGTAACCATTTTTCAAAGAAACGCTGCCAGTTTTTATACATTATGTTTTCAATATCTGAATTTTTATATCCACGGTTAATTAAGACATCAGCTATTTTTTGGTAATCAACTACTGTATCAATTTCAAATGGAGCTTCAGGTGTGCCGCCTTGTCCATCTGTGTCTCCTCCAATAGCTGAATGTTCTGAATTTCCTGCGAGTTGGTTTACATGGTCAATATTATCTACATAGTCTTCTAAAGTCACTGATTCCCTTGGAAACACATCCCATGGGGCTGGGATCTTTCCACTCCAGTCCAATCCCCCTTTGTATAGCATCCATGTATCCATAGACGAACCAATCACTCCACCACGTTCAATAACTGCCTTTAAAATTTCATCTGGTTGTTGTCTTTCACCAGGTACAATTGCTCGACAATTTTGATGACTTGCAAGTACAGGTCCATTAAATAAATCCAATTCTTCTTTAACTGATTGATCTGATGTATGAGATACATCGAGTATCATTCCAAGTTTTTCCATATTGCGTAAGAGAGGTTTTGCAGCTGGAAGAAGACTTCCTTCGGTTCCCGTAGCAGTTCCGTGTGAATAAGCGCTAACTCCATAATGAGATAGGCTTATGACTCGTAACCCATTACCCCACCACTCAAAAACTTGATCTGGATCAACGATTGCGTCAGCACCCTCCATTCCAATAATAAATCCAACTGGTAATTCATCATATATTTTTGCATCATCCCACAGTTTTAAATGAGACTTAAAAATTTTCTTTGTAGACAGGATTTTAGCTTCTTTTTTTGATTCCAGTAATCGGTAATAAGCTAACTGTCCCATAGAACTAGCGTATGCTATATCCTGTGTACGGAATTCTCCATGCGGATGACCTGGACGTTTTACACAGGAAACAACTTTAACAAGTGCTGCAGCTATTTCAGCTTTTCTCATTTCTGGTAAACTTGCCATTGTATAGGCATCTGACCATGTTTGCGATAATTTGGGGTACCCGGGTTCTGAAGTTCTGATACGTTCTAGCGGCCAAGACAAATCTCTGTCCCACATAAGTGCGCCTATAGCCATAGGATAATCACCATCTATAATCAACATTTCACAAACCTCTCTTAAAACAATACTTATAAGATTCTTATTCCTCGTGAAGAATAGGACCTATATACCTGATTTAATATCAATAACTAAGTCTATATAACAATATACATAAATGAATGTCAATTTAAATTATTTTAGATATATTAACAGCTAGTGAAGTTATAAGTATATTCACTAACAGATTCTGATATAATTATGAAAATTTTTAGAAACCCAATATTAGTATGAATATTTCTAAGGTAGGTTTATGAATGATAATAAATCTAATGACTTAGTTCTCTGTTTATATAGTATTAAAAATACTGTTGTACAAATTGCTATGATATAAGTAAATTATACATTACTGGGGTTACATAGATTAATACAAGTACAATCATTATTCAATTTAGATTATCCTAGCTATAGTTCTAATGAAAGAGAGACAATAAATTGAGAGAGAAAGAGAAAATAAAGCATAAAGTCACAGTTCTTGATTTACAAGAAATGAAAGAAAAAGGTCGTAAGATTACAATGTTAAGTATTCCTGATTATCCACTTGCTCTTATTGCTGATAGGGCAGGGTTGGATACTATTCTAGTGGGTGATTCTCTTGCAATGACTGTTCTAGGGTACGAAACCACTGTTCCAATTACATTAGACGAAATGATACATCATGCTAAAGCAGTTAGTCGAGGAACAAAATATGCGTTTATAATTGGTGATATGCCTTTTATGACAAACAATACTTCAGAAAGAGATGCGATTATAAATGCTGGCCGTTTTATGCAAGAAGCCGGAACTGATGCAGTCAAGGTAGAAGGAGGAATAAATGCAGCACATATAGTAAATGCAATTGTTCGCGCAGGTATACCTGTGGTTGGGCATATCGGGCTTACTCCTCAACATATATCTCAATTGGGAGGATACAAGGCTCAAGGGACTAACCTTGAAACAGCTACCCGTGTGATAGAAGATGCTCTTGCTGTAGAAAAAGCTGGAGCATTTGCCATCATATTAGAGTGTGTTCCAGATCAGATATCCAAGATAGTAACTGAACGTCTTAATATTCCTACTATCAGCTATGGCGCAGGTATTCATTGTGACGGGCAAGGACTTGTTGCTCATGATATACTCGGTATTTTTGACAAATTCACACCTAAATTTGTCAAGCAGTATTCAAACCTTGGAAAACAGATACAAGATGTATTTGAAGAATACATAGACGATGTAGTAAACCAAAAATTCCCCGAAGACGAACATTCATTTCATATCAAGAAAGATCAACTGGATGCTGTTATTAAAAGAAATTCTCAGATCAACTAACCAAATAGTTATATTATATTAGTTTTATTAGCAGAGATTTAAATCATATATTCTTAAGAAATAATCAGTTATTATTCTCTAGTTGGCTTCCATTTCTTCTACGTTAATTATTCTCCATTCATTATTTCTTTTTTCAGTTTCTTTAAATGTCATGTAATACTTTAAATCACCTTCAGTAGGGTGAGTGACAAATACTATCATTCCTAAAGTTGTTGATCCGGTTCTAGCAGCAGTACCATCAGTCTCAAATGTTATTTTGACTCCTTCTGATTTTAATGAATTGATTTGTTCATCAATTGTCATTGAACCTTTTTCAAAGTATTCAGGATGTAATAGCTCTTTTGCTATTTCAGGAGTATATTCAATATGAGATGTCCAGTAAATTTCTAATAGCTTATTAGTTTGTTCTGCTTTAGCCATATTAAGAGACAATTCTGATGTCCATCCACCAGCATTACCAGCTACAGTAACATTACCAGCTGCACTCTCTGCTGCTTTGTCCGCAGCTTTGCCTTGAGCTTTTTCCGTATCTTTTGCGTCAATAGATTTTGACCTATCCGACATTTTAGTTTCATCATCAGATGCTGGACCTACTGGAGCTACTGTAGGTACAGATGATGGTGCTGAGATGGATACTTCAGGAGTAGTAGAGTCGTCTGAACTGCCACAGGCAGTTATTAATGAAACTATTAATATTGATATATATACTATTGTAATTTTCTTTAACATGAAGCCCTCCTAAAGAAATTTAATTTCTTAATAAGTGTCTCTATATAACAATATGCTAAAGCCAAAGTCAATTTAGATTATATTTAGAAATCTTTTGTTCAAAAAAATTATTATAAAGCTAAAGCTTTTGAGATTGTATCTCTGTTATTTTGGCCAACATTTTCAAAAAGCCAGTTAATCAACCAATTTGGGTCTTCAGACTCATGGTCTATAAGTAATTTACCAATCAATTTTTTCTTATCTTCTATACTTAATCTAGCTTCAACCTCAGGTAAAACCAATGCTTCTTCACTTTCAAAATGATCTTCTTGAGAGGTTCTAAGATTGACAATTTTTGCATACAAATGACGAATTGTTCTTGCTACAAGCTTAGTTTTCCCTATTTCATTATTTAAAACGTCAAGCACATCGTTTAATGCTTCAATAAGTTCTAGATGTTGATGATGTTCTAAGGCAATAATAGCAGATTTCGCATTTCTTTCTAAGTTGTCTACAGAATGATTATCCAAATATTCATTTAAGCTTTCTGAAAGTTCTTTCAATTCAAGGTGTTCGGCCTCATTATCTCGTGCAAGACTAAAATCAGTCAGAATGGAAGTCATGTTTTCATCTTCTACATCAGCATGATACATCAGAATTGAAGCCCAAGAATTGAAAGATAATTGAAACTCTTGTAAACTACTACCTTCATGCAAATCTTCAACAATTCTTTGAACTTTCTTACCTTCATTATTTAATGCATTATGTAAAATAATCATTACATCAGTAAGAATTAAGTTATCCTGTGATTTTTCCAAATGTTACATTCCCTAAAAAAATATAAATTACTAATAAAATTAATAATTTATATATAACAACATGTATAAATTAAAGTCAATATAGTTAACCATAATACCAATTATTTAAATGATAAATCTTTTCTACAATAAAAATTGAAAATCTAATCAATCATATAATGTAAATATATGCCAAGTAATCAAATTGATAACATTATAATTAGTAATCCTGTAGATATAATTGGAATTTAATTATGAATAGTTCTCTCTAAGTAATTATGTCAGGTATTTCAAATTCTATACTAGCGTCTGCGCATAGAGGTAGAGCAGAAGATATTTGCGCAGTGGGCTACTTTTAGGTCACCGTTAGTATTGTCGTAATAACTGATGAGTGGCAACCCATCAATCCCTATAGTAACTGATGTATAAAGTCCAACATCTCCATTTGTATCCAGTGAAGTTATTATCGCAGAAGTGCATTTTATGTTTGAGCAGTGGGCTACCTTTAGATCTTTGTTTGTCTCGTCGTAATAACTGATGAGTCCTAGACCATCAGTCCCTATGGTAACTGATGAATGCTTTCCAACATATCCAGTTGTATCAAGAGAGGTTATCGTGGAAGTTGTACATTCAGTATTTGAGCAGTGGGCTACCTTTAGATCACGGTTACTCACGTCGTAATAACTGATTAGTCCTAGACCGTCAGCTCCTATCGTCACTGAATTATAAGTCCCAACAACACCAGTTGTATCAACAGAGGTTATCGTTTTAGAGCTGCAGTTTATGTTTGAGCAGTGGGCAACTTTCAGAGCACCATTGTCATAATAACTGATGAATGCGAAGCCATCAGGCACTATCGCCAAGGATGTATATCTTCCTACAGCATCATTATCAACAATTGCACCGCCGACACTAGTACAAGTTAAGTTTGAGCAGAGGAAAAAGGCAAGTCCTGAGCCGTTTTCAGTATATCGATCTGCTATCATAGCTAACCCATTGCCTCCTATCATGATAGATGGGTAGCCACCAGTATTTGACGTAAGAATCGTTAAAGTTGCAGAGGTGCAGTTTATGTTTGAGCAGTGGGCTAAATCTAAGTTACCATTTCCGTCATCACTATGAGCAATTATTCCTAGTCCATCAGCCCCTAAGGCCACTGATGTATAATAACCCTTTCTACCAGTTGTACTCAGAGAGGTTATTGTGGAAGTTGTACATGCAGTATTTGAGCAGTGGGCTACTTTCAGGTCACCGTAATCCTTATAGTAACTGATGAGTCCCAGACCATCGGATCCTATTGTCACTGATGTAAACTTCCCAACATCGCCAGTTGTATCCAGAGAGGTTAGGGTAGAGGTACTGGGCCGACTAAGAGCATCACCAGGATCACCTTTAGCACCTTTAGCTCCAGTTTCCCCTTGTGTACCTGTAGAACCTTGTGCTCCTGTTTGACCTTGAACTCCTTGAATGCCTTGTGCTCCGGTTGCTCCTGTTCCTATCGGTCCCTGTAAACCCCTCAGGCCTTGTACTCCTTGTATTCCTTGAGGTCCTGTATCTCCAGTTTCTCCTTTTTCACCCTGCAGGCCTACCTCACCTTGTATCCCTTGTATCCCTTGTATCCCTTGAGGACCTGTATCTCCAGTTTCACCTTTTTCACCCTGTAGACCTTGTATTCCTCTGGCTCCTGTATCTCCAGTTTCACCTTTTTCTCCCTGCAGGCCTTGTATTCCTCTGGCTCCTGTATCTCCAGTTTCTCCCTTTTCTCCCTGCAGACCTGATGGTCCCACACCACCCTGTACACCTTGTATTCCTTGTATTCCGATATCTCCAGTTAAACCCTTTTCACCCTGCAAGCCTTGAAATCCTTGAAGACCTTCTGGGCCTGTACAATCAGAAAATATTAATATTAGTAATATAAGTAATACGACTACTGAAATTAATATCGTTAAAATAAATCTCATCTTCTTAACGTCTCCTGAAATACGGTGAGCAGAAGATATTTGCGCAGTGGGCTACCTTTAGGTCTTTGTTAGTGCTGTCGTAATAACTGATGAGTCCCAGGCCATCAAATCCTATCGTCACTGACGCATCAACTCCAACATTTCCAGTTGTATCAAGAGAGATTATCGTCGAAGTTGTACATGCAGTATTTGAGCAGTGGGCTACCTTTAGGTCATAATTAGTATTGTCGTAATAACTGATGAGTCCTAGACCATCAGCTCCTATAGTCACTGAATTATAAGCCCCAACATTTCCAGTTGTATCAAGAGAGGTTATCGTCGAAGTTGTACATGCAGTATTTGAGCAGTGGGCTACCTTTAGGTCATCGTTAGTCTCGTCTAAATAACTGATGAGTCCCAAGCCATCAGCTCCTATAGTCACTGAAGTATGCTTTCCAACATCTTCAGTTGTATCAAGAGAGGTTATCGTGGAAGTTGTACATGCAGTATTTGAGCAGTGGGCTACCTTTAGGTCTTCATTAGTATTGTCGTAATAACTGATGAGTCCCAGGCCGTCAGCTCCTATCGTCACTGACGAATAATCTCCAACATCTCCAGTTGTATCAAGAGAGGTTATCGTGGAAGTACTTGGGATAGCCCTGCTGTAAGCATAACCGGGATCACCTTTATCACCTGTAGCACCAGTTTCTCCTTGTGCACCTGTAGAACCTTGTGCTCCTGTTGGACCTTGAACTCCTTGAAGACCTTGTGCTCCCGTTGCTCCTGTTCCTGTGAATCCTTGTACACCTTTTTCACCTTGCAGGCCTTGTATTCCTTGGGGTCCTGTATCTCCAGTTTCTCCCTTTTCACCCTGCAGACCTACCTCACCTTGTATCCCTTGTATCCCTTGTATCCCTTGTATCCCTTGTATCCCTTGAGGACCTGTATCTCCAGTTTCACCTTTTTCACCCTGTAGACCTTGGATTCCTCTGGCTCCTGTATCTCCAGTTTCTCCTTTTTCTCCCTGCAGGCCTTGGATTCCTCTGGCTCCTGTATCTCCAGTTGCACCTTTTTCACCCTGCAGGCCTGATGGTCCCACATCACCCTGTACCCCTTGCATTCCTTGTATTCCTTGGGGACCTGTATCTCCAGTTTCTCCTTTTTCACCCTGCAGGCCTTGAACTCCTTGAAGACCTTCTGGGCCTGTACAATCAGCAAATATTAATATTAGCAATATAAGTAATACG
>PBOA01000025.1 GCA_002723415.1 Chloroflexota bacterium
CTGTATCTCCAGTTTCTCCTTTTTCACCCTGCAGGCCTTGAACTCCTTGAAGACCTTCTGGGCCTGTACAATCAGCAAATATTAATATTAGCAATATAAATAATACGACTACTGAGATTAATAACGTTAAGATAAATCTCATTGGTGTATCTGATAATTTCATAATTTACCTTTTTTATAGCAATGAGCAGAAAATAAAGATTAATAATTTCATCTATATAACAGCATGATTAAATGAATGTCAATTTAGATAGCATAAGCCCAATTATCTATTAGCTAGTTAAGTGGTATCTTTATTGATCATATGATACAGAACTTATAAACCAGATACCCCCACCTTTTTCACCTACCTCTATAAAATCTATTAACCATCTTTCAGAAAAATTTTCTCCAGTTACATTAATAAATACTGAAGCACGTTTAGAGCCTCTCTTTGCAGGTGGTTCTTCATCTTCCCAGGTTAAATTTAAACTATCACTACTAATTTGGTTACTTTTATCTTCAAATATTGGTGTGATTTCAGTTAAACTTTTTTCATAAATATATTTTTTCACTAAGTTAAAATCGCCATTATTTAAACCATCAATATAATCCTGAACTAATACTCTTAAATTTCTTTCAGTGCATAATGTATGTCCTCGCACATTCCAGTACCTATTACCATCCTCATCTTTTCCTGTACGAACTCCAACACAATCTTGAAATTTAGGATTATGTGCAATTTCTGGAGCTAAAGGTTCTGTTTGAATACTTTGTACATCTTCTTGTTTTTTCTCTTCAGTTGAAGGTAATGGTGTAGCAGTATTTACAATCTCAGAAACCTCTTTTACTAAACTTACCTCATCAGAAGAATCTATATTTGTAACCTGAGTGCTAGGTTCACTAGTACAAGCTGGAAGAAGAAAAAGAAAACCAATTGCTAATAGGTATTTCAATTTAGAAAACATTTTAAAACCTTTAATCAATAAATATTAATAAGTTCTTATATATAACAACATGATTAAACCAATGTCAATTTAGATAGGATAAGCCCAATTATTGAAAATCTATTAAAAAAAGAAATAGGATTTACTCTAATGGTGTTATTTGATAATACCACCAATTACGGTCTTTAAAAAAATATATTTCACCTTCTGTTTCGTTGAAGGGGGAATTCTTTAATATGACATTACCTCTGCATGAAATATCATTATCGCCTTCAAGTTTAGTCTGCTTAATATTGGTAATACTGACAACTTGTTCCCAAGAAATATCATAATAGGGAATTGGTGTATCGGGATACTCTTGTCTAATATCACTCATTAATTCTTCACAGGTATATGGAGTATCATCAGCTAAATGTCCTTTGCTCATTTCAAATTTAATGATGAAATAAGCTATAATTGATATCACTACTATCAATATTATGGTTAAAAACAAAGAGATTAGCCTTTGCTTAGTGGTATATTCGGGTCGGATGTTCTTGTATTCCATTTGGAGTGCTACTTTTTGTACTGCCGATAGGGGTCTTAAAGCTTTAGAAAGTTCATCTTTTTCAGATTGAGTAAGTTCATCTGTGTATGATTTATCAAGTAATTTCTTCACTCTATCATCAATGCCTGATAAAGATTCTTGTCTAGCTAGTTCACCTTCTTTAGATTCTTCAGGTATAGAAGTAAAAGGACTTGGTTCTCCTTCTTTTAGGTTCTTACCTCCACAAAAATAACACTCAGTCCAGTTATCGCCTGCTTGCCTATTACAGTCTGGACAGTAAATTGATGACATATGTAACCCCATTTAATGATGGTTATGAATATATTTTTAGTATAACTAATGTTGTCAAATAGATAGTATAAGTCCAATTATCTCTTAGCTAATAGTGAAGTGGTTTAATTAATATTAAAAAGTATTAAATATGAAACAGGAGTTTTTAATCAAGAACCTTGGGTGCGTGTTATGTAGTTTCCATAAACTGTCACTTCAAATTCAATTTCCTATGGAGTAGATGTAGGAGTAGGAGTTGGTGTTAAAGTCGCTGTTGAGGTAGGAGTATTTGAATTATCAATAACTATTAAAGTTCCTAATGTATCATTGCCAAATTCTGTGCTTGCGTTTGTACTATCTAAACAAGAATACTGCAAACTCCCCGTAAACTGTAAATAATATGTTCCAGGTTCAGTTGGTGCAGTAAAGTTAAATGATTTAGATACAGAGCCACCATTATGCGTCTGACCTGTTCTTAAACAACTATTAAAATTATCATTAAGTCTTATATAAAATTGAACTATACAACCAGGGCAATATGTCGCATGTGTATATGTCATAGCTACATCTACAGATACATTAGCTCCTGGATTAACTGTAATTATATTTGAACCTGAATTATTAAGGTTAACTGTATTCCATGTCGTTGTTCTACTCGCATAACTTATAGAATGTGGTAATGAATTTACATTATTACCATTAGAATTACTTGGTATAAAAGTTGGACTTTGTGTTGGTGTTAAAGTAGGTGTAGCAGTTGGGGTTGTTGGTAGTCCAGGCGTAGCAATTGGTTTATCTAAGGGATTAGTTGAGGGTAACACAACCATAATTGCTTCTTCTAATTTTAAAATTGATTCTCTTTGATGTTCCAATTGTTCATTCATGAAATTTTGGAATTGCAACCAATCAGGTTCTTCATCCCATTCTATTTGGCTTTGCTCCTGTTTCAAAGCATCAAGTTCTTGTCTCATTTCTTCCAGCATTTCAACTGTATAAGAAGTTGCTACACGTTCATCCTGCATAAATTGTTCAGTTAGCATAAATTGTTCAGTTAATTGTTCAGTTAATTGTTCAGGTGTTGTAAATCCATCACCCACTGCTATATCAGTCGTTACCTCTTCTATATCAGCAGATATTGCTATCTCCCCAGGTTTAAGCGATTCAAAAAATCTATGTATACATTCCTCTCTCTCCTCATCACTCATAGAATTATCATTACAAAAACTTGTATCTTTTTCTACTCCAGTTCCAAATCCAATCACACCATTTGAGCTAAGAACTAATACAACTCCAATACCAATTATTAATAAAATTAATATGATTGATACTGACCACTCTTTTAACACATTAATCATTTAGTTATCACTTTCTATTAGATATCACATAATATTTATATTAAAAATATAAGGTATTTTCAAGAGTAAAACTACCTAACAAGTAAAACCTAAGATAGCATAAGCCCAATTATCTCTTAGCTAGTAGTGAAGAAATACCATAATGTGTTGATATTCCCATGGAATCTAAACAATAGGTAAATTATTTGACAAATAATCCAAATATAAATATATTCGATTAAAATATTAACAATTATGTAGGATCAATTACAATGTCTCGGTCACTCGACCCATCAGTCCCTTTTCATTTATTTTGTTCAGGATGTATTGATTTAATTATAAGAATATGGGGACACACAATTTACTATATGGCAAATGAATTATATGATTTTGATAGTGATTCATATAGTTTAGATGAAAGAACTCAATTATCTTCATTAGAAGAAAAATTAATTAAAGATTATGTGTATGAGTTCGAACACTATATAGGTGATATTGGCAATCAAGCAGATAACATTGCAAGAATATTCACGATACCTGATATGTCTTTCCCTAAACAAGTATCAAAGTGGAAAAAACATTATATAGCTCCTGTTTCAATGTCTCTATATCAGGCACCAGATCAACCTAAAGTATTTGTCGATTGGTGGCGTAACATTTCAAAACCTATTGATTTTAATGAATATAATTTGGATAGAGAAGGTGGAGTATTAACAGGACCACGCAGTTTATTAATTAATGATTGGGATGAATTAAAAGATAAAGATAAAGATAAAATCAGAATATCAATGCAAAAAATTAATTTATATTTTGAACATTATCTGGCCAGGCTTAACCAGCTAAATATATATAGCAATAGATTAGCACCTACAAAGCTAACTAGTACATATACTAATGTAGGTTTAAATGAAGGCTGGAACAGGTTAAACGAATTTCATTTATCATTAAATATTGAATACCCAAATTTAAGAGATATTATAAAATAATATTAATTCATTAATTTTCTTTGCCTGTTATAAAAGAATTTTCACAACCCAATTTATATTCTGCCAATTAATTCTAGTGAATATATTCGCCTATAGTATATTTTTGTAAGCCACAAAATTTATTTAATAAATCCATTTGTTCTATAGTTTGGCAAGATGCTTGAAGAAGGTTAGGATTCATTATTAATATTGCTAAACATTGTGCACGTGAAAGAGCAACATTTAATCTATTTTTACTATACAAGAAATCCATACCACGAGGAATATCTTCATAATTAGAAGTAACCATTGATATTAATACTATTGGAGCTTCTTGCCCTTGAAATCTATCAACAGTTCCAACTCGTGCTTTATTAGGAAGAATAGATTTCAAATAATTAACTTGAACGTTATAAGGGGTAACTACAATAATATCATCCTCAGTTATTATACGATTTATTTGATTTTCATTCTGAAATTGCTGTCCTAAAAGTTCTATATAATTCTTTTTAATAATTTCTCCCTCTTCAACACTTTTTTGAGTACATCCATTATGCTCAATAAAAGACAGATTAATACCTGTAGAAGGTAGAGAAGTGTTTTTTAATATTAACTTCCTCTTTTTGGTAATACTCTCTGATATTAATCTATTATCGTAGAATGCAGGAGAAATAAAATCTGATATATCTGGATGCAATCTCCATGTTTTATCAAGAAAAATACCCTGTTCAGGGGGTATTGTAGATTTATTTTCTAATAAGTATTCAAGAACAGAAAGCCCAGCATTACCTGGATGTGTTCCTTTAATAGGTTGTGAAAGTTGCATTTGGTCACCAACCAAAACAATATTTTTAGCTGCAGTACCCATAGCAATTGTATTTGCAAGAGATACTTGACCTGCTTCATCAATAAATAAATAATCTAATTGATTATGAAAATCAGGCCTCGAAAATAACCATGCAGTGCCTGCAAAAAGATTCGCAGTATCAAATGGTATATTTTTTATTGCTTCTTCCCCATTTTTCATTCTTTCATATACTTTTGGCCCTAGTAAACGTTTTTTTGATTCTTCATCTAATAGTAGGTCATCACATATTCCATCTAATATATTTGCAATTAATTCAGAGTTATTTTCAATAAAAAACTTCTCAACTTGTTTAGATTGTTCTAAGTTAAATATGCAATGACTTTTGCTGTCAAAATAAGTTTCAGGCATGTCTTCACTCACTTTTTTAATACCTGCAAAAGAATAATTTTGATCCATTGCAATAGATTCAATTTTTTCAAGCATATTATGTATAGCTTTGTGAGAATTAGACGTAATACCAACTTTCTTACCTTGCTTCATTAATTCAACGATAATATGACTACTAGAATATGTTTTACCAGTTCCAGGTGGACCTTGTATAAATAGATAACTATTATCTAAATTCTGAATTGCTTCTTTTGCACCAGATAATAGTTCATCAGAGGTGATAATTTTTTCGCCATGATGTTTATTACGAATTCGTGGAATAGATTTGTTTAATAAATCAGTAACACATTGATGTGTATTATCTGCATTATTTATTAAAGTCTTTGCATATGCGTAAATAGCATTACGTATTACAGTAGATGAAATAACAGGACTAGGTCCAATAGATAAATTTTCAGGTAATGGTGGATTATTTTTTGATTCTTTATATTTTAATGTTAATGTATTCTCTTCTTGATGAATTTTAAAAATTTGTCCAACGTTCTCCAGAGTAGACACATTAATTACAGGAATTTTATCTCGAAGTTTAAATTCTTGTGGAGGAAATTTATATTTATATAGCATGGATTTTTTTTCAGGAACTGGAGTGCCTATTCTTACTAAACCTCCAATGCACTCAAGGTCATCAATTAATTCATCAGTGTATTTTTGTTGCCTATCAAATGTTTCCCACCATTCTACTTTTTCTTCTCTCCTGTGAAATTCAAGCAAATTGGATACTTCTATAGCTAAATCTTTTTTTTCACCTTCTATCTGCTCAAGTGAGTTTTTAGTTTCTTCATATTCTATTTCCCAATGGCTACGTTCATCTTGATTATTCTTGTCGTTTTCATTTATATCTTCAAACCAAGTTGAATTATTAGGTTTTAATGATATAAGCCATTCTCGTAACAAATATGTGGATTTACAATCGATTTTATTGTATTCAGATATTTCTTTAAGCAAATTAGGGTCTTTAGATTCACACCATTGGTTATAAAACAATATGCTCATATCAGCCGTATCAACCGCACCTTTACGCTTTTCCATATAAAATATTTCTAAATCCTTTAGTGAATATCCACTTTGAGATGTTCTGATACTTTCTCTAACAACTTTATAAAGATCAACTAATTTACTTTGCCTTAGAAGATTATCTAGTTCTTCTTCAAAGATTGCATACCGACAAGCAAGTCGTTTAAGAACAGTGTTTTCATAATGATTATAATGATATATATATGCATCAGGGTATTTACTTAAATGAGTTTGTATAAAAAACATAAACTCTTTAAATGTCTTTTTCTCTTGATCATGATCATGTGCCCAGAATGATTGAAAATTTTCAGTTTTTTCTTTAAATGTAGAAACGCCGAATAAATACTCTAACCCACCATTTGGATAAAGAGGGTCTCCTTCAATATCAAAAAATAGATCCCCTATATTAGGTTTTGGTAATCTTTGAAATCCTTTATTTTCAATTAAAGGAAGAATTTCAACTTTATCTTCTCCTGTTTTAGCTTTATGTGTTTGCAATTTAGCCTGTGACTGTAGTCGTAAACGCGTATCTTGATTTAAATTATCAATTCTTATATCTGGATCTGTTTTTGAAAAAGATTCAACTGTATAAATATTTGAATTGTTTAGTTTTTGAGTTTGTGAAGTTTGTATATTTGCAATAATAGATAAGTGATTATCAATTTCCCATTGTTTATTACAATGTTCACGCCAACTGCATATATTACAGTGTTTACAAGGTTGGGGATAAGATTCTGTAGGTAAGTTTTCAACAAATACTTCTATTTCATTTTTTGCATGTAAATAATAATAATAATAGTCAGAAAGATTAAAAGTTGTAGTTTTTTGGTTACCTAGTAATAAATGTATTTTTTCAGGCAATAAATTTTGAGTATTACTTAATAATTCTGAATACATACAAAGCTGTAATATATATTCAGGCTTTGCAGAAAAAGCTAATTTTGCATCTAATATTTCGTAGCTAAAATCTCCCAAAGATGAAGGAGAATTTATTTTAATTAAAAAGTCAGCATATCCTGACCAAGGATAATCATATAACAATGGTTGGGAAATTATATCTGCACCAGAGATAATTGCATTCGAAGTTAATTCAACTTGCTTTGTTAAAGGTTCTTTTCTTGAAATTTCTACAACATGATTATAATTAGATTTAAGTCTTTTTAGATAATTTAATTCGTGATCTAATCCTCTTGAAACTAATAAATCTGTAAATGAGTCATTTTTTAGCTTATTTTTGTTAAGTTCATTAGTTAATATTTTATGATCAGACCAACTTAAATGGTTGCATTTTAAAAATGAAATTAAATCAGTAGGGGAGTAGATTATATCGTTATTTGGTGATTTTTTCATATTCATCCTTTTCTAATATTAGTTGCATCTAACCCCATTCTTGGTTACCTGCCTCTCTGCTGGCGATCTGTGGAATTTACGATGTTTCTAAATTAGGGTATTCAATATTTAATGATATATGTAATTCGTTTAATCTAGCCCAATCTGTCTTTAAGACAGGAGATCCACTCATACTTTCTATTAACGGTAATCTTTTAGAGGCCAACCTATTCTTATTTAGATGTAGTTGATTAAGCTCGCTCAAATAATCTTCAAAATATGAACTAATTTTTTCCATTGCTATCCTAATTTTATCTTTATCTTCATTTTTCAGTTCATCCCAATTTTTCATTAATAAACTTCGTGGTCCTTTTATCCTTCCTTTTTCTTCATCGAAATCATAACCTCTTATTTTTATAGGTTTTGAAATCTTACGCCACCAATCCACAAATAGTTTAGGTTCATCTGGAGGTTGATATAAAGCTGGTGACGAAGCACCTTCATAATGTTTTTTCCATTTTGATATTTGTTTAGGAAAAGAAACTTTAGGGGTGCCTAATATTTTTGTAATACTGTCAACTTGGCTCCCAATATTACCAATATAGTATTCAAACTGATTCACATAATCTTTAACTAATTCGTCTTCTGAGGAATTTAATTTAACTTTATCTACATAATCACTATCAAAATCATATAATTTATTTGCCATTCCATAGATTTGGTGGCCCCATATTCTAGTAATTAAATTAACGCATCCTGCACAAAATAAATGAAAAGGCACTGATGGATCGAATGAGTCAGATATTTCAATATTAACAGTCATAAAATTATCTCAAAAGTATAATTTATCTCACATAAGTTGCCCTTTGACAGAAGTAGGTATAAGGAAGAGTAAACCAATTGCTAATAGATATAACTTTAGCAAACATATTAAGTCCTTTAATGAATAAATATTAATAATTGCATATATCTAACAATATGATTAAACTAATGTCAATTTAGATAACCATAAGCCCAATTATCTCTTAGCGAGTAGTGATAGATTTCGCTAACTTATCCAGGTTAACAAAGTTTATCTGGATCAGTTAGCGGTTTAGTGATAGATTTGTCGAATTGCTGCAAAAGAGTTGTCGTTTTTAGTTTTTCACAAAACTCGGTAATCGTGTATCCAAAGATATCAAGTTTGTGATGGTATTTTGTGAAGTCAATCATAAACGTGGCATCGGCGTGTAGAAAGGGTGCAACAAATACAGCAAACTTATTTTTTTCTTCCTTTATCTCATCTAGGTGCCGTTTAATGGCAGGTATCTCTAGTACAGCTTGATTTTTACCACGCATCAGAGTGACCTCAAACAGGGAGTTATGACTACTGTCATACACCTCTATATCGCCAAGGCCACCACTTGCTGTAAATGTTGGATTGCCCTCATCGTCTATATGGTAATTAGGTTCTACGCTAGCACCTGCAAGTGCTTGCTGAAGAGCTATGCTTGTGAGAAATTCTAACCTTGTTGGTTCGTCAATATCGCTGAAGTATAGGTCTTTTGACCCCCTGTTAGTGCTTAGTAGCTCTAGTTCATATCTAATTTGTTCATTAGAGTATTTGCTAGCTACTTCTGATAATTTTGCTTTTCTTATATCTTGAATGTTGTAAGTGACGGCGTCTGTTTCAATGGACACAATTTGTGCGTCCATTTTGCCGATAAAGTTATAGTATTCAAGTTCGGTTGCGAAAGTCCTATATTCACCATAGTTCTTCAGGACATATTCAATCTTCTGGCTCTCGAGCTTATTGAAATCTACAAACCTCCCCATTCCTCGTAGTGCGATAACACCTGTTACTCTCATTTTACGTAAGAAATCGTCTACAGCCTCTTTGGTGATTTGAGATTTCTTAAAGCGTGTTTCGTTCGTGCTGTTAAGTAGATTTAAGCACATCTTATATACAGTATCATCGCTTGCAGTAAAGCCGTATTTTGCCCTAAAGTCTTTTATGTACTTGTAGAGTTTTGTCGCATCATTGTCTGGCCAGCAAAGGATGAAAGGGATTTCTTTTCTTGAGACTCCAGCATTATTTTCATCTTCTTTAAGAAGCTTTATGACGTTCATCAAGAGAAGTAGGGGTATATTCTCGTTTGCATTTCTGCGAAATGGGTTATTTGAAGGGTACTTTACAAGAGCGTTTAAAAAAACATTTTGAATTGTTTTTGAAACATCCTCTTCTGTGTCAGTTGGTTCATAAGCATCACACAGCATATGCCCAGACTGAGATATGTTGACTGTTTTTCCTATCCCATAGTCTGCAAAACCGAATTCTTTACAAAGCCCATACCAAGTCTGAAATCTGCTTGGCCACCCTTTATCAAATCCTGATTCTTTATGTTTTTGAGGAGAATTTGCGACAATCTCTTCAAGCTGCTCATCGGTGAAATAGATATCTTCACTCTCATAAACAGATTTAAGGTCAGGCTTACTTTTTAAATACATAGTCCAGTAAAGTTTTTTTCTGATTACGTCTTTTACAATTTTGTCTATGAGTTCGTTAGTTAAAACTTGTCCGTCGTATTTCTTTAGGCGTATCAAAAAGCCAGCAATCCGTTGAGGTGTTCTCATCGTCGTGCTAAATGATAGTATTTTATGTTCTGCTTTTCGTTTACTGCTCATAGTTAGTTACATATACTTCTCTTGATGTCGTTTTAATTGAGTTGTTATTGAAGCTAATATAATTACTCTTAATTTCATGTACTTTATATTTCTTTGACCATTTTTCTAGAATGCTATTTTTCATCCCTTTATGCTCGAGCATATTTGAAAGACCAAACTTAATTCCTTTTCTATTAAGTTCATCGAGTAGTTCATATAGTTCTACTTCCTGTTTATTATCCCAAAGCTTGTTATATTCGCTAGCTGAAATTAAGTAGGGAGGGTCGATATACACGAAGTCATCTCCTCCTAGCTCTTGTTTATTTATGAAGTCAATATAATTATTGCAGGAAAAAGAGACTTCGTTCTCCTTCATAAAGCTCAGATAATTATTCAAAGCATCAACTACATTTTTATTAAAATCAACATTGCCGACAGGAAGATTAAACTCCCCCGACCTGTTAAAACGGAGCATTCGATTAAAGCCGTATATTAGTAGAATGTACAACTTTAAGTAGTCTCTACTTTCATCGCTATTAAAACCTTTTCTTAATCTTACGTAAGACTCTTTATTGAATTTTGCGAAGTATGTCTTGGGATATTTCTCTTTATAGCTTTGTGGCGTAGTCTGACCCTTAAAGGAGCAAGACAGATTATATGTGTCTATAATTTCGTAAACTCTAGTAAACAGAGCCTCACCGTTATCGGCGTAGGATGATATTTCTTCATGTAGTCTTATTAAGTCTTTGTCGATATCATTTGCCAGATATCGCTCGGCATTAACGTTCAAAAAATCACTACCGCCTCCTGTGAATGCGCCTACATAGGTTTTAATGTTAGGAGGGAATAATTCTACTAGCTGACTCATTAGTTTATATTTGTCGCCAACGTAGAAAAATGGAGACCTAATCATGTCTAACCTCTGTAATAAAAAGATACTCTTTGTGGTCTTTAAATTCAGTTTTGCCCGAGTTGAAGAAACGATAGCTTTTTGACAGTACTTTTGTAGTAGCTTTGCGTTTTAATATGTCAGTAATCTCTTCGAGAGTAATTTTGTTTTGAGACGAAGAACTTTTTGAATTAAAAGTATTGTTGTAAGTTACGACTAGATATTTGCAGTCTAGCTTCTCTATGAGGTCGGAAAAAACTACCTTTGCATTTGAACGACTGTAGTCGCTCATATTTTCTGCTTCGGGCTTCAGTGCTACTCCGTGAAGCTTGGGTTTCTTCCATTCAACTAAGTTCTCAAGAATATGATAGAAGCGAGAGTATTGACGACTATTGTAAGGAGGGTCGATAAAGACAATATCAGCAGTTGTAGTCTCTGCAACTATATTTGCATCCTCTCTTAGTATTTCGATGTCATTACTAGTAGTGTCTAGGTTCTGTATTAGTTTGTATTCAAACCTATCTTTTATCTCTTTATTCTTGAAGTAAGCATCGTAGTGACCAACAGTATTAGATATATGGTCAATTGAGTAGACAAGCGAAGCAAGCAGAATATAGTATTCTTTTTTTTCTAGCTTCTTGCTTTCAAGTAGAGCTTCTAGGCGTTCACGTATAAAGCCAATTTCTCTGGCATCATTCTTGCTAAAAAACTTACCACCAAAATGTTTATCAAAATAATTCTGACGCTTGTTCTGTTTCGAGAGCTCTGAAAGTTTTTCAGCGACTGAGCGAAGATGCTCGTAGTCCGCACCATTAGAGTTAAAGAAGGCATTGAAGATTACTTCGTTAGAGTAAAGAAAGTCATTCAAAACAACCTTCTTGTGGGATTTTAAAAACCTCTCAGCGACTACTCCAGTGCCAGCAAAGATATCTAGAACAGAGTCTCCTTCGCAGTTTTTCTCAACATTATCAAAAATCCAATCCAAGAGTTTGTATTTGTTGCCAATATACCTTCTATTCTGTAGATTAAACATATTCTTCATTCATGTAGGAAACCTAAATTCGCATTTAAAAATGGGTGGTGGGCCAGCGTGGACTCGAACCACGGACCTCAGTCTTATCAGGACTGCACTCTAACCAGCTGAGCTACTGGCCCAAATATTTTATTCCTTCTTATATTCTATCACTATTTCAGTAGGTGTGTTTCTTGCAACTACCATCACTAAATCTTCTGAATCACTATCATTAATTGGTTGGTGAACTGCTCCAGAAGGCACATGAATAAAATCACCTTCTTTTATTTTATTATCTTCATCTAGTTTAGGTCCAGTTAAAAACCTACCTTTTCCTTTCATAATATAAATACCAGTCTCACAGTTAACATGATAATGAGGGGAAGCACTAGATCCAGGAGGCAATGTAGAAATAGCTAGGTGTATATTCTTTGCCCCAACAAGTGATTCGGAAATTCCAGCTTTACGTGTCATACTACCAGATGAAACTTCAATTTCCATCTGTGAACTATGAACTATTTTACATTTATTATTCGGTTGCAAACTCACGTCAGAGAGTATATCTTTAGGTGAAAAATAATTCAAGGTAGGGAATGAAGTTTTGAAGCCAAAAGGATTTAATTTTAATTTTAAAATTCGAGTTAGATGGTCTGAAGTAGACCCACAAGAAATAGTTTTTAACGCAAAATATCTAGAATATGGTGAAATAACAGTTTCTGAGTATTATAGAAATTTAGGAATAAAACTATACAATCAAAAAAGTAGAGAATATTTTGATACCGCACTTGTTAAATCGACTATAGAATTTAAACAGTCAGCAAAAGTTGAAGATATATTACATATTTTTTCTAGAATAACAAAAATAGGAAAAACTAGTATTACACAAGAGATAGAAATATATAATGCTAATACTGAAGAACATTTAACTTCTATAGAATTAATATATGTCGACTATGATTCATCAATCGGTAAATCAAGAGTAGTCCCAGATAAAATAAGATCTTTAATTGAAGATTTTGAAAAATCAGGTTCTTCTGATTGCTTTAGTCAAATTATTTAGGCTCATTTATACCACAATAAGAATATAATTTTGAATGTATATCTTTGACATTCCTGTACATATTCAAATCAAATGTAGTAGACCCTGTTTTAACTGAATTCAAAAACATTTCTACACTTTCTTGCATTCCTGCAAAAGCAAAAACAGGTAACTTTGGTGGTATATTTTGAGTTGTTTTGTTTCCATTTTTATCTATTACTGTTAAATCACCCGTCGACAGGGCACAATTTATATGACCCTGTTCAAATACTATTTCAAAAGTTAAATTCATTCCAGGATGTTCTCTTAAATTAAATTTCCATTCACCTATATATCCATTTTCATATTTAACTTCAATTGAACCAATATCAAAATTATTTTTAGAATTTATATATTTTGCAGATTCAATCTCTGAAGAAGTAAACATATCAGTAACAGGCACATACCAAGTAGTTAACTCAATAACATACTTTTTCATTTGCTCAATATTAAAATCTAATTCTGTACTCCAATCAACTTTAAGTTCTATTTTAGAACTTAAAATTTTTCCCAAATTACCTGAATCTAATATTTCTTTACATTTTAAGATTACTGGTAAAAAGTTTAACTCAACATCTATATGAATGGATTTATTTTTAGATATAACCAAATTATTTATATAATCATATCTGTCTCCAAAATATAAAGGTGGCTCCACAAAAACATGTTTATCTTTATTAATTGAATCAATTACAACTTTTGCACTATCAGTATGAGGTATTCCAATAAAGACTGCTTGAATATCTGGTTGATCTAGTAAATCTTCATAATTGTTAAATAATTTAATGTCTTTATTAATAATATTTTTTGCTTTTTCTAAAGTTTTATTAGTTCTAGCTGATACAGCTAAAATTTCCACATCATCTCTATTAAGTAATATTGGTAAATACGCCTCTTTTGCCCAATTACCCAGACCTATCAAACCTAATTTGATAGGATTATTTTTTATATTCATATATAATTCCTTATCTGAATTTGAATTAGCTAAAAGTATATAATACTATAATCTTTCACTTATTTAACAATAAACGAGTTGCGGGAGTAACTCAGTGGTAGAGTGTCTGCTTCCCAAGCAGGAAGTCGCGGGTTCGAATCCCGTCTCCCGCTCCAAATGGTGATATATGAAAAATTTAAAATATTTTGATTGCAATACAATAATAGGTCCAAGACCACATAAACACCCTAAAGAGAGATGGTCGACAGAACATTTATTAGAGGATATGGAATTAGCTGAAATCGCTGGTGCTTTAGTAACTCATTCATCAGCCATTCATTATGAATCAATGTACGGCAACCTTAGACTATTAAAAGAAATTAAAGAATATCCAAATAAACTATTCGGGTCCTGGTGTATTGATCCAATAGGAGATCCAGGTTTTTTTACTACAGCTGAAGACATGATTAATTCAATGAATGAAAATAAAATTAGGGCAGTTAGGTTAGTTCCTGGAAGTTATTCTTTACATCAAGATTTAATGGGTGAAACATTAGATACTTTAGAAAACAATAAAATACTTACTTTAATGGAAGTGGGAAGCATTAGAAATATGCAAGCATGGGGTGCTAATGATGTATTCTCATTCTTTCACGAATTTTTAAATAGATATAAATCGTTACCTGTTTTATTTACGAATCACTATTGGTTTCAACAACAACACATACATAAACTAATGAGCTTACATGAAAATCTACATTTAGAATTCTCTGATTATCAAATTAATAGAGGTATAGAAAAATATGTCGAAGACTTTGGAGACCAAAGACTGTTATTTGGATCAGGAATGACTTCTAGGTCGCCTGGAGCTGCAAGAGCATATATAGATTATGCTCAAATATCAGATAAATCTAAAGAACAAATAGCTAATAAAAATCTAAGTCGACTGTTAAAAGGCTTAGAACCTATAGATATAAATATGAATGAACTTAGAGACGATAAAATTATTGAATTAGCTAGAGAAGGTATCCCTATTTCATCTCATGTTATTGATGCACACTCTCATATACTACATGAAGGTGGTCAGAGTGGATCTCCACTTGGCCCAATTATGTTAGATGGAGATGCAAAAGGTGTAATTGAATTAAATAGATGGTGTGGTATAGACCAAATAGCAATGATGACCTGGAATGGTCCAGTTTGTACTGATGCAATAGATGGAAATAAAATAGTTAGTAGAGCTATGCTAAATTTTAAAGAAGAAGTCTTTGGGGTAGCAGTAATAGATCCTACACATATGTCAGAAGAAGAAATTTCAAGTGAAATTGAATTAAGATATTTAAAACAAGGCTTCATAGGTATGAAACCATATGTGCAAATGGATCTATCTTATGAAGATCCTGCATTTGACCAATGGTGGGAATTTGGAAATAAATATCACCTTTATGCTTTAATGCACACTTTAGAGTCACCTCACACAGGAGGTTTAGATGCAATTAAGAGATTATCAAATAGATATCCAAACGTAAGTTGGTTAATAGCACACTCTGCTGCATCATATAAATACATAGATGAAGTAGCAGAGTGTATCAATTCAACAAAAAATGTATTTGCAGAAATTACTTATACAGATGTTCCCAATAGATCAATAAAATATTTGAAAAATTTAATTGGAGATGAAAAAATAATATTTGGTACTGATCAACCTATGAGAGACCCAAGACAACAATTAGGCTGGGTTATTTGGGAAGATTTAAGTATAGAATCTAGAGAAAAGATTTTAGGTAAAAATTTTCAAAAAATAATATCTAAAGTTCAATTACCTAAAAATAATCATATATAGGAAAATTTATGTCTGAATTAAATAATAAAACTTCTCTAATTACTGGAGGAACCTCAGGAATAGGAAAAGCAATAGCTGAACTTTTTGCTAAAAATGATTCAAAGGTCATTATATTAGATATAGATAAAAATGGTGAAAAAATAGCTAGTTCTTTAAATGGTTATTTCTACCAAGCTGATTTAACTAAACAAGACCAAACAGAAAATATAATTAATCAAATAAAAAATGATCATGAAAAGATTGATATATTAATAAATAATGCTGGTTATCAAACAATTAAAAAGATTGAAGATTTACACAATGAAATATGGAACTCTATGCTGCAAATTATGCTCACTACTCCTTTTCAATTAATCAAAAGCGTGTTACCAACTATGAAAAATAATAAATGGGGTAGAATAATTAATATATCATCTATACATGGTTTAGTAGCTAGCCCATTTAAATCAGCATATATATCTGCAAAACATGGTTTGATTGGCCTAACAAAAACAATAGCATTAGAAACGGGAGATTATGGGATCACATCTAATGCTATATGTCCTGCTTATGTAAAAACAAATTTAACTGAAAAACAAATTACAGATCAAGCAAAAATTTTAAATATTAAAGAGTCTGAATTCATTGAAAAAGTTGCCTTAGGTCCTGCTGCTATAAAATCATTAATTGAACCAGATGAAGTAGCAAATTTAGCACTCTTCTTAGCATCGGATAAAGCATCAAAAATAACTGGTTCTTCATATAATATAGACTTAGGTTGGACAGCAAAATAAGAATACAAGATAAAAATAAATGGAGTAAAAATGATTAGATCTTTAGATGGTAAAACCCCTAAAATACATCCAAGTGCATTTATTAGTGAATTCGCATATATTATTGGCGATGTAGAAATTGGACAAGGTTCAAGTGTTTGGCCTGGAGCAGTTATAAGAGCTGATGCAGGCAAAATATCTATTGGGGAAAATACTTGCATTCAAGATAACTCAGTACTACATGGAGATGCTGATGTAAAAATTGGAAATAATGTTGTAATTGGTCATAAAGTTTTATGCCATGCTGCAAAAATCGGTAACAGAGTTTTACTTGGTAACGGTTCGACTGTTAACGATGGTGTTATTATTGGTAGCGACTCTTTAATAGCTTCTGGCACAGTATTACCAGATAAACAATCTATTCCTGAAAACTCAATAGTCATGGGAGTACCAGGTAAAATCAGAAGTGAAATTAACCAAAAGTTTATTGATTTAATTAAAAACACTTCAGAAGCATATGCTAAAAGGGCAATTAAATATAAAAAAGAAGGTAACTTAGAGTCTTAATATTATTCTACATTCTTTCAGGTTTATTTAAGCCCATTAATGTTAAATATTTTGCTAACACTACTTTTGCTGCTTGAACTAATCTTAATCTAGACTTAGACATTTCTAAATCTTCCTCAGATATAACCCTGCAATTCTGATAAAAGAGATGAAAGCTATTTGCAAATTCTGTAGCAAAATATGTAAGTTGGTGTGGGCCAAGTGTTTCAGAAATTTTTAAAATTACTTCTGGTAAAGTAATCATTTTTCTAATCATATCTAACTCTGAATTTTCTGATATTAAGTTCAAATCTGGATTAGAATAATCAATTCCTTTTTCATCAGCTAATCGTAAAATCCCACATATCCTTGCATAAGCATATTGAATATAATATACAGGGTTATCTTCAGATTCTTTTTTAGCTAAATCTATATCGAATTCCATCTGACTTTCAGAAGCTCTAGATAAGAAAAAGAATCTACATACATCTGATCCAACATCCTCAATTAACTCTTTGAAGGTGATTAAATCTCCTGTACGTTTAGATATCCTAACTATTTCTCCGTCTCTTTTCAAAGTAACTAACTGATAAATTAATAAATTTAGGTTATCTTTATCTATACCAATTTTTTCTATCATAGATTTCATAAAAGGGATCTGGCCTTGATGGTCTGCTCCCCAAATATCTATTACTTTATTAAATTTACGTTTGATAAATTTATTATAATGATATGCAATATCTGAAGCGAAATAAGTTGGATCTCCATTACTTCTTATAACTACTTTATGATTATCATCATTTTCAGACTTAAACCAAACAGCTCCATCCAAATCTATTAATGATCCATTATTCTTTAAAAGATCTATAGCTTCATTAAAATCACCATTTTTATAAAGATCATTTTCACTAAACCAAACATCATAATTAACTTTTAATTCCTTCATATCTTCCTTGATTGAATCCAATACATAATTCATCCCAAATTCTGATAATCTATCGTAAATATTTTCATGATCAAAATTTTCAACAACATGATTATTTTTTTCAAGGAATTCTTTTACAATATCAACCACATATGAACCTACATAACCATCTTCTGGAAATTCATTTTCTTTTCCTAATATTTCAAGTAAGCGAGCAAACAAACTATCATTGAACAACTTAATCTGCTTTCCTGCATCATTAATATAATATTCTCTCTCAACTATATATCCAGCAGATTCTAATACATTAGCTAATGTGCTTCCTATAACTGCGCCTCTTGCATGCCCAACATGTAAAGGACCAGTAGGATTAACACTTACAAATTCTATTTGTATTTTCTCTTTTGACGGCCGAATAAAATCTCCAAAACTTTCATCATGTTCAATAATTTTGTTTACTTGTTCAACTAATGCAGTATTCTTAATAGAAAAATTAATAAAACCTGGTTTTTGCACCCAAACTTTATCAATAATATGATCATCTTTAATTTTCTCTACAATACTGTTAGCGAAATCTATTGGTTTTAATTTAAGTTTATGTGCAAATTTCATGGCAATCGTACAAGCATAATCACCATGAATAGATTTCTGAGGTTTCTCTAATAAAGAATTATCTATTTCAAATTCAATTTTCAAACCTTCTTTTTTTAAATCTAATAAAGAATTATTTAAAATTTTAATTATGTGTTCTACAAACATTTATTACTAGCCTTCAACTGATATATATTTACTATCATTAGTTAATGTAGAAACCTCTCCTATAATAGCAGCATTATGTATACCTAACGAATTTAATTTATTAATTAATTCTTGTGACCTTGATTTATCTAAAGTAATTAATAATCCACCAGAGGTTTGAGCATCACATAAAAGCAATTTACCATGATCATCAATAATGTTACCCCATTTTACAAAATCATTTAAAAATTCAAAATTACTTTTACTACCTCCGGGAAAACTATTAGTCTTAACCAAATCAAAAACACCATTCAAAAATGGTACTGAATTAAAATTTATATTTGCTGCAACATTACTTGATTTACACAAATTATATAAATGACCTAACAATCCAAAACCAGTAATATCAGTACATGCATTTACACCCACAGTCTTCATAATTGAAGAAGCATCTTTATTTAACTTTTTCATCGAATCTATAGCTGAATTTAAAATTGGTTGATTGACTGATTTATTAATATGAGCCGCCGTTATAATACCAGTACCTATAGGTTTAGTTAAAATGATATCATCATTTATTTTTGCATTAGAATTTGTAATTTCTTCACCTGGCTTTATAATACCTGTAACACTTAATCCATATTTAGGTTCTTTATCTTTTATTGTATGTCCCCCAGAAATAACAACACCTGCTTCTTTGGCTTTATCACTACCTCCACGTAAAATTTCTACAAGAATATTTTCAGAAATATCATTGGGAAATCCTACTATGTTTAATGCACTTATTGGTGTAGCACCCATTGCATATATATCACTAAAAGCATTAGCAGCAGCAATTTGTCCATAATTATATGGGTCATCAACAATAGGTGGGAAAAAATCAATAGTAGTCACTAAAGCAATATCATCATTCAATTTATAGACCGAAGCGTCATCAAATGAAGAATTACTTACTATAAGATTTTCATCAAATTCATTATTAATCTGCTGCAGAACCTGCACCAAGTCTTTCTGACTATATTTAGAGGCTCAACCTCCAGAATTAGCTAATTGAGTTAAATGTATATCTTGTGTCATATAACTCCTTATTTATTCTTATTTATTCTTATTTATTCTTAAATAATCATTATAAATATTTTCATCAAATTCAAAAGGGAAATCAGACAAGCTATCAATTTCAATTAAATCAACAGCATCAGTCTCAAAACCTGAATACAATTTACCTCCAAAAGACTTTGCTGAAAATGCTGCAATAACTATAGGATTATTATCAGATGAATATAACCCTATAAATTCATTTATATTTATGTCCAACCCAGTTTCTTCTTTAACTTCTCTAATTGCTGCGTTTTCTACTTTTTCACCTTTATTAACATACCCTGACGGGAAACACCATCTACCCATAGCTGGTTCAAAAGAACGTTTAATAAGTACTAGTTTACCAATGTGTTCTACTAAAACAACTACAACTAACTTTGGATCAATATAAAAATATTTTTCACACTTATCGCAATAAGGAATATATTCATTATCTACATTTTTAGAAGATAATGATTTACCACATTGATAACAATATTTGTAAATATCTAACATTATATAACTCTTAGCTATGCAATTTATTATTTATTTGAATTGACCCAAACTTTAATTTAATTATAATCAAATTACAGAAATTTGTAATTATTAAAACTTATATGAATAACTCAAAATTAGACATATCAAAAAGATTAAAAAAATATTTATCTCCGCAAGTATTCGATTTACTTGTAAAATGCGGCATTTTTATTGAAGAAAATTCAGCAAACTTATTTCTTGTTGGAGGTTCTTTAAGAGACATACTACTAAATAAATCCCCTAAAGATATAGACCTAACTTTAGTAAATGGAAACTCTGAACTAGTCGAAAAACTTGCAGCGTATATAGGTGGACAAATAATATTTAAATCTCAATTTTTTACTTATAAAATAAAAGTAAAAAATAGTGTTATAGATATAACTGAAGCAAGAAAAGAAATTTATTCATCCCCCGGGTCACTACCGGAAATTACTAGTAAATGTTCTATTGATGATGATCTTTATAGAAGAGATTTTACTGTTAATTCTATGGCATTATCACTTATACCATCAAAATTTGGTTCAGTTACAGATCCATTCAATGGCATTAATGATATAAATAAAAAACAAATTCGAATAATTCATGATAATAGTTTTTCTGATGATCCTACTAGAATATTAAGAGCAATTAGATACTCAATTAGATTAAATTTTAAGATAGATTATAAAACTTTATCTAAATTAAACGAATTTAAAAATAATATTAATTTGATTACTGGATTCCGCGTCAAAAATGAATTGATTAAAATTATACGAGAAGATTCTAGATCAAAAATCTTACTTAGTTTACATAATTTGAAAATTTTTGACATTATTGGACTAAAAATAAATATCAATAATCAAATCAACAAAATACTTGACAAATTCCAATTCAAAAAAGAATACACTGATGATTTAATTTTAATAGGTATATTAACTTATAATTTAGATATAGAAAATATTATTAATATTACTGAAAAATTATATCTAGATTCCACATATATTAAAACTTTAAGAGACACTCAAGAAATTAAATTATTTTTACAAAATATTAAATTAGATAATTTAAATAACAGTTCTATATATAAATCTCTAAATCCATATAAAGATGAAGCAATCATTATAAATAGTTATTTTTCTAATACTAAAGTTTCCAATAAATTAAACCTATATTTAAATAAATTGAAATATAGTATACCTCCATTAAATGGTTCGGAGATATTATCACTTGGAGCCAAAGAAGGCCCAAGAATAAAAGAAATCATAAATGAACTTTTATACGATAAATTAGATGGAAAGATAAAAAATAAGAATCAAGCAATCATAAAAGTAAAACAAATCCTCAACAGTTAAATTATTTACAATTTATCTGAAGGTTTAGTCATTTTTTCTGGGTCAAGAATTACATCCAATTCAGCTTCAGAAAAATCTGTTTTATCCAATGCAACTTCTTTAACTGTTTTACCTAATGCTTGAGCTTCTTTAGCTATACTTGCTGATGCATCATAACCTATATGGGGCACAAGTGTAGTAACAATTGATAATCCTTGTTCTACCATTGAAGGTCCTTTAGATGTAGCTTTCAAACCTTGAATACATTGTTCATTAAAGTTATTTACAGATTTAGATAGAATATCTATTGATTGTAATATGTTATATGCAGCAACAGGCATCATTACATTTATCTCAAAGTTACCTGACTGACCAGCTATAGTAATTGTTGAATCATTACCAATAACTTGTGCGCAAACTTGACAAACTGATTCAGGAATCACTGGATTTACTTTCCCAGGCATAATTGAACTTCCTGGTTGAACAGCTGGCAACTCCACTTCTCCAAAACCAGCTCTAGGACCTGATCCGAGCCATCTTATATCATTGGCTATTTTCATTAAACTAACAGCTAAAGTCTTAAGTGCGCCACTGCATTCTACTATAGTATCTAAGGTACTTTGGGCTTGGAAATGGCTTGTTGTTTCATAAACAGGAAATCCTAAAGATTCTGACAGCCTATTGCATACCTTTGTAGCAAAATCAGGATGAGTATTTACTCCAGTACCTACTGCAGTACCTCCAATAGCTAATTCAGATAATTGGTTAACTATTTCAAATAATTTATCAATTCTTCTATCAATTTGGCCTGAATACCCTTCAAATTCTTGACCTAGTCTAATTGGAGTAGCATCTTGCAAATGAGTTCTACCTGTTTTAACAATTGGCATAAAATCTTGAGCTTTATTATTTAATTCATCACGAAAAGCTTCTAAAACGCCGATTAATTCATTTTGAATTCCAATTAGTGCAGCTATATGAATTGCCGATGGTATTACATCATTAGATGATTGTCCTAAATTAACATGATCATTCGGATGAACAGGTGTCTTAGAACCAATTTTACCGCCAAGCTTCTGAATAGCTCTATTTGAAACAACTTCATTAAAGTTCATATTAGTTGATGTTCCAGAACCTGTTTGAAAAATATCAACTAGAAATTGATCATCAAAGTCTCCATTTATTACCTCTTTACAAACTTCAACTATAATATCCCCAATTTTAGAATCTAATAATCCTAAATCAACATTCACTTGAGCTGCAGCTAATTTAATTTCAGCGAGCCCTCTAATAAAACTTCTTGGAAATTTCAAATCACTTATTGGGAAATTTAAAATAGCCCTCATTGTTTGAGCACCATATAACGCTTCACTAGGAACTTTAAATTCCCCTATAGAATCTTTTTCTATCCGATAATTATCATCTTTATTTTCCAAAAAATTCTCCTATTAACTTTAATCATTTATTTAATCTTATATTTAATATATCCTAAAAATTAGTTATTTTACAAATTTATCTGCTAATATATTATTTAATAAAAATTTTTAATACTATTTAAGGAATAAAATGCAAAAAATTGATTTTAGAAGTGACACATCCACTCATCCAACTCCAGCTATGCGAGATGCCATTTACTCTGCTAAAGTTGGAGATGATATGTTAGGAGAAGACCCAACCGTAAATGAATTAGAAGATCTAGCGGCACACCTGCTAGGTAAAGAAGCTGCACTTTTAGTTAGTAGCGGGACTATGGGGAATTTAGTTTCAATTTTAAGTCATTCTCAAAGAGGAGATGAAATAATAATCGGAAACAAATCACATATTTTTAGAGGAGAAAATAGTGGAGCTTCAACACTAGGGGGAATATCAATTAATGTAATACCTAATAAAGAAAATGGTGAATTAGATCATACCGATATAATTAATTCCATTAAACCTCCTCAGAGCATTAATTGCCCGAGTACATCTATGGTATCAATTGAAAATACTCAAAACGCATGTGGTGGTGCAGTATTAAGTACCGAATATACTAACAGTATTAGTAGATTAGCAAAAGATAATAATATTAAACTTCACTTGGATGGAGCAAGAATATTTAATGCATCTGTATATCTAGATATACCAGTTTCAAAATTAACATCTGCTGCAGATAGTATTACTTTTTGCCTATCAAAAGGGTTAAGTTGTCCAATAGGTTCAATTATATGTGGAGACAAAGAATTTATTGCAAAAGCTCGATATTGGAGGAAAACTTTGGGTGGAGCTATGAGGCAATCAGGAATAGTTGCTGCTTCTGGAATAGTTGCATTAAACAGTATGATAGATAGATTACAAGATGACCATGAAAATGCACAATTATTAGCTAAAGGACTTAAAGATATTCCTGGAATTGAAATAGATCCAGAAAAACTCCCAACAAATTTAGTCTTTTTTAATTTATTGGTAGATAACCCTCAGATCATATCTGATGAATTAAATAAAATAGGTATTAAAGGAGGCAAACCTGATAAAAGGTGGAGGTTTGTAACTCATTCTGATATATCGTCAGAAGATATTTATTTTGCACTTAATTCAATATCTGACATAATGAAAAAGTATTATAAATTAACTTAATTATTAATATACCTATCTCCCCAAAGTTTTTTTAATCTTTCAATTAATTTTGCTTCAAAGCCATTATTGGTAGGGAAGTAGTATTTTTTATCTTTAACTTTATCGGGCAAATTATCCATTTGAGCAAAATTACCTGGGTAATCATGAGCATATTTATAACCCTTGCCATATCCAAGTTCTTTCATAGCATCTGTAACTGGATTTCTTAAGTGTAAAGGTACTTCTTCCTTGAACGTATTCTTAGCATCTAACATAGCTTTATTTATAGCTGTATAAACACTATTACTTTTAGGTGCAGTAGATAAATATACAACTACCTGTGATAAGTTAATTCTACACTCAGGCATACCAATTAAAGATACAGCCTGTTGGCCTGCAATAGCTAGTAGTAAAGCATTGGGGTCTGCCATACCTATATCTTCTGAAGCTAGAATAACTAATCTTCTACTTACAAAAACTGGATCTTCTCCTGAATCTAAAATTCTTGCAAGCCAATATAAAGATGCATTTGGATCTGAACCTCTTATAGATTTTATTAATGCTGATATATAGTTGTAATGGTAATCTCCAGTTTTGTCATAATTATAAGATGGGAACTGACTTGCATTCTCTATTATAGACTTTGTTATTACTCTTTTAGATTGCTTGTTTGGTTTTGAATACAATGCAGCAATTTCTAAGGTGTTTAATAATATCCGAGCATCTCCACCAGAAATACTGATCAGTATTTCTAAGGCATCTGCATTAATTTTAACATTTAATGCTCCTATACCTTTATCATTATCATTAATTGCATTATTAACAATTAATTTTAAATCTTCAATTTTTAAATGGTTAAAAACGAATAATTTACATCTAGACATTAAAGGAGAAATTATTTCAAAAGAAGGATTCTCAGTAGTAGCTCCCAATAAAATTATAGTTCCATTTTCAACATAAGGTAATATCACATCTTGTTGAGCTTTATTAAATCTATGTATTTCGTCAATAAAAAGAACAGACCTCTTAGAATACATACTTAATGATTTTTGTGCATTAGTTAATTGTTTTTTTATATCTGACACACCTGATACGACAGCACTCATTTCAGTAAATATATAACTATCTGTCTTACCAATTAATTTTGCCAATGTTGTTTTTCCAGAACCAGGAGGCCCCCAAAAAATCATTGAAAACAATTGATTATTATCTAAAGCATTTTTAATAATAGAATTATCTCCTATAATTTCTGAATGACCAATAAAATCATTTAATTTAATTGGTCGCATTCTATGTGCTAAAGGGCCATGTGTAAGTAATTCATTTGCAGCATTAAAATCAAATAAAGTCATATTAATTAACTCTAGTTCATAGTATAAAAAATATAATTATTGTGAAATCTTGTCATAAACTGAATTTACCCCCTCAATCAATTTATTATCTTCACTATCTAAAACTGTTCGTGGATCTAATATAATATTGTCCTTTTCTATACGGGAAACTATTGGAAATGAATTTTTTAATAAATGATTAAAAAATTCATTTATACCACAATTTATATTAGACGCAGGTATTGCTAACAAATAAGTAGGTAATATTTGTCCAGGTAAACTCCCTCCCCCTATAGTTGATTGACCTTCAATAATTTCTGAGTTTATTTTTAAATTACGTTGCCAAGCTAATGCACGAGATTTCAAAGTGTTTAAATCTGCTGATATCATTTTCCACACAGGTATTTTAGATATAGCTTCACCTTTAATATAATGTAATAAAGTAGACGATAATGCAGTTAAATTCAATTTATCTATTCTTATTGCTCTAGCAATAGGGTGTTGCTTTATTAAATCTATATATTTCTTTTTACCTACTATTATTCCAGCCTGGGGACCACCTAATAATTTATCACCAGAGAACAATACTAAATCCATTCCCAATTTAATACTATCTTGAATTGTTGGCTCATAATCAAGTTTAAAATCTCTAGTATCAATTAAAGTACCACTACCTAAATCTTGAATTATAGGTAAATTCTTCAAATTAGATAATTTTACTAAATCTGATATATCTGCCGAATGAGTAAATCCACTTATTTTAAAATTACTTGTATGTACAATTAATATACAACCAGACTGCTCATTTATAGCTGCTTCATAATCTCTAACATAAGTTTTATTTGTAGTACCTACTTCCACCAAATTAGCTAAACTATTATTTATTATGTCAGGTATACGAAAACCTCCACCTATTTCTACAGCTTCACCTCTAGAAACTATTACTTCTTTATTTTGACATAAAGCTAAAATTGTTAGAAATACTGCTGAAGCATTATTATTAACTACAAATGCCGATTCTGCCCCTGTTAAATTACATAAAATTTCACTGACAATTTCTTGTCTAGAACCTCTCCTAGCAGATTTAATACTAAATTCTAAATCAGAATAACTTAAAGAAATATCTTTAACTGAATCAATTGAATCTGCACTTAAAGGAGCTCTACCTAAGTTAGTATGTAAAATTACTCCAGTGGCATTAATAACATGTTTAATTTCATTTAACCACAAATTATTAATTTTATTAATTAATCTATCTATAAACAATTCATAATTAAATTCTAAATTTGATTCAATAATATTTTGTCTTATAATTCCTAGTTCTAAACGAATCAATTTGACTAGCGAATCTCTAGAATAATTTTCTAGTAAATCAACAATTCTATTATCATTAAGTATTTTTTCTACACTAGGTATTTCTGACAACATATTTCTAAATTTAACCTATAAATATTATTTTTCAAATTCTAATAAATTTATAAAATTTATCTATAAACTATCACAACAGTTTATAACATTGTATATTTACTTTCATTAAATATATTGAATAATAATAAATTAACTGGAAATTAATATAGGCATAATATAGAATAGTTAGATTATAAATAATATAAGAGAAACAATATGTTTGTAATTGGCTTGACTGGCGGAATAGGTACTGGAAAAACATTAGTATCTAATATTCTAAGTTCATTAGGTGCATCTTTGATTAATGCAGATAAAATTGGCCATAAAATATACGAACCAAATTCTGATGGATGGATTGAAGTAATAAAAACTTTTGGAAAAGAAATACTTAACGAAAATCAAGAAATAGACAGGAAAAAACTTGGATCAATAGTATTTAAAGATAAAAAATATTTAGACCAACTTAACTCAATTACTCACCCTAGAATTTATTCTGAAATCGAATCTGAATTGGAGATCAATTCAAATAATGGTGTAAAAGTAAGTGTTGTTGAAGCTGCATTATTAATTGAGGCAAATTGGACATCAATTGCTAATCAAGTCTGGATTACTGTTGCCAAAGAAAATACTATTTACAACAGATTAGAAACAAGAGATGGTTTGAATATTGAAGCTATCAAATCTAGAATATCTAGCCAAATGCCATCTAAAGAAAAATTAAAATTTGCTGATGTAATTATAGAAAATGACTCAAGTATTAAAGATCTAGAAACAAAAGTAAAATATTATTGGAAAAAAATCAAATGAAATAAGGAGGGTAAATTACCCAAATGGCTAAATCCACAAAAACCTTATACCGAAGTTATATTATTGAAGAATACAATCTTACTGAAGAACCCTACTATTTGCCAGTAAATGATGAAGTAGAACTTTTTGAAGCTGCATATAAACAAAGAATCCCTGTGATTTTTAAAGGCCCTACAGGATGTGGCAAAACTCGATTTATAGAATATATGTCTTATAAAATAGGAGTCCCATTAACTAAAGTAAAAAAACAAGATAATAAGAGTCAAAATAATATACCATTAGTCACAATAGCTTGTCATGAAGATTTAACTGCTAGTGATCTCGTAGGCAGATATCTGTTAGAAGGAGATAAAACTGTATGGATTGATGGACCATTAACTAGAGCTGTAAAAGCAGGTGGAATATGTTATCTTGATGAAATTGTTGAAGCGAGAAAAGACACTACCGTAATAATTCACCCTTTAACTGACCATAGAAGGATATTGCCAGTTGAGAAAAAAGGAGAATTATTAGAAGCTGCTGAAGGTTTCTTATTAGTTTTATCATATAACCCAGGATATCAAAGTGCTCTTAAAGATTTAAAACAAAGTACAAGACAAAGATTTATATCAGTAGAATTCGACTATCCTTCCCGTGATGCTGAAGCTGAAATAATAAAACACGAATCTGGGCTTGATATTCAAACTTCCACACAACTTGCTAAACTAGGTGAAAAGGTTCGAAATTTAAAAGAACATGGATTACAAGAAGGATCTAGTACTCGGCTACTTATATATGCTGGCAAACTAATTTCTCAAGGTATCAAACCTAGGCGTGCATGCCAAGTAGCAATAAATTGGGCTGTTACTGATGATATTTCAATTCAAAAGAGCATATCTGAACTGATTTCTTCAATTTTTGAATAAATGAAAAAATATGAGTAATAACATACTAAATACTATTAAATTGGGTATCCAAAATAAACCTAAAGTTCCTATATTAAATAATAATATGATGCCTGCTGGTGTGATGGTATTAATATTTGAAAAAGATAAAGATTGTTATTTTATATTAAACAAAAGAACTGAACTAGTTGAACACCATAAAGGTGAAATATCATTTCCTGGAGGTAGTAAAGATCCAGAAGATACTGATTTATTATATACAGCATTAAGAGAAACTCATGAAGAAATGGGAATTCACCCTAATAATATTAATGTGATAGGTGAAATAGATGATGTTGAAACAAATAGTGATTTTATCATTACTCCATTTGTTGGATCTATATCCTATCCTTATGAATATGAAATTAGTAAAATCGAAGTAGCTGAAGTATTAGAAGTTCCGTTATCTGCTTTAACTAATCCACAAAATATAAATTATTCTAATCATGATAAATATGGCAGTCTTATACGATACCAATTTTTTAACCATAACATATACGGGGCCACAGCACGCATACTAGAAAAAGTGATTAGTTTAACAACTATATAAATCAGGAGTTTTTTTGAATAAAAAAGAAATATCAAATACTACACTAAAAAGTATTAGATCAAAGTTGCAAAATTATCCAGATTCTTTAAAAGATAACTTTGAAATTAGTATTAAATTCGTATCAGAAATTTTTTCTGTTGAAGAGACCAAACTGTGGGCTTTAATTGGTCTGAAGATTGCACAAGTAACAACTCGTTCATGGGAATCCAGTTTAGAATATTATAAAGCGACCCCAGATATAATTAAGTATTTACCATTTAATTACATTATTCAATGGGGGGAAAGCGGATTAGACTTATCAAACCAATCTCCAACTTTAGCATCATCTTATTTTAAAGCTAGTAAAAATACTATTAAAAAATTACGCTCAAGACATATTGATAGCTGGGCTTTAACTGGTAAAAGCTTATATAATGGAACATGGAAATCCAGTACATTAGCTTGCCAATTCTTTGAACATTCCCCAGCTTTAGTCAAATCATTAACTTTTCCTCAAATAGAAAAATTCACATCCGTATTGAAAAATATTTCTGATAATTCTTTTGACATAGCTTCAGATTCTCTTTCTATTTCAACAACTATTTTTCCAATAATAGGTAAAAGCAACGAGGAATTTATCAACTTATTACCTAATGTAATTAAATTAAATTTAAGAGAACTAAAAGGCTTCTTAGAATCATGTTCAAAATCTTTAAATAAAATTGATTCAAATCAAAGAATTAATTTTATAAAAATTATAATTAAATTAATGGAAAATGGTGAATTAAATATTCCAAATCACATAACAGAAATGGCTAACAATTTAAATGAAATTAACAAAGAAGAACATGAATCTATTCTAGAACTTGCCACAACTCTTGAAGGAACTACACCAATATTTTTTATAAATTCAACACCTAAAGCCTTTGAGAAATTAACTAATACTCAATTAATTAAGTGGGTTGAAACAGGCAAGAAGATATACAAAACAAATGTTGAAGGTGGAGTAGCATTTTTTAAAATTGAATCTTCTTATTCTGAACAAGTAATAGAAAACCTTTCTTCTAGCATTGAATTATCTAAAATTAAGGAAATAATGGAATTATATTGCAGAGGCCTTGCTGGATCTGAAATAAAATTAGAAAATACTGGAGACCTAGTTGAAAAAAATATAGGTTGGGTATCAAATGAATCTCCCTCAACAGAAGGTTCAACAGTATATTTACCTGCAGTTACAGATAGATACACCTCTAAAATTGATAACTTTAATTGGTATAAAGTAGTATCAACTCATCAAGTAGCTCATGTAGAATTTGGAAGTTTTCAATTTAATTTTTCCAAACCATCAAATTTATTTAAAGATTTAAGATATACACTTGAAGAAAAAAAATTAAATAATGATGAAAATTATAAATCACAAACTTGGTTAACTGATATTCAACGTTTTTTCAATATGTTTACAGATAGGCAGTTATCATTAGATATATTTACTGTAGTAGAAGATGGTAGATTAGATGAAAGAATTAAATATGAATACCCTGGTGTTAAAAATCCATATATAAAAATACAAACTGATACTTTAAAAAGACGTAAACCAATTCAAGAACTACCAGCACGTGAGGCTTTAGTTGAGCTTATAATTAGAATAGGATTACAAGAATTAAAATCTATTCCTGTACCTAAAAAACACAAAAAGTCTGCTACAGACATTGTTTCTATTGCAAAACAAGTATTTGATTATTCTGCAAATATTGAAGATGTAGCAGAAGCAACTTTAAGAATATATGCAATAATATCTCAAATTTCAAATGAAAATATTGATCAAGATGATTGGGATAATATTGATATTGATGATATCAATGAAGAATATAATGATTCCAACAATATGGATGAATTAATTGACAATATTTCTCAAAACCCAGATATGTCAGAATTAAATGATGATGAAGAATATACTCCGTCAGAACAAGTAGACTATAGAGGAGATTTTAAACCTGAATTATCTCAATTATTAAACGAACTTCGAAGTCAAGGAGATATGTCAGATGAAAATAATAAAGATAGTAATTTAACTCAGCAAATGTTAGAAGAAATGTTTCAAAGTAGTGCAGAAATTGACGTAAATTCTAATGTTTCAGAGATGCAAAATGCTAGCGGTAAATTTGCTAATAACATATTAAAAGAAACAGGCGTTAATATAAACCAACAAGATTATGGCGATGGAGTACCAAGTCATATAGATGAAGACGGAGGATCTTTAGACCCTAATGAACCACAAACCTTTGTATATGATGAATGGGATTTTAGGGCAGGGGATTATAAACCAAGATGGTGTATAGTCCATCAAAAAGAAATGCCTGAAGGAGATCCAAATTTTTATTCAACTACCTTACATAGTTACAAGCCTTTAGTTCAAAGAATTCAAAGACAATTTGAAATGATGGTACCTGAAATGTTTAGAAAGGTAAGAAAACTAGATGATGGAGAAGACTTTGATATTGATGATGTTATTGAAGCAATGATTGATATTAAAACCGGAAACAGTCCAAATGAAAAATTTTATTGGAGACGTAACAAAGTTCAACGAGATGTTGCAGTTGCTCTTTTATTAGATACAAGTGCATCTACAGCTGAAGCAATAGATGACTCTAAAAAGCCTGGAGATGACTGGGATGCACCAGATGATCCAGTTAAATATATGGAATGGTTGAAAAATCGTAAATCTGAAGGATCACGAAGAAACTACAAAAGAATTATTGATGTCGAAAAAGAATCTATAGTCCTATTAATTAATGCCTTAGAGTCTATAGGAGACATGTATGGTATTTATGGATTCTCTGGATATGGAAGAGAGAATGTCGAATTTTATAATATTAAGGACCTTAATGAAAACTTTTCTGACAATATTAAACAGCGTATAGATAGAATTTCTCCTCTTCACGCAACAAGAATGGGCCCTGCAATAAGACATACAATTACTAAATTAAAAAAAGCAGAAGCAAGAACCAAATTACTCTTTTTAATTAGTGATGGTAGGCCTCAAGACAGAGGTTACAGTCGAGAAGGTGTCGAAAAAGAATATGCAGTACATGATACTAAAATGGCTCTGGATGAAGCTAAACAAGAAGATATTAATGCTTTTTGTCTTACTGTAGATAAATCAGGACACGATTATTTAAAAACAATGTGTGAAGACATAGGATATGAAGTATTAGATGATATTCACGCTTTACCTGAAAGGTTATTATATTTATACAGAAGACTAACTATGTGATTAAATTTTATAATTCATTGTTAAACACATCTAATAAAGTATCTACCCAACTAGCATCAACTATTATCACAGGTCTAAAAAATTGATCTGAAACCCAAAGAGCGTAATAACCTGATTTATCAGGAGTCTTAGTTCCAATAAGTAAAGCCATTTCTTCAACATATTCAGTACCCATATCAGACATAGCAGGAAATCTAACCGCAATAACATCTGAAGTTTGTTGATTTATACCCCATGGAGTATAATCTTCATCTTCTACTCTAGGGTTTTCAATTTTTATATTAGGAGAACCAGAAAATAAAGGTATTATATTATTAGCCACATCTGAGTTTACTTTTACTTTATCAGGACTTGTAGCCAACCTATAATCTTTGTAATACCATTCATCATTCTCTTTAACAAATTCAATTATATCTCCATTAACATCATCAGAATTAGATATCCTTAGACTTGTTGATACTAGTTGGTCTATATCTCTGGATAAATACCATTGAGGTAATGGCGGATTAAGAGCTAATTTCCCAACAACTCGCCCCCAAATTTCTGCTACCATATACAATTGTGGGAACCCAACAACCTCTCCATAAAAGTAATCACCATTTGGAGTCTTATTACCAAGTTTAAAAGTAATGAATCTATTTGCAGTCAACTCAACATCAACAATGATTTCTGGAAAATCTAATCCATATTGCGCAGGGTTGTCTATTATATATGATGAAATAGTTAAATCTCTTTGTGTCCTAGGCCCACTTAATAATAAGTCTACACCTTGAAATATCTCCCATGCTGCAGGTATACCTTTATATATTGCAGGCTCTTTAATAAACCAAGTTTTACCTTCTTTATAAAACTTAACAACTTGATCATTATTAGTAATATTAACACCAATAATATCTTCTTGTGCAACCTGGTAAAACCATGGTGATTCTTCTACAAACACCTCTTCTGATTTGAATGGATTTATATATACAATCGCACCAACAATTATTGCAATTAAAACTAAAGAAATAGTAATTTTTATATTCATTTAAATTATACCTTATTATATTTTAACGTCTTCTCCACCAAACTACACCTCCAATAAATAACATAATAAAGGGTGGGAAAAGCCAACTAGACCATTTCATAAAATCTTTTTCTCTCTTATTTAAAACTAAATAACGAATCCCAATAGGTTTTGACCTAATGGAAATCAAATCATAATCTTCAGTCAACCAATTTACAGAATTTAAAAACAAATCCTTGTTGTCGTTAAAATTATAATGATAATTCGCTATATAATCTGAATCGCCTATTATTATTAATTTAGCTAATTCATGAGTTGACAATTCATCAATGGTACCAACAGTTTCAATAGCGATTCCAACAGGAAAAGGTCCTGGGAACATATCTTTGTCATCCAAGGAAATATTACTCGAATCCGTTTCTACCCAACTTGCTGGAGTTGTTTTCGCAATTGTTTTAAATTGTATATTAGGAGTAATATCAAAAATAGGAATACTTGTGGTAATAGAAGAAACTCCAGGAAAATAAACAGTATCCAAATCCTTAGTAATAGGAACAGATGAATCGGAATCAAATTGTCCATTTGCTTTTTGTATTAGTGGAGTAAGTAATTCATTAGGAATATGACTAACAGAGTCAGCTACGCTATGAGAAGATAAAATTATGCCCCAATCAATAAATAAATTTTTGAACAATTCAGGAGATTCAGGGTCAAGCATAGCAAGAATCCTACCTCCAGATTTTATATAATTATTAATAATTTCATATTCAGAATTAGTAAGGTCATCTTTTGGCCCAGAAATTACAAGAGCCGCTGCATTATCTGGTATTTTATTATCTTGAATTAAATTAATTGGAGTTACAATATAATTATCTTTTTCTAATCCCTCAATTGCATAATCAAAACCATCTTGTGTAGGTTGCAAATTATTAATAGTAGTAGTTATAGATGGTTCTCCATGCCCAGTTAAAATGTATACAACTTTTTTCTCTTGGCCAGTAGAAATTAATAAACTTGATATAAAATCTTCTTCAGAAAAATTTAAGCATAATTGCGATCCAGGTGTAGCTGAACAATTTATTGATTCCTTAACTCCTTCAGAGATATTTTCAAAAACGATAGCTGGGTATTGGTTGATCCCATAACTTTGCGCAAATTCTGGCTTCATTTCTGGATCAACAAATTCATATTTTAAATTCGCAGATATCCGAACAAATTCATCTAATAAATCTACAACTTGCTGTCGATTAGGGTCTGTACCTGAAGGATCAGGAACCATAAATATAGTAACATCTATAGCAGTATCAATATTTTCTAATATTTGAATAGATTGAGGTGAAAGAGTAAATGTTCTTGTTGCCGTTAAATCCTGCCTTAAAACTCCATCTTGACTCAATCTGTAAAATAAAACATTAACTAATATTAATATAAAAAAGAATACTGACGTAATAATTAAAGCATTAGTACCATACCTACCTTGCCTACCAACTAAAAACCCAATAACCGATTTAGGAGATAAAACAATAGCCAATAATAATAAAAAGATAGAAAATATAATTAATCCTAAAGATAAATTTCTTAATCCAGATACTAAGAAAAACAATATTATTGAAAAAAACAATATTATTAAACCAAGAATAGTAGCAACATTGCTCCACAATCCAGCAGCTCGAATAACCGAATAGAAATCATTAGCTTTATTTTCTGTAAATTCTTCTTCCACTATCTCCACCTTCTACTTTGCAAAGACATTATTGTGACAAATAAAAACAAAGCTATGACACTAAAATAATATATTATATGACTAAAATCAAAAACTCCTTTTATAAAATCATTTAAATGTGCATCCATACAAACCCACATTAAAATAGTTTTAACAACCCCAGACAATGTATATCCAACACTATCAGCAAAAGATAATGTCAATAAAATAGCTACGCCTACTACTGCAGCAATCAACTGATTACTTGTTAAAGAAGATGCTGCTAATCCAATAGCACCACACGCAGCTGAGTATAATAGTAATCCTAGGTAACCAGTTAAAACAGGCCCCAAATCTGGACTCCCAAAAATATATAATAACAATACATAATATAAAGTAAGAAAAATAGTTACGTATAAAATAATTATACTAGCAATATATTTACCTAAAGCAACTTGCCAATCACTAACAGGAGAAGTTAATAATAGTTCTAGAGTACCTAGTTTTTGCTCTTCAGCTAATAATCTCATAGTTATTAATGGAGCGAAAAAAACCATAAAAAATGTCGCCCATTCAATAATACTTCTTACTGAAGCTTCAGGTCTTGTACTTGTAATCTGAAATACAAAAAATATACCAGTTAAAACTAAAAACATAGCCCCCACAATATATGCTGTAGGCGTTAAAAAGTATGCTCTAGTTTCTCTCCAAGCTATATAAAAAGTATTTCTCATTAATTCTCCGTACTCTCAGTAGTAGTTAATTTCAAAAATATCTCTTCAAGAGTCATACTTAAAGTCTCTAATTTTTTTAATTCCCAACCAGAATCAACTATTAATTTAGCTAATTTAGGTGAAACATCTATGCTTTGATCAGTATCAATTGAATAAGTTGCAGTTCCATCATTCTCACCAGTAACTCTCATAACATTTCTCACACCATCTAAATTTTGCAATGCCTTTACAACTTGTTTACGCGGACCTCTAATATCTAATTCTATTACTGCACCACCTCTGAGCCTATTACCTAATTGATCAGGAGAATCTATAGCAACTATTTCACCTTCATGAATAATTATGACTCTATCACATATTGCACTAGCTTCAGGCAATATATGTGTGCTAACCATTAAAGTATGGTTCCCTTTTAAACTTTTAATTAAATCTCTAGTTTCAACAACTTGTATAGGATCAATTCCAATAGTAGGTTCATCTAATACTAGTATTTCAGGTTCATGTAATATTGCTTGTGAAATTCCTAACCTTTGACGGTAACCTTTAGATAATTTACCAATAATAGAATCTCTATACATTTGCAACCCGCACAACTCAATCACATCATCGATTCTTTTATTAATTTTTGAATTATCCATTCCTCTAATTTTACCCATAAAATATAAATACTCTTTTACTACCATATCAGTATAAAGAGGAACAGTTTCAGGTAAATATCCAATCATTTTTCTAGCTTGCAAAGATTCAGAAACAACATCAAATCCCGCTATCGATACTGAGCCAGATGATGGAGGCATAAAACCAGTAATTATTTTCATCGTTGTAGATTTTCCAGCACCATTAGGCCCTAAAAATCCTACGCTTTCTCCAATAGCAACATCAAAAGAAATATTAGTAATAGCTGGATAATTCCCATAATATTTTGTTACATCATTGAGATGAATAGCACTTGATTTATTAATAATTAGTTAAACCTTTCTTAAAATTAATACTTTAAGAAAGTTTAATACAGTATTACAACTCAATCAAGGTGAATTAATACATTTATATTTCATATAATAATTATAGCCAATGAATAATTAGAATGTCTGATAACATATTACGTGTTAAAATATATGTAGGTGATTATGATATGGAAATGGATTTAAATAAAATAATATATTTAGACCATGCAGCTACAACTCCTGTTAGCCGTGAAGTCTTAGAAGCAGCTTACCCATACTTTAGCAATGAATATGGTAATCCTTCAGGCATTTATTCTTTATCTCAAGAAGCAAGAAAAGCAATTGATGACTCGAGAAAAGACATATCTCAAATATTAAATTGTAGATCATCCGAAATAGTTTTTACTAGTGGAGGAACTGAATCTGATAACGCTGCTATCAAAGGTGTATCTGAAGCAATGAAAAATTATGGAAATCACATAATAACAACAAATATTGAACATCATGCAATATTAAATACATGTAATGAACTTGAATCATTAGGTTATCAAGTATCCTATATCCCAGTAGATGAAAATGGAATAATCAATCCAAATGACATTTCAAAAGTAATCAATAATAATACAATATTAGTAAGTATTATGATGGCTAACAATGAAATTGGAACTATACAACCTATATCGGAAATATCTGAAATCATTAAAATCCATAGTAAAAAAATAGGCCATCCTATTTTATTTCATACAGATGCTGTCCAATGCCCTTCATTCATTGATATTTCTGTTAATAAACTAGGAGTCGATCTTTTGACCCTATCTGCACATAAATTTAATGGGATGAAAGGTACGGGTTGTTTATATATAAAGAGAAGGACACCATTTAATGCACTAATTACAGGAGGAGGGCAGGAAAGAGAAAGAAGATCTGGGACTGAAAACGTGCCTGGAATAGTAGCTATGGCTAAAGCACTTTCGTTAGCTGTAGAATCTAGAGAGAAAACAAACTCAAATCTCACTTATTTAAGAAATAAGGTAATTGATTATTTATTAAATAATGTTAAAAATACTTATCTAAATGGTGATTTAAACAATAGATTACCTAACAATATTAATGTATCATTTGAATCTGTTGAAGGAGAACCTATTCTCTTGGGATTAGATTTAGCAGGAATATGTGCTTCTAGCGGTAGTGCATGTTCTTCTGCCTCTTTAGAACCTTCACACGTACTTACTGCAATTGGTTTAACTGATGAATTAGCTAGAAGTAGTTTAAGATTGTCTTTAGGAAAAGACAATACAGAAAAAGAAATTGAATATTTATTATCCATATTACCCAACCTAGTTGAAAAATTACGCTCCATGAATACAATATCAACCTATAATTAAAATGATTAAAATTACTAAAACTACTACCATATTAATCATAATACTTAGTATTATAACTATTACATCTTGTAAAGAAGAAATAACTTTAGTGGGCAAATCAGGAAGAAGTTTAGAAATACTAGTTGATAAACCAATAAAATTAGAAAACTTAGATTTTGTCCATTTAAATGGACAATACAACAGATTATTCCCGAAAGCATCCAATAGAATCTTAGCATTAGTAGAAGTAACAGTTATTAATAGAACAAGCACTGTAGTACCGCTTAAAATAGATGAAGATTCATCGACATTAGGTGATAGTAGAGGAGAAATACTAAAACCATTAAACCCATTTAAAAACAATCAATTAATTAATATACCAAATGAACCAATTAAAGATATTTACTCTCCATTATTATGGGGTGAAATAGAATTAGCGAGAAATACTGAAGTTTCTGGCTGGATGGTTTTTGATGTCCCAAGAGGATTAAGACTTAACTCATTCACATGGGATGAAGTAGATTATATAATAACAGGATTAATTGAATAAATAATACAGGAGGAACAATGGCATCACCCATAGCAACAACAGACAATACATTTGATGATGACGTACTAAAATCTGAAATACCGGTTCTTGTGGACTTCTGGGCTGAATGGTGTGGCCCATGTAAAATGATCGCACCTACATTAGAAGAATTAGCCAATGAATATAGTGATTCTCTAACAATTGCTAAATTAGATGTAGATAACAACCCTCAGACTGCATCTACATATGGTATCAGAGGAATTCCAGCTCTATTAATTTTCAAAGATGGAAAACCTGTAGATCAAATTGTAGGAGCTGTACCAAAATCAGTAATTAAAAATAGAATTGATCAAGTAATATAATATTACTTTAATTGGGTGTGAATAGGCCCCGGTGGACCTCACAGACTTCAAATCTGATGGCAGATACTTCGCAGTATCTACGGTGGGTTCGACTCCCTCTCACTCCCGCCAACATTATATTATATTAATAGGAATTATATGAAATAGTGAAAGAAATTTGATTAATGATTAAAAATAAGTTTATTCTAATATTAAATTCACCTTTATCTTGGGGATTATTAGCATTTCCTATTGGATTTATCTTAGGTGTTACACAATTATCCGTATGGTTATTAACTATACTATTAGCAGGATTTATTATATTTGTAATGTTTCAAAAACCAGCTACTAGTTTTAACGAAGGAAAAATATTTGCTCCAGCTGGTATAGTAATATTTTCATGGTTAATTGGATTTATTTTAAAAGGAATAATATTCTAATATATTTTAAAAGGATCTCAATTGAATAAATTAAATCAACATATTGAAGCATCGTATTATTGACAACTTTTACCCGGAAATTGGTGAAAGTACAGCTAAAGTATTAGATTATTTTGGTGTAAAATTAAATTTGCCTGAAAACCAATCATGTTGTGGGCAGCCAGCATTTAATTCAGGATACTGGAAAGAATCAAAAAAATTAGCAAAAAAATTTATAACCGATTTTGAAAACTCTAATTATATTATTGTACCATCAGGTTCATGTGCCAGTATGATAAAAGTATTTTATAAAGAATTACTCCATGATGAAAAAGATTACTCTGATAAAATAACAGTAATATCAAATAAAATATTTGAATTCTCCGAATTCATTGTAGATATACTAGATATTAATGATTTAAGTACTTATACAAAAAATTCAGCTAATAATGAAGAAAATTTAATTACATATCATGAATCTTGCCATTTAAGAAGAGAATTAAATGTAAAAAATGCTCCAAGACAATTACTATCAACTATATCTAATACAAAACTAGTTGAAATGGATCAATCAGAAGTTTGTTGTGGTTTTGGTGGAACATTTTCTATAAAATATCCAGAAATATCTTTTGAAATGTTAAAAGATAAAATTTGCAATATAAAATTATCCAAAGCTAATTGTGTTACATCTTGCGATGCAAGTTGTCTAATGCAAATATCAGGAGGATTAAATAAACAAAATGAAAATATTAAATCAAAACATATATCCCAAATAATAAATGAAAATTTGAAAAGATAAATTTAATATCTTATGAAACCTTCCACTAAACATTTCAAAAAAACTCAATATAACATCGTTAATAGAACGATTTACATTTAAAGTATCCACCTTTCTAATGTTAAACCCATTTTTATTTCGCAAAACTACAATGATTTTTTCATTTATACAAAAGCCATTTATCAAAAATGGTGTTTTTAAATGGCTTCCACCACCTATAAAATCTTGGACTAAATATAGGACATTACCAGCTATACAAAATATACCATTTCATAAAAGATGGGAAAAATTATTTAAAAAATAGGTTGATTATGGATAACCAAAAAAACAAAAGAGAGTTCATTCAAAATATTAGAAAAATATTATCTGAAACTAGAAAACCACATGAATCTGTTTCAGAACAATATAAATCAATAGTAAATAAAAATCCCATTGAAGAAAGAGTTCAAGAATTAAAAAATTTCTTAAATAAAAATATTCAATCATTAGAAACAGAATTATTAAATAATGCCAAATCATCTGGCTGGCAAACAAAGAAATTATCAAATATTACTGAATGCTCTAATTATATTAATAATATAATAATTAATGAAAAAGCAAAATCTGTAGTTACATCAAATCACAAATTTATACTTGATTTACATTTAAATGATGAAAATGTAAATATTAATGCTATAGATAAAAAAACTAATTCTAAGGATAAAAATAATCTACGTAATTTGATCATAAATGCAGATATTGGTATATCCAATGTTGATTATGCGATTGCTGATACAGGAACGTGTGTTTTAATATCTAAGAGAGAATTGAGTAGACTAGTATCCTTACTTCCCCCTATATATATTGCTATAGTAAATAAAAAGCAAATACTAGCAAATTTAGAGAACCTATTTACACTCCAAAAACACAAATATCTCCAAGAAGATCTTACTAGCTCTATCAGCTTAATTAGTGGTCCTAGTCGATCAGCAGATATTCAATCTGAACTAATAACAGGCGTACATGGTCCAGGTAAAGTTCACATGATATTAATTGATTAATTAATATCTAATTTTGAACCAACTTCTAAAAAACGCATTACTTGCTCAGTGGACTCAATTATTAATCTACTTACAGAAGCAGTTAGTTCATCTAAATTCATTGCTCCTTGAGATATTGAAGTGACGGCATCTATTCCAAATTTATTAACATCTTGAAAATTTTTGCCAAGGGATCCAGATATAGCAATAACTGGAATATCAAAAGCTTTCGCTCTCAATGCAACTCCATAAGGAGCTTTATTATATACAGTTTGAAAATCCATCTGTCCTTCACCAGTAATTACTAAATCAATATCACTCAAATAAGTATCAAAATTTATTTTATCTAAAACAATATCCACTCCTGGTTTTAATTCCGCATTCAGAAACATCATTAAACCTGCACCCAAACCCCCAGCTGCTCCTGCCCCAGGAATATTTGAAACATCTAAGTCCAGATTTTTTTTAGCTACATTTGCAAAGTTAAGCATTGCTTCTTCCAATATTGGAATCATATCTTTGCTAGCTCCTTTTTGAGGCCCATATATAGTAGATGCTCCTAATTTTCCTAATAAAGGATTTGTCACATCACTTGCTACTAAAAATTTAGATTCTTTTATCCTTTTATCTAAATTATTTAGATTAATCTTCACTAAATTAGAAAGACCTTGAGCTCCATAAGAAATTTGTTCTCCTTTAACATCTAAAAATAATGCCCCTAATGCTTGTGCCATTCCAACACCACCATCATTTGTAGCACTACCTCCAATTCCAATAATAAAATCTCTGTAACCTTGATCCAATGCATCTTTAATAGTTTCTCCTAAGCCATAAGTTGTTGTATACATAGGATTTCTTTTACTAGGTTCAATTAATGCAAGCCCACTCATTTTAGCCATTTCTATAACTGCTGTATGATTATCTCCCATTCCACCCCAATTTGAATCTATTAATACACCTAAAGGGTTTGATACTCTACAATTTTTAATCTCGCCACCTGACACATCTACTAAAGTTTCTAATGTACCATCACCTCCGTCAGCTACAGGCAAGATAATAGTTTTTGCTTCAGGTAAAACATTTTTTACCCCTATATTAATAGCTTTGGCAGTATTTAATGCTGAAATACTACCCTTAAATGATTGTGGAGAAATTAAAATATTCATATATTAATTATATAACAATTAACTAAAATAGTTTTCAAATAATATATTATATATAAAATTACGTTGACAATATTTATCTCTACTCTTATTCTCTATAATATGGAAAATGATAAAACTAATAAAACCAGACAAATTTATGCAATAGTTAGTGAAGATATATATCTCGCATCTAAAGCTAAAGCTACAGAACTAAGATTACCTCTAAGGAAGTTTATTGAATTAGCACTTGAGAAAGCTTTAAATATTAATTCTAATGAAAATTTTAATCAAGAATCAGACTTTAGAAAAACAAACAAGAAATCTATATGGCAAGATGAATATCTTAAAATGCAATTACAACAACCTATAGGTTCTCCAATTGAATTAACCGAAGAAGAAGCAAACAAAATTCTTTTTAATAATGATTCAGAATAAATAAAACCCATGTCCAAAATTTTATTAGACAAAACTATATTTATTGATTTTTTTAACGAAGATATATCAGCTCGAAATATTATGAAAAAAATCATAGAAAAAGAGATTTCAGGTTCTGTTTCACCAATCACTCTATATGACATATGGAAAATGGAACAATTTAATAGAAAGTATGAAATAAGTATTACAGCTATATTAAAATTTATTGATATAGCTACTCTATCAATTTCTGCTGCTAAAACTGCTGGAAATCTAACATCTAAATTAAACCTAGATATTAATCATGAAAATGACATTTACTTATCCTCTTTAATAGTTGCTACTGCTCAAGAGAGAAAAGAATTAATATGTACTAGAAATATTGAATTATATAATAAATTTGATATTGAAATTTACAAATATTAAATATTTGATTTAATATTTTCTGCTAAATTTTTAGTAACTCCTTTAATTAAAGTCATAGAACTTATATCAGCTTTCCTAATACCATCTATAGAACCAAATTCTTTTAATAACCTTTTCCTAATTACTGGTCCAATCCCTGGCACGGCATCTAAAACAGATATATTACTTTTACCAGATCTTAAATTCCTATGAAATGTTATTGCAAATCGATGTGCTTCATCTCTTATATTTTGTATTAAATGTAAAGCAGGTGATCGAGAATTTAATACAATAGGTTCTAACATTTCTGGTATAAATATCTCTTCATTTTCTTTAGCTATACTTGCCAAAGCAATAGAATTAATGCCTAATTCTAAAAACACACTTAAAGCAACTCCTAAATGTCCCTTACCTCCATCTATCAAAACTAAATCAGGAACTAGGTTCCATTTAGATAATGGATTATTATTAACTTCACTAACTTCATCATCATTTTTTAACCTAATAAACCTTCTTAGTAGCATTTCTCTCATCATAGCATAATCATCTATTCCCATAATATTTTTTATTTTGAACTTTCTATAATCAGATTTTTTTGGCAAGCCTTCTTCAAACACTACCATGCTACCAACTGGGTTAGTACCAGAAACATTTGAAATGTCATAGCATTCTATCCGAGTAGGATCTTTTACTAAACTGAGTTCTTCTTTTAATTGAATAAAAGCTAAATTAATTTGTGAATTTTTATAATTTTTTTGATTTTTATATTTAGATAATCCATATGAAGCATTTTCATAAACCATATTCAATAATTTTCTTTTTGTTCCTCTTTTAGGTACAATTATTTTTACTTTTGATTTACGTTTATCACTGAGCCAAACTTCTAATAAATTGCTATCTTGAAGAGGGTATTGGATTATAACTTCAGGAGGTATATAAGAATTTTTATCATAAAATTGTTTTATAAAAGCATTTAATATATCTTCGTCTAATTCATGTTTGATGTCACTCATCATAAAATTATCTTTACCTACTAATTTTCCTGAACGAACAAAAAACACCTCTATCCAAGAATTATTTAAAGATTTATCTGATGATATTGCAATAATATCTGCATCATGATTCTCAACAAATAAAACTCGTTGCTTTTGATTTATATTTTGTATAGATTTCAATTGATCTCTCAATATAGCTGCTTTTTCAAAATTCAAATCATCTGATGCTTTTAACATACGATTATGGATATCTTTAATTAAGTTATCAGTTTTACCTTCTAGAAATAGTACTACTTGACTTATGATTTCTAAATATTCATCTTCAGAAATTGCACCTATACATGGACCCAAACATCTATTAATATGAAAATCCAAACACGGAGTTTTATCAGTACCAGTTATGGTTTTACTACAAGATCTATATGGAAAAAGTTTCTTTAATAAATTTAAAGTACTTCTTACACTTTTAGCACTTGCATATGGGCCAAAATACCTACTACCATCTTGTTTGATTTCTCTAGTTATATATATTTTTGGAAATTTCTCAGACATATCCACTTTAATAAATGGATAAGTCTTATCATCTTTTAATCTTATATTAAATTTAGGCTTATGTTGCTTAATAAGATTATTTTCTAATATTAATGCCTCTTGTTCAGAATTAGTAATAATCACTTCAAAATCAAAAATATTATTTACTAAATTACTCGTCTTAATATCAAATTTATTTGGATTAGTAAAATATGAATTTACTCTATTTTTTAAATTCTTAGCTTTACCCACATAAATAATTATTTTTGATGAATTGCGCATTAAGTATACACCTGGTTTATCAGGAAGATTATTAATACGCTCTAAAAATTTTTCTTTTATCATAAGAATTTAGATTTAATTAATCTGAACAGTAAAAATTTTTAAATATAAAAATATTGTCTAATAAAACTATGGAATAGCGACAGTTAGGATCCCTAATAAAACAGCAATCAAACCTGTAAAAAGCGTAACTCGTCTTAATTCAAAAAACAAATTATTGTCGAAAACAGCCACAGATTCCTTTTTATTTATGGGTTTAGGAGCAGGGGAACTAAATTCAGAGTTTTCTTTAACCATTTGATCAGGTTCATTTAAATTATTAGCTTTTTCTAAATCAAATGTTTTGACATTAGGCTTTGAAATTTTTTTTCTTTTCCTAATATTGCTTTGTCTTATAGCAGCTTTACGAGATTTACTTGGCATTTAGTACTCCTATCAATAATATATTAAGCTTACATTATATTATATATATAGTCCATAATATTCATATAGACCTAGGGTGTGCTTTATGAAATTGATCACGCAAATGTTCATCAGTTAAATGAGTGTAAATCTGAGTAGTTGTTATACTTGAATGTCCCAAAAGCACCTGAACATGTCGTAAAGATGCCCCGCCATGTAATAATTGTGTAGCAAAGCTATGTCTAAAAACATGAGGATGTATTTTATTATAATTTAAATTTAACTTTTTTGCATAATTTTTTAAAATAAACCAAAACCCTTGCCTTGTTAATTTTCTACCTAAACGATTCAAAAAAAGAGCTTTTTCATTTCGTAAATTAGTAAATTCAGGTCTATATTTATTGATATAATTTTTTAAAGCAATATTAGAGTTTTCATGAATAGGTAAAATACGTTCTTTTAATCCTTTTCCCATACATCTTATACGTTGATTATTAAGATCAACATCACTAATCTTTAAATTTACTAATTCACTAACTCTTATGCCTGTAGCAAACAATAATTCTAACATAGCAAAATCTCTATAACCTTCTTTTGTTTTATTAGTTAATACAAAATCAAACAAAGTATTTATTTCATCTAAAGTCATTACTTCAGGTAACTTAGATGTGTTACGAGGTGACTTAATTTCTTCTGTAGGATCATTGGTAATTATATTATCTTCCAATAAAAAACTAAAAAATGTTTTCAAAGATGCCAATCGTCTAGCTCTTGTTGAATCAGAAAGACCTATACTCATAAGTTGAAATAAATATCTTGTTATAAATTCGTGATTAACATCAGACCATTTAATTTCAAAAGGGGTTTTACCTAAAAATAAAATAAAACAATTTATATCATGATTATATGCTGAAATAGTATTAGATGATAACCCACGCTCAACTCTTAAATGTTCTATAAATGCAACTAATTGACTGTTCAATTTATAACCTTAAACCATATATATTAATAAAATAAATATCATATATCTCTAAATATTTAAACATATATTATAATTATTATATAAATATTTTATTGTCCTTATCTAACAAATTTTATAAAATAAATACTAAATACTATTGAAAAATTACTCAATATAAAAGTAAATTATATCTATAGAAATTACTTATATAAGTTGTAAAAATATATGATACCTATTGACATAGATCCCAATCTTGCAGTTTGGGGAACATTAATTATAAGTTGGCACGGTTTTTTTAGCTTACTTGCAGTTATAACTGCATTAATACTTGTCGCAAGATGGGCGCCAACAAAAAACATTGATCCTGATGATATTTATTCTATAGCTGCATGGGGAATATTAGGTGGAATAATAGGAGCAAGAATTGTACATGTTATTGATAACTGGTCATATTACACCAATGATCCATATCAAGTAATTGCCATATGGAAAGGTGGTATAGGTATTTGGGGGGCTATTCTAGGAGGATTTATTGGTGCAGCTATATATACAAAGATCAAAAATAAACCTGTTGGCATAATTGCAGATCTCACAGCTCCAGCATTACTGTTAGCTCAAACGATAGGTAGGCTAGGTGATATAGTAAATGGAGAACATTGTGCAAAAGCTACTGAGTTATTCTTCGGTTTTATATGGACATCTCCAGATAGTAATGCTGCTTTTTGCTCTAACCCTACAGGTATTTCTGTCCATCCTGTAATAGGGTATGAAATTTTATGGAATTTATCAGTTTTATTCATAATTTGGCAGTTAAAAAATAAAATTAGTCCTCCCGGAATGTTGTTTACAATTTACTTATTTCTATATGCAATTGGTAGATTTATAATAACATTCTTTAGAGATGACAAAGTTTGGGCATTAGGATTACAAGAAGCACATTTTATTTCATTATTAGTATTATTAATTACATCAATAATACTAATAATGAAATTCAAATTTATACCCATTAAAGAAAGAAATAATATGTATACTCAAGAGCAAAATAATATCAAAAAACTATCGGGCACACGAGCTGAAAGAAGAAGAAAAAAATAATTATACTTTAATCTCTATAAATTCTATTCAAACTTCTTAAATATTAAAGATGTATTATGTCCACCAAAACCAAATGAATTACTCATAGCATAATTTATATCTAAATTTTTAAAACCACTAGGAGTATAATCTAAATCACATTCTGGATCTGAATTTTCTAAATTTGCTGTAGGATGAATCATAGAATTTTTTATTGACAAACTAGTAACAGCAGCTTCAATAGCTCCACTAGCTCCAAGCAAGTGACCGACCATAGATTTAGTAGAATTAATTGAAATATTGTATGCTTGGTCACCAAATACGGATTTCATCGCCATAGTTTCAAATTTATCATTTAGTGGTGTTGAAGTTCCATGTGCATTAATATAATTAATCTCGTCTTTTGAAATTGAAGCACCATTAATTGCTTTATTCATTGCCCTAGCTCCACCTTCACCACCAGGTGCAGGCTGAGTAATATGATGAGCGTCAGCTGAGGCTCCATAACCAACTATCTCTGCTATTGGTTTTACACCACGATTAATAGCATTTTCCAATTTTTCTAAAACTAAAATAGCCGAACCTTCCCCTAAAACAAAGCCGTCACGATTCAAATCAAACGGCCTAGAAGCTGATTCAGGTTTATCATTAGATTTGGATAAAGCTTTACAAGCACTAAATCCAGCTACTCCAATAGGACAAATTGCAGCTTCTGAACCTCCAGCAAAAACAACATCAACATCATCTCTCTTAATAGCTTCATAGGCTAATCCTATAGTATCTCCAGAGCTAGCACATGCTGAAACAACACTGTAATTAGGTCCTTTAGCTCCAATCATCATAGAAATCTGACCTGAAGCCATATCTGGCAGCATCATAGGAACTAAAAATGGACTAATCCTAGAAGGACCTTTCTCAAACAAAACCTGATTTTGTTCTGATAATGTAATTATCCCCCCAATACCACTAGCAATCATAACTGATATTCTATTTTGGTTATTAGGATTTATTTTGATTCCTGAATTTTCAATGGCTTCTAATGTAGCTACACCAGCAAGTTGAACAAATCTATCCATTCTTCTAGCTTCTTTTTTACCAAAACATTCTATGGGATCAAAATTTTTAACTTCTGCTGCAATTGTAGTTTCAAAATTACGCGTATCAAAAGTAGTAATCTGTGAAATTCCAGATTTACCTTTTATTAAATTACTCCATGTAATTTCTGACGTAAGACCAATTGGACTAATAATACCCACTGAGGTAACTACTACTCTATTAATCATGTATGATTCTCCAATATTTTGTTTATAATTATATATATTCTAACCAATTTAAAATAATATAGTATCATAAATAAACATTGATATTTAAAGGTAAATAACTTGACAAATAAAACATCTTATACATTCGTAATAGAAACTCAAGGTTGTAAATTAAACCAATCAGATTCTTTAAATATAACTAATACTTTATTAGAATCGGGGTATTTAATGTCTGATACAAATAAATATGCTGACATATTTATATTAAATAGTTGTACTGTAACTCATATAGCCGATAGAAAAGCTAGAAATAAAATCAGGAATTTCAAAAAACATAACCCAGAATCAACTATTGTAGCCACAGGGTGCTATGCAGAACGTTCACCAGATTTTCTTAAATCAATGGAAGAGGTAGACTTAGTAATATCAAATAAAGATAAAGAACAAATTACTACTGAAATCTCTAAAATATTAAATATTGATCAAGAATTCATCCAACCTTTTCCTAGTAATTTAATTAAAAACCCAAAATTAAAGACACGAGCAATGGTAAAAATACAAGAAGGTTGTGATCAAATATGTTCATATTGTATTGTACCTATAGTTAGAGGCAGAGAAAAGAGTATCCCCTTAAAAGATATTGTTAATCGTATCAATAAACTCTCCTCAATGGGATATAAAGAAATTGTATTAACTGGAACACAATTGGGTTCATACGGTTTTGAATTTAAAAATATTAAAATAATAAACCTGTTAAAAACTATTATTAGTGATACAGATATTCAAAGGTTACGTATTTCTTCACTTCAACCCCAAGATTTAAGCTCAGGTTTATTAGAACTTTGGGAAAACCCTAGATTATGCCCACATATACATATACCTCTACAAAGTGGAAATAATAATTTATTAAAGCAAATGCGTAGAAGATACACAGTAGAAATTTTTAATCAAACAATATACCTGGTAAGAAGTAAAATACATAATGTTTCAATTACTACAGATGTAATTGCTGGATTTCCTGGTGAAGATGACAAATCTTTTCAAGACACCTATGATCTTTGCAAAAAAATTAAATTTTCAAATATGCATATTTTTCCTTATTCTAAAAGGCCAAAAACAAGTGCAGCATATTTTAATAATGATACCCCCTCAGATATAAAATCAAATAGAGTAAAAGCTTTAATTGATCTCAATAATAATAATAAAAGATTATTTGAACAAAGTTTTGATAACTCAGTTAGAAAAGTATTATGGGAAGAATCATATATAGAGAATAATAAAAAATACTGGACAGGTTTGACTGACAATTATCTAAAAGTTAAAACAGTAGAAAATAATAATATTCGAAATAAAATTACAAAAGTGAAATTAAATTATATAGATAATGAATTACAAGGTAAGATTATATCTTAAGATAATTCAATTGGTTCAAATCTCATAGTTCCATTTTGACCACTTATATATCCTGATTTATATTCTAAACTATGGCCAAAAATCAGTAACCATCCATTACCAAGCGATGTTTCTAATATTTTCAATTTTTGCTCTAGGGTATCATTTGGTTTCTCATCCTTAGCTGATATATATGAAGGATCTAAATGATAAGGAGTTGGAATTAAATCCCCAACATAAGCAATTTTTTCACTTCCTTTTTGAATTAAAACAATCTGATGACCTGCTGCAGGACCGTCATTAACTTCAACTGACACACCAGGTATTATCATTGAATTACCATCAATAATCTGAAGTTGGTCTTTTTCATAGAGAGGCATAAAGTCATCTTGAAAATAATTCCCCTCAAACCTCTGTCCAGGGTTATTAGCTTTATCCCAAGCTGATTTTTGTACAATATATTTAGCTTTAGGAAATGATGGCACGGCAACTCCTGTACGATCTAATTTAGTTGCACCGCCAGCATGATCAAATTGCAAAGAAGTTAAAATTATTATATCTATATCTCTGGCTGTTAGACCAAGCGACCTAATACCTCTTAATAATTTGTTCCCATTTAATCCATATTGTTCTTTTAAAAGATCTGTACGTTTAGAGCCTGCACCTGTATCAATTAAAATATTACTTTGTGGTGTTTTGATGACTAATGAATTCAATGCTAATTTAACACGATTCCTGCGATCAGGCTTTATAAATTTCTCCCATTTAATTTTAGGTATCTGGCCAAAAACTTCTCCTCCATCAACGTGAAAAACACCATCTGAAATGATATTTATAGTTGACGTACCAAGATTCATTTTTACCACCTTTGTATTAAAAAATATTAGTCACAAAAAAAAAATTATTAATAAAATACTAATTTTTTCAAGATAATAAAAATAAAAATTTTTGTCAAGTAATTAACTATTTTTGAGACTATTTATAGTTAATTCCAAAGCATGAATAGTTTTTTTAAGATCATCTTCTTCATGAGCTGAAGATATATAGAATTTTGAATTTCCTTTTAAAACCCCATTTTGTAATAATAATTTATTAAAATTAACCATACGAGACTTATCAGAACTAAGTGTTGATCTATAATCTATTATTTCATTATCGGTAAAATAAATATCAAATAATGCTCCAACTCCAGTAATTTTCGCTGGAATTTTTGATATCTCAAATAATTCCTTTAATGATTGCATTATTTTATTTCCTGTTTTAAATATTTTAGTATAAGTATCAGGTTTTTTTAATTCATTCAATGTAGCTAATCCAGCTATAGCAGCAATTGGATTACCATTTAAAGTACCAATTTGTGGTACAAAACGATTACCAGGAGATTCTATATAATCAAAATGAGACATCATATCTAGCCGCCCACACACAGCAGTAAGCGGAAAACCTCCTGAAACTGCTTTACCTACAGTGCATAAATCTGGAGTGACATTATAGTATTCTTGAGCACCGCCATAAGAAAATCTAAACCCAGTAACAGTTTCATCAAAAATTAAAGGTATCTCATATGATTTAGTAACTTTTCTTAGCTCATCTAAAAAGCCTGGGATAGGAGGAATAGATCTTTGAAAAGGTTCAATAATTACGCCAGCTAATTCATCTTTATGTTTTTCGATAATATCTGTAGTTATAGATATATCATTAAAAGGTGCAATTAATATTTCAGATTCAATAGATTTAGGTATTCCTGCAGAATCAGCACTAGCTAATGGAAAAGGTTTCAAGTCTGAAGGACTCATACTCATAAGAGCATAATCATTCATCCCATGAAAACCTCCTTCGAATTTTAAAATTTTGTCTTTGTTTTTAAATGCTCTAGCAATCCGCATAGCATATAAAGTTGCCTCAGTACCTGTAGAACAAAACCTCACTGTTTCAGCACATTTAATAGCCTTAACAATTTCCTCAGCAAGTAATATTACTTGCTCATTTCCTGCAAAAAAAGTAAAACCCAAATCAAGTTGCTTTTTTATTGCTGAAATCACATTAGGATTTGAATGGCCTATAAGCATTGGACCAGAACCTAAAAGGTAGTCTATATACTCGTTGCCATTAATATCCCATACCTTGCTACCTAAGCCGTTTCTAATAATTGGTTCATAATCCTTTAAATTGCCTAATGAACCTCCTGCTAGGTATTGAGTATATTTTTGTTTCAGCTGATTACTGTTTAATTTATTTTCATCAAAACTTATCATTAAAACTCCAATAATAATTAATCTTTATGAATAGCTAAAAATAGCTAAAATTTATTAGTTCCTATATAATTAAGTTCAAAATTATAAACTAAGTATAACAAATTTGAGTCACAAATGAACATTAAAATTATATCTAAAAATCAAATTAAAAAGACAGGAACTCTCGTAATCCCTTTATTTGAAGACATCCCATTATCAAAATTACCTGAAAATATTTTAGATAAAACAATAAAAAATCATGTCAGCAATATAATAAAGCAAATCAATGATTACAAATCCATTGGCAAAATTAATATTTCTCCTATAATAAATCACAATAATTATAATAATATTTTAATATTAGGTTTAGGAAATTCTAAAAAATTATCTATGAATACTTTTAGATCAACTTTTTCTGAAGCTACTAGAAAATTAAGAGATTTATTTTCCAAAAATATATATTTTTTATCTATGGAAAATTTATACCAAAATAACTCTCCTATAGAATTTGGTCAAGCAATTGCTGAATCGGTATACTTAGGTTTATACGAATTTAACAAATACAAATCCCAAATAGAAAAAATAAATATCCAAAATATTTTTATTTTAGAAGAGAATAAAAATAAATATAATGAACTTAAATTGGGTATTAATAAAGGACAAATCATATCAAATTCAGTTAATTTATGTAGAGATTTAGTAAATGAACCTGCTAATTACATGACCCCAACCCAATTTGCTGAAGAAGCTACTAAAATTGCTATCAATACTGACATATCCATAAAAATTCTTGAGGAATCTGATATGAAAAGTCTTGGCATGGGAGCCATATTAGGTGTAGCACAAGGAAGTAAAGAACCTGCAAAATTTATTATTATGAATTATGAAGGTGATGCAAATAATAAATCAAATCATATAGGACTTGTTGGAAAGGGAATTACATTTGATAGTGGTGGCATAAGTATAAAGCCTTCAAGAAATATGGGAGACATGAAAGGAGATATGGCCGGTGCTGCTGCAGTTATCTCATCAATACAAGCAATAAGCAAACTTAAACTAAAAATCAATGTCACCAGTATAGCTGTTGCTACAGAAAATATGCCTGGAGGGAATGCTCAAAGACCAGGTGACATAGTTAAAACATTTAGCGGGAAGACAATTGAAATAGATAATACTGATGCAGAAGGCAGACTGATTTTGGCGGATGCAGTTGCTTATGCAAATTCGATTGGCATTAAAAAAATTATCGATATTGCAACATTGACTGGTGCTATTAGTGTAGCACTAGGTAATATATGTACTGGAGTATTTGGTAATAATCCAAAATTTATATCAGAATTAATTAAATCAAGTAAAAGTACTGGAGAAAAGTTTTGGGAATTACCTATATTTGAAGAATACAGAGAACAATATAAAAGTAATGTTGCTGATTTAAAAAATACTGGAGGAATGTACGCAGGTGCAACTACTGGCGCAATGATAATTGGTGAATTTATTGAAAATTCATCTTGGATTCATTTAGATATTGCCGCAACGTCAAAATCTAATACTACCAAAGGTCCTAATATAAAAGGATCTACTGGAGTTCCAGTTAGAACAATTATTGAACTGGCTAATAGAATGCAAAAAAAAATATAAACTAAGATAATTGATGATATGATTTACCTATGTTAACATCTATTTTATTATGAAAAAAAATAAAGCATGGACATTTATAACTAACCACGGATTAGTATTAAGTTACATTTATAAACATCCTAGTCATACTTGTCGAGAAATATCAGATGAGATTGGTATAACTGAAAGAACTGCTCATAATATAATAATCGATCTCGAATCTGCTGGATATATAATTAAGAATAAAGAAGGAAGGAAAAATTTATATACTATAAAATCAAATCTTCCTTTGAGACATCATACTACAAAAGATAATTTAGTTGATGATTTACTAATTGCTATTAATATTGCTCATAAAAATTAGTTTCTCTTGGTGAGTGTGGCCAAGTAGGTTAAGGCGCCAGGTTGTGGCCCTGGAGATCAAGGGTTCGAATCCCTTCACTCACCCCATCTATAAAATATATTTTTTATTTATATTAACTAGCGCCCGTAGCTCAGGGGACAGAGCATCGGTCTTCGGAACCGAGTGTCGGGGGGTCGAATCCCTCCGGGCGTGTACCTTAAGTCAAACCATTATTTGATATTTATAACGCTTAAAACTATACTATAAAAACTTAAAATATCATTTGTTGTAGTAAATTCTTATCTAAAATGAAACTTGTTAATTTTGGAAAATTAGGTAAAGTAAGTAGATTAAGCCTCGGAGGTGCAGGCCTTGGCCAGGTATGGGGAAAAACTACACGTAAAGAGAGTATTGCTACATTAATACAAGCTTTAGATTCTGGAATTAATTTAATTGATATGGCACCTACATATGGAAATAACGAAGCAGAATTAGTTTTAGGTGAAGCGTTATCAGGAAAAATACCTAAAGGCATAAAAGTTACAACCAAATGCAAAATATCAAATACTGATCCTTTAAAAATTTATGACTTATTAGATAAAAGTATTACAAATAGCTTATCAAGAATGAAAATAAATTATGTCGATATATTATTTATGCATAATGGAATAGTTGACGATAATCAAAAAGATAACTATAGTCATTCGTATAAATCAATATTTGACAATTATATAGTAGATGCTTTCGAAAAACTTGTTAGTGATGGACGAATTAAAAGTTGGGGTATAACAGGAATTGGAGAACCTAAAACACTGATAAAAGTTTTGAAAAACGATCCTCAGATTGATTACATTCAAGTAGTTGCAAATATGTTAAATTCTGCTGGTAACCTTCATTATTTTTCTGGACCTTCATATTCAAGAGAAATAATACAAGAAGCAGTAAAAGCGGGTGTTTATGTATTAGGAATTCGACCAGTGCAAGCTGGAGCATTAACAGATAAAATAGATAGAGACTTACCTCTAGACCATCCAGAATCCATAGATTATATAAAAGCTTCTAAAATTAGAGATATTGCTAAAGAATTAGGTGTTTCAACTGCTTCTTTAGCACATCATTATGCATTATCTATAAATGGGCCTTCTACTATTGTCCTTGGAGTAAAAAACAGGAAAGAATTAAATGAATGTATTGAAGTAGAACAATTTGGCAATATGCAACCAAGTATGATTAAGCGACTAGATAATATTATAGCTACCCTAAATCCATAATATTAATATTTCATAAATGAGGAGCAAAAAATGTCCAAAATAAAACACCCATTAGAGGAAAATCAAACAATTAGAATATTAATTAACCAAAAGTGTAAAATGAGAGATGGTGTTGAACTAGCGACTGACGTGTATCTACCTTATAAAAAAGGTAAATACCCAACAATCATTAACCGAACTCCCTATAATAAAGCTGATTATGAACTTAATGTTGCTCATTTAATTAAATATGCTCAACAAGGTTACGCTGTAGTTACTCAAGATGTAAGGGGACGTTTTGGATCACCTGGTGAATTATATGCTTTTATAAATGAATATAATGACGGAACTGATTGTATTGAATGGGTAACTCAACAGCCTTGGTATAATGGCAAAATTGGAGGGGTGGGAGGATCTTACGTAGCATTAACTCAATGGCAAGCAGCACAGGGTGTTGGTAATAAGTTTTCAGCATTATTAACTCAGGTTGGATATTCTAATACATACCATAACTGGGTGTATACAGGTGGAGCTTTCCAATTGGCATTTAACCTTTCTTGGGGGCTAGCAATTTCTGCTAAAACACACCAAAGAGTATTTATGTATTCCCCACCTGGAATAAACCAAGCTGATTTATTTTATCATCTTCCTATTAAAGACATACCAAATAAAGCTGGAAGAACAAGTAAACATTGGGACGATTGGATTTCTCACCCATCATATGATAATTATTGGAAAAGTCTTAAACCTATAGATGAAAATTATTCATCGATAGACACCCCAGTTCTTAATATAGCTGGTTGGTATGATGTGTTTTTACAAGGTAATTTAAATAATTTCATGGGTGTTCAAAAGCATGGGAAAAGTAAAAAGACAAGAAATTCTCAAAAATTAATTGTTGGTCCATGGATACATAATTACGGAAATTACGGTTCAGAATCAGTGACTATTAATACTGACTTTGGAATAAATTCATTAATTGATCTAAAGACAGAAGAAAAAAGATGGTATGACTATTGGTTAAAAGGTATAGACAATGGAATAATGGATGAACCCAAAGTTAAAATTTTTGTAATGGGTATAAATAAATGGCGTGAAGCTAACACATGGCCTTTACCTAATACAAAATATACTCCTTATTATATACACAGCCAAGGAAATGCTAATTCATTATTCGGAGATGGCTTATTAGATACAAAAAAACCACACAAAGAGAAAACAGATAAATATATCTATGATCCAGAACACCCAGTTATTACTTTAGGAGGAAGCACATGCTGCTCAGAAGATACCGTTGCAGTAAGTTTAGGTCCCAAGGATCAACGTCAAAATGAAGCAAGACCAGATGTGTTAGTTTATTCAACTGAAATTCTTAAGGAAAATATAGAAATTACTGGTCCAGTTAAAGCGACAATTTATGCAGCATCCGATGCAAAAGACACTGATTTTACAGTTAAATTAGTTGATGTTTACCCTGATGGATATGCAATGAATATAGCTCAAGGTATACAAAGAGCTAGATATCGAGAAAGTTGGGATAAACCATCTTTGTTAAAGCCAAATAAAGTATATAGATATGACATAGATTTATGGTCAACCAGTAATTGCTTCCAAAAAGGACATAAAATTAGAATTGAAATATCTAGTAGCAATTTTCCACAATTTGACAGGAATCCAAATACAGGGAATCAATTTGGCATTGATTCTGAAATGAAAAAAGCTAAACAAACGATATATCATGATGAAAATTTTCCATCTTTCATTTTATTACCTGTTATAAATTAAATAATTAATAATATTTAATTTAATAGGTTGACTTATAACAGTTGATTATAGTTATATTATATTTAAAATTCACTGAGGGAGATATTTATGGAAAATATATTAACTAGTACAACTCTACCAGAAATAGCTACTCTAATATTGTTAATATTATCGGGTATAATTATTGTAGTAGCGTTAATCAATAATCTAATTTACCTAATAAAAAACTAAATGAATGAAAAAATATTTAAATCTAGGTCTACAGTTTATTCAACAAATGGAATTGTCTGTTCAACATCTCCCCAAGCAGCTTCAACTGGCATAAACATATTGTCTTCAGGAGGAAATGCATTTGATGCAGCTATTGCTGTAGCTGCTGTAGAATGCATAACAATTCCTGGAATGTGCGGATTTGGTGGAGAAGTTTTTTCCATATTTTACAATGCTAAAACTGGTACTACACATGGATTGACTTCTACGGGGGCAGCACCTCAAAAAGCAACCTCAGAATATTTCATGTCTAAAGGCTTTTCTTCAATGCCTGACATAGGTCCTTTATCGGTATCTCCTCCTGGTGAACTTTCTGCTTACAAATACATTAATGAAAACCTTGGCACTCTAAAATTAGCTGATTTAATTAGTCCCGCAATAAACTATGCAGAAAAAGGTCATGCTGTAAGCCCTAGAGCTGCAAAAATATTTGAAGATTCAAAAGCACGAATTTCACAATTCCCATCTTCTTCCAAAATCTTCTTAAAAGATGATGGGAATGTTTATAAACAAGGTGAATTATTCAAAAATAATGACTTAGCTAATACTCTTAAATATATAAAAGATTATGGAATAGATTCATTTTATAAAGGAGAAATAGCTGAAAAAATTGTAAAAGAATTTAAAGCTGCAGGAGGTATTTTAGATAAAGATTCTCTTATTAATCAAAAAGTAGAAATTTACAAGCCTATAACTACTACATATAGAGATTTTACTATATCTGAAAACAGGCCTCCATCTCAAGGTATGTTACTTTTAGAAATGTTAAATATAATCGAAGATTTCAACCTGTATTCATATGAACATTTAGACCCAAATGCAATTCATCTAATGATAGAAGCAAAAAAAAGAGCATTCGCTGATAGAAACCATTATTTAGCTGACACAAAAATAAAAAATGTACCTTTAGATGTTTTGATTTCAAAAGAATTTGCTAAAAACAGAAAATCTACTATAAACATTAATAATGCAAGTTCCAATATAGCTCCAGGACCTATAATTTCTGAAGGAAATGATACAAGTTACTTTTGCATAATTGATAAAGAGGGAAATGCTGTTTCATTTATTCATAGTTTATACAGTGGTTTTGGATCAGCATTTGTAGCTGAAGGAACAGGTATAGTATTTAATAATAGACAACAAGGGTTTAGATTAAATCAACCAAAACACCCAAATAATGTAGAGCCAGGGAAAAGGCCCATGCACACATTAAATGCTTACATTGTATTAAAAGATAATAAGCCAATTATTATTTCTGGCACACCTGGTGCAGACTTTCAACCTCAAGGGAATTTACAAATTATCACATCACTCATAGATTATAACTTAGATCCTCAACTAGCAATTGATGCTCCTAGATGGTATAGCACTCCAGGAAGCCATCCAACAGAAATACATAATGCTTATACAGTGCAAGTAGAACCATCAATGCCTAAATATGTTACCGACATTCTTTCAAATAAAGGACATTCAATTACATGGGGACAAGAAGGAATAAGTCATGGAATAGTACAACTAATATGCGTAGACCAAAAGACTGGTATTTTTTCAGGAGCTTCTGACCCAAGGGGCGATGGATATGCTGCAGCGTTATAATATTTTAATTTTTCAAATTAACCTTATAACTTATAGGAATTACAGAAAGACATATAACAAAAATTAAATAAATAGTAACTTGAATATTAAATATGTCTGAAATTATTCCGAAAATCAGAGGAGATATAGAACCCATTCCTTCAGTGGCAGTATAATATATACCAAAATATTTGCCTCTTTGCTTAATGTCAGTTACACGAGCAACAGAACCATAAAAAACAGATGAAGTACCGTTCAAACCAATCCCTAGAAAAAATACTAAGAATATTGCAATTTTATAATCAATAAATAATATTGCTAATAATGAAAATGAAGTTAATATTTTTGTAATTACAATAACATTAATTGGGGGGAAATAATCGCTTAACTTACCAGAAAACACTTTACCCAATGCCCCTCCCATATAAATAATAATAAAAATTGAAGTAGTATTTTTCAAATCCATACCTTGTGAAATAAGTAAAAATGGAATAAAAGTTAAAACAGTATTTCTAACTACAGAATCAAGTGATCCTGCAAGCATTAGCTTAATAAAGTTAAATAGCGAATTTTCTCCTTGCATTTGAGGTGGTTGAGTATTGTTTTTATCCACATTTATTTGATTCTTATGAATAAATATCAATCTATGAATAGGTAATAAAGTTAAAATTATTAAAGACACCCCAAATAGACCTACTGACAATAAGCAAGTTTGCCATCCCCATCTAAGAATAATAATACTCACAACAATTGGTGCAATAATTTTTCCTATATCTCCAGAGAAATTTAAAATTCCAATTGAAGTATATTGCTTATTTTTATTAAAAATACTAGAAACTAGCCTTGAAGCAACGGGATGCTGAAATCCTCCTCCAAAACCAGTGACAAGAGATAATACTAGTAATAAATAATAAGTAGATGTAATGCTAATTCCGATAAGTCCAATACCCACCCACAAATTCCCAATAGATAAAATCCAAAACTCACTCATGTAATCAGCTATTAAACCTGCAGGGAATTGTAACATTGATGATGCACCCATTACTGCTGTTTTAATCAATCCAATTTGAGAATATTTTAGTTCTAAATCTTCGGCTATAAAAGGAAGTAAAGGATAAAATATAGCTAAATATAAGTCATTCAATACATGAGTTATAGATGCATAAATTAATATTTTCTTTGGAAAATCTAATTTCATTTAAATTTATTAATTGAATATTTATAAATTATTGATTAATAACTTCACATAATAATGTGATTTTTGATAATATACAACTAATTAAAACAATGATTCTTTTAATAAAGGATTAAATCATGCCATCATTCGATATAGTATCAAAAACAGATTTAAATGAAGTTGACAATGCAATAAATATGGTTAATAGGACTATCCAAACTAGATTTGATTTTAAAGGTTCGAATTCTAGTATAGAACGTTCTAATGAGAACCTTACTCTATTAGCAAATGACGAAATGCAAATAAAGCAATTAATTCAATTACTTGAAGAAAATTTATCTAAAAGAAAAATTGACAAACGAGCATTAGAATACCATGCACCTGAGAATGCATCTGGAGGGGCAATTAGACAAAACGCTAATATAAAACAAGGAATAGATCAAGAAATTGCTAAAAAGATATCTAAATACATTAAGTCAAATAAATTAAAAGTTCAAATATCCATCCAAGGAAATGAGCTCAGAGTTACAGGTAAAAAACGAGATGATTTACAAACTGTTATAGAATTAGTAAAAAAAATGGATATAGAAATCCCTTTACAGTACATAAACTTTAGAGAATAAAAATACATGTAATGATAATTAATAGGAGAATTTATGCATTCAGAATTCCTTAGTAATGAAGAAATAGTACAAAAAGCCAAGAAAAATCTTGTCCAAGGGGCATGGGATTACTTAGCAGGAGGATCCGAATCAGAGACTACTATGCGTAGGAATAGACTTGCATTTGATAAAATTGCATTTCGACCAAGAGTACTAATTAATGTATCTAAAATTGATACCCAAACTACAATATTAAATGAAAAATTACGTATTCCAATTTTATTAGCTCCTATTGGATCTTTACAGACTTTCACACAAAAAGGTGGAGCTGCAGCCAGTAAAAGTGCATCTGACTTTGGAATAGTTCATGTTGTAAGTTCTGTAACAGAACCAAGTTTAGAAGAAATTGCTGCAGTTAGTAATAGCCCTAAAATCTACCAATTATATATTCATGGTGATTGGGGTTGGACTAAAGAAATGATACAAAGGGCTAAATCTGCGGGGTACAAAGCTTTATGTATAACTGTAGATACTGCAAGTTATAGCAGAAGAGAAAGACCAATGCTCAATGATTATATACCTTTTTCACAACAAACATCTGAGGCTTCAAAATCAGAGGTTAATCAATTTGGACAAATTGATGGAGATCTGAAAGCATTTAGCATGGCTTCAGTAACCTGGGATACTATCGATAAAATAAAAAAAGAATGGGGAAAGCCATTATTATTAAAAGGTATTGCTACTAAAGAAGATGCAAAAATTGCACTAGAACATGAAATAGAATGTATTTGGGTTTCAAATCATGGGGGAAGGCAATTAGACCATGGTCAAGGCACTATGGAAATGCTACCCGAAATTGTTGACACAGTAGCAGGAGAAGCTGAAATCATTGTTGATGGAGGTGTTCTAAGAGGAAGTGACATAGTAAAAGCTATAGGAATGGGAGCAAATGCTGTAGCCATTGGTAAAATGCAAGGTTGGGGATTAGCAGCAGGAGGATCAAAAGCATTAACTAGATCATTAGAAATTTTAGAAGAAGAAATGGTAATAGCTATGGGACTATTAGGCACCCCAAGTATAAAAGATATAACACCTAACCATTTGTGCTCTTCAGATCCTGTAGTTCACGCGCATGAAATGAGTGCATGGACAAATATGCCAGGCGGAAGAATATTCTAATTTAAATATGAATTTTGATATTTTAATTAAAAATGGAACAATAATCGATGGAACTGGTAACATTAGATACAATGCTGATGTTGGAATATCTAAAAAGAAAATAGCTGCTATAGGAAATTTAGTACAATCTCAAGCACCTACAATTATTGATGCTACTGATTTGATAATCGCCCCAGGATTTATAGATATGCATTCTCATTCTGATGTTACTCTATTAGATGACCCTGGAGGTGAAAGTAAAGCATTTCAAGGGGTAACAACTGAAGTTGTTGGAAATTGTGGATTTTCTCCTTATCCAATTATTAAAAACAATTCAAAAGAAGATATTTCTCCTATGGCATCTAGGTATCCATTAACTTGGGAAAATTTAGACTCATGGGCATGTTCTCTTCAATCTAACGGAATAAGTTTAAATATTGCTCCTCAAGTTGGTCATTCTGCAATAAGGTACGCTGTTGGGCTTATAGATAACCATCCTCCATCTAAAGAACAATTAAATAAAATGTGTAAACTTGTATTTGAATCTATTGAACAAGGCGCATTTAGTTTCTCTACAGGCCTGACCGTTGCTCCATCTATGTATGCAAAAACTGAAGAAATAGTCGAACTAGCAAAAACATTATCAGAATTTGAGGGAGCTTTTTATGTAAGTCATGCCCGTTTGTGGGCAGGAAACCATATCAAAGCAGTAGAAGAAGCAATAGATATAGGAAAAAAAGCCAATATACCTGTTCAATATTCTCACATGGCAATAATTGATTCACGTTATTACGGAACAGGTGAGCAAATGGTAAAACCTATAGAAACAGCTCGTTCTTTGGGCATAGATGCCACTTATGATGTATACCCATATACAGCTGCAGGCACCAACCTTGCACAAAGCGTACCGTCATGGTTGCAAGAGGGAGGAGAAAATGCCATGCTCAAGAGATTAAGAAACCCTTCTAAATTTAATAAAGCATTAAAAGATATTAAGAAAGGACATTTTGGTGGGTTGCCATGGAAATTTGATACTTTTGTTATAAGCTATGTAAAAAATCAATCTAACCAAAATATTGTAGGAAAATCAATAGAGCAAATCGCTATTGAAAGAAATGAAGATCCACACAAGACTTATTTGTCATTAATTGAAGAAGAAGATAATCAAGTAGGTGTTGTTGTACATAATAGAGTTGAAAGTGATGTACGTTATTTTCTCTCTCACCCTCTAGCAATGATAGGATCTGATGGAAATGCTATATCTCCAACTGGCATTCATGCCAAAGAAAAACCTCATCCAAGATTTTATGGTACATATCCTCGTATACTAGGTAAATATGTAAGAGATGAATCTTTAATATCACTTGAAACTGCAATCCACAAAATGACAGGTATGCCTGCAAAAAGACTCAATTTAAAAGATAGAGGATATATAATAGAAAATAAATTAGCAGATATAGTCATATTTAATCCTTTAACTATAATAGATAAATCTACGTTTAATAAACCTCATCAACTTTCTAAAGGAATTGTTCATCTATTTGTAAATGGGACACCAATTATTTCAAATGGAAAACATACTAATAAAAAACCTGGGGTAATTATAAGAAGAATATAAAATCTTAATTCAAATGCCTAGATTCTTATAAATCGAAATAATCTTAAACAAAAAATTATAATTTGTTGACTTGGTTAGACTCTATTATCTTTATCAAAACCTAATACTGCTAAAGCTAAACTTAAACTTCTGGCAGCATCAGTAGCTGTAACCATGGGTGGGCATATCCCATTAATCACATCAGAAAAATGTTCTAATTGCTTAATTAATGGATTTTCTATTTCAACAGTTTTTATAAATTTTTTCATAGGATGTTGCCAACCAATATTATTATCAATATATTTCCAAACTTCCATTTTTGGAAAACCAATTGAACCTAAATCACCCATAAAGTAATAACAATTTTCAGGTACATGATAATACATAAGATTTTCAGACGTATTGCTTTCATATGACCATGGAGATACTACAGTATCTGAACCAATTATAGTAGCAAGTGCTCCATTAATAAATTTCATTGATATAGCTACTGAATCTTCTACGTTATATTCTCTAATATTTGAACTCAAATTAGAATAAATATTTTCAACTTCACCACAAATATACCTAAGAATATCTAATTCATGAATCAAATTGATTAAAACTGGTCCTCCTCCTGGTCGATTCTTCCTCCATTCATGAACAAAATAATCCTTTGGCTTCATGATTCCCCATATTGCTGAAACAGCAACTAAGTTACCAATTTCTCCAGATATAATAATTGAACGTAATTTTTGAATCAGATTATTATATCTTCGATGATGCCCTATTAAAATATTACAATCAGAAGAATTAGACAACTCAATAATTTTATTTGATGACTCTATAGAATCTGATATAGGTTTTTCAATCAAAACATCAATTTTATAAGCAGTACAAATTTCCAAAACTTTTAGATGTGTTTGATTTGGAGTAGCAATAATCACTGCATGAGGTTTTGTAATGGAAATTAATTTTTCTACATTATTATAAAAAGGAACTCCAAATTCATGTAATTTATGTTCTAATGTAATGTTTTCATCGCACATACCAACTAATTCAAATTTATCCATATTAGATAATAATTGAGCATGTCGAGTACCCATTAAACCCATACCAATAATAGCAATTCTAATTTTCTTCATAAAAATCTCGATTTAAATTTAATAATATTCTATACAATTATCATACCTAAGCATATACTACACAGATGAAATATAACTATATAAATCCATTAAATATAATTCGGTAATATCTTTGAATAATAATTATCCTAAATGGCTAGCATTTGCTTCTATAGCTATAGGGTTGTTCACATCAGTTGTAGATTATTCCAGCCTAACACTTGCTCTTCCTTCTATATCAAATTATTTCCAAACAGACCTTCGAAACGTACAGTTAATTATAATTGCATATGGAGTTACAATTGCTGCACTTTTAATTCCGATGGGGAAATTATCTGACCTACTTGGTAAGAAAAAAATATATATAACAGGTTTAATACTATTTGTAATAGGAGGTTTTATTGCAGCTTTATCATCTAACTTAAATCAATTAATTGTAGCAAAAACTCTTCAAGGAATTGGTTCAGCAATGAGTCAAAGTACATCAATGGCTATAGTAATATCTACTTTTCCAGAAAAAGAACGCGGTAAAATATTAGGAATACAATTAAGTATTGTTGGATTAGGTGGAGTAATAGGTCCAGTAATTGCAGGTATATTAATTGGCATTTGGGGTTGGCAATCTATATTTTGGCTAACAACTCTACTAGCAACTTTTGCAGTATTTAGTGCAATAAAATTTATTAATCCAACAAATATCTCACTAAACCAAGAAAATGTAAAAAGATTCGATTGGTTAGGTTCAATTCTATCTATATTTATTTTAACTTCTCTTATAATATTTCTGACTTCTATAGCAAATAACAATGGTATATCAATAATAACCACAATTGAAATATTATTTTTCATATCCTGTCTAATTATCTTTATTATTTGGGAAACAAAATATAAATATCCGCTTTTAGATCTGAATTTATTTAAAATAAACATTTTTGCTATAGGAATTCTATCAGGATACATTTGTTTTTTAGGAATGTCTTCTTTACGGTTTCTATTACCATTTTATTTACAAATAGTACTAGAATATAAACCTAGCATTATAGGTTTGATCTTTGTACCTAGTGCTTTATGTATGGCTATAGCTGGTCCAATTGGTGGTAGATTATCAGATAAATTAGGCTACAGATATTTCACATCAGGAGGGTTACTATTATCGTCAATAGGCTTATTTATTTTATCTAATTTAAGCCTTAATTCATCTTTATATCTTATAATTCCTGCAATGATTATTCAGACAATAGGAATAGGTATGTTTCAGCCTGGAAATAATAGTTCTGTTCTCAGTGTAATTAAAAGTCAAAATTATGGGGTAATATCTGGTTTTTTAAATCTTATTAGAAATACTGGGAATGTTTCTAGTGTTGCTATAAGTACTATAATTGTAACTTCAACTATGGCAATTATGGGATTCGAACCCAATTTATCAGCTTTAAACCCTGAAAGTGGTGTTGAAATTTTAAAATCATTTACAAGTGGAGTAAATATAACTTATAAAATTTTTGCTATTATAGTATTGATTACTGGATTTGGATGTTTTATAAAAGGTAATAATAAAAAGAATAAAATAAATAAGGAGTAATTTTAATCATGCAAGTAGTTGGATACAGTGATCAAATAAGCTTACAACCTGGTGATACAGTCAACATCATGGTTAGCTGCAAACAAGATAACTATC
>PBOA01000026.1 GCA_002723415.1 Chloroflexota bacterium
ATCCAACAGGTAAACCATTGATTTTTCCACAAGGTATAGATATAGCAGGGTGTCCAGTTAGGTTAAATGGCACAGTATTTTGCATCATGCTCCATCCATCTTTTATATAATTTACGATATTAGTATTAGAGTTATTTGGATGTGCTGTGATGGGAGTTGTAGGCATAGCAAGTATATCTATTTCCTCAAAAATATTATTATATGTTTTTTTGAAATCCATTCTTAAATTTTGAGCTTTACCATATAAAAGACCATTAGATTTTTCTTTTATATAACTACCAATAATAATTAATAACTTAACTTGAAGAGAAAATCTATTTGACTTGTTTTTTCTAGCTGAATTATAAAATTCCATTAAGTCTAGATCATACTCGCCTTCCCAGTGATATCCGGAAAGGTTACTTGTCAGTGTTTTTGATAAACCTTCTACGCATAATCCCCAGAAAATAATATTTGCATTTAGGTGTTCGGGAATGTTTATTGATTTTGTTTTTACACCTAAATCAGTCCCTTTTTGGATGCTTTCTAAAACCATTTCGTCTACTAAAGGGTCAGAATTTTCACCATCAAAACCTTGAGAAAGTATTCCTATAGATAAGCCTTTTATAGAGTTATTTATATTTTTTGTGTAGTTATGATTTAAATTGTTGGGTATTTTTTGCCTAGGATCTTTTCCATCGTATCCTGCAATTACTTCAAGCGTAATTGCTATGTCATCAACATTATTAGCCATTGGTCCAGTTGCATCGAAAGAATGATCATGCCCTACTATTCCAGTATATGGGACTAATCCGTAAGTTGGTTTTAAACCAACAACTCCACACCAGGAAGAAGGTATGCGTATAGATCCTCCTTGGTCTCCTCCTATAGTTATATCTATATCTTTGTAAGATAATGCTGCGCCTGATCCAGAAGAAGATCCTCCGGATAAATGATTTTTGTTATGCGGGTTCAATGTTACTCCATATGAACATGTATTACCTCCTCCAGAGCATCCCATATGATCCATATTTAAAGAAGCAACTAATTCTGCGCCAGAATCCAGCAATCTTGTAACTATAGTTGCATCTTTTTTTGCAATATATCCTTCAAAAACTGATGATCCAGAATTCATTTCCATATCTTTTATGGAGATGCAACTTTTTAATCCGAAACGCTTTCCATGTAGCTTTCCAGAGGTCTTCTCTTTTATACTAAATTTTCTATATATAGAATTTGTAGGGTCTTCTTTTTTTGTAGGTATTTCACCGGCTATTCTTTTTTGGGAGTGTGTTTTTTTTGTATTCTCGTTGAAATTTTTAAGTTTTTCATATTGGTCAAAATATTCTGGTATCAATTTTTCAAAAGCTTCCAACTCATCTTTAGTAAGCTCAAAAAAATTTTCTTTGGCTATTCTATTAATATCTTTATTTGATGGAATTGGTAAATTCATACTTCTCCTCGTGTCTAACTTAATATGTTTAAATTATAATTATAATATTTCTTTTTTTTGATAATTCTAAAGTATCATTAATATACTATATTTTAAGTTAAATATACTCTAATTAATTATTAAATTAAGTAGTTTTACGGTTGGATTTTTATCCTGTATATGTAATATAATGTTTAAGAAAAAAAATATTGGAAGTATTCGTGAATAAAATTATTATTAAAAGTTATTGGAATAACTCAAAAGCAAGATTAATTTTCATTGGTATTATATTAATTTCTTTATTTTATTCAATAAATTTAACCACGGTTTATGCTGATGGGGAAGTGTTTTTTGAGGATCCTCAATTTGAAAGATTAATAAGGTTTACTATTAAAAAACCTAATGGACCTATTTATCATGAAGACTTATTCAGTATAAGAACTCTTGAAGGTGACAATCAGAATATTAGAAGTATTCAAGGGATAGAACATCTAGAAAGTTTGTCACATGTATTTCTTGGAGGAAACCAAATTCGTGATTTGATGCCTTTATCTAAATTGCCAAATTTGCGAGTTTTAATACTTTGGGATAACCAGGTTAAAAATTTGGAACCTTTAAGAGATTTAGTGAATTTAGAGACTTTAATTTTGCCAAATAACCATATAGAAGATATATCCCCTCTAGAAAATCTAATTTTTCTAGATGAGTTGGCTTTAGACAACAACCGAATTGAAAATATATCTGCTATAAGCAATATGAAATATTTGGATCTTTTACATTTGGGTCAAAATTATATTTCTGATCTTTCTCCTATTTATGATTTGAATGGACTTGCAGAATTGTGGATTGGAAATAATCGAATATCAGATTTAACTCCATTAAGTAATTTACAGAACTTAGGATTTTTGTATTTAGGAGGTAATAGAGTTACCGATATAACTCCACTTGCAGGATTATATCGAATGTTTCATCTTAATATGGAAGATAATAGGATCAGAGATATATCGACTTTAGAAAATTTAACAGAAATTGGTATCTTAGAATTAAATTTTAATCAGATTGAGGATGTTTCTCCATTAGTTAGGAATTCTGGATTAAATTTAGGTGATCATGTGAAATTACAAGGTAACCCCATCAATAGAAGTTCATATGAAAAAGGAATCCCTGAGTTGTTAAATAGAGGTGTGAGGGTGGATTTGCCAGAAGCTGGTTTATTCGGGCAGGTTAATGATATTTATAATCCTCCAATAAAACAAGAATCTCTTATTCAACAGCCTATTAATGCTATACAAAATTTGCTTGGGCAACAAGATGATCAACGCCCATCTCAGCCTAATGTTCAGACAATGCAACCTGTTCCGCAAACTAATTCTTTGGAATTGCGAGTTCCTTCTCATATAGAAGAGTGGGGTATTTCGGAAAACGGAATTCGTTGGGGGGTAGCGTTTTTGGGAGAAAATATTTTCGACTTAGGAAGTGGAATGATGGGCTGGTCTTTGGTTAAACATGTAGAAGAACAGGCATTTTTTTATGGACATAGGAGCATGGTTGAACCTTTGGGCGGTATATCTGATACTGGATTTAGTCAATTAATACCCCCATTTGAAAACAGATGTGTAAGAACTGGAGAGAGTTTAAATGATGACTTTACTGGTTATAGAGGTTTAAAATTTCTTGATGGTTTAACTGATGCAGGTAGTATAAGTTATGATATACCTCACTCGATTAGAATAGGTACTCGTAACTCAGACTGTTATAGTGGCAAATTACTTTTTCAACATAACAATCATATAGGAATAATAGATCCTATAGAAATAATTCCTGACCCTAATATTACTGATAAAGATGTAAGATATCTTAAGATTCACTGGTGGTTAGCTCCTCCAGGGGTTACGGATTTCTCAAACGTACCCGATCCGGACGAAATGGTTGAGCAAGATGATGTTGGTAATTTGCAAATTTATCCAGGTTCAAGTATGGATAGATCACGGTGGCTTTTTGAAGGTCAACAGGGCAGAGAAGTTGCCATTATGATACGAACTGACCAAGGGTCATTTATAGATCCATATGCAGAGATATTAATGCCTAATGGTATGCTGGACCAAGCGATTTCTAATGTGATTTCATATGATAGCACAATACCTTTTGACCCTAGTGATATTAAGGACCATGTGTTTACTTTACCATATGATGGTTGGTATGAAATTAATGTTACTTCTCGTAATGGCGAAGAAGGTAATTATCTTTTAGTTATTGATAGTTGTCCTAATATGAATAATTGTCAATATGGTCAATTAAGAGTAGAGAAAGATTCACAAGCAGTTAAATCTTTTACTCAAGAATATGTTGATGTGGCTCCTAATGCATCGGGGATGGTCGCGCATGAGGGTTTATTGTTTTTATCAGGAAATAGTAGAGATTCAGTAATTAGAGTTTTTGATAATAATGGAGATTTAATTAATTCATGGGGGGTTAGAGGAAGAGATAGGGGCCAAATCCTTGAACCTACTAATATGGCCGTTAATAGAGATAAAAACTGGATATATATATCAGATACTGGTAATGACAAAGTTCATATCTTTGATTTGAATGGTAATTTCATATCTTCATGGGGAGACTCTGAATCTGAGGCCTCTTTTAGGGGGGCTAACGGTGTGGCAGTATGTGATAAATCTACAATGGATTCAGATTATTATGAAAGTAATGAAGCTAGAGTATATGTTGCAGATAGAGATAATAATAGAATTTTAGCTTTTGATGAAAATGGTAATTTTATTTCTGATTTAGGAATATCTGGTTTAAACGCTCCAGATGGCTTGTCTACTGACAGATTTTGTAATTTATATATATCTGATAAGCACAATAATCGTATAATAAAAACTAATCAGTATGGATTGGTTTTCGAAAATTTCAACACTAATGGAGCAAATTCATGGGGCGATATTACTAATGCGGCTTCATATGGTTTTGAGGATATTGTTCCTACAAAATTATCCTATGATATAAATAATGATTTACTCTATGTATTAAATGATTCAAATGGCGATGTTATTTTGTTTGATTCAGAAGGGTTTGTTACTAGGAGAATTGATTCAAGAGAACTTAATGTTAGAAGGGTAAATGAAATTGCTGTTGACGCATTTGGAAATTCTTATTTCTTTGATGTTTCTCAAGGAATTATTAGGTCTTTAAGTGCAGAGGGTGAAGTTTCTTTAAATGTAGTTTCTAATATTAACTCAGGAAGGCGTCCTGGTTTAACTTCTACTTTTAATCCAGCAAATATGACACAACCTAGTAATTTGCAAAATTATGAAACTGATCAGGCTAATAAAAAAGATAGAGATTCTGAACCTGAGAATCAAAGAGGGTTTTTTGTTCCGTCTGATACTATTATGAATGAACTTTTAGGAATTGAATGGATAGATCCTACAGTATTAGCTGTACTAGGTATATTTGTTACTATGTTAGGAACTTTTGTACAAATGGCTAGAGGTAAATAGAATTATGTTATTTAAACATGCTTTAAAAATATTAGGGAAATTTCTTATTACATTAATAGTTATATGTCCTTTTTTGATTTCGGGTCTTTATGGGGTTTTCTTTGGGAATTTTCCAATTTGGAGTTCTTTAATGCTTTTAGGGTTTGGAGGAGTATTGGGAGTAATTGGATTTTACCTTACTTTGACCGCTGTTTTTCCAGCCCCTCAGTTGCTTAATGAAGAGGAACAACTAATGATAAGGCACCCTTCAATGAGGCCTGCATATGCAAGACTAATCATTAGTATTCCATTTGTAGGGGTTTCAATATATCTATTTGCCTTTACTATGTCCCCTTATGTATATCCTTTTATAGTTTTTCTTATAGGCAGTTTTATGTTTTTCAAAGGTATTACAAGGTATTTGAGAAATTTACATGTTACTTATATAGTTACAGATAGACGTGTAATTAAGATATTTAAGTTTTTTATGTTACATACTGATGAAATACCAGTAAGTAGAGTTATATCAATATCAGAAAATCGTAGTTTTTTTGAAATGCTTACAGGTAGAGGAAGTGTTGTAGTTGCAAGTGGTATTGGTTCTATGCAAACAATAAAAATGGAAGAAATTGATGATCCGGGTCCAGTTGCACAAACTCTTCGAGGTCAATTGCCAAGTTTAAGTGGTGCTTAAATAAAGTGGGCAGTTTGTTTAAGTAATTTTTAGATTTTGGCAATACAAATAAAAATTTAGGAGATATATTTTATTATGTTTGAACATGATATTTTAATTGTTGGAGCAGGATTGGCTGGTCTTAGGGCTGCTGTAGAAGGTGTAAAAAACGGAATGAATGTAGCTGTTGTATCAAAAGTGCATCCAGTTAGAAGTCATTCAAATGCAGCTCAAGGTGGAATTAATGCTCCTTTAACTGATAGAGGTGATGATTGGGAAGGACATGCATATGATACGATAAAAGGTTCTGATTTTTTAGCTGATCAAGATGCTGTTGAAGTTATGTCTAGGGAAGCAGGAGATGCTGTAATTGAACTAGAAAGAATGGGAGTTATTTTTACCCGTGGAGAAGATGGTAAACTAGGAACCAGGGCATTTGGAGGACAAAAAGTAGCAAGGACTTTTTTTGTTGGAGCAATTACTGGGTCCGCTTTATTGCATGTGCTTTATGAGCAATCTCTTAAACTAGGTTTAAATGTTTATGAAGAATGGTTTGTTACTAAGCTTATTATAGAGGATGGAGAATGTAGAGGCGTAATAGCTTATGATATGAAGAACGGAGAATTACATACTATAAAGGCTAAAGCTGTAATTATGGCAAGTGGTGGAAATGGTAGAGTTTTTGAACCTTCTACACAAGCTTTAATTTGTACAGGTGATGGTATAGCTTTGGCTTATAAAGCGGGTGTTCCTCTTATGGATATGGAAATGATTCAATATCATCCAACTACACTTGCGAGAACTGGGATACTGCTTTCTGAGGCTGCAAGAGGAGAAGGAGCATATTTGTTAAATTCAAACGGGGAAAGATTTATGGAAAAATATGCCCCCGATTATATGGAATTAGCTTCAAGAGATGTAGTGTCAAGATCTGAACAGACAGAAATAGATGAAGGAAGAGGAATTAATGGTAATGTTCATCTAGACCTTCGACATTTAGGTAGAGATTTTATTGAAAAAAGGCTAGGTTATCTTCAAGAAGTTTCACTTGAGTTTTTAGGTATTGATATGGCAGAAAATCCCGTGCCAGTAAGGCCAGGCATGCATTACATTATGGGTGGAATTAAAACTGATATAAATGGATTGACAGAAATTCCTGGTTTATATGCAGCTGGTGAATGCGCAAATGTAAGTGTACACGGAGCAAATCGATTAGGAGCTAATTCTTTATTAGATACTGTAGTATTTGGTAGAAGATCAGCGCAACATGCAGTTGAATACGTAAAATCAGTAAGTTCTAATTCTAAATCTGAAAATGATTTAAAACTTGAAAAAGAACGGTTGCAGGCTATTCTCGATAGACCTAAAGGCGAAAATATTGCTAAGGTTAGAGAAGATATGGCAGTAAATATGACAAAGGGTATTGGTGTTTGGAGAGATCAAAAGTCCATTGAAGGAGCTTTAGAAAATTTAAAAAACACAAAGAAAAGGTTGCCAAATATTTCGGTTGAAGATAAAGGTAAATTCTTTAATACTAATTTGATTTTTGCATTGGAGCTAGAGTTTATGGTAGATAATGCAGAAGCTATAATCCATGGTGCAATTACTCGAAAAGAAAGTAGAGGAGCTAATTATAGGACTGATATGCCTGATAGAGATGATGAGAATTGGTTAAAACACACATTAGTTTATTATGATAGTAATAATGAAAACAACGTTAGAGTAGAGACTTCCCCTGTAACAATAACTAAATGGGAACCAGTAAAGAGGGTGTATTAATGAATGTTAATCTAAAAGTTAAAAGATTTGACCCTGCTGATTCTACTAGAGATAGTTGGTGGCAAGAATATAATATAGATATTCATCAGGATTCTACTGTTTTAGATGCATTGATTCATGTAAGAGAATATGAGGATACTTCTTTAGCTTTGAGATGTGCTTGTAGAGCATCGATATGTGGTTCTTGTGGAATGAAAGTGAATGGGAGTGCAAAATTAGTTTGTAAGACTAGGATTGCTGGCGTTGCACCTAATGGAGAACAAATAATTGTTGAGCCTATGGGGAATCAACCAGTAATTAAAGACTTAGTTGTTTCTTTAGATACTTTTTTTAATCAAGTTAAAAGAGTTGAACCTTATATGCAGCCTGATTATGTGCCAGAGAGTGGAGAATACATTGCTTCTAATGAATCAATGGAAAACTTGCTTACAGCTATGAATTGTATAATGTGTGGTTGTTGCGTCTCTGATTGTACTGTATTAGAAGTAGATGATAATTTTATTGGTCCTGCAGCACTTGCTAAGGCTTGGAGATTTGTTGATGATCCTAGGGATGCAAAAAAACAAGATAGGTTGAAAGATTTAAATTATGAAGATGGTGGAATTTGGGATTGTACTAGATGTATGCAATGTGTTGAAGTTTGTCCCAAAGGAGTTAACCCGATGGAAAGAATTATGGAGCTTAGAGATCAAGCAATAAAAGTTGGGTTTCGAAATACTAATGGAGCAAGACATGCAGAAGCCGTTTATGGAGATGTTGGGCATAGTGGTTGGCTAGATGAATTAAGACTTCCAATTAAAACTTTTGGTATTTTCAATTTTAAAGAACTAATTAAATTAATTCCAATTGGTATTAAATCTCAATTAGTTGGTAAGCGACCCCCTATTTTTCACAAGAGTATTCCTGGTGTTCAGAATATTCGTAAGATTTTCGAAAGGTATAGTAAATAAGTTATGAAATATGCATTTTATCCAGGCTGTGTTGCTAGAGGAGCATGTCCAGAGTTATATGTTGCAACTTTAGAAGTATGTAAGTTGCTTGAAATTGATTTAGATCATGAAGCTATGAAAGGTGCATCATGTACTGGTTCAGGAGTATTACAGGAAAAAAATCAGAAATTAGGAGATACTCTTAATGCACGAAATTTTGCTTTAACTGAACGATCAAATTTGCCATTAATGACAATTTGTAGTACATGTCAAGGGGTTATGTCTCAGGCACGTAAACGTATGTTGGATGATCCCAAATATTTAGCTGAAATAAATTCAGAATTAGCCGAAGAAGGTTTAGAATTTACTGGGCAGGCTGAACCAAGACATTTACTTTGGATCATTTTAGAAGATTATGGCATTGAGAAGTTCAAATCAAAATTAGTAAAATCTTTAAATGGTTTGAAATTAGCGCCTTTTTATGGATGTTATTTGGTAAGGCCTTCAGATGCTTTAGGCTTTAAAGATAATCTTGAAAGAGAAGATTCTTTGGAAAGAATTATAGAAGCTGTTAATGCTGAAGTAGTTGACTTCAAAGGCAAAACATTGTGTTGTGGATTTCCTATTCTTACTATTAATGAAAAAAATTCTATGAAAATGGTTGCTAAGCATACTACTGACGCTAAAGACCTTGGAGCTGATGCTATGGTTACTCCTTGCCCTCTATGTCATTTAAATTTAGACGGATTCCAATCAAAGGCAGGAAAAAGCATAGGTTCTCAAATAAATTTACCAATAATTCATTTACCTCAATTATTGGGTCTTGCTTTAGGCATAGAGCCTGAAAAACTTAGGTTAAATAAGCATATTGTTTCAACTAAAGTACTACTTTCTGAATTAGCTTTACAGCCTTAAAGACTTTAGTCATCTTTATCCATGATTTCAATTAGTTCTTTAACAGCATCTGCTGAATTATTTAGGGCTGATAACTCTTTATCATTTAAATCGAACTCGATTATTTCTTCAACTCCTTTAGCTCCTAATTTTACTGGGACTCCTACATATAACCCAGATATATCATATTCTCCATCTAAATAAGTTGTACATGGTAATATATCTTTTTTATCAAATAAAATGGATTCAACCATTTGTACAATTGATGCAGATGGAGCATAGTAAGCACTTCCAGTTTTAAGATAAGATACTATTTCAGCTCCTCCATCTCGAGTTCTTTGTACTATTTCTTCTAATCTTTTTTGAGGAATAAGTTTCGATATGGGTGTGCCACCAACGGTAGTATTACCTACAACCGGAACCATAGTGTCACCATGTCCTCCTAATACAAAGGCTGAAACTGATTCAACTGACACATCTAATTCTTCAGCTAAGAATGTTCTGAATCTTGCAGTATCTAATATACCTGCCATACCTATAACTTTTGATTTATCAAATCCACTAATTTTTTGAACTTGTTGAGCCATAGCATCAAGTGGGTTTGTTACTACAATAATTATACTGTTGGGTGATTTATTTGATATTTCTTTTGCAACTGAGGAGACTATTTTTTTATTAGTTAGAAGTAAATCGTCTCTAGTCATTCCTGGTTTACGAGCTAATCCTGAGGTAATTACTACTACATCAGAGTTTTCAGTTTCATCATATTCATTAGTTCCAATTATAGTTGCATCTGAACGTAATATAGGACCGGATTCTAACATGTCTAATGCTTTTCCTTGAGGTAAGCCATCAACAATATCTACTAATACAACGTCTGCATAACCTTTATCAAATATTCTTTGAGCAGTTGTTGCTCCTACATTACCTGCACCTACAATTGTAACTTTTTTTCTCATATTATTTTTAACTCCTGTGTATATTATTTTATTTTTTATTTATATGGTTCAATTTAATTAAGCATGATCTTCAATAATGGCTAATATATCTCCACGAGATATTAAATCACCAGGTTGAAATGGTAACGATTTTATTATTCCCTCTTTATGTGCAGGTATAGAGTTTTCCATTTTCATTGCTTCTATAACTGCAATTTTGTCACCTCTATTGATTGTATCGCCCTCATTTACTAAATAATTGGTTATAATACCAGGCATTGGTGATTTAATAACATTATTTTCATCAGTATTTGAAAGTTCTGTATTTATAGGTGTAGTTTCTATTACTCTATCGTTTGTTGCCAAATCATCTTTTTTGAAAGTAGGGTCAACAGTTACTTCAAAAAGCTCATTATCTATATATATATTATATGTCTTTGAATTAGGGGATAAGTTTTGTGTATTGGATTTATTTTCTTTCTTTTTTTGGTGTTCAATATTTTGAGTAGGGATTGATTTGTATAACTTCATATTATCTGGTATATTATCTATCCCATATTTCATCCTTAAAAATTTCATACCAGTATTCGGAAATAAAGCATATGTTAATACATCTTGAATATTTTGAGATATTTCAGCAATAGAATTCTGTGCATGAGCCAACCCTTCAGAATCTTCATTTTGTTCATTATCATTTGCAACCATATCAATGACTTCAGGGTTAATGGGCATAGGAGGTTTACCATATTTTCCTAAAATATAATTTTGAATTTGTTCAGATATTATTTTATACCTTCCAAAAATCACATTACTTACTGCTTGTGAGCCAACCATTTGGCTAATAGGCGTCACAAGTGGAGGATATCCCATATCTTTACGAGTATTAGGTATTTCATTTAATACTTCATCTAATTTATCTAATGCATCTGCTTCTTTTAATTGAGATATTAAATTAGAGTACATTCCTCCAGGGATTTGGTGCTTCAATACAGTAGAATCTAAAATGCTTTCATTAGAATTTGAGATTAGGTCGGCGTATTTAGGTAAAATTGATTTTAACTTTGCACTAGCATTAATAAAATCATCTAAATTTAATTCTGGATCACGTTCAGAATTTTTTAGAGTAATTAATAGTGGTTCAATTGGAGGTTGAGATGTTCTTAATGAGAGAGGTGATAAGCAAGTATCAACAATATCTACATTAGCCTCTATTGCTTTAATTAATGATAAAGGTCCTAATCCACTAGTAGAATGTGTGTGGAATTGTATTGGAATAGTGAGTATGTTTTTTAGAGATGATATAAGTTTAAATATATCATAAGGTGTAATAATACCAGCCATATCTTTTATGCAAAGGCTATCTGCACCCATTTCTTGGAATATTTTTGCTTTATTTTCAAAATATCCCATATTATAAATAGGTCCATCAAGGCCAGTATTTTCAGTTGATGAATAACATATGGTCATTTGGAGATGCTTGTTTTCAGATTTTACTGCTTTAGCAGCTTGTTGTAAATTTTCTTCATCATTTAGAGCATCAAATACTCTAAATATATCAATTCCTGTTTTAGCAGATTCTTTAATAAAAGCATTTATAACTTCATCATCATAGGCTTTATAGCCAACTAAAGATTTACCTCTTAATAGCATCATTAAAGGGGTGTTGGGTAGGATTTCTTTAATAGATTTTAACCTTTCCCAGGGATCTTCTGCTAAGAACCGTGTTGTAGAATCAAAAGTTGCTCCTCCCCATACTTCCATAGAGTATAAAGGTATATTCTCCATTGTTTTAGCAATTTCAATTATATCCTCTGTACGCATTCTGGTTGCCAATAAACTTTGTTGAGCATCTCTCAAAGTTGTATCAGTAATTTTTAAAGAGTTTTTAGGCATGATTTATAAACTCCAAAATATAATTTACCATTTGTAATTTGTCCATTTATTATTAAGTATAGAATTTTCAATTAAGCTTGTCTGCCATTTATTTAATTTATAATTATCACTAGGATGAGTATCACCATTATCCATGTTTTGAAACGCTAATATAGCAGATATAATTGCAGCTATTTTATTATTAGTTAGTGTGGTTTTATGATTATAAATTATTTTCAAAGCGGGATACTTCCATGTTTTTTTGGAGGAATTACATCTCGTTTATTCTTAAGCATATCTAAGGATTGGATAATTTTATTTCTAGTTTCAGATGGGTCTATAACATTATCAATTAATCCTCTTGCAGCAGCTATATATGGATTCATAAAAACATCTTCATATTCGTTTACTAAATCTTTACGAATTTCTTCAGGATTTTCAGATTCATTGATCTTTTTTCTATGGATTACGTTAACTGCTCCTTCAGCGCCCATTACAGCAAGTTGTCCGGAAGGCCAAGAATAGTTTATATCACCACCTAATCCTTTACTACTCATGACGATATACGCTCCCCCATAAGCCTTTCTAGTTAATAAACTTATTTTGGGTACAGTTGCTTCAGCATAGGCATAAATTAATTTTGCTCCGTGACGTATAATACCTGCATATTCTTGGTTAGTTCCAGGCATAAAACCTGGAACATCTATTAAAGTTAATATGGGGATGTTAAAGGCATCACAAAACCTTACAAAACGTGCAGCTTTAACTGATGCATCTATGTCTAGTATTCCTGCGAGATGATTTGGTTGTTGAGCAACAATACCAACAGAATTACCATCAAATCTAGCTAAACCCACAATTATATTTTTTGCAAACAATTCATGTATTTCAAGAAAATTGTTGTTATCAATTATTTCGTTAATTATTTCTAACATATCATATGGCTTATTTGAAGCTTCTGGAACTATATTAGATAATGAATTATTCTTTCTATCTCTTGTGTCATTAGTATTTTGTTTTGGAGGAGTTTCCATATTATTTGATGGAAGGAAACTTAATAAATTTTTTATTTTATTTATACAAGCTTCTTCAGTTTCACTCGCAAAATGAGCTACCCCTGATTTTGTTGAATGAGTTAATGCCCCTCCAAGTTCTTCATGGGTTACAGATTCACCTGTAACAGCTTTTATTACATCTGGCCCTGTTATATACATTTGTCCTATGTTTTGAACTGCAAAAATGAAATCAGTTAATGCAGGAGAATATGTAGCTCCCCCGGCTGCAGGGCCTAATATAGCTGAAATTTGAGGTATTACACCAGAAGCTCTGGTATTTCTGAAAAATATTTCGCTATAGCCATTTAAACTGTCTATTCCTTCTTGAATTCTGGCTCCACCTGAATCAATAAGTCCAACCATGGGAGCACCATTTTGCATAGCTAAATCCATTACTTTACATATTTTTTGAGCTACTGCTTCTGATAATGACCCCCCTAAAACAGTAAAATCTTGAGAGTATGCAAAAACTAATCTATTATTAATTTTGCCATATCCAGTTACAACAGCATCTCCTAAATATTTATTTTTTTCTAATCCGAAATCCGAGGATCTATGTAATACAAATGGGTCTATCTCTTCGAAAGTATTTTTATCAAAAAGAAGGTTTAATCTTTCATGGGCAGTTAGCTTCCCTCTTTTGTGTTGTGACTCGATACGTTTTTCACCACCACCTAGAGAAGATTCTTTTCGTAAATCGTGAAGCTTTGATAATTTAGGGTCAATAATATTAGAATTATCCATTAAATAAATTTTATCTATATATTGATGTTAAATAAAAAATTCATATATTATAAGTTACCAAATTAGTAAGTTTGTCGCAAGATAAACTATTTGTATAATTATAAGTAGTATATGATGATTAAGAAAATTTAATAGTGAAAAGTATTTTTTTGATGAATAATTTTAATTATGATACAACAAATATATTTGGAAAAGATTTTATTTGGGGAGATAAAACATATATTATGGGAGTAATTAATGTTACTCCAGATTCCTTTTCAGGTGATGGGATTGGAGATGATATTAATCTTGCAATTGAAAAAGCTTTATCTTTCGAGAAGTGCGGTGTAGATATTATTGATATAGGCGGTGAATCTACTCGGCCAGCTTCTGTTTATAAAGGAGTTAAACCAGTTTCAGAAAAAACAGAAATTGATAGGGTAATACCAGTTATCAGTGAATTAAGAAAAAAAATTAATATACCAATTAGTATAGATACTTATAAACCTAGAGTTGCTTTAAAAGCTATTGAGGCTGGAGCTAATATGGTCAATGATATTTCAGGTTTTCGACATGATCCTGAAATGATTAAAATTATAGCTGAAACTGGATTGCCAGTTATTTTAATGCACAATCAACAAGATTATATTTATAATGACTTGATAGGAGATATTAATGAATATTTTATTAATGTCATAAATTTAGCAATAAGCTATGGAATAAAAAAAGAAAATATTATTATTGATCCAGGTATTGGTTTTGGTAAAAATACTATGCAAAATTTAGAAATATATCGAAATTTAGATAAGTTTAAATTATTAGATCATCCAGTTTTAGTGGGAATGTCTCGAAAAGCGTCTATTGGAGAAGTATTAAATTTACCTATTCATGACCGAATAGAGGGGACTTCTGCAGTTGCAGCTTTATGTATTAGTAAAAAAGTTGATATTATTCGGGTTCATGATGTTTGTGAAATAGCTAAAGTTGCAAAAATGAGTGATGCAATAGTACGAGGATGGTAACGCCTATGTATGAGATGTATATTGGATTAGGGTCGAATTTGGGGGACAGAAATGCAAACTTATTAAATGGAATAGCAATGTTAGAAGATATATCTTCTAATATTATTAAATCATCAATATATGAAACTGAACCCGTAGGGTTTTTAACTCAACCTAAATTTTTAAATGCAGTTTGTTACATTGAAATAGATTTAAACCCATTTGAATTATTGAACGAGCTTAAAATGTTTGAGAAATCTTTAAAAAGAACTAAAACTTTTAAGAATGCTCCAAGAACAATCGATTTAGATATTTTACTTTGTGGTGATATGATTGTTAATACTTCAATTTTAAATATACCGCACCCGCGAATGTTAGAAAGGCTATTTGTATTAATACCACTAATGGAAATAAATCCAACATTACTTAATCCTACAACAGGGAATTTGATAAATAATACCTTGAAAAACTATGAAGATTCAGAAATCTTCGCATCAGTTAAATTAATTTCTAAGATCTGCAGGTAATAAATTAGGTATTCCGTCAATTATAGGGAAGGATTCTGAACAATTATTACATGTTAGTTTACCTTCAATTATTTCATCATTATTTTCTTTTTCTATATTTAGAGATAAATCATTTTTACATATTGGGCAGACTAAAATATCCATTATTGATTTTTTCATAATAGTTCCTTTAAATAGATTTAATTTAACAAAAGTTTTTCAAATATTATTTTTAATAAATCAGATATCAGGAATATAATTAATCCTAAAATAATGACCATATTGTACCCTGAAATGAATTTATTTAATTTATTCGATTTTTTATTTTCAATATTTAAACTACGACTTTTTGAATTTTTGCTCCATCTGGCTATTAAAAAAATCCATAAACATAATATGATCTTTATACATAGAACTAGTATGTAGGGGAGTTTAATAAAACTTGATGTTAGTCGGTCAAATGTTAATATTATGCCAGTTGCTAGTAACACAAAAATACTAGTATCTATTAATATTCTTAGGGCATTTGAAGTATCATAAGCTAAGGTTTTAGAAATATCTTTATTTTTTGCTAGTATGGGTTTATAAACCAACATAAAGAATATGCTGCCACCGATCCATGTGGCCGCAGATACTCCATGTATCCATCTGACAATTAATAAAAATATATCACCAATATTCATTATGGTTATTCTTTTTCATCTTCCATTAATTCTGAAGCATATTTCATTAAAGTATCAATTCTGTTTGAGTCAAAATTCTTTGACTCAAAATATTTTTTTAAATATTCATTTGGGCCCATATTGGACATAAATTTTATACCTAATCGATTATTATGTTTAGTGTTTGTTACAGTTGATATAGAAGCAATGTATTGTGATTCTTTTAGAGCCATTCTTATATCATTTTCTTGAATTATTGGTTTTAAATTTATAGGAGATTCAATATTAACTCTTATTATCGAATCTTTTATATCAAATTTTTTAATTGTTGAGATAATAGTTTCATTTGGGTTTTCATCCGTATCAGGTATATTAATATTAATTGTATTAAACTTTCTTGCATTAGTTTCTATGAACTTAAAATCAATTAATCTATTCCCAATTTCTTCTTTTGGATCAATATTTATAGAACAAAACCCTTTTATATCATTTTCTTCTCCAAAATCAATTCTTTCAAGACTTCCACTATATACTACATGTGGATTTTTATTTAAGATTTGATGTTTATGAATATGCCCTAAAGCAATATAATCAAATTCGGGTAATCCAATGTCGCTTGTTAACAGTAAATAATCTCTTCCTAGTGTCATTAACTGTTCCGAACTAGTTTTAGCTCCACTAACTGTTACATGTCCTGCTAGGATAGCAGGTGTTGATGGATCTAATTTTTTTGCTTCACTTTTTATCATATGGGATAATCGCTCTTGGATAGTTTCATTAATTTGATTAGGGGTTAAATCTCTCGTATCTTCTCTAGAAAGGAATCCACTCCTTCTTATCCAAGGTAATGTAATAATTTGAATATCTCCGTTTGAAGTTTTTATTAAATGAGTTTTAATAGAATCTCCAATATATATATTGGGAACATATAAAGTTCCAAATATTTCTAAAGCAGATGCTCTTTCAAGAACGTGAGGGACATCATGGTTCCCGACTACTAAAACTACAGGAATATTATTTAATGATAGTCTAGAAATTCTTTTTGCAAATTCTCTTTGATGAGTTTGAGTTGGGTTTCTGTTTTTATACATATCACCACATAAAAGGACCAGATCGGCTTTGTTGTTAATAGCATAATTTACTACTTCGTCAAATGTTTTTAAAAAATCTAATAATCTTGTTGACAATCCAGTTTCAGGATCGATTGTACTATAATTTTCGACTCCTATATGTATATCTGCAGCATGAATAATTAGCATGTTATTGTGTATTATTATTTAGTTGTTTTAAAATAGATAGTTCTAAATTATCGATTTTAACTCTATTTTGTAACATTGTATTTCTGTCTCTAATTGTAACGGAGCCATCGTTTAAGGATTCAAAATCTACCGTTACACAAATTGGAGTGCCAATTTCATCTTGTCTTCTATACCTTCTTCCTATACTTTGTGAGTCATCAAAATCTATTGAACCATCGATAATTTTAGATTTGAGCAATAAATCATGGACTTTATTAGATAGAGGAAGTAAAGATTCATTTCTACTTAATGGTAAAACTGCTATTTTTACTGGTGCTATTTCAGGAGTGAAGTTTAGAAATACTCTTGTTTCAGATTTGCCTTTTGCATTTATAGATTCTTCTTCTGTATAAGAATCGAACAATAATGTCATTATTGTTCGATCTATTCCAGTTGAGGGTTCTATAACAAATGGTGTTAAATGTTTATTTGTTTTATCATCAAATATTGATAAATTTTCTCCACTAGCATTTGAATGGGATTTTAAATCAAAATCAGTTCTATTAGCTATACCAGTTATTTCACCCCATCCCCACGGGAATTTATATTCAATATCTGAAGTTGCTTTTGAATAATGGGCCATTTCCTTTGCGTCGTGTTGGCGCACTTTTAATTTTTTTGAATTTACTCCAATAGATTTATACCATTCTAAACATTCATTAATCCAATACTTATGCCATGTTTCATCTTCATCAGGGTATACAAAATATTCCATTTCCATCATTTCAAATTCACGCGTTCTGAATATGAAATTACCAGTAGTAATTTCATTTCTAAAGGCTTTTCCAATTTGAGCAATTCCAAAGGGAAGTTTTTTTCGTGTTGTTGAGATCACATTATTAAAGTTGACAAAAATTCCTTGTGCGGTTTCTGGACGTAAATAGATTGGAGTAGATGAATTTTCTACGGGTCCAATATGAGTTTTAAACATTAAATTGAACAAACGAGATTCTGATAAATTACCTGCGCAATCAGGACAGGATTTATTATTTAATTGATCTTCCCTCCATCTTTGATTACATTCTTGGCATTCAACTAACGGATCTGTGAAATTTTCTAAATGGCCACTAGCTTTCCATATATTTGTATTCATTAATATACTAGAATCTATTCCTACAACATCTTTACGTTCTAATACCATTTTTTTCCACCAAGATTCTTTAATATTTCTTTTAAGTTGTGATCCAAGTGGTCCATAATCCCATATACTACCTAATCCTCCATATATTTCGCTACTTTGAAAAATAAATCCTCTTCTTTTACATAGTGAAACTATTTTGTCTAAATTACTATTTTGTTTATTTTGTTTTGTAGAATTATTCAATTTAATACCTAGTGTATTTTTAAAAATTTATCTTATTTTATAATAGTCCATTAATTTGGTAATAGACAATAGCATATATTTACACATTGAGTAATATATAAAGATTGTAATTTGTGGTCATTTTTTTTATAATTTAAATTTTAAGGAGGTATTCATGAGTTTAATTAGTTATTTTAATGGTGAATATATACCAGATTCACAATGTATTGTACATGTTACAGATAGAGGTTTCCGTTATGGAGATGCAGTTTTTGATATACAAAGAACCTTTAATGGGAAACCTTTTAGAGTAAGAGAACATTTAGAAAGATTCATGCGTTCATTGAAATATGCTAGGTTAGACACCGGATTAGATATTGATGATTGGGAAAATTTGACATTAGGTTTATTAGAGAAAAATGAACATATGCGTGTACCAGGAGGAGATTTTTTTATAGGACAGTATGTATCTAGAGGTGCTGGCAAAGATGCTCTTGATCCTGTGAAACCTACAATTGTAATTAGACCTTGGCATTTGCAGCCTTCTAAATGGGTAGATGGATATAAAAATGGTGTGCATGGAGTAATAGTAAAAACGCTTAGTTATTCTCCTTCTGCTTTAGAATCTCGTGTTAAGCATGATAACAGGTTGAATTTTGCACTTGCAGCTTTAGAAGCTGCTGATGTAGATAAGGAATCTTATCCTATTTTAACGGATGGTAATGGCAATATTACTGAAAATATTCAAGGTAATGTATGGATAGTTAAAGATGGAGTTTTGAAAACTCCTACAAATCGTAGTTCTTTGGCAGGAGATGCTCAAAAATTAATTTTTGAATTGGCAAAAAACCTATCTATTGAAGCGAAATCGGAAGACATACAGGCTTATGATATGTATACTGCTGATGAGTTGTTTTTTTCAAATACTGCATATTGCTTAATGCCAATTTCAAAAATGGACAATAGACCAATTGAAGGAGATATTCCTGGCCCAATAACTAAACAAATAATGGCTGCATGGAGTGAAAGAGCTGGTGTAGATATTATAGATCAAGCTAATAATTATAAAATTCCGAATGATCCAGATTTAGTTACTAATTAGGTGTATTGATAGGCTTTATATCTCTTATAGTGTAATCTTGTCTGTCTTCTTCTATTAATATTGATCTGTTAATAGGGACATTTTTAAATATTTGTAGTTTAGAAGAAGCTGGCCAATTTATGTGAATTTCTTTTATTTCTTTAGATGATCCAATACCTATATGCTGTTCAAAGGTAGAAGACCCAAAACTTCCTCCTGAACTAACTGTAGAATATATTTCTTCTAAAGTGTTATTTTTTGTAAGGGTAATAACTTTTATTCTTGTACCAATCCCTTGCGAATTAGAATTACTTCCCTGTAATTTAATTGAAATCCAGTTATTTTCTTTATGATGGTTTTTATATAAAAAATTATAAAAACCATCACCAGGGTAAAAGCCGCCAATTTGTGTAAATATATCTTGATCTCCATCTCTGTCAATATCACCAAATGAGATACCATGTCCTTTATGTAGTTGCCCTAAGCCAAGCTCAAAAGTTACGTCAATGAAGTCATTACCTTGATTATTTAAGTAGGCTATATTTGGAGTTATTACGTCATATGAGGGATAACCTGTACCTAAATAAATATCTAACCAACCGTCATTATTAAAATCTCCATAATTTGCAGCCATAGTTAGGTGTATGTTGTTTAAATTTGCATTTTCAGTAATGTCAATGAATCCTCCAGATTGATCATTTTTATATAATTTCATGCTAGTTCCATTATGTTCTATACCTAAATAACTTGAAGCTACATCTTTTACATCACTACCATATCCTGCAACAAATATATCAAGCCATCCATCATTATTATAATCCCAAAACCAAGTGGTAAAACTAGAAATGGGATGTTGGATTTTTAAATCTTTTGCTATGTCAGTAAATGTACCATTCCCATTGTTTTTATATAGGCGGTTTTCTGAAGCAAAATTTGAAATATATAAATCTAAATCTCCGTCATTGTCATAATCACCCCAGCTACTTCCTTTACAGTATCCAAAGTTTTTTACATTTGCTTTTCCAGATATATCTGTAAAAGTTTCATCTCCGTTATTTTGAAATAACTGACTAGGGTATTTAAAAGATGTAGTATCAAAATCATCATCAGGTTCTGATTCATTGCAAGCATATAAATCTAAATCTCCATCATTGTCATAATCACCCCAAGCAGAGTTTTGACTAGGATAACTTGGGAAATTTAATTTAGATTCTTTGGTTACATCATTAAATATGTTATTACCCATATTTTTTAATAAAGATACTCTCATTTGTCCATTGTTTCTCATCCATCCACCCCTCATGACAAAAATATCAATTAATCCATCGTTATTAAAATCTGCATGATTAATGTTTAAACCTCCAAGTTGATCATCTAAATTAGCATCTAATGTCAGTTTCGCAAAAATTCCATTTCCTTTATTGTGATAAAAGATTAATGATTCATCAGGATTCCAAGTTGAAGTAACTATGTCAAAATATCCATCATTATCAAAGTCGTCAATTATACTACCTCCTGATAAATTTATATCAATTATACCTACTTCGGATGAAATATCTGAAAATTTTTCAAGATTTAAATTTGATTTGTTATTTACTTCAATAAGTAATTTGTCATCTATTGAATCAGGGTAATTTCCTAGTGTCATATGAGCTATATTAAGTAGCCAGCGTGCTTTTATATTGTTAGGTTCAATTTCTAACCATTTATTTAAATAATTTATTGCAGAATATGTGTATTCATTATTACTATATCCTCTTTGGTTACTTATAGGTAATGTGCAGACTAATTTTGAAGATTTGTCAGATTGATTGATTAATTCTGCTGATTTTATATAAGTTATAGATAAGTCTTCAAGGAGTTCTAAAAGGTATGATGTTTCAGCTACATTTGCAGATTCTATAGTTAATGCTTCTTCTAAAAGTTCTATAGATTTTTCATATTCACCAAATCTTAAATAATCAAATGATAATAACTGTCTAATTGTTATCTTACTACCATGGGTTTGGAATTCAGGATCAGATAATAAATTGATCAATTTTTTTCTTTGGAGTGTTCCAAAATAGGGGTCATTACTTCCTTTTAAAGCTTTAGAATAATTTTCTAAATCGGTTAATTGATTAAATTCATTTACTTCTAACCGTTTTATCATATTTGATGAAATGGTTATATTAGAATTTTTCTTAGTTGCCATCGAGTTATTAGAACAAGATAACAAAAAAAATAGCGTTAGGATATATAAAGATGTAAATATTTTATTAAAGAGATTCATAATATAAATATATATTAAAAAGTTTACAAAGTATAATTTTGCTTATCTAAATTTTAAAGCAAAATAGTAAAATATATAATATGAATTTATCCTCTTCTACGTAATTTAGGATCTAATGCATCTCGTAGTCCATCACCAACTAAGTTAACAGCAAGTACCATTAATGCGACCATTAAACCAGGAAAGAAAATTGTCCAGGAAGAAATACTTGCATAAATCCTTGATTCACCCATTTGATTACCCCAGCTTGGAGTAGTTGGAGGTATTCCTGTACCCAAGAAGCTTAATCCAGCTTCGGTCAAAATAGAGTTTGCAAATATATATGTTCCTGCAACTACAATTGGTGCGACGGTTTGTGGAAATATATGTACAAATAAAATACGCAAAGGTTGAGCTCCTATTGCTCTAGCAGCTTCAACATATTGTGATTCTCTAAGTGTTAACACTAAACTTCTAATGATTCTAACAACTCCAGGTATACCTGTTATCCAAAGGGCAATTACAACATTTTGAAAACTTGGTCCTAAAATTGCTACAAGGGCAATAGCTAGTAAGAATGAAGGGAAAGCCATTAAGCCGTCCATAAATCTCATCACTATATTATCTACCCTTCTAAAATATCCAGTAGGGATACCGATAAGAGCAGCTGTAAGCATAACTAATATGGATACAGTTGCAGCAACAGCGAGAGATAATCTGCCTCCGTGTAAAGTTCTAGAATAAACATCTCTTCCCATTAAATCCGTACCGAACCAATGACTAATATGAGTCTTTTCGCGTTCCATAACTCTCATTTGTTCAATTTGTTCTTCCGAGGCAGTGGGAGGGACATTTTTTACATTTTCAGGATATCCTGGAGGGTTTAATCGAATAAATGGTTTTATATATATAGCTGGGGAACAATCTACTTCAGCGTAATGTTCTTTATATTTATCTTTCCCATGTTTTTCTATAGCATTTGATTTTCTTATTTGTGAAGATTCTTCACAACCAGGGTCATTAGCTTTATCAAGTAGCCCTGCCCCTAAAGAAACAATGACAAAAAAAGTAACCAGAATAACACCAAGCAAAAGGTTAGGATTACCTTTTAAAACTCTTTTTGTGGTTTTTAGGTTTTCTCTGAATCTAGAATAAGATTGAGTTTGAGTTGTCATCTTTTTTATCTTTACTAACTATTTATACCTTATTTTTGGATCTAAATATCCATAACTTAAATCAATTAATAGATTTATCAAAACATATGATACCGTTGTTGCTAAAACAACTCCTTGTATAATAGGAAAATCTCTTCTTGCAACTCCATTCACCATAAGTCTTCCTACTCCAGGAATGGCGAAAACAGCCTCAGTAACAACTAGTCCCGTAACTAAACCAGCAATACCCAACCCAATCACAGTAACTACGGGTAATCCAGCATTTTTAAAAGCGTGTCTAATTAAAACAGGAAATTCTGCTAACCCTTTTGCTCTAGCAGTACGAATGTAATCTTCACGCAAAATTTCTAACATACTAGATCGTGTCATTCTAACAATTAAAGCAGCTCCAATAGTACCAATACTTATACATGGTAAGGTAATAGAAGAAATCCATGGGACTATACCTTCCCCAATAGGATTATATCCTATTGCTGGAAACCAACTTAGTTTAACTGCAAATAACCATATCAAATTATAACCTAACCAAAATGAAGGTATTGCAAAGCCTCCTACAGCAAATATCATTATTAAACGATCGTATAGAGTATTAGATTTCCATGCAGCAATAATTCCAAGCGGAATTCCAATAAGAATAGCTAATCCTTCAGCTACAAATGCTATAGATAAAGTTGGTTCTAATCTTTGTACAATTAAACCCCTTACATCATGGTTGTTAAATATAGAATGACCTAAATTACCTCGTGAGATGTCTTTAAAATAATTCATTAATTGTATATGAATTGGTTTGTCTAAACCTAAATCTTTTCTAAGTGCATCGATCTGTGCAGGAGTTGCTTCATCACCAGCCATTAATAATGCAGGGTCACCTGGAGTAATATGTATTAACATAAATACTGTAATAGCAACAATCATAAAAACAGGTATAATGGCTAATATGCGTTGTACAAGATATCTACCCAAAGTATTAACTCCAATAAATATATTTAATTTATATCAATAAAAAATTTTAACAAAATTATAACAAACAGAATTTATTCTTTCAAGATACTATATTAGTGTTTATAAGATAATAATACTATAGTTATTCTTGACACTATATATTTTTGATATTAAATTATTTTATGAAAGTAAAAAAATTAAGAAAGGTAGTATTTAAGATGTTAATTAAAAGGTCTAATATTGCGGTAATCTTAATTCTAAGTATTTTATCTATTGTTTATGTGAATTGCGGTGGGGGAGAATCAACTACTGATACTGTTAAAGCAGGAGCAGGAGCTGATAAGTCAGTTACAGAAAGACAA
>PBOA01000027.1 GCA_002723415.1 Chloroflexota bacterium
CTACAACTTCTTTTTCTACAATAATTTCTTGAGTAATTATTTGAGGCGTAGGTGTAGGGATAATTGCCAATCTAGCTTCAACTGTAGCATCAATATCAACAGCAGATGAACCTGTAGCTTGTCCAGTGGCACAAGCGGGGATAAGGAAGAGTAAACCAATTGCTAATAGATATTTAACTTTAGCAAACATTTAGTTATTACTTTCTATTAGATATCACATAATATTTATATTAAAAATATAAGGTATTTTCAAGAGTAAAACTACCTAACTAGTTAAACCTAAGATAGCATAAGCCCAATTATCTCTTAGCGAGTAGTGAAGTGGTTATTTAATCACAAATCAAAATTTAATCATTAAATAAAATAAAGTTGATATCCCTGCTATCCATATTAACCACCAAAACATCCTAGCTGTTGTTAAAAATGTATATTTATCTACTATCGCTTCTTCATCCATTTCTCGGTCTATTCTTACTTTCTCTACTGCTGAAAGTTCATCTTTTTTAGATTTAGAAGATTTAGTTGGAGTATAGTTTTTCGACCATAAGTTCATCAGAAATTTCACCACTTTTGCAGTTAACCACCAAAATACTAGACCTGCAATGATACTTGGTGCATAAAAATTGTCTAATCCAAACAGGGTTCCTTGAGGAAAGTTGTAAGGACTAATCGTATCAATCATTAGACTTATAATGTTTGCTAAAATTAGACCCATAATTAGTCCCAAAAAGTAACTTGGAATAAAACCAGATAATAGTACTACAATCCAACGAAACGACCCTATTTTATATCGATAGATTGGAGCCCCCCATAAGAATAGTGTCATTAAATCAGAATGATTTTTATTAATTTCTTTGTATCTCTCTATCGCAGCCATATCTTTTTCGTTTAACCCAGTATAGAGTTTACCTATCCCAAAGTAATCAGATTTTGTTTCCCATATGATATAAATATAAGAAGGAATAAGGAGTAAAAAGCAAATCACATGAAAACTTACGAAAATAATCCAAATCACTTCATTAACTGCCATCCTTCACCTCTCTTAATAAACCTGCAAGTGTCATTAAAGAATCCTCTTACTCTTAGATAATCTTAGGTATTAATATTCCTCTTTGTGGCTTTATATTAAGGACACCATCAATCACAGTCCATTCATCTTTAGACACTTCTCTAGTAAGTACATAGACACCTTTTTCAGCTTTATCTAACATGTCACTATATTGTCTATCTGTATCTGGAGGGTCTTCCTCAGTTGCTTGCCAAGAACTAAATACTATCTTTTTATTTGATTCGTATTTATCTGTATGTATAGTAGTACCATCTTCTCCAGTTTTAAAACTTAGGTCTTCATCACCCATAGGTTTAATAATTCCACTACGGATTAAAGCATAAATACGATTATCTATTGTTACCTCAAACTTACCTTTGTATTTACCATAGGATTTAGACCAAGCTTTATGAAGTTCATTCCAACTTGTACCACCTATAGGAGTATTCATTCTCTTATACACATATTCAATAATATCTTGCCGTAGAGCGACTGGGATTAAAGTACTTCTTGCTATTATACTTACTCTCCACATAGCCAATATAGCTGAGTCTATAACAGCATTAGGAGGTTTAGTATTATCTAATGTAATAAACTTAGGATTACTCTGCATCTCTTTCATAAATGCTTTTCTATGTTCTCTTCTTAACTTATTAAAGAACTCAGCAAACTCTTGAGTAGATTTAAATTTTATACTTACATCTTCTAATTTAAAATCTTCACTAGTTTCAAATTGCTCTGGTGTTATACCTAAACTTAAAGCGACCATAGCTGCATTCCTAACTGCTTGGTCATCTTTATCTAACTTTCCTTTATTTTCACGATACCTATCGAACACTGCTTGAAATGCATTAGATAGCTTATTACTTCTTTCACTTGATTTGTTAGCTGTATCAAAATGATTGTACAATGCGTCATCTATTATCTGGGCACTAGTCTTGCCAGAATCTTGCTTTAATTGCTCTATCTTTTCTAATGCTTCAGCAGACACTCTAGTCAGTGAAGTTTTACGCTTAACCATAGATTTATAATAACATTGTTAACACTTAAATGAAATTAATAACTTACAGGGGGTAATCAGATAAATATAGCCTATTTACCTTTATATTATAAATTATAAATAAACTCTTTTATAAAAAGAATAGAGGATTAACAACAGCATTAAATTGTAAATACCATCCCTTTAGGGATGAAGTGAATTTAGGTTGACACAATACCTCGATGGATATTATAAATTACTCATAATGATTATCTGCCTTAATATAATCTAAGAGGCTCTAGGGTGGCTATATAGCGAAGTTAATATACATATAATTAATACCCCCCGTTATAGTAAAAAAACATGGGACTCCTAACCATAAAGCAGGGTCTTCTCTACAGAGTAAAATTTTTCAATAATTGGCTTATGCTCTACTTTTTGCGCAGACGCTAGTACAGAATTGTCTATGTCTACAATTGTTGGTGTGTTATGGTGTTTTTCCTCATTAATTTATATTATCCAGAATAGTTTGTCGTAATTGTGGTGCTCTAACAGATACTTCTCGGGCAATTTCATTTTCATCGACATTTAAAATTTTACTATTACGCATGACTATCTGGCCATTAATAATCACGTCATTTACATCACTACCACGTAAAGAATTTACAATCGCAAAGTAAGGGTCGTCTATTGGTAAAGAATTGAGCCCCTGATTCAGAATCAGCAAGTCAGCCCGTTTTCCTGTTTCTAGCGAGCCAATTTCTTCATCAAGTCCACAGACACGTGCCCCTCCCAAAGTGGCCATTGTTACTAGCTCAAAAGGACTGATAACATTGCTATCTAAATAGGGGGTTCCATAATGTAGAAATTGAGCAATCCCTGATAATTTCATAGCTTCAAATAAATCCAATGAACCACGATTAGCTCCATCTGTACCTATTCCTATTTTAATACCTAACTTCTTCATTTGAATAAGTTTTGCCATACCTAAAGATAAAAAATTAGGAGATGGACAATGTGCCACCCCTACTTGATGTTTGGCATATAGGTCAACTTCATCGTCACTGAGCAAAACAGAATGTGCAGCGATTACATTTGGATTTAAGAAACCCAGACTTGCAAGGTAATTTGCCGGTCTCATTCCATGATGGTCCAGAGCATGATAAATTTCATAGTGACCTTCATTAGCATGTGTTTGTACCATAGTGCTATATTCTTCTGCCATTTCAGCTGTTTTTTGTATGAGTTGTGGTGTGCAAACGGTGATTTGCCGTAATGAGAAAACACCACGAATAAGGCTATTATCATCATTGTTTTTGAATGGCCATCGTTGTACTACTTCTAGGTTTTTTTCAATTGCTTCTTCAGTCGAAAACAACATGTTATCTGGTAAATTTGGCAATCCAGTATCCATATCCATAGTAGAAATAGCTACAAGACCACGTATACCAACATTTTCTGCTGCTTTTACTAACTGTTCGGGATGACGTCCGCCGTGTTCTGCAAAACAAGTAGTTCCAACACGTATTAAATTGGTATAAGCTGCTATACCACTCAAATATACATCTTGAGGAGTTAATTGTGACTCAAATGGAATAAGGTAGTTCTTCCAAAAAGGATGTCGTGTTCCTCTTCGAGCAATGGCAGCTCCCATTCCTCTCATCAAATGCTGGCATGTGTGGAAATGAGAATCTATGAGGCCAGGCATAATGATTTTGCCAGTAGCATCAATTACCTTATCTGCAGTTGTTTCAATATCTGAAGTGGTTTTATTTTGCGGAGTAATTGCGACAATACGTGTTCCTTGTATAAGAATCTGTCCCTTATTAATAATACCGGATGATCCCATACTCACAATCGTGGCATTTTTTATCAATATATTCATAGATTTCCCAAACAACTATCTTATAAGTTGAGTTTCTATTTCTTTTTTTCAGTAGATACCATATCTATCCATCTCTTTTTAGATATAAAACAAATGTGGTATTAATTGATTCTTTCTAGTTTGTAAACAATGTCTGTATTATTATGTTTTTTATCCCATTCGGCCACCCAAGAGGCTGTCATAGCTTTTTCCATTTTGTCAAAATCTATTACGTTTGCAATGGTAATGACTTTACACCAGCCTTCTTTGTCGCATGGAAGCTCAGCACTTTCGGCAGGTTTATTAATATCTGTAATCCCTGGAAATGCTGTTCGGATTTTATTCATCATATTATTAAAATCTTCAAAAGTTCCTTCGAATGTCGATGTAAAACAAATATTCATTTAAAATCTCCTTGGTAGATATTTTTAGAATATGGTTCTTTTATAATATTGTTTATTTATTCTGTCAATATTATTGACTATTAATTAGCTATGTAGTTATATATTAAATATTGGTTTTGAGAGTATTTGCAAGAGCAGATTAATTTATAAAATGAAAGGATTAAATTATGTTATCGAAAAAACTTATTGGTACATTTATGTTAGCTGGTCCTATTTTGGCGGTTCTTTCTTTGGTTTTATTCGAGCCAGGTGGTGATGATCAGACATTCGCACAAACGCTTCAAAGAATGTCCGAGAATTATATATTAGCTTCGATCAGTAATGTGGCATGGTTTGTAGCTGTTATGATGATTTTTGTAGGAATTTATTACCTTGCTCGTTCCATGCAAGAGGAAAATAAACCAGGGTCAGATCTCGCAGGATTGGCATCAATCTTTGCTTTACTTATAGCTGGAATTGCTATGGTAGCAATGGGACTGCAACTAATTGCAACAGAAAGAGCAAGCAGTTGGGTTACGTCTGGTGGGGATGCTCTTAGTGTATTCGCTATAAGCGAAGCGATTTCAAGAAGTATATTTGTTTTTGACGGTATAGTCATGGTGTTATTAGGTTTAGCGATAATTAAGCAAAAAAATCTGAGTCCGATAGTTGGTGGACTTCTTGCATTCTTTGGGGCATGTGTTTTATTTGGTGGTATGTTTTCTCAGGGGGATAATTGGGCTGGAATGATATGGTTCATTGGTTTTTTGGGCTTTCCTCTCATTACAATTACAATTGGATTTCTTATTTTAAAGTCTTCTAAGGAAAATGTCTCTTAATTTTGTTAAATTATTAATTAATGATTAGTAAGAAATGTCAGAATATATTCAACAAATATGCAAAGGTGATCCAGAAACAGTAGACATGGATTCCAATCAGCTTGATTTAGCATCAAAGTATGTTAAAAAACAAGTAGATTCAGGCCATATACCATTAGGGTATATGTTTGTAGTTCGTAAAGGGAAAATTGTCCTAGATAAATATTTTATACATCCTAAAGTTCTAGAGCAGGAAATTAAAATTTATTCTAATAGTATGTTTCCAATTGCGTCTGTAACAAAGCCCCTATCTGCTACTCTGGCAATGAAGATGGTTGAAATGGGAAATATTTCATTAGAAACTCCTGTTGCAGAATATATGTCCGAGTTTGGGCAGAAAGGCAAAGATTCAATAACTCTAAGACATTTACTTACTCATACTTCTGGATTATCAGATTCTCTAGTAGGTCAAAATGGAAGGCCTAAGCCGACATCTTTTGATGAAGTTATAGAAATAATATGTCAACAACCATTGATGTTTCAACCTGGAAGTAATTTTAGTTATAGTACTCCTGGGTTTGAAGTGGTAGTAGAATTGATACAAAAAACATCTGGAGTAGAGTGGGAACAATTAAGCAAGGAATTACTTTTTGACCCTCTAAACATGACAAACTCTTATTTTAACACCCCGAAAGCTCCAACTGATAAAGCAATACCCCTTTTTAACCGAGCATTGGAAATAGATTATTCACCATATCAAAGCGGCTTAGATCCTCATCACTATTTTGAATTTAATATGGGAGGAGGTAATGGAATTTCTAACCCTAGAGATATAGCTGTTTTCTGTCAGATGATGCTTAATAAAGGGTCTTATAATAATGTACAAATACTTTCCCCAGTTACTGTATCAAGGATGACAGAGCCTCAATTTCAATGGTGGAATAGTGGTAGTAAACTAACTTTACAAGAAAAGCCAGATTTTGTGAGCCAAGGTTTAGGTTGGATGGTTAGAAACAAATCGCACTATAGAGGATCTGATCTGATGAGCGCAAAAGCATTTTTTCATGGAGGGGCATATGGTATGAGAGCGATAGTGGATCCAGAGTATGATTTGATAACTATATTTTTAACTAGTGCGTACCATGATCCTTCATATCCAAATAACCGAAATCGTTCATCTTACCCTTGGTTGACCCACCATCATCAGATACAACAAATATTTTCAAATATGACTTACGCAGCTATTAGAAAATAAAAAATAAATATTTACAGGTATTTGAGTTAATTGTTGATATATATATGTTTTATTTAAATATATTGATTACTAATCGTGCAATTGAAATAAGTATAATATTTATATTTTTGATCTAAATAACAGGAGATAAAAATGAATTTAGAGTATGCAGAAAGAAAGACAATTCAGGATATGATTGATGCTAAGGATGGATATGGTATTGCTAATTATTTGGTGAATAAATTTTTTAATGATCTAATTGAGGGCACTAATGAACAATCTGTAAATGAAGCATTTGATTCTATTGGTTTAAACAGAAATAATATAGAGAATTCTTGTATAAGGATAAATGAATTAATTAATCCTATAAAGCCTGAACAGTTAGGACATAAAATAAGTAAAAAAATCATATATAGATCTATATTAGTGAGTTTATGGGAACAAGAAATTAAAGATAATCTTGAAGATTTATGCCTATATTAAATAATTTAAAATATTATATAGAAACATAGGATTTATTTTGATTATTATAAATTTAGTACTTAAATTTAATTTCTTGTATTACTTTAGAAATATGAGTATCAATACTTAATGTTCCATCTAAAACTAAATCAGAGCTATTTTTCACGTCATCCATTTTAAATAACTCGCGAATATCTGGGTATTTGATAAGGTAATCAACCAATTCTCCATATCCGTTTCTCTTACAAATTTTGATGATTTGTCTAGAAAGTGCTAAGTCTAGAGGAGTATCTATATGAATAAAAAAGTCGATAAATTCTGCAGTTTGGATATGTTTAGCTCCAAGAGGCAAATCAACCAATATGATTGGAGTAGGATTTATAATGAGGTTGAGTATTGGATGGTGATATTTTTGGTTTGATTTTAGCTTATTGAGAGCATCAGCCATTTCTTGATAATTAAATGAGTTATAATCTTGACCTTGTTGATACCAATTCAAATAATTTTTTGGGCTAATTGAAATTTCATCAAAATCATCCCAGTGTAATTTAGCTGTGTTTAATTTTTTTGATAATTCATTTACAAGAGTTGTTTTTCCTGCTCCGGAACATCCGCTAATACCTATTAGTATATTGTATGTCATAGTATAATTTACATTTATTTTTAATTATTACTTGTAATAATACAATATTTTATTTTTTAGAAAGTGTTGTTTGAATGCAGTCTAACTTGATTACGAATTATTCTTTTTGGAAAAATAAAATAGTACCTTTTTCATTGATTGCCATATCAGTATTTCTTATTGTATATGTCATTTTAGGTTTTTATGGATTGATTGGTTTAGACCAGACTTCAAGTTCTAATGGTAGTGTTTCTAGATGGTGTGAAAGAATAAGTACAGGGATATTTAAAGAACCGATAAATAGTTTAAGTAATTTAGGTTTTATAATTTCGGGGCTTTTAATGTTGTGCACATTATCTCGTGATTCTACGAATAAATATAAGGTTAATAATTTTCATGGTTTAACTCCAATATCTCTATTTTATGCAGGGTCTGTGGTTTATTTAGGAATTGGTTCTTTATTAATGCATGGAACTAATACACATTGGGGTGGTTGGGCAGATAATTTAAGTATGATTATGTATATTATTTTGCCTTGGTTAATTAACATTGGAGAAATGGGGAAATGGTCTGTTAGGAAATTTATTAGAGTTTACATTGTATTAGTTTTAATCTATGCTTGGAGTAGATGGCTTTTTGGTTCAAGTTTAGGCATTAATCTTGATTTGTTTGGGCTTTCTATAGGTCTATGGATTATATCAGAATCATTATTCAGGTTTTGGTCTCTGAAATTTAGATGTATTTCAGGTTTTGTTGGGTTTGTAGTTGCTGCAGTTTTTGGTATTACACCTTTAGAGATTTTTACTAATATTGATAAATATTGGTGGATTGTTTTGTTTTGGATTCCGGGGTTATTTTCTTTTTATAAGCCGATAAAGAAAAGGAAATATTTCCCCTGGTTTTTTCTTGGAATGATAATGTATGTTTTATCATTTATTGTATGGGTTCAAGGTAAGCCTGGTTCGCCTTATTGCAATCCTGATTCATTTATTCAGCTTCATGCAGTTTGGCATTTAATGACTGCCTTTTCAACTTACTGTTTTTTTAAATTTTTTAGAACAGAAAAATTAATAGTTAATGAATAAGAGAATTACAAATATAGATTTTATTAGAGGGTTAGCGGTTCTGGGGATTTTTGTAATGAATTCAGTAGTTCATGCGCTTCCTTTTTCAGCATATTTTAACCCATCATCTGCTGGTACAAGCAATGTGTTTGATTGGATTACAGTCTTTTTATCAGAACTTTTTGTGGCTCAAAAAATGATGGGGCTTTTTTCAGTTTTGTTTGGAGCTAGCATTGTATTATTTATTGAGTCAGCACAAAAAAAAGGTAAAGATGCAAAAAGATTAAGTTTAAGGAGAAATTTTTTATTATTTTGTTTTGGGATTATACATATGCTTTTTTGGGAAGGTGATGTACTTGTTATTTATGCTTTATGCGCTCCAATAATAATCCTTACATATAATAAAAAAATAAAATTTTTATTTATATTGGGATTAGTTATTACTCTTTTTCCTATATTGTTATCAATTTTCTTCCAATCTGCTTATGATCCTGTTACTGGAAAAAACACATTATTTGCTGAAGGTGAAGATATTGGGCTAGGTAAATTTTGGTTTGCAGATTCTGATGACTATGGATCTTCTGTTTTGGTATTTCTTTTTGGTGGTTTTTGTAGAGCTTTAGGTATGATGTTTATAGGGGTAGTTTTATATAGAAAATTCATTTTAAATGGAATTTTAGAATCTAAAATATATAAAAAAATGATATTTTATGGCTTTTCATTTGGTATTTTGTCAACACTCTTAAGTTTTATTTGGTATCTTTCTAAAGATTATAGCCCTAGTATAGCTTTAATTGGCTATATTCCAGCTACTATAGGAATGATTCCTATGGTTATTGGCTATATAGGATTATTTTCTCTTTTGAATAGATGTTTGCCTGAATCAATAGGAGTATATTTTTCAGCATGTGGGAAAATGGCATTTACTAATTATATTACTCAAACAATTTTTGGAATATTAATATTTAATTTTATTTTTTCTAAAGGAACATTAGGTAGAGCTGAGGTTATGGCTTTTGTTTTTGTGGTATGGATTATTCAAATCCTTTGGTCTAAATATTGGCTAGATAATTATAAATATGGTCCTTTGGAGTGGATATGGAGAAAATTAACATATATTTCTTAAAATATAATAATAGAATAAAGTATAATTTTTAATTATTAAAGGAATAATAAATGATAATTTTAACTCCTCCTAGTGAAGGGAAATCTTCTAACAATACTGTAAATAAGAAATTCATTGAAACAAATTATATTTTTAAAGATAGAGTGGAAAAAATCCTGTCAATATTGGATAAATTAGATGAAAAAAAAATTGTTTCAATTTATGGTACTACTTTAGATAAAGCAAGAGAATTACATAAGAATAATTTAAATATTTTTGATGCAGGATGTTCTAAAGCTATAGAAAGGTATACTGGTGTTGTTTTCAAAAATATTGATTGGGATTCATTAGATTTAATATCAAAAAATTATTTAAATCAGAATCTTAGAATAGTAAGCGGCCTTTTTGGTATTTTAAAGCCGGATAGTTTAATACCTAATTACAAACTAAAAATGAATGTTTTATCATTAACTGATTTTTGGAAAAATGATATTTCAAACCAATTGAAAAATGAAGATTTTATTTTAGATTTATTGCCGGCCACTCATAGGAAGGCACTTAAATTAGAAAAAAACATTTTAAGTATTAATTTTATTATTAATCGCAATGGGAAATTAATTCAGTCTGCTCATTCAGGCAAAGTGGTAAAAGGAAAATTTATTCGATTTTTAGCTCAAAATAAAGTATATGATTTTAAAGGAATTTCAGAATTTGAATATGATGGCTATAAATGGAATGGTGAATTTTTTGTAAAGGATGATTAATTAATTAATATGAATTCGCACAATTCAATAGAAAAAAAAGATTCCGTTAAGCTTAAGGCATGGTCACCATTTTTATTCTTTGATTATAGAATCCTATGGTTATCAGGAGTAACTGCTATGGTAACTATGAATCTTAGAATGATTGTTACAGGTGTATGGCTTTATGAAAAAACAGGACTTGGAGCTACATTAGCTTATCTTGGGTTAATAGAATTGGCAGTAAGAATCCCAGGAAACATATACGGTGGGGTATTTGCTGATCGATTAGATAGGAAAAAACTTATTGCTTTAACTCAGCTATCTAGTTTTATATTTATTGGAGGTATGACGATTTTTGAAACTTTGGGAGCTTTAGAAATTTGGCATGTGTATATTGCGACTGGTATATTATCTGCAACAAGTATTTTTAGTAATCCTTCTAGATCGGCCTTAACAGCTAGAGTAGTTCCAAGAAATGTTTTAACTCATGCAGTTGCGATGAATTCTATTACTATGCAAGTTGGTACTATAATTACCCCTTTTGTTTTTTATATTACTTCTTTCGCTTGGAAAGATGATATCAATGAATCACTACTTCTGTCTTTTTGGATTAATACGCTTTTTGCTTTGTTTAGCGTCGTTTTTCCATTATTTATAAGGGAAAGTGGAAAGGCGCTTAATATCTCTGGAGATGAAAATACCGTGGTTAATATACATAAAAATATAATTCAGGGCTTTAAATATGTGATTAATCACCCTATTTTACCTGGTCTTTATATTTTAGATATAGGAGTAACAGTGGTTTCATATTATAGGGAATTATTCCCTATTTTTGCAAAGCAATTATATTCAAGTGGTCGTAGTGCAGTTGCTGTTTTAACAGCTTTTAATGCCGTTGGGGCAATTGTAGGCAGTTTATTAGTAATGAATACATATAAGGTGAAGAAAAAAGGAATAATAGTTTTATATGCAACTTTGGCTTATGCATTCTTATTAATATTATTTGGATTTTCTACTTCTATTTGGATTGGAGTATTTGCTTTAATTGGGCTTGGTGCAGCAGATGCTATTGGAATGACAATGAGACAAACTGTAGTACAGTTAACTACACCAGACAATATGAGAGGAAGAGCAACAGCTGCTCATTCATTGGCGGCTATGAGCGCAAATGGATTTGGTAAATGGGAAGTTGGTATAATGTCAGATGCTATTGGAGCGGGGAATACTATGGTGTTAGGTGGAGTAATATCTATAATAGTAGTTTTAGTTATATGGTATGTATTATCGGGTGTTAGACAGTATGAGTATATTGAGTCTGATCAGATTTAAAAAATAATGAATAAAAGAAAATTTATTATTATTGGAACTAGTGGGTCAGGTAAAACAATACTTGCTAAAAACTTGTCCTTATATTTAAATATTAGATACATTGAGCTAGATTCATATTATCATGGTTCAAATTGGAAACAGGTTGATATTGATGTGTTTAGGCAAAATATTCTTGATACAACAAATGGTATAGACTCATGGATAATTGATGGTAATTATTTAGATCTAAGGGATTTAATATGGCCTAAAGCAGATTTAATTATTTGGCTAGATTATCCGTTTTATATTGTATTTACTCGTTTAATAAAAAGAACAATACAAAGGTTTATAAATAAAGAAATTTTATGGAATGGCAACACTGAAAATTTTTTTAATCAATTATTTACAAAAAAATCAATTTTACTTTGGGCTTTTAAGACTCATTGGAAAAACCGCAGGGAATTTCAAACTATTTTAGTAGATACTAATGAATATAATAACAAATTTATTCGAATTAAAAAATCTATTGAAATTAAAGAATTACTTTCATTAATTAAATGAATTTATTAGAAAATTTTTTTAAGAACTCTATGGTATAATTTTTATAATCTAGCGAGGTGTTATGGTTACTAGGTGGCTATATAAGAAATTTATTTCTTTCAGCCCAAAGGGTAAAATTCTTACTATTTTAATACTATCTTTATTAATCTATATACTTATTATATTTAAACCTTAATCCTAATAAAGATTAAATGTCTTTAGGTGTGGTTTTATGAAAAAGATTAAATGGAATGGTATATATTTGAATGTTCCGTCTAATAAGAAGGATTGGTTCTTTATATGTATATTCGAATGTGTAGTTTTATTATTTGTTATTTTGATGGTTGTTTTTAATTAATGTAATGTTTAAGTTAAAAACCTAGAATCTAATTCTTGATATTTTTGTAAATCAACTACTTTCTCAAATTCATTAAAATCTAATATTTCATTATAATTATTGGTTGTAGAATTAGATTTTATATGGTTTGCTAATTTCTTCATTGAATAAGCAGTTGCAAATATACTAGTAAGTGGGTGTAATATAATTTTAAATCCTAGTGATTCGAATTCACTTATTGATAGGCTTGGAGTTTTCCCACCTTCAATTAAATTAATTAGTAATGGTTTCTTTATTTCTTTTCCAATAATTCTTATTTCTTCTTCTGTTTGAGGAGCTTCAATAAATATTACATCAGCTCCACTTTTTTCTAAGGCTTTACCTCTTTTTATGGCTTCTTCTAAGTTATGGGTTCCGCGTGAGTCAGTCCTAGCAATTATTATCAAATCTGAACCTTCTCTAGCATAATTTGCTGCTTTTATTTTTTCTATATGCTCGTCCATTGGTATGACAGATTTCCCTTCCATATGTCCGCACCTTTTTGGCCAAGATTGGTCTTCTAAAATTATTGCTGCAGCACCAGCATTTATAGATTCTTTTACTGTTCGTATTACATTAATTGGATTTCCGTAGCCTGTATCCATATCGGCTATTAAAGGAATATTGATATGGCTAGTAATTCTTTTCACACGTTCTATGTTTTCAGACATGGTTAATAGTCCTATATCAGGAACTCCTAGAGTAGATGCAGATAAAGAGAACCCCCCAGCAAATATAACATCAAACCCGCAGTCTTCAAAAATTTTTGCACTCATTGGATCATGCACTCCAGGGACAACTATAGATTTATCGCCATTTAATAATTGTTTTAATTTTGATGATTTATTCATTGCTTTTCCTTATTTATTATATAAATTAATAATGCTATTATTTAATCTCTTCCCAAAATTCAATCCATGAAGTTGGACCATCTGATTCATCTAATAATTCTTTAAATTCGTTGTAAATGTTATTTATGTTTGGGAATTTATTTCCATCTCTATAAGGTGAATCAATTATTTCACTACTCCATTGCATATATACTCTATTTAATTCACTTATTGGGCAAGGTAAAGTTCCTCCATTGTAGTAAATTAGAGTTTCACCACGTTGACCAGATGATGTGTAAATTTCTGCAATTTTTTTGAGTAATAATGCAGCTTTTCTTGCTTGTCCTGTTTTGGCTTTATAAGTTCTTCTTATAATATACATACCATATCCTTTTATTATTGAATAAAATTTTTTAAATGTATTTTAACAGAATTTATGTTTTTTATGCTTATAATTTAAATTTAAATTTTTGAAAAGAATTCATCTAAAATTAAACAGGTAATTTTACTAATATATAATAATTCAAGGATAAGATATAATTATATTAATATAATATTTTCTGTCCTAACCCATTTAATTTATTAATAGGAGAAATATGCGAAAAATTATTTTTACATTGTTTTATATAACAATATTGTCATTAATTGGATGTAGCAGTTTAGTTGGCCAAGGAGCAGGCAGTGAAGGCTCATCTGACGAAAAAACAAGTGATTCTGCTAAAATACAATTAGATCTACTAGAAGCATTGGAAGATGTTGATAGATTAACAAAGGAAACTGAGCAACTTCGATCAGAAATAGATAGATTAAATCAAGAAGCTGAATATGTTAGAAAAGATTTAGAAGAAGAGTTTGATAAAGTACGTAAGGAAGAAGAAAAAAAGATTGAATTAGAAATTAATAAAATTATTGAAGAAGTAGAACAAAATTGGCAAGCTATTAATGAAAAAGATAGAAATGAAATAGAAAATATTTATCAATCAAGCATTAATCAAATTGAAGAAGATTGGCAAAAAACATTTAAAGAATTGGAGTCAAATCATCAAATGGAAATTAGTAATTATCAAGATGAAATTGCTAATTTAATTAAAAGGTCTGATGAGTCGAATAGAAAAGTAGAAGAGGCAAGAATACGCTTGGAAGATGCTTTAAGGACAATAGAAAATTTGAATAAAGATTTTTCAAGGTTACAGGGTGAACTATCTAAAGCTTTAAATAAATAAAGCTTAAATTTTTAAACATGGAGAAAAAAATGAGCAGACTTTCTTGTTTAAGTACATCTATAATAATTTTGTTTTTGATTGGCTGTAGCAGTATGGTAGGCCAAGGTACACCTTCAGAGCAAGATTCTGCTTACAAAGTGAACTCAGCACAAGGAGTTTCAGCAGAGCTTAATGATGTTATTAATGGCATGGATAGAGCATTGCGTATTGAATTTAATCAATTGATCGAACTAGGAGAATCTTTAAATGAAAAAGAGAGGGAATTATTACTACAATTAAATGAAGAATTAAGTATAGGAGAAGAATTTGACAGGTTAAACCAAGAAATGGCAGCTAACTCTCAGAATGAAATTGATGATTTGAAAAAAAGAAATTTATCATTAATAGAGGAATTAGGATTTTATTTACAGGAACTTGAGGGTTTGAGAAATGATTTAGATCAATATATGACGGAATTATCTGAGTTGGAAAGAGATAATTCTAAATTAAGCGAAGAAATTCAGATGTTTATTATTCAAGATACTGACTTGATTAACCAGTTAAATCAAAAAGAAAATGAAATAGCAATTTTAAAAGACCAACTAGAGCAAAAAGCTAATGATGAATTGCAAAAAAACACGAACTCAAGTTGATATTTTTTAAATATTCAAAATAAATAAAACTAAAATATTTTATATGACATGGAGAAATGAATGCGTAACCATCTTTATACAATTACATTCATAACATTTTTATCCTTAATTGGATGTAATGGTGTAGTAGGTCAAGGTACTGTTACAGCGCAAATTAAAGAGAGTAGTTTGGATTTTATGATTTCAGATTCTTTAGAAAAAGAAGTCAATGGAATGAATGAGCAATTAAAAAATGAATTTAATCAATTAATAAGTGATGGAAAAGATTTAGTTAAAGAAATTGAGATTTTAGAAAAAGAAATAAATGATGCGAAAATAAGAGCTGAAAATCTAGAGAATTTAAATAATAAAATGACAACTAAGTCTGAAGATACTCAGAAAGAAATTGATTTATTAATTAATAGTAATAAAGATTTCATATTACAATTTGATCAGATAAATATTGAGTTAGACCAAACTGCAAAATTAATTAATTTAACTCAAAAGAATATTGTTGATTTAGAACAAAAAAACGAAAATTTAAATATAGAACTTGGTAAGCTTTTAAATAATAATGAACAATTATTAAAATTATTAAAATATAAAGAAGCCGAAATACAAAGTCTTTTAGCTCAACTTAACCAATCATCTCCAGTTATAATTGCACCTAAGCCGAAATAAATAATTTATAAATTAAATGAGCTATATTTTTTATGTCCTTGCTTTGATGATTTTTTCTGTTAATTTACTTTCTCTGGTGTTTTTGTTTATTGATAAACGTTTTGCTTTAAAAGGATATAGAAGGGTTCCAGAGAAGTATTTTTTTAGTTTAGCATTAATTGGAGGATGGATATTTGGTCTATTAACAATAAATGCTATTAGACATAAGAATAGAAAAAGAGAATTCTTAGTTAAATATTATAGTTGTTTATTTGCATCAGTTATATTATTTACAACCTTAATTTATTTAATAAGTAGGTTTCTTAATATATAAACTTTACTATGTTTATATATGAGGATAATATATCTGTTAAACATTAAATGGAAGGTTTAAGATGTCTGATTTACATATAAAGATCGAAAATTGGATTAACTCACAATTTGATGAAAACATTTCTGGTTTAGGAGATGATAAATATGTTGTCGTACGATCAGATAATAAATTTTTAAAAAATAAGCAAATTTGGGTTATTAAATATATAAAATCGACAATAATATTTTCTCAAAATAAATGGGTTTCTGATTTAGAGCATTTTATTACCAATATGGATAAAGAAATGCTTTTTTCTATTTATGGGGCATTTGAGTTGGGACGAGTGTTAAGTAAAGATAAAATTAGAATTAATGGTCCTTCTTATTATTTATTTGGAGATAGAGATAATTGTAATTTAGAAGTTGATCCTAGAGCTTTTGTCGCTAGTAGAGAAGAAATGGAATCATTAGATAAAGAAATTTTTTGGCATTGCGACATTGACAATGCTGTATCGGGACTTGCAGTTAAAAATAACGGTCAAATTTCTGCTTTAGCAACTATTGTAGATGAAGGAGAAGGTGTTTATGAAATTGGAATGGAAGTTCATAGAGATTCACAAGGCTTAGGTATGGGGAAGGCTGTAGTAAATGCAGCAGTACAATGGATATTAAATGTAGGAGGAATTCCTCTTGCAACAGTAGGTCCTTTTAATGTGCCTTCTGCTAGAACACTTAGATCAGTGGGATTAAAGTATTATATGATGGATATGTCGGGAGAATTTGGGGAATTCATTGTTCCTCCACAAGCACTTGGTACTCCTGTAAAGAATATGGATATATATAATTTGTACCCTGATTGGGCGATGAATAATTTGATTAAATCGAAGATAAGATAAATATAATTTATTTCGTTGTTTTATAGAAATGTCATGTTAAAAATGATTTTAAGGAGGGATTCATATGAAAATATTTAACCCTAGGTTTTGGTTAATTATTTTTGGTCTAGCTAATCTATTGTTTGGAGCTATGCTATACTATGTTTCAGAAGACGCTGCAGCGAATTTAGCAAGTGAATTAGGCAGTGATTTGTCTGATTCTGTTTTACTTTTATTTGCTGAAAATATGCATGAAGCCCTAGGGGTAGTTTGGGCTGCTTGGGGTGCATTTACATTAGCTGCTGGCATAAGAAATAAAGGTGCAAATGCAAAAGGACCAGCTGTTTTGGCAGCAATGATAGGCATTGTAGTTCAAGCACATCATTCATCACAAATTATTGCTGACGAACTACCAGTAGGATACACTGATGTTGTAATTAGTTTGGTGTTAATAGTCTTTCTTTTGATTTCTGGAATAACTTATAAAGATAAAATACAGAGTTAATTTTAGTGGATAATATTGTTAAAATATATACTTCGACAGGCTGTAAACCATGTGATATGGTGAAAAATTTTTTTTATGAAAAAGGAATTGAATATATAGAACACAATATATCCGTAGAACAAGAATCTTTGGAATTTTTATTAAATAAAGGTTTAATGAGTACCCCAGTAACTTTTGTTGGAGACAATTTTGTTGTAGGTTATAATAGATCTAAACTTGAATTAATATTAAATAATATTAACTAAAATGCTAAAATACTGATATAATATTTGACAATACTCTATGGCCCCGTGGTGTAGCGGTTTAACATACTGGCCTGTCAAGCCAGAGATCGCCGGTTCAAATCCGGTCGGGGTCGCCACTATTTTACCTAGGGATTTTAAAGTTATATATGAATAACACTAATAAAGATGATAATTTAGAAAATACTGAAGACTTTATTCGCGAAATTATATCTAAAGATTTATTAGAAGGTAAATATAATCAAATAATTACTCGTTTTCCCCCGGAGCCTAATGGTTATATGCATATTGGGCATGCAAAGTCTGCTTTTGTAAATTTTAGTTTAGCATCTGAAAATAATGGTAAATGTAATCTTAGATTTGATGATACAAATCCATCAAAAGAAGAAGAAGAGTTTATTCATGCTTTTGAAAAAGATTTAAAATGGCTTGGATTTGATTATGGACATAAAGCATATTATTCATCAGATTATTTTAATCAATTATATTCTTATGCTATAAAGCTTATTAAATTGGGGTTAGCTTATGTATGTGATTTAAGCCAAGATGAGATTAGAGAATATAGAGGAACTTTAACTTCAAAAGGTAAGAATAGTCCTTTTAGGGATAGAGCTGTAGAGGAAAATTTAGATTTATTTGATCAAATGAAAAAGGGGAGATTTGAAAATGGATCTAGAGTATTAAGAGCAAAAATTGATATGAGTTCTGGTAATTTAAATTTAAGAGACCCAGTTATTTATAGAATAATGAAAATTAAGCATCATAGAACTGATTATAAATGGTGCATATATCCAACATATGATTTTGCACATGGACAATCTGATTCATTAGAAAAAATTACTCATTCAATTTGTACTGTAGAATTTGAGGATCATAGGCCTCTATATAATTGGTTTATTGATAAATTAGATATATACCCTTCAAAACAAATTGAATTTGCACGATTAAATTTGAGTGGTACTGTAATGAGTAAGCGGAAATTATCTGAATTAGTTGTGTCTAATAAGGTGAATGGATGGGATGATCCAAGAATGCCTACTATTTCTGGTATGAGAAGAAGAGGTTATCCATCTGAAGCTATATTGGATTTTTGTAAAAGAACTAGTATTACTAAAAGAAAAAATGTTGTTGACTTATCATTATTAGAACATTGTGTGCGCGAGAATTTGAATAAATCTGCTTATAGAGTTATGGCAGTATTGAATCCTATAAAAGTTGTTATAAAAAATTACCCAGATGACTTGGTAGAAGAGATTGATGCTTTAAATAATCCAGAAGATCTTTCTGCGCATTCAAGAAAAGTTCCATTTTCTAAAGAAATATATATTGAAAGAGATGATTTTGCTGAAATACCTCCTCCTAAATTTTATCGCTTAACTATAGGGAAAGAAGTGAGATTAAGATATGCATATATAATAAAATGTGTTGATGTGATTAAAAATGAAAGAGGAGAGGTTATAGAAATTCATTGTGAATATGATCCCAATAGTCGTGGTGGTAAGTCTGCAGATGGACGAAAGGTAAAGGGTACAATTCATTGGGTATCTGCATTACAATCTTCTACTGCTGAGATTAGAATATATGATAAATTAATTTCAGAAGAAGTTATTGATGAAAATGATATAGATAATATTCAATTAAATCCAAACTCCATCAAGGTTTTGAAAAATTGTCCTATAGAGATTAGTTTAAGCAAAGCGTCTGAAGAAGTACATTATCAATTTGAAAGATTAGGGTATTTTATATTAGATTCAAAAGATACTAAACTTGAGCATTTAGTTTTTAACAGAACTGTTTCTTTAAGAGATTCCTGGAATAAGCAAAAAACATGATTGATTTTTTTAGAGGATATTCTTTATATGAAAAAGCCTATATTAGTTTTAGCTGGTGGGGTAGGGGGTTCTAAATTAATAAAGGGTCTTGCCTCAATTTATAAACCAGAAGATATATTTTTTATTATTAATACTGGTGATGATGAAGACTTTTATGGATTACATGTTTCTCCTGATTTAGATACCGTGATGTATGTCTTATCTGATTTAATTAATTCAGAAACTGGCTGGGGGATTAAAGATGATTCTTTCGAAGTGCTTTCATCTTTAAAAGGCCTAGGAACAGATGATTGGTTTAAGATTGGAGATAAAGATTTTGCAACTCATATTTATCGTTCACATTTATTAAATAAAGGGATCTCTTTATCATTAATAACTGATGAATTGAGCAAGCAATTAGGTATTAAGCATTCTATAATTCCTATGTCGGATGATAAATTATCTACCAGAATTTTAACTATTGATGGAAAAGAGTTGTCATTTCAAGAGTATTTTGTGAAGTATAGGAGTAACCCAAAAGTAAAAGATTTTATTTTTAATGGAAGGGATTTAGCTAATTTATCGACAGGGTTTAAGCATGCTTTAGATGTTTGTAATTCAATTATTATTTGCCCTTCTAACCCATTTTTAAGTATTTACCCAATTCTTAGATTAGGGGATGTATTAGAACAAATAAACAAATTTAAAGGTACAAAAATTGTTGTATCTCCAATAGTTGATGGTAAAGCTATAAAAGGTCCTGCTGCAAAAATTATGAATGAATTAGGATATGAGGCTTCTAGTATTGGAATAGCAGAAATATATAAGGGAATTTGTAATTCGATAGTTATTGATAACCTTGATATGGAAAATAAATCTATTATTCAAAGTATGGGTTATAGAGTCGAGGTGTTTGATACAATGATGGTTGATTTACAAAAAAAAATTAATCTCGCAAAATTTTTAGAATATCAATTTTAAATTATAATAGGTAATTTATGAATTTATCCGATTTTGTAATTATCGTACCAATTAAATCATTGGATTTGGCAAAATCCAGGTTGAAGTACCACATTACTGAAAAAGAAAGATTTAATATAATAATTAATATGTTTTTAGGAGTTTTGAAGGCTTCAAAAAAATCTTTATCTAAAGAAGTATGGATTATATGTAAAGATAAAATATTTAAAGATATTTGTGATTTTTTTAATGTTAGATGGATTGAGGATGAAGGTTATGGTTTAAATATAATATTGAATGATCTATTTTTAGATGCATTTAAAAAGCAATTGACACCTATTTACATTCCTTCTGATTTGCCATTTATAACTGCTAAAAATATAAATCAGGCTATAAATTTATCTAATAATGGAAAGAATTTTGTTTTTTCTCCTGCTTTTGATGGTAAAGGAACAAACTTGATTATATCTCCAATTTTGTCCAATTTTTCAATAAAATTAGGAGATAATAGTTTAATAAAGCATACAGAACAAGTTTTTAAATTAAATTCAAGCTTCAATTATTGCAAGGAAGATGGGTTGATATATGACTTGGATACTTTAGATGGTTTAAATTTGTTTAGTAAAAATAGGCCAGACATTATTGATAACCTGAAGAAAGATATTTTTCAGAATTATGCGCAGTAAAAAAATAATTAGTTTATTTATTATTTTATATCTGCAATGCTATAATAGATTTTATTAAAAACAATAGGAGATTTAATTTGAGATTTGGATTATTTATGATGCCTTCTCATTCAATACGTGAGAATCCAACACTTGCCTTTGAAAGAGACTTGAAATTAATTGAATATATAGAGAGCCTTGGATTTGATGAATGTTGGATTGGAGAACATCATACTGGTGGATGGGAAAATATTCCTGCCCCAGATATATTTATTTCTGCAGCTGCAACAAGAACAAACAGGATAAGGCTTGGAACTGGCGCAATAGCATTGCCTTACCATCACCCGTTTCACATTGCAGAACGTATGGCTTTTCTTGACCATTTAACTTTAGGTCGTTTAGATTTTGGTTGTGCTCCTGGAATTTTAGGTTCAGATATAAAAATGTTTGATTTAGACCCCAAGGATTTAAGGCCTATGATGAATGAATCTCTAGATATAATATTAAAACTTTTTAACGAAAGAGGGGAAATTTTTTATAAAGGTAATTATTGGGATATTAAAGGAATGCAAATTCAAGTAAAACCATATCAAAATCCACATATGCCAATATATTGTGTGAGCTCAGGAAGTGGTAATAGTTTGAAAGTGGCATCTGAAAGGGGTTTGAATATTATTTCTGGTGCGTATACATTGCCTGGGACTATGAAATTAAATGAACAGTGGGACTTTTTTGAAAAGAATTCTTTGGAAAATGGATTTAATGCATCTAGGAAAGATTGGACAATAGGAAATGTCCCTATATATGTTTCGTCATCAAGGAAGCAAGCTTTAGAAGATATAAAAACAGGTGCAATGCATGAAATAAGGAATTATACATTTAAGGCTGGAGCAAAATCTTCATTTGAAATATATCCTGGTCAAACTGTGGATGAAATAACAATTGAGCAAATTATTAAACAGAGACGTTGGATTATTGGAGATCCTGATGAGTGTGTAGCTCAGATAAAAGAATTAGAAAAAGAAACAGGAGGTTTCGGGGGGCTATTATTATTGTCTATAGAATGGACATCAGTTGAGAAATGGTATAAGTCTTTGGAATTATTTTCGAGATATGTTATTCCTCAATTTAACAATAGTCTTAATGGCCTAACTGACTCGTATGATCAAATGGTTAAAGATGAAACTTCGGGTAATCTTCCAAGTGGCAGAGTAAAAAAGAAATAGATAATAATTTGGAGTAAATAATATGAAAGAACTTGATGGTAAAGTCGCAATAGTTACAGGAGCAGGTAGATTAAGAGGGATAGGAAGAGCAGCAGCTTTAGCTCTAGCAAATTTAGGGGCTAATGTAGTTGTAACTGGTACAGGACGAAACCCAGACAGTTTTCCTGATGATGAAAAAGCTGTTAATTGGAGAGATATTGAAAGTACTGCTGAACAAATTGAAAATGTAGGAAGAAAGGCTTTGCCTGTTATTGCTGATGTTTCTTCCTTAAATGATGTAGAGAAACTTATAGACAAAACTTTAAATAAATTTGGAAGAATTGATATTTTAGTTAATAATGCTGCTTATGCTAGAGGTCCAGACAGAGTACCGTTATTAGATTTAGATCCAAAAGTTTTTCAAAAAGTATTAGATGTTAAAATAAATGGTACTTTTTATTGCAGTAAATTAGTGGCAAAAGTACTTATTGATCAAGGTCAAGGGGGGAAGATTGTTAACGTTTCCTCAGGTGCTGGTAAAAGTGGAAGTGCTCAGAATTTATCATATAATGCAGCTTGTTTTGCTCAAATTGGCATGACTCAGTCCTTAGCTCGCGAATTGGGGCCTCATGGTGTTAATGTGAATTGTGTGTGTCCAGGGGCTGTTGATACTTCAAGAGTTGATGATGTTAGTCAAACAGATGAATGGAGTAAAATTGCAAAAGGGTTGCCTATAGGGAGGACGGGTACTGATAAAGAAGTTGGAGGTTTTATTTCTTACCTTTGCACAGATGCTGCTTCTTGGATTCATGGGCAATCCATAAATTTAGATGGTGGGGGTATGATGGAGCATTGAAGTAAAATTAACATTTTTCAGGCTCTCCTATATAGGAGATTTGCCAGGTTCCTGCGGTATTTTTTAATTTTATTTGCTTCATGATCTTTTCATTGTCTTTTTCATTTATATAAAAGGTTATAGCCCAAACTTTAGGACAAATCATAAATGGTTCTGATAGGTTGGATATTTCAAATTTATTTTTTTTGTTAGTTGTGGAAATTATTTTATTTATTTCATCTTTCTTAATTATTTTGTAATCTTCTGTTAATAAAGATATAGCTATATCAGCATTTAAATTATTTATAGACTCCCAGTATTTATTTACTATTTCAATTTGTTCCCATTCACGTATTTTGCGTGCCGTTAAAGGAGATTGCTTGGTAGTTTCAGATATTATAATATTTTGTTCATTTGGAACTATATTTATAGATTCTTTCCACATTCCCAAGGTGGTAAATACCATAATTAGGATAATTGAGGCAGCTGTGATAATTCCAATAATAGATATAACTTTAAATATAAAGAAAGTATCGAAGTTATTTTTTAGAATTTTGTAGAGATTCATTAGGTAATCCCCATATTATGAACACTTTTAAAATAGAATTTCCAGTATTTTTAAATCCATGGTCTGTATTTGGGGGTATTAAAAATGTATCACCTGCATTTATAGTTACTTCCTCTTTGTTTATGTACATTATCCCACTTCCTTCAAGAAAATAATAAAATTCTTCTAAAGGTGTATCTTCGTCTCCATGAGTATGATCCCCTTCGCTATCACCAGGGTTCAATGTCCAAATTTGCATTTTAATTGGTAAAGTTAGTTCTTTATCAAATAATGGACAAATCTTAAAAATTCCTTCTCCTTCATGATGCGCTGGATATTCGTAAGTATTACTTTTATCAGTTTGTTTATAATAGTTCATTATATAATTAAGCGATCCTTTATTTAATTAACTTAGTATTTGTTTTAATCGTTCTCCTAGGATTTCCTCCTCGGATTCATTTAATGTATGTACATTTATAGCTATAGTTTCTGCGTCTGTTAGTAGTTTTTTTGCATCTATGCTTAAATTTTTTGGATCAGATTCTGCATATACCCATATTCTTGGATTACCTTCATCAAGTTCTTTAGCAATTTGTTTCGCAGTTTTGCCTATAATTTTTGGTTCAATGTTAACTTTTAATGTTGAACCATAGAATCGTTTGACTTGCAATACTTCACTTTTAACTCCATTAATTCCATTAATATAACTTTGAATTGTTTCAATTTTTTTATCATAGCTTAGTAATCTATCTTCGTGATTTAAAGAAAACCAAGCAGTTAATGCAGATACTACTCCAACAATTTCTTGTCTATCTAATTTCATTGCACGCCCATAAGCTAATCCTCCGTCATGATGATAAGCAATAAATCCTTGAGATTTTACAGCTTCTATTAAATCCTTTTTACCTGCGACAATACCAGAGGAATGAGGTGCTCCAAAATATTTTGCACCAAAGCATGCTAGGTCGGGTGTTTGGGCATTATTTTTAAAATAATCTAGCGGATAAATTTGTGAAGCAGAATCTGTGATGACAGGGATATTATGTTTTCGACCAATTTTAACACAATCATTTAGAGACAACATATTACCTGTAATGTCGGTATTTAATACATATGCAATTGCAGCAGTTTTGTCCCCTATGGAGTTTTGAAGGTCTTCTTTGGTTGTTTTATAGCTGTTTCCAAATTCTACTAATTTCCCTCCAGCTAGAGTGAAACATCTGTCGAACCTATATCTTTGTAGATTTTGAATTAATATTTCATTTTTCATATTAGTAGTATCAGGTAATTTTCCAATTTTATTTTCATCAGTTCCTGCCATACATGCTGCTGTACTTAGAGTTATCGCTGCAGCACAACCAGATGTTATATATGCAGACTCTGTGCCTAAAATATTTGCTATATAATCCCCAGATTTATTTAATAGTTCTTGCATTTCAACAAAATGTAAACTGGCTTCTTCCATATCAATTTGTACTTTTTCGGGTAATAAAGATCCTCCAAGTAGAGTTTGATTTCCTCTGGCATTAATTACATGTTTTATCCCTAAAGTTTCATATATTGTTTTTTTTGACATCAATTCCCTCGATTTTAATTAAAAATTAGTAATATTTGTACCATTGATATGATTTATTTTCAAGAATATATATTTGTATTAGTAATATATTATTGAAAAAATAATTTGAATAATTCTGGCTATTTATATAGAATTTATCTATATAACTAAATCTAAAAAAATAAGTAATTTATGAGTGAAAAAAGTATAAGAGCAACATTAGAAGAACGAGAAAATTTATTTTCAAAATATGCATCTAAGTCATATATAAATGTTGGAAGAGATATTCAGGAAGCATCCTGTCTGTTTAGGACTGAATACCAGCGTGACAGAGATAGAATATTACATTCAAAGGCATTTCGCAGGCTAAAACATAAGACTCAAGTTTTTATATCTCCTAAAGGCGATCATTTTGTTACTAGGCTTACGCATACTTTGGAGGTTTCACAAATTTCTAGAACAATTAGTAGGGCGCTCAATTTAAATGAAGATTTAGCTGAGGCAATATCTTTAGGGCATGATTTAGGGCATACTCCATTTGGTCACATAGGGGAAGATGAAATTGATAAAATTTACGCAAATGGTTTTAGGCATAGTTCGCAAAGTGTTAGGATAGTTGAGAAAATTGAAAAAGATGGTAAAGGTTTGAATTTAACATGGGATGTTAGGCAAGGTATCAAGTTCCATTCAAAACCCAGAGGGGACTTTTTAAGTAAATTATCATCTGATAATTTAACACTTGAAGGGCAAATATGTCGATTATCTGATGCCATTGCTTATTTGAATCATGATATTCAGGATGCTTTTAGAGCAAAAATTTTAGATATTTCTGACGTTCCTTCTAATATTTTGAAGATATTAGGGGAATCTCATTCCCAGAGAGTAAATAATCTAGTTAAAGATATAGTATTAAATTCTAAAAAATCTATTGAATATGCTCAAAAATCAGATTCAATTCCTGTAATATCTATGAGTGAAAAGATAAAAGATGTATTTTATGAATTTAGAGAATTTATGTTTGAAAATGTTTATATACCTGAAGATTTAAGTGAAGAAGGAAGCACTGCGCGTAAAGTAATTAGAGTCTTGTATGAATATCTTAATTTGAATTCTGATTGCTTACCTATAGAATATACAAGTTGGAATAAAGATAAAAATAGTGTTATTGTAGATTATATTGCTGGCATGACCGATAATTATGCTATTCAATTTGCTGAAAGAATTGAACCTGGAATTGCTAAATCATTAATTAGGACCTAGATTTGAATATAAAAGATAAAATTCGCTTAAGAAAAGTCAAAATTAATATATTATTAATTCAAGAACATTTAGAATCTATGCAAAGAGATCCTTATGGGCTTGAATTTGCAGCTTGGCATAAAGAAGTTGACACTATTTGGAAATATATATTTAAGCAAATAAACCAGATGAAATTAGATGTTCAAAAAAATGCATTAGAATACATCAGAGAACCCTGGACATCTTATGCATCACATTATGTGTTTTCACGATGAGTAATATTGAACATAATTTGGAGTTGCAACCTGGATTAACTAAGCCTAGGCAAGTTGCAGAACTTGCTCATAAGATCTTAGTGAAATTTAAAGAAATGGAATTGCCCGATCACCTTGACGATGAATTAGGGGTATTATGTACGGATCTTGCTGATTTTTGGAGCGCATCTAAAGATTTAGAAAGTAAATTGCAAATACTACTAAATCAAGAGCATAAATGGGATTCTATTGGAGAGATTTTAGTTGATTTAAGAATTATAGTTGATCACTTAGAAAGACATGTTAAAAGTGTTAAAAGGCCAATTAACACTATTACAAGTTTTTCGTATTATCAATCTGAAAAAAAATAGATCTTAAGGTTTAATTATAAACGGTTGAGAATTTTATTAGGTATTAAATATGAGTGTGATAGAAGAAATCAGAACTAAAGCAGATATTATAGACATTGTTTCTAGTTATATTTCTCTTAATCAGTCAGGAAAATATTTTAAGTCTATTTGCCCGTTTCATTCTGAAAAAACTCCTTCATTTATAGTTAATCCCGATCGACAGTCTTGGCATTGCTTTGGTGCTTGCGGAACTGGAGGAGATGTTTTTTCATTTGTTATGAGAATTGAATCCATAGGTTTTGGTGAGTCAATAAAATTTCTTGCAAATAAGACAGGAGTAAAACTAAAAGAGAAAGATAACGATTTAAAATTTAAAGAACTGTATGAAGCAAATTTGATAGCATTACGATTTTTTCAGGATAATTTAAATTCTAAAAATGCTAAATATGCAAATGAATATTTGGTGAAAAGAGGTATAGATACTGAAACTGCAAGAATGTTTAATCTTGGGTTAAGCTCGGGTGACTTATTGTCATATTTAAAAACAAATGGTGTTAAAGAAAATACAGCTGAATCTGTAGGATTAATAAAGAAATTTGATTCGGGTTATAGAGATTTTTTTAAGGGTAGGTTAATGTTCCCAATTCATGATTGGAAGGGCAATGTAATAGGGTTTGGTGCAAGGTCTTTAGATGATTCAATACCAAAATATGTAAATACCCCTGCAACTTCTTTATTTGATAAAAAATCTATATTGTATGGACTGAATTTAGCTCATGGGAGCATTAAGAAATCAAAAAAAGCAATAATTGTTGAAGGTTATATGGATGTTATTGCTGCCCACCAAAAAGGATACTCTAATGTAGTTGCTTCTATGGGGACAGCTATTACTAAACAGCAAGTAGGAGCTTTAAAATTTATTGGAAATGAATTTATTTTAGCTTTAGATGCTGATTTTGCTGGACAAGAAGCAACTTTAAGAAGTTTAGATTCAGCATGGGAATTAATAGGGAATTCTCAATCTTTGAATAAAAAATCTTTTTCAAATGGCAATAATACTCCTTTTAGTTTGAAAATTGCTGAAGTACCACAAGGTCAAGATCCAGATGAATTGATTCGTAAAGATTTTAAAAAATGGGAATTTATTATTGATAATTCAGAACCATTGATTGATTATTTAATTCGTATTTTATCTTTAAAGATTGATATAAAATCTGGAGAAGGGAAAATGCAATTAGTTAAAAATGTTTTTCCTTTGGTCACATCAATTGATAATTTTTTTGACCAGGATAAATATATAAGAATATTATCTAAGAAATTAGAAGTTAGTGAAAGTTCAGTTAGATCTAGTTTTTCGAGTTTAAAAAATAATAATAATGATTATCGAAAGAAAGGTGATTTACATTTAATTTCAAATTTAAACCCAAAAATTGAGGGACAATTAGAGAAATATGTATTATGCTTATTATTAGATAATCCTGAATTTAAAGAGGATATATTAGAATATTCTCCAGAAAATTTTTCAAATAGTGAATATAAAGAAATATTTATAAGGTGGCGTAATTCTCCAAATATTGATCAATTAAATAATAATTTAGATGGATATTTAACCAATTTATTAAATGAATTGTTATCTAATAAACCTGTTTCACTAGATATGAAACAAAAAAAACATGCTTTATTCGAATGTTTAAATAGGTTAGAAAGGGATCATTTACTTGAATTACAAAAGGAAATTTTGTCAACTAAGCATGAAAAAATTCCTCCGCCTAGAGATTTGGAAGATAAAATAATTGAATTAAATAAATTGATTAAAAAATCTTTTTTAAAAAGATGATTTGATTTTATAAAATAAGTAGAGGGTGAAATGAAAATCAGTGATAATGATCCAGATAATTCTGATGTTTATGAAGAGAATTTAGATAGTTCAAATAATTCTAAAGATATTATTGGGTTAGCAAATAATGTACTTGATAAAGATGGTGTAAGGTATTCTCAGAATAATGAAAATGAAGATGATTTTGAGGATGAATTAGAAGAAAAAGCTGAAGGATGGATTGAAGCACTTGAAAATTCTGATATTATAGATGATCCAGTTAGGATGTATTTAAGAGAAATTGGAAGAGTAGGTTTATTAAAAGCTGCTCAAGAGAGCTCTTTAGCAATGGATTTAGAGAGTTTAAGGTTCTTAGAAAGACTTGATAAAGAGTATTCTGATTCTGAAAATCAAACAGTAAGATCCTGGAGGTATATTAAAGATGCCTTGAATTATTTGGTTGGTAATGGTGAATTATTGGATGCGATTGGTAAAAGTGCCCAGATTGATAGAGAATCATGGGGTTTAAAAGATTTATTTGTTAAATCCTCTGAGATTAGAATTGCGGTTGATTCTGAATTGCCTGAGGAGAAATTAAATTTTTTATCAGAAATATTAAATATAGAGCCTCAGGATATTGCATCAAAAGTTAAAGAATTGGCTTTAAATGTTCGTATTATACCTATGGATATAGAAGAATTGTTAGCAAAAATTGATACATTGGAAGCTTTAGATATTGCTTTAAAAGATAAAGAATTTGTCAAAAATCTAGAATCTTTGGAATTTGTATTTCATTCATACCTTTATAAAGTACGAGATGCCGGCCAAGATGCTCAATCTCATCTTGCTGAAGCAAATTTAAGGTTGGTTGTTAGCGTTGCTAAGAAATATATTGGAAGAGGTATGACTTTGTTAGATTTAATTCAAGAAGGTAATATAGGATTAATACGTGCTGTAGAAAAATTTGATTATAGAAAAGGTTATAAATTTAGTACTTATGCAACTTGGTGGATTAGGCAGGCAATTACTCGAGCAATAGCTGATCAGGCTAGGACTATAAGAATACCTGTACATATGGTTGAAACTATCAACAAGTTATTAAGGGTAACTAGAAGGCTCGTTCAAGAATATGGAAGAGAACCTACTAGTGAAGAGATAGGTGAAGGGATGGAAGTAGTACCCGAAAAAGTAAGAGAAATATTAAAGATATCACAAGAACCTGTTTCACTTGAAACTCCTATTGGAGAAGAAGAAGATAGTCATTTAGGAGATTTTATTGAAGATAGATCAGCTTTAGCTCCTGCAGAAGCTGCTTCTTATCAATTGTTAAAAGAGCAAGTTGAAGATGTGCTAGAAACTCTTAGTGAAAGAGAGGCAAGAGTTTTACAGCTTCGTTTTGGATTAGAAGATGGCAGAGGACGTACATTAGAAGAAGTAGGAAGAGAATTCGGAGTTACTAGAGAGAGAATAAGGCAAATTGAAGCAAAAGCACTTAGAAAATTAAGACATCCTAGTAGGTCAAAAAAATTAAGGGATTTCTTAGAATAAAAATATCTAGCGTGAGTCTCATTAATAAAGTTGATGGATTATGAATAAAATATGGTACTCGTGGGAAGAGATGCGAAGGGATGTAAACTCGCTTTGCAGAGAAATATTACTGGATAAGTTTGATCCCGATGTGGTTGTAGGATTGTCAAGAGGAGGTCTTATCCCTGGCGTTATGATGTCTCATTGGATGAAAAAACCATTTAACCCTGTTAAAGCAGCCCTGCGTGATTATCCAGAGTGGGAAACATATCTACCACGCAAATCAGATAAACAAGTTCTAATTGTAGATGATGTATGTGATTCTGGTGAAACCTTCCATAAAATTTCAAAATACATTATAGAGAGAGCTAACGAAGTAGATGTTAGATATGCTGTCCTCTATTGGAATAATGAGTGTAATTTTAAGCCACATTATTATGTCAACGAAATAGCTAAAGACTCCACAAAAACTTGGATACATTTTCCGTGGGAGTCTTGGTGGAATACTCCAATATGAAATCAAAAGTAGCAGTACTATTTACTTCACCAGAATCTGTTAAACAAGATATATCAAAAGCTATGGAAATGGCTGGTTATAAAGAATATCTTAATAAAAATGTTGGCACTATTTTAAAAATCAATATTTCATGGCAATATTATTATCCTGCTTGTTCAACTACTCCATGGCAACTTGACGGTGTAATTGAAACTTTAAAGGCGGATAATTTCTCTAAAATTATACCCACTCATAATGGGACTGTTGTAGTTGATGCTAAAGAGGGTGCAATAAATAATAAGCATGTAAATGTAGAAAAAAAACATAAAATAGATTCAGTTTACCTTGAAGAAGCTGATTGGATTGAATATAAACCAAATTCTAAAATGATGGTTTTAGATGAGGTCTACCCTGAAGGGTTTAGTATTCCGAAGATTTTAATTGGAAAAAATATTATCCATTTGCCAACAGTTAAAACACATGTTTTTACTAATTTAACTGGAGCAATGAAAAATGCTTTTGGAGGTTTATTAAACCATAAAAGGCATTGGACACATTCTGTAATTCACGAGACACTTGTAGATTTATTAAAAATTCAAAAAGAAATACATCCTGGTATATTTGCAGTTTCAGATGGGACATTGGCTGGTGACGGGCCTGGTCCCAGAGCAATGCGTTGGCACCAGAAGAATGTGATTTTAGCAAGCCAAGATCAGGTAGCTATTGATGCAGTAGCAGCAAAACTTATGGGATTTGATCCTCTGAAGGTTAAATTTATTTATTTGGCAAATCAATTAGGCCTTGGTTGTGGAGATGTTAATAATATTGAAATAGTAGGTGATAAAATTGAAGGGATTAACTGGAAATTTAGCCATATTGAAAATACTTTTGCTAGTAAAATGCAAAAATTGATTTACTGGGGTCCATTGAAGCCTTTAGAAAAATTATTACTTAGAACTCCTTTGGTACCTTGGTCATATTTTGCATCAAATATTTACCATAACGAATATTGGTTGAGGTTTATAGGAAAAAAGAGAATTAATGAAGCTTTAAAAACTCCTTGGGGAAAGCTTTTTCAAGAATACTAATTCTTTTTATTAATTTATATGGAAAATAAACTAAAATTTTGTACAGCATGTCACACTGTTAATCCTAGTGATGCTAATAAATGTCGTGAATGTAGGTCTAATTTAACTTTAGATAATTATGAATCTGTTAGAGATTTAAAGTCACAAAGAATAAAAATCCTTAAATATAGTAAAGTAATTTGGTTTTTATTTATATTTGCTTTGTTATTACTTATATTTGGACGATGTGCTTATAAGAGGTATAGCCCTAATTTTTTAATAGATAAACCTTTATCAAGTATATCTGTTTTAACTACCAGCAATAATTGGCCTATGTATCATCGTGATTTGAGTCACAGTGCTTCGGTTATAAGTAATTCAGAGATTCCTAAAGGAATTTTAAAATGGAAATATTTTGCTGATTCTAAGATTTTTTCGAGTCCAGTTATAGAAGGGAAAAATTTATATGTATCTACATGGGATGGGCGAATATTATCACTTAATATAGATAATGGTAAACTAAATTGGGAAAAAAATTTAGAATCCCCAATATATTCAACAATATCTATTGTAGATAATCAGTTAATTATAGGTTTAAATTTAGGAAAAATTATTTCTATTAATAAATCAGATGGAAGTTTAATATGGCAATATGATTTAGGCGGTACAGTATTATCATCCCCTGCAGTTTCGAACGGAGTAGTCTATATTGGATCAGGCAATGGTTTATTGTATGCGATTGATGTAGTTAATGGACATAAATTATGGACTTTTGATACTGGAGGATGGATTAGTTCATCTCCTGCAGTATCAAAAGATGTAGTTGGGATTATTTCTTATAATCATGGTTTATATATTTTGGATAAAAATACTGGAAGAAAGAAATTTACTTTTAGAATTGATGGAGAGCCTTCAGGATCTGCAGTCTTTGGAGAAGATTTAGTATTTGTGCCTAATCCTTCAGGAGGAATTAAAGCAGTTGACTGGAATTCTATTAATCTACCTGGAGATGATTTTATTTTAAGGTTTAAATCTCAATTATTTCTTTTAGGGTTAACTAATTCTATTCCTCATCAAAGAGGTTTTGTATGGGCTGCAAGTGGTGGTGGTGGGTATTATACAACTCCAGCATTATATGAAAATAAAGTGTATGCTGCAGGGTATTCAGGTAACTTAATTAAAGTAGATGAAAAAACAGGGAATAAGGATTGGGAGTATTCTATGAAAACCTTGAATCTTAGCTCGCCTTTAATTGCTGGTAGGGTTGTATATATTGGTGATGCTAGCGGAGGTCTACATGCAGTTGATATAAATAATGGAAAAAATATTTGGGTATTTAACACTGATGGACAAATTAAAGCTAGTCCATCTTATTCTGAAGGAATAGTATATCTAACATCTGAAGATGGGTATTTATATGCTATAAAATAATTAATTTTATAATCTGCGTCTTAATTTTGGATCTAACATATCCCTTAGCCCATCACCCATTAGGTTTATAGATGTTACTGCAATTGCTAAAAACAAACCTGGATAAAATATTACCCACATTGCTTTATGAATAAAAGATCTTCCTTCAGCCATAACATTACCCCATGTAGCTTGAGTTGAAGGAGGTACTCCTGCACCTAAGAAGCTTAAATAGGCTTCTGTTAACATTGCTCCAGCTGCTACAAATGTTCCCATAATAATTAAAGGAGCTATAAGGTTTGGTATTATATGTCGAGCGATTATCCTTATATAGCCTGCACCTACTGCTTTCGCAGCTTCGATATAAACTTGTTCTCTTAAACTAAGAACAGATGCCCTTGCTACTCTTGTCATCCTAGGAGTATCAACTATAACTATTGCAGTAATAACGGTCCAAACTCCAGGTTGCAGCAGCATCATTAATGCTATAGCTAATAATAAGCTAGGAATAGCCATAACTCCATCCATAAATCTCATTAGTATCGAATCAACCATACGAAAATATCCAGCAATAGAGCCAAAAATTGCTCCTAATAAAACACTTATAGATGCAACAGCAAATCCTATAAACAATGAAACTTTTCCACCGTCTATAGTCCTGCTATATATATCTCTGCCAAATGCATCAGAACCAAACCAATAGGTTTTACCAGTTTCTTCAGATTTTTCAGCAGGAGGTTGAAATCTATCATCCATTTCAATATCATTTGGATCATACGTCATCAAAAAAGGTGATAGTAAGCTTATTAGTACCATGATAACAATAATAATAATACCTGAAGACATTGTTGGTTGTTGTTTTATATTACGTATAAGAATTTTTGGATTTTTTATAATTGAGATTAAATAATCAATAATGCCAATTATAAATCCTAGAGGACTTTCTCTAAAGGCTTCAATTATAGTGTTATTTGTTGTTTGTTTAAACATTAATATCTAATCCTTGGGTCTAAAAATGCATATGCAATATCAATTATTAAATTAATATATACGTATGCAGCTCCAATAAGTATTATTAAGCCTTGAATAATAGGATAGTCTCTAGTTGATATAGCTTCTGCAGCCATTCTGCCTAAGCCAGGTATAGCATATACATTTTCAGTAACTACAGCACCTGATAATAACCCTGCAAGGCCTAAACCTATTATAGTTATTATAGGAAGGGATGCATTTCTTAATGCATGTCTTATTAGAACTATTCTTTCTCCTAATCCTTTTGCTCTGGCAGTACGTATATAATCTTCTTTTAAAACTTCTAAAACACTAGCACGAGTCATTCTAGCAATTCCAGCTAATACTAAAAGTCCTAGGGATAATACTGGTAGAATCATATGTCTAACAAATTCCCAAGGGTCTTCTGTTATAGATGTAAATGTTGCAACAGGAAGTATCGCTTCATCTCTTCCAAAAGCCCATAATCCAAATAACCATATAAAGATATAACCAAGCCAAAATACTGGAACAGAAAAAGCTATAGCACAAAATAGCATTATTAAACGATCTATTATAGTATTTGCTTTCCAGGCAGCTATTACGCCTAAAGGTAGCGCAATTAACATTGCCATTAATTGTGTTGTTATAGTCAATGAAAGAGTTGGTTCTAGTCTCCCTTTGATTAATTCCATTACTGGTTTCCCTGATCTGAGTGATTTGCCCAAATCTCCTTTTGCCATGTTTGAAACCCAAACCCATAATTGCATATGTACAGGTTTGTCTAACCCTAGGTTCTCTTTCACAAATTGATATTCTTCAGGAGTAGCTTCGTGGCCAGCAATTAAGGTTGCAGGGTCACCTGGAACTAAACGTAGTAAAAAAAAAGTTAAAGCAGCCAAAACTATTAATACTGGTATGCTTGCTAAAATTCTTCTAGTTATATAGGGTATCATATAAAAATTAACCTTATATCTTTAGATTACAAATTTAATATTCGGAAATTATACCATTATTAAAAGCTTAGAACAATAAATAATATATATAAAAAACCCAGTGTATAGATTAATACACACTGGGTTTTTTTACTAACTAAATATATATATAGACTATATTATTTTTTCTTATCTGCATCCCCCCACCATTGGTTAAGATATAGTGGTGATCCTACAGGGTGTCCTCTTACTTCTGAATCACGAATATTTTTGTCGTGAAGTCTAAGTTGGAAGAATTGACCGAAGTGAACTCTTCGAGGGTCAGACCATGCAAGGTCAGCCATTTGCTTAGTAATTTCAAGCTCTTCAGCTCTATTCTTAGCTTTAGCAAAATCTTTTCTTAATTGATGCATTTTATCACCAGTATCATATCCTACTCCGTATGGATATCCTGCAACTCCAAGAGTTTCAGTGTTAGTAGTTCCATCAGTTGTTCTGTAGTGAGTAGCAACTAGAGGGTGATACAAGTTAGAGCTATTCCAGTTAGTGAATATATGCCAACCTTCAGCTTTACTTAACATTCCGATTTGTCCAGACCAGTCAGTAGCATAAATTTCAGCATTAATACCGACAGCTTTTAATTGCTCTAGCAATACTGGAGCTTGTGGGTGAATAGTTGGAAAGTCAGTAGGGTCAAGAATTATAATTGGCTCACCAGCATAACCCGCTTCTTGCAATAATGCTTTAGCTTTATCAGGATTATTTTGGTTATATAATTCTTCATTTTTGCTAGGTTCTTCCCATGCAACTCCACAGTGCTGTAAGGATGGACATAGAGTCCATAAACTTTTTTCTCCATATCCTTTCATCACTTCTTCAGCGTTAATAGCAGCTCGGATAGCCCTTCTCATTAATCTACCTTGGTCAGTGAATCCAGTTAAAGGTGTCCCAGTGTTAAATCCAATATCTGGCTGTGCACCAGGATTTCCAACGTGGATACCGATTTTATCTTGATGTTTCATAGCTTCTTCGTAGAAGTCACCAGAAATTACATCTAGAGAGTCAACTTCACCTGTTATAAGTGCAGCAACACGAGTTTCCTGGTCAGGAATTTCGATGGTATGTAATCTTTGGAAATAGCCTAGTTTTGCTCCAGCTCTATAGCTAGGAGTTTCTTCTCTAGGTACATAAGCATCATATCTATCTAAAATCACATCTTTACCTTGGTTCCATTCAACGAATTTATAAGGACCAGATGCATTAAATTCTTGAGCAAGTTCTGTCATGTATTTGTCTACAGTAGCTTTAGGCATGATTTGAGGTTGAGTACCACCAACATAGCCTAGTGCCATTAATAGAAGACCAGTAGGTTCAGTTAAGTGAATAACAAATTGATCATCATTAACAATTTCAAAAGCAGAATCAACGCTTCCACCTTTTAAGCGATCTTTGATAGATGGGCCAAAAGAACCATCTTTTCCAAGATATCTCGCAAAGGATGCTTTAACGTCTTCAGAAGTAGGTTGACCTCCGTCATGCCAACTTCTTCCATCTCTTAAAGTGAATGAATAATGAGCACCTTCTGAGTCTTCAGAAATTGTCCATACATCAGCTAAGTCACCTTTAAGTGCTCCACTTCCATCCCATTGAGCAAGGGATTCCCAGAAGTGCCATGAAACACCTCTACCTACAGCTGTTCCAGATAACATTCCGTCAAGGTTTGGTACATTACCTTGTGGAACCCATCTTAAAGTTCCTCCGAATCGATCTTTGTTGAATTTTTCAGTGTCCATGTCACCAATTGCAGGCCCAGCAAGTATGTCAGCAATTGAGCTGCCTGTTTGATACATAGCAGCAGCAGGAGCAGACTTATCTTGTTTTGGAGCAGGCTTAGCGGTAGGTGCAGCAGCAGGAGCTGCTGTTGGTACTACTGGAGTAGCTACTCCGCCAGCAACAGGTTCTGATTTACCTTGAGGGGCAGGTGCAGCAGGAGCTACTACTGTCTCTTCTTCATCAGATCCACATGCAACAAGAAGTAAAGATCCTATTATAGTTAAAGGAACTAACCATAATAATTTTTTCTTCATTATAATCCTCCTTTAGATTATTCCATTGCAATTAAATATAAAATTACAAACTTTTTGAGTATTGGTATGTTAACTTAATCTTTGTAAATTTGTCAAGCAAATTCTTTACTATTGACGTTAATATTTACAGCTTGTAATATGTTTTAACTATAAGTACATCTAAAATATATATATATATATTAAATATAATGTATCCTAACTAATCTTAAATAAATTGGAAAACCTAAATATGCTAACAGTCTTTGAATAAAAGATTTTTAAATAGTTAATTAAGGAGGCTAATAATGGTTACTGCAGATTATAAAGTGGATTATTCAAACTTTGAGACTTATTTTAATGGAGAATGGATCCCTTATAGAGAAGTTCTAATAAATCCTGAAGACAGAGGATTTACTTTAGCAGATGTAGTGTTTGATATTGGGCGAACATTTAACGGAAAGCCTTTTGCATTAGACCATCATATAAATAGAATGTATAAATCTCTACAATATGTGAGAATTGATCCTCAGATGGATGCAGAACATATGACATCCATTTGTGAAGAGGCGGTTCAAAGAAATAATAAATATTTGGATGAATCTGGAGATTTCACTATACATCCTTGGGTAACTCGCGGAGTTGGCAGTGTGACTAGCTCTAATCCAACTGTTTGCATTTCTATTAAGCCCGTAAATTTTGCTGCTTTTGCAAAAGCATATATAGATGGAGTTAAGGCTGTAATTGCTAAAACTAGAAGTTATTCTACCGACATGATGGACCCTAAAGTAAAGCATCATAATCGAATGAACTTTGTTTTAGCTGAATTAGAAGCAAAAGATGTTGATGCAAATGCTTTACCAGTATTGATGGATGGAAATGGTAATTTAACTGAAGGGAGTGGATATAATGTATTTTTGGTTAAAGATGGTATTTTGAAAACTCCAAAAGGTACGAATATATTATGGGGTGTGTCAAGAAGAACAGTTATGGAAATTGCTAAAAATATAGGTATTCAAGTTGTTGAAGAAGATTTACAACCTTATGATATATATACTGCTGACGAAGTTTTTTTTACTAGGACTAGCCCAAGAATAACACCAGTTAACTCTATTGATAACAGGATTATTGGTGATGGTAAACCTGGTACTATTACCAGGCAACTGCTAGCTGCTCATAGTGAAAGAGTTGGTGTTGATATTGTTGATCAAGCATTACATCATACTGGTTTAAAAAATTAACCTTTGATTATTAAAGTTTTTATTAAATTGTGAGACCTAAATATGAAAATTGACAAATTTGAAATTTACCAAGTTGCTATGCCGTTAATATATCCTTGGCGTACAGCGTATGGAGAAGATCCTGAAATACATTCAGTTTTAGTTAAGGCTACAAGTGGGAACACTGTAGCCTGGTCAGAATCCTCTCCTTTATACGCACCTATGTATCTTCCAGAAAGTGCTGGTTCGGTTTTCTATAATATTTCAGAATTCTTTGCGCCATTTCTATTAAATGAAGAATTTGAATCTGCTGAACAAATCAATCAAAAACTAAGTATTTTTAAAGGAAATACTTTTGCGAAAGCAGCTCTTGAGATATGTTGGTGGACATTACAAAGTAAAATTACTAAAACTCCTTTACATAAATTATTAGGAGGTCAAACTAGAGAAGTCTTAGCAGGAGCTGATTTTGGGATACAAGATTCTATAGAAATGCTATTAGGAAATATTCAGAAAGCTGTAGATGTTGGGTTTCCAAGAGTGAAGCTTAAAGTTAGTAGAGGCTGGGATTTGGAAGTGTTAAAAGCTGTAAGGAGCACTTTCCCTAATTTAGTTTTACATATTGATTGTAATGGAGGGTATTCATTAGATGATTTAGAACTTTTCAAAGAAATTGATAAGTTAAATTTAATTTTTATTGAACAACCATTACATTTTGCAGATGTATTAGACCATTCTGAATTAGCTAAAAATATAAATACTCCTATTTGCTTAGATGAAAGTATTACGTCTATAAAATCAGCACAGGATGCTATCAAAGTAAATGCATGTAAATATATTAATATTAAACCTGGTAGAGTTGGAGGGTTATATAATTCAATTGAAATTAATAACTTGGCTAAGGATAATGGGATTCCTGTTTGGGTTGGAGGTATGTTAGAAAGTGCGGTAGGTTCATCGATATGTGTTGAATTAGCTACTTTAGATAATTTTAGTTATCCGGGAGATTTATTTCCATCTTCTAGATTTTATGTAACAGATTTATCTGAACCGTTCTTAGAGCTTACAGAAAATAAAACTTTTAAACCATTTGGCTTAGATTTGCCTACTCCTAATCCTGACAGATTGAACAAGTGTACCTTAAACAAGGCTATTATTGATACAAGTAAATAATTAAATTAAAGAAAAGCGTGTAATATTAAATGATAAATAAAGATCGTATAGTAAAAACTTTTTGTGAAATATCTGAAATAGATAGTCCCTCTGGAGAAGAAGACATAATTGCTGAAAAATTAATTAATTTACTTAAAGGTTTTGGATTAAATGTTTTTAAGGATGATTATGGAAATGTTATAGCTAATGATGGTAGAGATAATCCCATAATGTTGTCAGCACACATGGATACTGTTGAACCAAGCAGGGGTGTTGTTCCTGTGGTTGATGGAGATAAAATTGTCTCTGAAGGGAACACAATTGTTGGGGCAGATGCTAAATGTGGCATAGCAGCAATTTTAGAAGCTTTAGAATCAGTTAAAGAAGATAACAACGTGACTCATCCTATTGAAGTAGTATTTACTAAAGAAGAAGAGATTGCTTTGTTGGGTGCTAGAAATTTAGATTTTTCAAAAATTAAATCTAAAGAAGCATTAGTTTTTGATAGTGAAGGTCCGCCGAATAGAATTGTTTCCATGTCTCCAACCTATGTCTCATTTGATATATCTGTAAAGGGAATAGGGGCACATGCAGGAGTAGAACCAGAAAAGGGTTTATCAGCAATATTAATAGGTTCACATATAATGTCAAAAATGCCACAAGGTAGACTTGACCCGCATACAACTTTTAATGTGGGTTTAGTTGATGGTGGAACTGTAAGAAATGCAGTACCTGAAGACATAATAATTAAAGGTGAATTTCGTACTTCAGATGATAAAATTATTACTGATTTAAAATCGAATATTAAATATGCTGTTACTTCAACAAAGAAAGAATTTCCTGAAGCTTTGATTGATTTACATTTGAATACCGATTTTGAAACTTATTCTGTAGATTCTGAAGATTCAACATTTATTAAAGTTGAAAAAGCAATTGGTGAAATTGGATTAAAACCCGTTTTGAAGGATTCTGGCGCAGGAACTGATGGCAATATATTTCGTAAAAATGGTATTAAGGCAGTTGTAGTTGGAATGGGAGCAAATCATATGCATACATTGGATGAGTATGTAAATATTTCCGATTTATTTAATGCTGCTAAAGTATGCGAGAAATTTATTTTGAAGTAAGTATAAACCCTTTTTCTCCTTTTACGGCTTTATCGTTTTCTCTAGCAATTACTACCCCTGCAGCAGTGCGATCAGTTAATGAAGCATTGATTTTCCAAATTAATGGAACTGAAGGTTTAGGGATCCCATGAGTAAAAAATACAATTTCATCAAATTTAGTTCTTCGGATAATTTTAATATCATTACAATCCCAAACACTTGAACCCTCAATAGGTTGATTAAATGTTAACTGAATTGACTTGTTATTTCTATTTATATTAAGTGAAAACCCAATATTTTCTTTTTCACTTGGTAATGTAACTTTACCGTAATATAAAGAAGGCAGTTCGTTTGTTTTTTTCATATAAATATATTAATTTTTCTTTTTTTCTTTTAGTGGTAATTGAAGTTGTTGTACGTTATCTTCTGGTTTATTTTCTAGATTATCTACACAAGTAATACTAGAAACGGAGTCTCCATCTTTTACATTAAATATTCTAACTCCTTGAGTAATTCTTCCTAAGCTTCGTATTTCAGATAAATTAGTTCTAATTATTTGTGCTTTTTTAGAAACAATATAGACCTCTTTATCATCTGAAACGACTTGGGCAGCAGCAATTATTCCGGTTTTCTTAGTTATGTTAGAAGTTTTTATACCAGTTCCACCTCTATTTTGAGTTCTATAGTTTTCTAAAGGTGTTACTTTCCCATAGCCATTTTTACTTATAACTAATAATCTTGATTCAGGTGTTCCAACATTCATAGCAATCACCTTATCTTTTTCACGTAATTTCATACCCCTGACTCCACCGGCGCCTCTGTGATGAGATGTTAAAGAATTTACAGGGAACCTTATTGACATACCTTGTTCTGAGACCATAATCAAATCATTAATATCTTTAGCTAATCTTACAGATACCAATTCATCCTTAGGTTTAAGATTCATTACAATTAAACCCGACAACCTAATTGAGGATATTTCGTGCAAAGGAACTTTTTCTATTTTCCCTAAACGTGTAGCCATTATTAAGAAAGTTTCATCTTGTTTTAAATCTGTTACTTCAAAGACAGCTCTTACTGTTTCGTTATCTTTAAGTGCTATAACATTCGCTATTGGTACTCCACGTGTATTCCTTGCTGTATCAGGACGCAATTCATAAGACGTTAGTGATAATACCCTTCCTGTATTTGTAAAGAATAATAATCTATCGTGAGTATCTATTACTAAAATATGTTCTACTGGGTCATCTTCTTTAATATTCATACCAGTAACACCCTTACCACCTCTATGCTGGTTTCTGTATGTGCTGGCAGGTATTCTCTTAATATATCCAGCTTTACTTAAAGTAATAACAATTTGTTCATGAGGTTCAAGGTCACTTCTGTCAAATTCATGCGCTTCATAGCTGATATCTGTCAGTCTTTTTCCTCCAAATTTCTTTTTTAATTCTAAGGTTTCGTCTTTTATTTCATTTAAAATTTTATTTATATCACCTAATAATTCTTCTAGCCATTTAATTTTTTCTTGCAACTCCTTGTATTCATTTTCGAGGCGCTCTCTTTCAAGCGCAGCTATTCTTCTTAATTGCATTTCGAGAATTGCTTGAGATTGTTTTTCATCTAAACCAAATCGATTTATTAAGCCATTTTTTGCTTCTTCTGAATCTTTGGAACTTCTAATTAATTGAATTACTTCATCTAAATTACTAATTGCAATTCTTAATCCAGCTAAAATGTGAGCTCTTGCTCTAGCTTTAGCTAACTCGAATTCAGATCTACGTTTAATTATTTCTTTTCTGTATTCAAGATAATGTTCTAAAATTAATTTTAAATTAACAACTTGCGGTATTCCATTTACTATAGCTAACATGTTCGCAGAGAAAGATGACTGAAGTGCCGTATATTTAAATAAATTGTTTTGAACAACTAGAGGTTGCGACCCTGATCTTAAATCAAGCACAATGCGCATACCATCTCTGTCAGATTCATCTCTTATTTCACTTATACCTTCTATACGTTTTGATTTAGAATACTCTGCAATTTTCTCTACTAAAGATGATTTATTTACTTGAAATGGCAATTCAGATATTATTATTCTATGCCTGCCATTTTTTAGTTGTTCAATTTCAGATTTTCCTCTAACAATTATTTGACCTTTACCATGCATATACGCATTTCTTATTCCTTCTTTACCCATTATAGTTCCGCCTGTAGGGAAGTCAGGGCCACGTACAGACTTTATTAATTCTTCTATTTCAATATCGGGGTTTTCAATTAATTTAATTACCGCATTACATACTTCAGAGAGATTGTGAGGAGGGATATTTGTTGCCATTCCAACAGCTATTCCAGATGCCCCATTCACTAGCAAGTTAGGGAGTCTAGAAGGGATTACGACTGGTTCTGTTAATGAACCATCGAAATTTTCAATAAAATCAACAGTATTTTGTTCTAGGTTAGTCAGCATTTCTTCTGCTACTTGACTCAATCTTGCTTCGGTATATCTCATAGCTGCAGCTGGGTCGCCATCAACACTTCCAAAATTACCTTGTCCATCAACTAAGGGCATTCTCAAGGAAAATGGTTGTGCCATCCTTACCATTGCATCGTATACAGCTCCATCTCCGTGAGGATGATATTTTCCTAATACTTCACCAACTAAGCGGGCACTCTTTTTGTAAGATGATGAAGGACGCATTCCTAGTTCATGCATAGCATATAGAATTCTTCGTTGAACAGGTTTAAGGCCATCTCTGATGTCAGGTAATGCTCTTGATACGATTACGCTCATAGCGTAATCGAGATAAGATGCTTGCATCTCCTGCTCAATAGCAGTATCTTTTATAAATCCAAAATCAGTTTTAGAGCTTACCATAGATACTCTCCTAATTTTTGGTTAATTAAATAGAATTTAATTATACCACTATAAGATGTGTCTATATAGCACTAATATACACTATTTTGTGTTTTTTTACATGCTTTGATTAATGAAGTAAATAATTTGTCAAAATGAGGAGGCATTTCGCCTCTTATTTCTGGATTAAATTGCACTGCAATTATATAAACGTCTTCTGTACTTTCTATAGCTTCTATAATCCCATCATCTAAAGAATATGCAGACGCAATAAAATTGGAAGATTTTTGTGTTTCAGTAATACTATATGAATGTCTGCTGTTGATTCTTACAAAGCCTCCTGAGCCTAATATTGATGCTAATTTACTGCCAGGAGATATAAATATTCTATGATAAGAGGATTCTTTGTTATTACTTGAATGGCTAGGAGTTGATATTGGATTTAGTCCGCCTAAGCAGCTGTTTAATATCTGCAAACCATACCCTGTGCATAGTATAGGTTTATTTGCTTGAATACATTTAATTAGGAAATCTTTTAATTCATCTTCAGCTGGGGCAAGCGAATTTTCGATATGTTCAAAATCATATATAAATAAAATACCATGAATTTTTTTTAGAATATTTGGGATGTTTAAATGAGATTGAATGTTAATAGGGATAATATTGGAATTGTTTTTTTCGAGGTAAGTATTGATTGAGTTATTAGTTGACTTTGGTATTTGAATTAGTCCTATATTAGGATTTTTATTAGATGGTTCAGTCAAATCGTTATCCGAAATTTTAAAATTATATTTATAAAAAGCTTGTTAAATTATTTTTTTGATATATCAATGTTAAACTTAGTATATCCTTGAGAAGAGTAAATTTTTTTCATATCTTTTAGTTTTTGAATTCTTTTCTCTGTACTAGGGTGGCTAGACATTAATGATGCTACAAAATTTGATTTTATTGCAGGTATTATAAAAAAAGCACTAGCATGTTCTACATTTCTAACTTGTTTTTCAGGAGTATTGGATACTTCTTCTTCAATCTTTTTTAAAGCAGAAGCTAAATCCATAGGGTTGCCTGTAATCATTGCAGCTCCTCTATCGGCTGCAAATTCTCTATATCTAGATAGAGTCATAATTAGCATTTGTGCAATAAAATAGACTATTATGGTGCCAATCCAAATTGCCATCATAATAACCATTGCTTGACCTCCTCCATTTCTGTCTCTATTTCCCCCACCAAATCCGCCAAATAAACTCATCCAGAAAAGCATCTGCATTAAATAACCAGCCATGATAACTATAATACTTGCCCATGTAAGAACCATAATGTCACGATTTTTCACATGACTTAATTCGTGTGCTAAAACAGCTTCGAGTTCTTTTTGGTTTAATCTATTTAATAATCCTTTTGTAACTGCTATTACTGCATTTTTAGGGTTTCTGCCTGTAGCAAATGCATTTGGGACATGAGTGTCCATTATTGCTATATGTTTCGGTTTTGGTAGTCCTGAAGTGTTACACAAATCATCAATTAATTTGTGGATTTTTGGCTCTTGATTAGCTGTCACTATTTTAGCACCCGTTGTTTTTAGAACCATTTTATCTGAAAAAAAATATTGGAAACCTGCCATAAAAATAGCTATTATCAATATGAATACAGGACTAAATCCCATGGCAAATAAAAAAGATAAAAATCCTATAAATAATGATGCAAGCAAAAATATAGTAAAGCCCATTCGGAATACTAGTTGATTGTCTCGTTTATATTTTGTTATAGACATAAATTAATATTATATTTGGATTTAAGTATATATTTATTATATATGATTTATAAATATACTGTTAGTGTAGTTTATTGGAAAATTAAATTATTTTTATTTTGTCTCCAGTTTTTATGATACCTCCGTTTACTACAAATGTTAAAATTCCTCTTTGGCCATCTAAATCATTCATTAATCCAGGTCGAATTTCATCCATTCTTGGACATGGTTCACAAGGTCCTGTAACATTCAGTATTACTGATTCTCCAATATGAATTTTCTGATTTAATTTAAGCTCATTTATATTTAAACCTTGAGTAGTAATGTTTTCTTTAATAATACCTATAGGTAAATCAAAAGAATTCAGAGTTTCAATATCCATTAATAAGACTTGTCTCTTCTTTTTTTTACCTTGGTTTGAAGAATGTATATCTTGGTCTATTCCTAAATTTGAAATTAATTTAGCTTGTTTAACTATTTGCATTGGGGCTCTATGGGATTTGCAAATTTGTATAGAATATACTTTAGACAATTTAACTACTCCATATTTATTTTTAGGTTATATTTAATGTACTAGTTTAGAATTAATTTCTCAAGGTTAAATATTTTTTATTCTTAATGGTATAATTTTGTTTGTATAAAATCAGTTTGTTTATTGGGGTGTTAATTTGAATAATGAAATTCTAGGTGATAATAATTTCCAATATAAGCCTGTGGAGTCATGGGCAAAACTACCAAAGGGCTTTTCTTGGAAGGAAGTTGCTTCTGTAGCCATTGATTCTGATGAAAAAATTTATGTCTTTAATAGAGGAGCCCATCCTATTATCATATTTGATAAGTATGGCAACTTTCTTAATTCTTGGGGAGAAGGTTTATTTGTTAGACCGCATGGATTAACTCTTGGGCCAGATAATTCATTATTTTGTATAGATGATGGCGACCATACAGTTCGAAAATGCACCTTAGATGGTGATGTGCTTTTTACTATAGGTTCTCCTAATAATCCTGCCGAGCCTTATAGTGGGAATCCTTTTAACAGATGTACTGATGTTGCTATTGATCCTAAAACTAATGATATTTATATTTCAGATGGATATATGAATGCAAAAATACATGTATATTCTGCTGAAGGTAAATATAAATTTTCATGGGGAACTCCTGGAGTTGCACCTGGAGAATTTAATATTCCTCATAATATTGCAATAGATAAAGATAGTTATGTATATGTAGCTGATAGAGAAAATCATAGAGTGCAAATTTTTAATTCATCTGGAGAATTTGAGGGTCAATGGAATAATATTCATCGTCCATGTGCTTTGTATATTTCTTCAGATCAAGAGTTTTACATTGGAGAATTAGGATGGGGCCTGCCTGTAAATAGAGCTAATCCTAATATAGGCCCTAGGATTTCAGTTTTAGATTCAAAAGGTAATGTTTTATCTAGAATAGGCCACCTTGGTTGGGGCTTGGAGAAAGGTCAATTCTTGGCTCCTCATGGTATTAGCTTAGACAAAGATAAAAATATTTATCTTGGTGAGGTTTCATGGACAAATTTAAATACTGTAAATGGAAAAGATCCTGGTCAAGTTAGAAGTTTTCAGAAGTTAATTAAGGTATAGCATATATATTATTAAAGGAAATGGTGAGAGCATGGGGTTACTACCTAGTTCAAAAAACAAATTTTCAATAAGTAGAATGAAAGAGGCTGCTTCCATTTTTTATGATAGCCTTGATTCTAAATCTAAACGCAAAGCTCTCTTTCATTATTTAGATGGAGAGAGGATTTTTTGGTATTATCCTCCTTTAAATAGACACGGATTGCCTTTGAAAGATATGACAAAAGAGGTTAGAAGGTTAGCATTTAACCTTCTTGAGACAGGACTTAGCTCTGACGCTTTTAATCAAACTTTACAAATAATTAATCATGAATTGATATTAAAAGAATTAGAAGCACGTAAAGGTATTAAAACTTTTGTTAGAGATCCTGAAAGGTATTATTTTACTATTTTTGGAAATCCTAAAAATAAAGATCCGTGGGGATGGAGAGTTGAAGGACATCATGTATCTATTCATTTCAGTATATGGGCAGATAAAATCATATCAGTTACACCATTATTTCTAGGGGCAAACCCAGCTGAGGTTCAAGATGGAGATAGCAAGGGGCTACGCATATTAAAGAAAAGAGAAGACCTTGCATTTGAGTTGATCAACAGTATGAGTAAGGACCAACACTATATTGCGACTATTTATGAGAATACACCTAAAGATATTATTACTTATAATAGTTCAAGGGTGACTGTACCTGTGGTTGAAGGCATTTCTTGGGATGAATTAAAAATTGGTCAGCAGAAATTGTTAAAATACTTAATTGGAGAATATATTAATCAGGTAAACCCTGAAATAGCTAAACCTAGGTTAGATTATTTAGATTCAAACATTCTAAGAAGTATAAAATTTGGTTGGGCAGGAGGCTTTAAGCATGGTGAAGCATATTATTATAGAATTCATGGTGGGAATTTGTTTATTGAGTTAGATAACTATCAATCTGGTGCAAACCATGTTCATTCAGTTTGGAGAGATGTTGAGAATGACTTTGCACAAGACGTTTTGAGAAAACACCTTCTTGCATATCATGTTTTGTGAAAATTTAGTTTTTCTGAATTTTCACTTTTTATGTGGAGTTTAGTTCTTTGGGGACTAAATTTATTTTATGGGAGATTTAATTGTGAATAGACTATCAAGCTTTTAAAAGCTTGATAGTCTATTCACAATATTACTTAACTTCTCTAAATTCACCATCAACAGTGTTTTCATCTGAATCAGAATCTTTTTCTTCACCTTCTGCTGTATTGACTTCTCCAGAGTCATTTTGAGGTTGGCTATATACTATTTCACCTATTTTTTGCATAATTGTTTGTAATTCTTGCATAGATGATTTAATTTTTTCAGAATCTTTTTCAGAGATAGCTTCTCTTGATAATTTTATTTTTTCTCCTATCTCAGTTTTTAAATCTTCGGGTATTTTATCTTCATTATCTTTTACCATTTTTTCTGCAGAATATACCAAATTATCTGATGTATTTAGAGTTTCTATTTCTTCACGTTTTTGTTTATCTTCTTCTGCATATTTTTCAGATTCTTCAACCATACGGTCAATTTCATCTTGTTCTAGACCTGAGCTAGCAGTAATAGTAATTTTTTGTTCTTTTCCTGTACCTTTATCTTTAGCTGAAACGTTTAAAATTCCATTACTATCTATATCGAATGTTACTTCAATTTGAGGAGTTCCCCTACCAGCAGGTAGTATACCTTCTAAATTAAATCTTCCAATAGATTTATTTTCTGAAGCTGTAGTTCTTTCACCTTGTAGTACATGTACTTCTACACTTGTTTGGTTATCAGCTGCAGTAGTAAAAGTTTCGCTTTTTGCTGTTGGTATAGTAGTATTCCTTGGTACTAATGGTGTAGATATTCCTCCTAATGTTTCTATTCCCAAAGTAAGTGGAGTCACATCTAATAAAAGTACATCTTGAACGTCTCCTTGTAACACACCGGCTTGTATTGCTGCTCCAATAGCTACAACTTCATCAGGATTAACTCCTTTATTAGGTTCTTTGCCAAATATTTTAATTACTGATTCTTGAACAGCTGGCATTCTTGTCATTCCTCCAACTAGTATAACTTCATTAACTTCTCCAGCAGTAATTCCTGCGTCTTTTATGGCTTGTTTACAAGGTGTCACAGTTCGCTTAATTAATTCAGCTACCAATTGTTCAAATTTGGATCTCGTTAATTTATTTACAAGGTGTTTGGGGCCAGAAGAATCAGCGGTTATAAAAGGTAGGTTGATCTCAGTTTCCATTAGTGTAGATAATTCAATTTTTGCTTTTTCTGCAGATTCTCTTAATCTTTGAAGGGCCATTCTATCTTGTTTAAGGTCAATGCCTTGTTCTTTTTGGAATTCATCACATATCCAGTCTATAATTACTTGATCAAAATCATCTCCTCCGAGGTGAGTATCGCCATTAGTAGCTTTTACTTCAAAAACACCTTGGCTAATCTGCAATATAGTTATATCAAATGTTCCTCCTCCTAGGTCATATACGGCTATAGTTTCTTCACCCTTTTTATCTAGTCCATAAGTTAATGAGGCTGCAGTTGGCTCATTAATTATTCGTAGAACTTCTAAACCAGCAATTTTGCCAGCATCTTTAGTAGCATTTCTTTGACTATCATTAAAATAAGCAGGAACAGTTATTACTGCTTGTGTAATTTCCTCTCCTGTTTTTTCCTCAGCATCTTTTTTTAATTTTTGTAGAACCATAGCTGAGATTTCTGGAGGAGCATAGCTCTTGTCGCACATACTTACATGCGCATCTCCATTAGTGTGCTTGGTTACCTTAAATGGAACTAATTTTGTATCTGACTTAACTGTTTTGTCAGTAAATTTTCTTCCCATTAATCTTTTTACAGAAAAAACCGTGTTTTCTGGGTTTGTAATTGCTTGGCGTTTTGCTGTCATTCCAACATAACGTTCATTCGATCTTGGATTTACCCCTACCATAGATGGAGTAGTTCTTCCTCCTTCAGCGTTTTCTAGAACCCTAGGTTCTCCCGCTTCTATAATTGCCATACATGAATTTGTAGTGCCAAGGTCAATTCCTAATACTTTCGGCATAAATTTATTCCTCCTTTTTATTATTCTCTTTCAAATCTTTTTTGTCTTCAGATGGTTTTGATACAGTTACTTGAGCAGGTCTTATAACTTGGTCTTTAAATTTATATCCTTCTCGTATAACGTTTACTACCAAGCCTTCTGAAATGTTTTGACTTTCTTCATATAAAATTGCTTCATGTTCTCTTGGGTCAAATTCCTTTCCTTTTGCTTCTATCTTTTTAACATCTAGGGATTCTAGGGTATTAATAAAATTTCTTTGTACAAGTATTAGTCCTTCTCCCCAACTAGATTTAATTGAATCATCAGGTATTATTGAGGTTGCTCTTTCAAAATCATCTATAATAGGGAGAATTTTTAAAATTAGAAAAAAATTTGTAGATTTTCGTATTTCTTCTTTTTCTTCTGAGGCTCTTTTTCTATAATTAACTAAATCAGCTTGACTTCTTTGAGCCATTGCATAGTATGTATCTTTTTCTTTAATTAATTCTTCAATTTCATTTTCTTTATCTGAATTTTTATTTTCAGTGTTTGTTTTTTTTGATTCACGACTAGAATTAGCTTTAGATTTTTTTGGCATAAATTATTTCTCCCATGAAATTATTCAGTATTTCCGTATAGTATAGTTAACATTTCATCAATTCCTTCTGATAATAATTTCTTTAATTCAATACTATTTGAAGGCTCCATTTCTTTTTTTAACATAATTAATTTGTTAAAAAGAGCTATCGCCATTCTGACTCCAGCTAAATTAAGCCCTAATTCCCCTACAAGGTGTTTTATTAATTCTAACCTAACAATGTCTTCTTCAGAATATAGTCTTAGCATTCCAACAGTCCTAGATGGCCTTACTAATCCCAATCGTTCATATTTTCTAAGTGTTTGCGGGTGCATTTCTAGCATTCTGGCAGCAACACTGATTATATATACTCCAACTAGTTCTGTTTCAGAATGGTGATCAAATTCTGGATTAAAAGAAATAGGGTTATTTAATTTAATTCTAATTCGGTAATCTGAATTGTCACTGAAATATTTCATATATAATAATAGTTAATTGTTAATCTAGTTTATATATTAAATCTTGATACAGATTATGTCAAGGTTTAATATATAAACTAGATTAATCTTAGTCTGTTTCGGAAAAACGTTCTTCTTTCCAATAGTCTCCATTCATATGGTATCCCCTGCTTTCCCAAAATCCTGGCAAATTGTTATTTATGAATTCTATTTTATTTACCCATTTTGCACTTTTCCATCCATATCTATCAGGAACAACTAGTCTTAATGGATATCCATGTTCAGGTGAAATTACTGATCCTTCATGAAAGTGTGCCAAAATAACATTTTCTTTTAATAAAGTTTCAAGGTCTAGATTAGTAGAATAACCTCCATATGAATAAATCATTACATAATTTGCTTCAGGCTTAGGTTTCGCGAGTTCATATATTTTTTTGAATGGTATTCCTTCCCAATGGTTTACTAACCTACTCCATTGGGTAATACAGTGAAAAGGTGAGACAGTTTTGACCATTTTATATTCTTGAATATTTGTCCAATTTAATGTAAATGGAAAATTGATATTTCCAGTAATCTTTAGCTCCCATTTTTCTATATCAATATTAGGAATTTTTCCAAAAGTTAATGCAGGAAATTTTTCAGTTATAAACTGTCCTGGAGGGATATCTTCGGAAATAATATTTTTACGAATTTTTTTTATTTTATTTAGTTTATTGAACATATTAGATTATATTTTATATTAAATTATACTATCTATAATATAGATTAATTGATATTTTATTATATGATAGCCTTGTGACAAATGAAGTGATGAAAGATATTTTTTATTTTAATTTTATACAAATTTGGAGATTTTTTAAATGTTTTGTGAGAAATGTCAAATAGAAAATCACGAACAAAATAATTATTGTACTAATTGCGGCAGACGTCTTTTAAAGAATAAAACTTCTACAGCTGACTTAGATGGTTTAGAAAAAAATTCTAAACCTATGAATTCAATAAATAGGATCATCAATTTAGAAAGACAAGTTAAATCACTTAGGTTGATCCTAGCTAGAAATGGCATGTCGATAGAAGAAAAGGATTATATTAGGGAATTTCCTCCTCCTACTACAGACCCATCGAAAAACATAAAAGATATTAGTCAATCAAAGCTTGAAAAGTCAGATAATCTCATTGAGTCTTATAAAAAAAGATTTAATAATATATTTGATTTAGAGCTAATTTTAGGTGGTAATTGGTTAGCTCGTATTGGTGTGTTTGCTGTATTAATAGGTACTGCATTTTTTTTGAAGTTAGCTATTGATAATAAATGGATAGATGAAACAGGACAGGTAACTCTAGGGATCTTAACTGGTCTAATTTTTATAGGATTAGGAGAGTATTTTTATAGAAGTTACACAAAATATGCTCAGACATTATTTGGTGGGGGTATTGGAATATTATATATTTCTGTGTTTGCTGCATTTGCTATACATAGTATGTTTGGATTATATATAACTGTAGGCATGGTTTTTTTAATTACCTTTACTGCGTCCTTACTTGCCCTTAAGCATGATTCTGCAAGTTTAGCTACAATAGGTATTATAGGTGCATTCTTAGCTCCATTTATTATTTCTGCAGGTAATTCAAGTTTAATTTCTCCAGGTAGCAGTAATTATAATAATCTTAAATCTCAATTTCTTTTTTATGTAATATTACTAGACTTAGGTGTTTTATTTTTATCTACTTTTAAAAACTGGAGTTGGTTTAATAAGCTTGCGTTAGTGTTTTCTATGTTCGCATTTGTATTTTGGTATATTGAATTTAGTAAAATAACTACATTCTGGGAAGCTCAAGTATATTTGTCGATTATATTTGCGATATTTATTTTTGTAGGCTTATTATTCCATATGATCTGGAAACGTGTGCCAGGAATTTCAGATTATTCTACTATGCTAGCTAATGGAATATTTTATTTGATTATTAGTAATTGGATTTTTAGAGATTCTGATTTCAAAAATTGGTTGGGTTCTTTTACTTTATTAATTGCCGTTATTTATTCTTGTATAGGATATTATGCTTTCAGGGTAAATAAATCTAATTCTAAGTTAAGCTTGATGTATTTTGGAATATCTTTATTATTTATTACTATTGCTTTTCCAATCCAATTAGAAGGAGCATGGCTAGGAGTAGCTTGGTCAATTGAAGGAGCTTTAGTTATATGGCTTTCTTTTGTGTTAAAGTCTTGGGAATTTAGAATAAGCGGATACTTTATTCTAGCACTAACATTTATCTGGATGATATTTTATAGAACACCTACTTTGTTAAATTTGAAAATAACTCCAATATGGAATGTATATACTATTGAATATATTCTAGTAATAGCATCTATCCTTGTGTCTGGCTGGATTATCAAAAATTCTTCTAATTATATTTTAGATAGAGAAAAAATTTTAGAAGAATACGGGCGAGGATTAGGGTTGCATTCAGTATTTTTTAGTTGTGCCAATTTACTATTTGCTGTGGGTATTTTTATACAGCTTGAAAACTCTTGGATTATATTTACTTGGAGTATATTTAATTTATTATTAATCTTTGCTTCTTTTAGATTTAGTTTAATTGAATTAAGGTGGTTTTCATATTTATTATTTGGTATTTCTATAATAAATTTAATTAGTTTAGACATTGTTAATTCTAATAATGAGAGTATTCAATTTATTTTAAATTATAGGTTTCTTGCTTTTATATCTATTATTGTGTCTTTATATGGTTCAGCATATTTAATTTTTAGTAATAAATTAAATATACTCGATAGATTTGAAATAAGATATATATTACTTGCTATTCTGGTTATTACTAATTTGCTCACTCTAATAATGTTTAGTTTAGAAATATTGGATTATATAAAAGATACTAAATTAAGTAGTCTAGGTGTGAGTATATTTTGGGCTATTTATGCAGGAATCATATTATTTATTGGAGTTATTAGAGAATTTAGGCTTGTAAGAATTGGAGGGTTAATAATTTTAGCTGTACCCGTCGCAAAATTATTTTTGTATGATGTTTTTTCACTTGATCAAATTTATAGAGTTTCTGCTTTTTTAATTTTAGGTGCTATATTAATTATTGGAGGTTTAATGTATCAAAAATATAGTAAATTAATAAAAGGTTTTTTATTTGAAAATAAATAGTTATGTATGTAAGATGAGTCCTTTTTTATTTAAATTTTCTGTAATTGCATTCGTTACATTATTTTTATTAAATATTAGTCTTTTACGTGCAGATTTTTTTTTAACCCAATGGCCATATTATAAAGATATTATTATTGATGAAAATAAATTGGATGATAAAATAATTGAAGTAAAAATTGATTCTCAAATATACAAGAAATCGGATATTGATTTAAAAGACTTACGAATAGTTGAAGATAATAAATATGAAACGCCCTATAGTATGCAGGTGAAGTCAGGTTTATCTAGTGAAAAATATTTGAATAGCAAAATTGTAGAGAATAGTTTTTTAAAAAATCAATTTAATACAGTTATTGTAGATTTAGGAACTTTAACTACTATACATAATCAAGTTAATATAATTAGTCTTTCTGAAAATTTTAGCCGAAAAGTTTCAATAGAATCGAGCATTGATAAAAACCAATGGAAGAAAATTGGTTCTGGGGAAATATCTGCATTTAGAAATAATGACATTTCATTTCGAGATACAGTAGTTCAATATTTAGATTCTAAATCACAATTTTTGCGGATTAAGGTAGAAGATGGTGGAAAAGGGGAGTTGTCAATATCAGATATTGAAGTTGTGTTTTCTAAAGAGATTCCTGCTGAAGAAACATCTTGGGATATTTTAAATTCGAATATTGTTAATGATAAAAATTTATCTTTAACAACTGTATCTTTGGATTTGGGCTTTGAAGGGATCCCTAGTTCTAAAATTTTGATTAAAGCAGAAACAGAAAATTTTTATAGATTGGTAGATGTCAAAGCTAGTACAGATAAGAGAAACTGGGAAAAGATTGTTAACAAACAACCTATTTTCTCTTTTTCTGATGGAGGCTCTTTGATTATTGATAACGTTATAGAATACCCTGAAATTAAAAAAAGATTTATTGAAATAGTAATTTATAATCAAGATGATCTTCCTTTAAATGTTTTAGAACCTAATATTATTGGAGTTAATAGAAGTGTGATTTTTAAAGGTGATTTGGGCCATATGTATAGGCTTTATTACGGTAATTTAAATGCAAAAAATGTTTCTTATGATATTAAGTATTTTTTTGAGAACATAGATACACGTAATTCTTATAAAGCCATTTTAGGAATTGAGCAAGAGAATATATTCTTTTTAGATAATTTAAGTATTTTCGACAGGCATTCTTGGCTAATGCCTGGGATTTTATTTTTGACTGCTAGTATATTGGCAATAATAATAGTAATTACTATTAGAAGGATCAAATTATATACTAGTTAGTAATATATATACTATACTTCTTCTTCTTCTACGGCTGAGTATTTTGAAGGGCATTTAACTATTATATTATTACTTTGAAAATTTTTATTACTATCGTATCTGCCTTCAAGAATTATTTCGGAATGTTCATTAAAAAACAAATCAGGGATTATTCCATTATGGTAAGCATTTAATGTTTCTTGTCCGTCTGTAAGTATGAAATAAGAGGTAGTAGAGTCCTCTTCTCTAGAAAAAGAATTTGGTTTTAATGTACCACTAATGCGAAGCATCCTCTCAGATTTTATATTGTTATCTAATTTATTTGCTTCTCCAACAGTATAGTAATAAATAGTGGCACTATTGAATGCTAAAAATATTAGATAAGATAAAGCTCCAATTAATACTAGCACGCTTACAACTATTTTATATTTGTTATTAATAATTATATTTTCATTTATATTAAGGGATTCACTCAATTTAGCACACTAAAAGTTTTTCGATTATTAAGATTTTTCATTAGAAATGATATTTTCCAGTTCTTTAATATCATGAATTATATTTTCTTGTTTTTTAGACATAAAAAATAAATATCCAAAAAAAGCTATCCATGTTACGAAGAAAACTGCAAACAAATATCCAAGGTTTGAATTGGATTCTTTGATTATAATTTGACCATTTGCAGCACTTGTGCCTCCATCGCTAGAAAAAATTATGTCTTGAGTCATCAAAAACATCAAACTAATAAATAATATGCTTATAATATTTTTTAAAAAAGAATAATTAATTAATGTTTCTATATATCTCATCTATTTTACCTTCGATTTTTTTTAAATTGTATCTTTTGTTAAGCATATATATATATAATATTGTAAATGATAATAATGAAATTAAAAATGTTATTAGCATTTTACTATCTAAATCCATAGGTATATTAGGGCTTGGATGTGCCGATCTCCACCATACACTTGCCATGTAAATAATAGGAGCATCGATAGCTCCGATCAACGCAATAACAGAGCTATATTGTTTACTTTGAATTCCTGCTGGAGAATATGATCTTACCATTAAGTATCCTAAATAAAAAAACCATAGTATTAGAGTAGTTGTAAGTTTAGGATCCCATGTCCACCACACCCCCCAGATTGGCTTTGCCCATATACTTCCTGTTACCAATATCAGGGACGCGAATATTATTCCTAATTCTGCTGAAGAATATGCAAGGTTATCCCATTTTTCATTTTTAGTAATTAAATGAATAAAACTGGAGATAGCAACTATTATTATAGATATCATTCCTAGCCAGCCAATGGGGACATGAAAATAAAAAATTCTTTGAGCTATTCCTTGATTTATTTCAGTAGGCACCCAAATGAAAATTAAATATAAGCTGATAAGAAATATCACAGCAGATATTAATAGTGTGGCATTTGAAATTGAATTTTTTATATTAATCAAATTGCTAATTTTCTTAATTATTAAATCATCTATTTATAAATATATCATATGCTTAATTTAGCCACAATTGGTGAAGTTTTTTAATAAATAATAAAATCAAGTGAAAATATTTACTTATATTTAGCATAGTTATTAAACCAAATATTATAGTAATTCAATTAATACATTAATTTATTATGTTGTGACTGCGCCTTTTGATGCTGATGTAACTAATTTAGCATATTTTGCCATTACACCGTGAGTATATTTGGGCTTAGGGGGATTCCAGGCATTTTTTCTATTCTTTAATTCTTCGTCAGTTATATCAACATTTAATATTCTGGATTCTACATCCATAGTTATTATGTCACCCTCTTTAATCATAGCTATGGGTCCTCCTACAGCAGCTTCAGGGGCTACATGTCCAATCATAGGTCCATGAGATGCTCCTGAGAATCTTCCATCAGTCATAAGAAGAATATTATTTTTAATATCTTGACCCATTATTGCGCCAGTTACAGCTAGCATTTCTTGCATGCCTGGTCCGCCTTTTGGACCTTCATATCTGATTACTACGACATCTCCATCTTTTATTTGTCCAGTTGTAACTGCTTCAAACGCTGATCTTTCACCGTCAAATACTCTAGCTGGACCTGTGTGATTTAAGCTCTTTGATCCTGATACTTTTAACACGGCTCCTTCAGGTGCTAAATTTCCTTTAAGAATAATCAATCCGCCTGTAGGACTTCTTGGTGAAGATATTCGATGAATTACTTGATTATCTGGTCGGGTATTAAATGTATCTAAATTTTCTTCTATGCTTTTACCAGTTACAGTTAAAGCATCTCCATGTAATAATCCTTTATGTAATAATTCTTTCATTATAGTTGGAACCCCTCCAACTTTATCCATATCAGCCATTACATACTTACCTGATGGTCTTAGGTCTGTTAAATAGGGTGTTTTTCTGCTTAGCCTATCAAAATCATCGATTGTTAAATCTACTTCAGCTTCATGTGCAATTGCTAATAAATGTAATACTGCGTTTGTGGATCCTCCCATAGATAATACTACGGTTATGGCATTTTCAAGGGATTTACGAGTTATTATATCTCTAGACTTTATATCTTTTTCAAGCATATTAAATAGTAAATGGCCTGAATTAAATGCTACTTCTTCATTGCGAGGGTCTATTGCGGGTATAGAAGAACTACCTGGTGTTGACATACCCATAGCTTCTATAGCTGTAGCCATAGTATTAGCTGTGAACATACCAGCACATGCGCCTTCTCCGGGGCAAGCTACTTTTTCCATAGCAATTAATTCTTCTAATGATAATTTTCCTTGAGAATAAGTTCCAATAGCCTCAAACATGTCTTGAACATTTATATCTTTACCTTTGTATTGCCCAGGTAATATTGCTCCTCCGTATACAAATATTGAAGGTAAATTTAGTCTAGCCATAGACATTAAAATGCCCGGCATATTTTTGTCACATGCTGCAACAGCTATAACTCCATCCATACTTTCACCAAATGTGACAGTTTCTATTGAATCAGCTATTACTTCTCTACTTACTAAAGATGCTTTCATTCCTTCAGTACCCATAGATATACCGTCACTTATTGTGATTGTTCCGAAAAGGAATGGGACAGCTCCTGCATTTTTTAATCCCTCTTTAACTTTATGTGATAATCTATCTAAATGAAAATTACATGGAGTAACATCACTAGCTAGGTTTGCTACGCTAACAAAAGGCTTTTCCATGTCTTCATCTGTTAGACCTGTAGCCCTTAGCATTGCTCTTGCTGCAGCTCTACTTGGTCCTTCGCTAACTACAGAGCTCATTTTTTTTAGATTTTTTGTTTTATTCATATTAACTTCCATTTGTTGGTTTATTTTAGTAGAGATTGTTGTTATTAACAAATACAGATTAGCTTGTTAATTAGTAATTTTCAAGGTGGATTCATATATTATGTATATAAATTGAAACAAGGTTTTTAGAGTATAAAAATATTTACAAAGGGTATTTTTTCGGTATTCCAGGTTTTCTAGGATACTTGTTGTTAGTTTGTTTTTGTTTAAAAACTTCAATTAAACTTGTTATTTTATTTTCAGTAAGTTTTATATTCTTAGTTTTCCCTAATTTCCCACCCAGTAAATTTATTGCGTGTTCTGCATTTTTAATTTCATATTCGATGTTTGGATTTTTTAAAGCAAGTAATTTTCCTCCAATTTTACAAAAAGGTAAACAAAGTTCACTTATCATGGCAAGTTTTCCTACTGCTCTTACAGTGGCCAAATCATACTTTTCTCTAAAATTTATATCATGAGCAAGATCTTCAGCTCGTTTATTTATGATTGTTGTTGAATTTAATTTTAAAACTTTTGAGACAGTTTCTAGAAAATATGTTTTCTTTTTTGTGGATTCAAGAAGTGTTAATTTTAGTCCTGGTAAAGCAATTTTTAATGGGATCCCTGGGAATCCTGCGCCAGTGCCTATATCAATCAATGAACCTGTATTAAATAAAATTGAAGGTATAGAATTAAAAGTAGCTAAAGAATCTAAGAAGTGTTTAATTTGAACAGACCTAAATTCCGTAATTGAAGTTAAATTGATTTTTTTATTCCACTCTTCTAAAAGGTTATAATATACAACAAATTGTTTGATTTGATTGTTGTTTAAATCTATACCAAGTTTTTTAGATTCTTTTACTAAAATTTCTGGATACATTTTTATAATTTATTTTATTTTTGATAACCAGGTTTTATTTTCTAAATACCAATTTACAGTTCTTTTAATACCTTCTTCAATAGATATTGTTGGTCCCCATTGGAGTAGGTTTTTTGCTTTTTCGATATTAGCCCATGTGTCTTTTACATCTGCAGCATGAGCAGGTGTGTAATTAATAATTGCTTTTTTATTTAAATAATTTTCAATTAATTCTACTATGTTAGACAATATTATTGGTTTGTCATTTCCTAAGTTTATTATCTGATATCCAGTAGCTCTTATAGAAGATATAACTCCTGCTGCTATATCATCAACGTAAGTAAAATCTCTACTTTGTGTACCATCTCCAAATATAGTGATAGGTTTTGCTTCATCTATAGATTTAATAAATTTGAATATACTCATATCTGGTCGTCCAGCTGGGCCATAAACTGTAAAAAACCTTAAAACTGAAATATCTATTTTATGAAGATAATGATAAGTGTGTGCTAGTACCTCACATGCTTTTTTAGAAGCAGCGTAAGGGGATAAAACTTGGTCAGTATTAATTTCTTCTAAGAAAGGCATATTTTTATTTAGTCCGTATAGACTCGAAGTTGATGCAAGTATGAATTTTGGTATATTCCATTTTTTACATAACTCTAATAGATTTAATGTACCAATAGTATTACTTTCATAGTAATCCCAAGGATTTTCAACGCTTTGTCTTACTCCTGCTCTAGCAGCTAAGTTGATTATTATGTCAAATCTAATATTCTTTGATGGGTTGAAAATATTTTTTTCTATTGATTTATAGTTTGAAATATCTAATTCAAAAAAATTAAAATTTGAATTTAAGTTTAAATTATTTAATCTATACTTTTTTAAACTTATATCATATGAAGAATTTAAATTATCTATACCAAATATTTGATTTCCATCATTTAGTAAAATTTCAGAGACTTTATTTCCAATAAATCCCGCACAGCCTGTTACAAGTATGTTCATTTTTGTTCATCTCCAATGGAAATCGTAGAATATCATTATATCACTCTAAAATATTAAGTGAAATTTTATATAATTAGCATATAAACTTTCGTCATTTTGGCTTAAGCTATATTAATAATGTATCTATTTTAAATATAGGGAGTAATAATGGAAAAAGAGAATTATATTACAGGTGCAGAATTAATTGCCAAATCATTAGAAGTTGAAGGAGTAAATTATATATTTACTTTAGCTGGAGACCATGTTTTGCCAACATTAGATGTTTTATCAGATTATGGTTTTAATATATTAGATACTAGGCACGAGCAAGCAGCAGTTCATATGGCAGATTCTTGGAGTAGAATTACTGGTAAATTAGGAGTGGCAATTTATACTACACCTGGTTTTGCAAATGCTATACCTGGATTAGCAAATGCTATGCATGCAGAAAGTCCTATGCTATCTATAAGTGGGTCTGCAGAGTTGAGTGAAGCTGAAAAAGGCTCTATGCAGGAAATTGATCAGATAGGTATGGCTAAACCTACAACTAAGGGTGCCTGGATGGTTTATGATGCATCAAGGATACCAGATATGATTGCTAAAGCTTTAAGAGTTGCGTTTAGTGGACGTAAGGGGCCAGTTCATTTAACTATTCCTGTAGATGTTCAAGAGCAAAAAGTAGATAAAGAAAAGATTGTTTTTTTTACACCAGCTGAATATCGAAATCAATCAATATCTGTTATGAGTCAAAATCAAGTCGAAAAAATAATAAGTGAATTAAATAAATCTAATAAACCTGTAATTATATTAGGTAATGCGTGTGACTCTTTTAGTATAGAAGATAAACTTAAAAAATTTCTTGATATTACAAAAATTCCGACTTTTACACAAGGAAATGCAAGAGGGATTATTTCAGATGATTATGCTCATTCAGTTGGATTTTATGATAGTGGATTGAATAAGGCTACAAAAAAAGTTCAAGAATCGGATTTAGTTATTTTAGTTGGCACTAAGCAAGACTTAACTCTTGGATATGGTATGCCTCCAGTAATTTCTGAATCAGCAAAATTAATACAGATTGATACTTCAGAAAGTGAAATTGGTAAGAACAGAGGTGTTTTCCTGGGAGCATCAGGAGATATAGGAAGTATATTGTCCCAAATGTATGAAGAAGCTTTGAAATATAATTGGGAAGAAAGTGCTTGGTTAAAAGAATTACAAAATGAAAGACTAGATCAGTTTAATGAATTAACCTCCTTATCATTTAAAGGTGACGATACTCATGCAATGGAAATATTTAAATATATGAAGACTATAATTACGCCAGATGATTGCTTAGTGTTTGATGGTGGTGATTTTTGTCATTTTGGAAGAGCTTATTTGCCTGCTCAGCTACCTAATAGGTGGTGGTATGTTCCTACTTTAGGTATGCTAGGGACAGCCTTGCCTACAGGGTTAGCTGCTAAGTTAGCAAATCCTAATAGAAGAGTGTTTATATTTAATGGAGATGGAGCATTTGGTTTTAATGGCATGGAATTTGATACTGCTGTGAGACACAACCTTCCTGTAGTTATGATATTAGGGAATGATTCTGCATGGGGTATTGATAAGCAAATACAGCTAGGTGTGTTTGGCAAGACAGTTGCTACAAAATTACTTCCTACAAAATATCATGAAGTTGTAAAAGGTTTAGGCGGCTATGGGGAATTAGTTGAGAATATTAATGAATTTCCAGGAGCAATTGAGAGAGCATTATCTTCAGGTTTACCGTCTTTGATTAATGTAAAAATTAAAGGAGTTGTAAGTCCGAGAGGTCAATCAGCAATCAATCGCTGGAAAAGTAATGAAATTTCGCCTATTTAAAAAAGATTTAATAAATACTTTTGGAGTAAATTATGCCTAGTGCTGAAATAATTTCAATTGGATCAGAGCTTTTATTAGGGCAAATAGTTGATACTAATTCTGCCTGGATGTCTGATAGATTGTCTTCGCTGGGAGTTAACCTTTATTATCAATCTACAGTTGGGGATAATTTTGATAGAATGCATGAAGTTATTGACAATGCTTTAGATCGATCTGATTTAGTAATTACTGGTGGAGGTATTGGTCCAACTCAAGATGATATTACAAGAGATGTTGTTGCTAAAGTTACAAAGAGAAAATTAATTAAGAACCAGAGATTGGTTAACGAACTTGAGAGTAGGTTTCACAAACGAGGATTGATATTAACTTCTAATAATGAACGCCAGGCTTATATACCTGAAGGTTCTATTATTGTTGACAATCCAAATGGTACAGCTCCTTCTTTTATAGTTGAAGACGATAGGGGAGTTGTGATTTGTTTGCCAGGGGTTCCTTTTGAAATGAAATGGTTGTTTGACAACAAACTTATTCCATACATAACAGAAAAATTTAATTTATCTGAAACCATTATTTATCGAGTATTAAAAATGTCAGGAATAGGGGAGTCCAATGTAGATGATAAAATTGGATACTTAATTGCTGGGAGTAATAATCCTACTGTTGGTGTATTAGCGCACCCTGGACAAGTTGATGTGCGTATTGCAGCAAAAGCTAAAAATTCAAATGAAGCAAATAAGCTGATAGATCCTATAGAAAATGAAATACGTAAAATTCTAGGAAAACATATTTTTGGTGTAGATAATGAAACAATTGATAGTATTGTGTTAAGAATATTACGGGATAAAAATATTACTATTGGTATTTATGAAGATGTAACTTCTGGCTTGTTAATGGATCAATTGTTTCATTCAGGACCTAAATCTTTTGTAAACGGAATAGTGATAAATGATATAGATTCATTAAAAAATTTCTTATCTGATATTTACCCAAATGATAATTTAACTGACTTAATTAATTCTCCTCTTGATATGGCAAAAAGATTATCAAATGCTATAAGAATCTTTTCAAAAAGTAATATTGGTTTAGCATTGCATGCAAGAGTTAATGCATCTCAAAATGTACAAAATCTAGATTCAGGTAATACATATATATCTATATTTGATGGAAAAGAATATATGACAAAATCTTTTCCATATGCTGGTAGAGGTAATCCAGACAGGTTAAGAATGTCAGTTAATGCGATAGATTTATTAAGATCATATCTTATTAAGGGTTAATTTATTTATCCACTTTGGAACGTGTATATCGTGGATATTAAATATAATATAATTAAAATAGCACTTTCTATTCCTATGAATTTAAGTAATTTTTGTTTTGGTTTGATTTGGATAGTTATGAGAATCGTACAAGTCATTAATATAGCTATAAAAGCGTTAAAAATATGTATTTGAGATAGGTCTAGCCATATTGGCTTACTAGTATAAAAAACATCATCAAGAAACAAAACTATACCTGTGTTAAATAAATTACTGCCCAATAGGTTGGTAATTGCTAATTCAGGAGCTCTCAATCTTAATGCAGCTAAAGATGTTGCTAATTCTGGGAGGGAAGTACTTAAGGCAAGCAATTGAGTTCCTACAAAACTTTCTTGCCATTTCATTATATGGGCTATTTTCTCACCTCCCATAGATAAAAATATGGAGCTGATTATAATTATTGCTGCACTAATAATATAAATGAGTAGACTGTATTTTACTGAAGGGTTATTATTTGTAATTTCTTTATTATTATCGGATTCTTGATTTTCATTTTTGCTTTGATTATAAGTTATGAACATCGATAGTATAAAAAATATAAAAATCGCATAAGATAATAATCCTACGCTACTAGAATTAATGTTTATTTGATTTGAACTCCACATAGCTATTATTGCTATTAATATAGCTATAATAGTTAATACTGGAAGAGTCCATGAAATACTCTTGATATCACTTAAAAAAGGACGATTACCAGAGTAAGTATCTAGCACAACAATTATTAATAAATTAAAGATATTACTGCCAAATACGTCACCAGCTGCTAAGTCTGGAGATTTTAACGAATAGACTGAGTTAATACCTGTAGCTAATTCTGGTAAAGAAGTTGCAGTTGCCAATAAAACTATACCGATAAAAGTTCTTCCGAGGCCAGTCTGAATTGCAATATTATCAGCGTGTTTTACAAGATATTTAGATGTAAATAATATTATTGAAGCTGCAATGATTAATTGTATCCATGGTAAAAGATCAGACATTTAAACTTCTATTTCCTTTTTCAGTTTGTGATTATTTAGTTTGGTATTCTAAAGTTTAGGAGCTTCCTGATTAAGGGAAGCTCCTAGTGAGAGGTGTTACAGAGAACACCTATCTATAACACCTCCGTTTACTATATTCCAATGATCTACCTCCTTTCTTGAGACTTTTTGTATTCTTTTTGTGTCTCTAATAAAACAATTATATTGTTTTACTACGAAAAAAGGTAGATGTTTAATTAATTTTTGATATTGATTTTGATCTTCTTCTTAGGCTATGATTGAATTTCAATATTTTTGTAATATAAATTTATAAGGATTAATAAATTTAATGGATAATTCTGTAAAAAAAGCTTTAAGTGAATATATCGGTTCGGAAAGTGAAGCAGTTACGTACGAAGTTGAATTAGGGGCTGTTATTAAATTTGCAAAAGCTATAGGTGATGATAATCCGATATTTAGTAATCCTAAATTAGCTCGTACTAGCAGGCATGGAGGAGTAATCACGCCTCCTACATTTTTACGGTCAATGTTTCATAATTCTTCAGGGGAAAAAATTTTTTTTTCAGCTGGAGTAGATGGCGGAAGTGAATGGAAATATTTTGAACCTGTTCGTATTGGAGATAAAATTACGGTGATAAAGAAATTTGTAGACTTTTTCACTAAAGATGGAAGTTTAGGAGAGATGATTTTTCAGATAAATGAGATAAGGTATATAAATCAGTTTGATCAAATAGTAGCAACTCAAAGGACTACAGGTATATCTTATGAACCAAAAAAATAATAAATAAAGGTTTTATGTTTGAAATATGTTTAAACAACTTTTTTTTGAAGATGTAAAAATTGGTATAAATTTACCAGTATTAAAAAAGAAAGTTTCATCACAGCAGCTTGTTATGTATGCAGGTGCTTCTGGCGATTATTATCAAATACATTATGATCAAGATTATGCAAAATCAAATGATCTTCCTGGAATAATAATTCATGGAGCCTTGAAAAATGCTTTTTTGGGACAGCTTATTACTGATTGGATTGGAGATAATGGAGATTTATTAGAGCTTTCTGTACAGTATCGAGGAATGGATGTCCCAGAAGATGAATTAACTGTCACAGGTATTGTTACAGATATTAAAATTGATTCTAGTAAGAATAATACTATTTATTGTGATATTTGGATTCAAAATTCTTCTGGGAAAAAAAGCACTCTTGGTAAAGCAATTGTTAGTTTACCATATAAAGTAATTACTAAATAGAAAAAGATTCAATAACTTTATCTAAATTTCTAGGTTTTACTTTCTCATTAAGTTTATTGATATTTTCATCAAATGATGCTCTTAGTTTGTCTTCGAACAATATGCCTAGAGGAACTCCTCCTTTGTCAACTATATCATGAGCGGCATTGATATCAGATTTGTCATGTGCTTCAGGTATTTCCCAAGCTATTGGTGCAATACCTAATTTTTTATTACCTTTTAATAGTTGATATGTGTCATTATATGTGGTGCAAGGTGATTGGACATGTACAATTGAGAACCCTTTGTGATCCATACCTATATTTATTAAATTTGCTAGATCTTTAATTTTTGAAGACATCATAGATGCTACAAAAGATACTCCATATTCAAGGTATAATTTTAGTGGATTAATTTTTTCTTCTTGTTTTCCATATGGAGTTGAACTTGTTATCTTGTCAAATTCAGAAGTAGGAGAGCTTTGTCCCTTAGTTAATCCATAAACAGCATTATCCATTATTACTGCTGTTACATTTAAGTTTCTAGCGGCTTGAGGAGCTATATGCTCCATTCCTATACTTAAAAAATCACCATCTCCAGCTACTACAATAACATTTAGATCAGGGCTACCCATTTTTATACCCATAGCAGCAGGTAGGCTTCTGCCATGAACTCCATGAAAGCCATATGGTCTGTCTCCTTCAAGGAGGTGAACTAAATTTCCTGAACAACCTATGCCGGCTACTACGACATTGTTTTCCATTGGCAATTCTGTTGCTATCTTTCTATCAGTTAAGCTTTTTTCTAAAGCCCTTCTAACACCAAAATCTCCACAGCCAGGGCACCATTTAAAATCGTATTCAGGATTATTGACACTCATTAAGTTTACTCCAAATTTATGTTCTTTTTAATTTGTTCGATTAAATAATTTACTTTAAAAGGAAGACCTGTATATTGAGTAATTGATTTTGCGTTAATTCCATAAGATCTTAATATACTTGACCATTGGCCTCTGTAATTTAGCTCAGGAACAATAATTAATTTTTTTTCTTTTAATTCATCGAGTAGTTTTTTTGGTAGAGGGTTAAGAAACATTGTGTAAAACCATCCGATTTCTACCCCTTCTTCAATCAAATTTTTATATGCTTCTTGCACAGGTCCTTTGGAGCCTCCCCATGGCATAATAGATATTTCATTATGGTTGTTTATACTTTCATATTCTTCGTTTTCTAATAATTTTAATTTATTAAATCTTCTATTAGTCATTTCAATGTGGCGTTGAGGAAGGTGAGTTGTATCACCCCAATCATCATGTTCGCTACCATTAGCAACATAGCTTCCAGGTTTACCGGGTATTGGCATTGGTGATAATTTTTCACCTTCATATCTTTTATATCCATTTTCACCAGTGTAGGTTAGTCTATTTTCAATTTTTATTTTTTTAATATCTGGTTTAGGAATGTTGGTTTGCCTTTCAGCTAGGGCATGCTCGCTAAGTAGAACAACGGGCCCTTGATATCTTTCAGCCCAATTTATTGCTTTTATAGATGCATAAAAACATTCTTCAACTGTGCCTGGTGCGATTACAGGAATACTTACATCTCCGTGAGCAGGATAAATTGATGCGTATAAATCAGATTGTTCTGTTTTTGTAGGCAATCCTGTTGCAGGGCCGCCTCTTTGAACATTTATTACAACAATTGGTATTTCTGTCATCCAAGCTAACCCTATACCTTCACTCATTAGAGAAAACCCTGGTCCTGCAGTGGAAGTCATAGCTTTTTTTCCTGAATATCCAGCACCTATTATAGCTATGATTGATTCAATTTCAGAACTTGATTGATGTACAAATTTGTCGTTTCCAATTAATCTTTGTTCCATCCACAAAAGAATAGGTGTAGCAGGAGATATAGGATATCCTATAAAAACATCCAGCCCAGCAGCAAGTGCTCCAACACTAATAGCTGCATTGCCATTAATAAGAATTTGTTCATATTTAGGAGGTTTAGATTTGGATAATTCCCCTAAGTGGAAATTATTTTTTTCGATTTCGGATTTTCCTAGAGATAAAGCCTGAATATTAGAAGAAATAATTTGTTCATCGTTTGGACGTCCTCTAGTGAATTTTTTCGTTACGAAAGTTTCAAGTATTGATTGTGGCATGTTGACTAAATCAGCTAAGGCTCCCATAACAACCATGTTAGATGCTCGAGTATTACCAGTAGATTTAGCTAATTCATCAAAAGGGATACCTAATGTTTTAATAGAAGAACCATTATTATTTATTTCAAAGTCGCCTGAGTTGTATATAATGACGCCATCTTTTTTTACTTCATCTTTATGAGTGTTATATGCTTCTTCATTGAATGCAACTAATACATCTAATGCATCTCCAGAACTAAGCACTTCACTAGTAGATATTCTAGTTTGAGTCCAAGTAGGACCTCCCATAATTTGAGAAGGAAAAGTAGCAAAAGTCTGGATATGGTATCCTTCTTGAGCTGCTGCTTGAGCAAATCCTTCAGCGGAAGTGACTACACCTTGCCCGCCTTCACCTGCGAATCTCATTACAAAATCATTTTTTTTCAAGTATTATTACCAAATGTATAATTTCATTATGTTTAAAAAGAGAATATTAAATAAATATATCAAGATATTAATTCAGGTGTCAATCACATCAATTACATCAAATTAAAAAAATTAAGGAATTCATTATTCTTCAACTATGAAATTAAAAGCATACGGTGAAATTATTAAAAAGATTGAATCGAAAATTATTAATAATGGTATCCACTGAGTTAACCAGTTATTGTTATTTCCTATTATGGAATTTAATCCTTCAACTGAAGCAATCAATATTGGCGTAATTATAGGGAACATTAAAATTGATAACATTATTTCTTGGGGTTTTGTGTTGTTAGAAATTACAGAAAAAACATTGCCTACTATTATAATGCCGAATGTTCCCAATAATATAATAGGTATAAATTTAATATCAAAAAATGAAAAATTAAATATTATTATAAATAGGGTTGTTGTTATGACTTGAATTATTAATATAAATATAAAATTACTAATTACTTTACTGAAAAATATAGATTCTCTGCTTATTGGAGAAATAAGCATTGCTTGAAGGTTGCCGTTTTGTTTTTCGACATTTGAACTTCTAATTAATATTAGATTGCACGTAAATATATAGACTATCCAAAGTATCCCTGCAGCTAAATATTTTATATCTATTCTAGTGGGGTCAATTGCAAAATTAAATATTATAAGATTCAAAGATGAAAAAGTTAATACAGGAAGCACAATTTCTTTAGAGCGAAATTCGATAATTAAATCTTTCCATATTATTGCAATTAAAGTATTTGGTAATTTGATCATCAATGCACATTTTTAATTGATAGAGTCATTTGACTCTATCAATTTTTCATCAAAATCTTTAGATAGAAATATTTTATTTATTTTGCCATTCTCTATAACACCTATTTTGTCTGCGATTTCTAATACATTTTTTATGTTGTGTGTTGCAAAAAAAATACAGTTATTTAATTTTTTGTGTTCTAATATAATGTTATTTAGATTATTTTGTGACTTTATATCTAAACTACTATCAACTTCATCAAAAATTAATACCTTAGGCTCATGCAATATAGATTTAATCAAGCTTAGTTTTTTCTTTGTTCCGTGAGACATAGTATATATAGGGTCAAAGATTTGCGTGTAAATGTCTAGTTTTCTGGCTAATTTTTCAATATTGATTTCATAGTTTTTCAAATTAAATAATTTTGCTGTGAATATTAAATTTTCAAAACCAGATAATTGCTCATATAAAAAGCTATTATGTGTGACAGTTCCAGTGATTCTTCGAATATAACTGGGACGATTTTTTATGTTTATTCCAGCAATTTTTATGTATCCACTATCAGGAGTTGATAGCATTGATAGGGTTTTTATTAGAGTACTTTTGCCTGAACCATTTGGCCCTATTAGTATGAATATTTCACCCCATTTCACTTCTAAATTAATATTATTTAAAGCAATAGATCTTCCAAAATTTTTATTAATATTATAAGCTAATATAGCTGGTTCAGATCTATTGAATTTAGGGATATTGTTATTTATTTGCATTTTTAGACTTTCTAAATTGAATATTTGCAAAAATGTTGAATTGTTATTTAATTATTTACAACATATATCATAGTCCTTTAGATGAATTTAAATCAATATAAAAAAATATAAAGGAGGAGAACCATGACTAAGTATGTTAGGTATAAATTTAAAAATTTAATTTCTTATGGAATTTTGGATGATGTATCAATCAGGGAAATTTCTTCCAGTCCCTTTGGAGAGTATAATCTTACAGGGATAGAAGTAAGTGTTTCTGATGTTAGACTATTGGCACCTGTTTCTCCTAGTAAAATAGTTGCAATTGGCTTGAATTATAATAGTCATTTAGATGGGAGAGAAGCTCCAAGTGTTCCAGAAGCTTTTTATAAAGTTCCCACATCACTTATTGGGCCAGAAGATTCAATAATTATTCCTAAGGAAGTATTGGATAATTCATTAAGTATACAACCTGAAGCAGAATTGGCTGTTGTTATTGGAAAATCATGTAAAAGAGCTACTAAAAATAATGCTTTGGATTATGTTTTAGGATTTACATGCGGAAATGATGTTAGTGTACGTCCGTGGCAAAAAAATGATTTGCAATGGTGGAGAGCAAAGTCATCAGACACTTTTGCTCCTATAGGACCAGTTATTGTATCTGGACTTCAGCATGATAATTTACGATTACAAGCTAGAATAAATGGGAAAGTTGTTCAAGATCAAAACACATCTGATTTGATACATAATGTTCCAAGTATAATTGAATTTGTTAGCAGTGTTGTTACTTTAAATCCAGGTGATGTTATTATGACAGGTACTCCTGGGAGTCCTGGAGATATTAAGAGTGGTGACATAGTTGAAGTTGATATAGGGGGTATCGGGGTATTAAAGAATTTTGTTAAAAATGAAGGTGAATCAATTTAAGGGTTTATTATTTTTGATAATATTTCGCCATAAGTTAACCAATAATATATAATATAACTACCTGCAAGAATGATTAGCCAATTGCTAATTTTATTTATATAAACTGATAAATATTGAAGTTTATTATTTATATTTATTTTAAATATAGTCATTGACAATGTTATTATTATTATTACGAAACCCATACCTGCAGAATAAAGTATGAATTGTGTAACTTTGTCTATTATTTCACTTGAATAGAATGTACTGCCTATTACTGCTAAAAAAATTGGGAAAGTGCAACTTAATGATACGATTCCATAACTTAAACCGAACATAAAATAAGTTTTTATGTTGTTTTCATTCTGTATGGTTTTGTGCATTCCAAGTTTATTAGTAATGTTTGTATATAAGCTATTTCCAGATAATAAGAATGCTCCAATAATTATAAGAAGTATTCCAATTGACATTCCCATCCAAGGTAAAAGAGAATAAATTATAGTTTTTGCTCCGATACTTATGATAATTGCAAATAATGCGAAGAGTATTGTAAATCCCAATGTCATACTTAAGCTAATAATTAACGCATTAATTATCTTTTTTGATGTCTTTTGGTTTTTATTTTTATTTAGATATAAACCAATGTAGGCAGGTAGCATTACAAAACCACAAGGGTTGAATGCTGCAGCTATACCAGCTACAAAAGCAAATCCCATATAGGTAATTATATGGAGGTTAGTGATATAAGTCGCTGTAGTGCTAGATATTGTACCTACAGAACTATTCAGAATGTCAGGATTTTCAGTATTATAGAGTATTTTTGCAATTAAAAAAGTTGCAAAAATAAAAATACTAGATATCGATATTGCTTTTATATTGTTCTTAGAAATATGCATTTTTTAATGTTATATATGTTAAAGTATATTAATGTTTTTCTTAAATATATTATTTATATTATATAAGAGGTAGCTTGTTTTATGAATAAGAAAGAGCAAAAAGTTAATTCTATTGGCGTTATAGATATTTTAAACGAAGAATTTAATGACTTCGAAGAGCAAGTCGAAAAATTTAGAAAAGGAGAATGGAATCCTGTAGATTTTATGGCTTTTAGATTAAGGCATGGAGTCTATGGACAGAGGCAACCTGATGTCCATATGTTAAGAATTAAAGCACCTTTTGGTGGGTTATCTGCAGATCAATTAGATGTGTTAGGAGATGTGGCTGAGAAATATGCTCCTTTAAAAAAAGGGCATATTACAACGAGAGAGAATTTTCAATTTCATCATATTCCTCTTAAAGATACTCCGGATATTTTACGTTTAATAGGTGAAGTAGGTTTAAGTACAAGAGAAGCTTGTGGAAATACTGTGAGAAATGTTACGGGTTGTTTTATGGCAGGAGTATGTGATACAGAGCCATTTGATGTTACTCCATATGCTGCAGCATATGCTAGATATTTTGTAAGACATCCTTTTACTCAAGCATTACCTAGAAAAATAAAGACTGCTTTTTCTGATTGTGAAAAGGATTGTTCAATCGTATCTATACATGATGTAGGGTTTATCCCAAAATTGAGAAATGGAGCAAAAGGTTTTCAGATGGTTGTTGGTGGAGGAACTTCAATAATGCCAAGAATAGCTCCAGTGTTATATGAATTTGTATCAGCTGATGAATATCTTAAAATCACGGAAGCTGTGCTAAGAGTTTTTCATTGTTCAGATGAACTTAGAAAAAACAGGATGAAAGCTAGGATTAAGTTTTTAATTGATAAAATTGGAATTGATGAATTTAGAGATATGGTTGAATTAGAATTAAAAGAGCCTTGGGCTCAAAAGTCATTTGATCCTTCTCCGTTACTTTTTATTGATGATGAAGAAAAAGATGCTCCAAGTTTAGATGGTAAGTTTTCTAAAATCAATATGACAGATGGATACAAGGAATGGTTATCAACTAATGTTGATGCACAAAGACAAAAGGGGTATAAAGTTGTAACAGTCAAAGTTCCTCTAGGAGATTTAAATCCTAATCAATTTCGTCAATTAGCTAATATTTCTAGAAAATATGCGGGAGGTAGGGCTAGAATTACTCAACAACAGAATTTGGCCTTTAGATGGGTGCCTGAAGGAGCTTTAGGAGAAGTATGGAGTAGTTTAAAACTTATTGGACTAGCAGATGATGGTGCTCATACGATTACTGATGTTGTCTCTTGCCCTGGTACCGATAGTTGTAAAATGGGAATTACTTCATCTATGGGGCTCGGAAATGCTATGAGAGAAATTGTTTCTCAAGATTCTTTAAAAAATGATCCTTTAATTAAAAAGATGCATGTCAAAATGAGTGGTTGCCCTAATGGATGTGGGCAGCATCATATTGCTGATATAGGTTTTCATGGAGCTGTTGCAAAAGCTCCTGGAGGGCAAGTTCCTGCTTATGAAGTCTTTATAGGAGGATCCTATCAAGATTCTACCAGGATTGGATTGAGAACAAAGACAAAAATACCTGCAAAAATGGTTCCTTCAGCAGTTAATGCAATGCTGATATTTTACAGAGATAACCGTAATGAAGGTGAAGAGTTTACGGATTTTGTAGATAGGACTGGTTTAGAAGCTTTTGATGATGTTTTAGGTGGTTTTAAGAATCTACCTGAATTAAATAAAGAAACTATTACAACTTACATAGATTGGAACAGATCTGTTAAATACCAACTAGAGCGTGGTGAAGGGGAGTGTGCAGTTTGATTAAGGATTAAAAAAATTCTTCCACCAGGGAATTTCTTTTTCTTCTTCTATAACTTGCCCCCTCCATACTTTTTTTTGTGAATGATTAGTTTTATAAAATTTTTTCTTTGAAATAAATAACAGCGATATCAATATTATTGTAAAACTAATAGTTAACCATAAAGGTGTGAATGTCATAAGTATTGATATTGATAATATTATCAATATCAATTTACTCAAATCTTTTTTAGTAAATCTAATTATGTAAGATATTGTTTTATTTATAGGACCAATTTTGTTGGTTTTTTGGATAGGGGATAGGTTAGATTTTTTTAAAATATCTTCTATTTCCTGTTCATATTTTTTGCTCATAAATTTCCTTTTGAATATTCAAATAATAAGTAGTTATAAAGATGCATTGTGTAAAATTAATTTATTATTATATAACTATTTTATGCTTTTTGGTTCAAACCCTTCATGCTATAATTAGTAGAAGAATTTATTTTTAGGAGATCATAATTGATTATTAACCAAGAAGAAGTTAAGCAAAGCCAAGTGGCTTTAAAAATTGAATTGGAAGAAAAGGATTTAGGGCCATATGTTCAAGTAGGTTATAAAAAAATGGTTGGTCGCCTATCTATTCCTGGGTTTCGTAAAGGCAAAGCACCGCTTCATGTAGTAGAAAATCTTGTTACAAGAGAAGGGTTAATTAGAGAAGTTATTGATTATTTAGTTCAAGATGTCATTACTAAGGCTATTGATAAGCAAGCATTAGATGCTATCGGATTACCTGATATTACTGTCAATAAGTTAGACCCAATTACAATAGATGCTGTAATTCCATTAAAGCCAGATGTAGATTTAGGAGATTATAAATCTATAAGGCTTGATAAGAAGGTAGTTAATGTAACTAAAGATGATATTGATAATAAGTTAGTAGATATAAGCAAGAGCATGGGGGTGTGGGAGCCTGTAACTAGACCTGTTGAAATGGGAGATACTATAACAGCAGATATTAAAGGTTCTGTTAAGGAAAAAGATATTATAGATCAAAAAAATGTTACATTTGTTATGGATGAAAATTTGACGTTTCCTAGTAAAAATTTTCTAAAAAATATTGTTGGAATGATTAAAGATGAAAAAAAAGAATTTAGTGTAAAAATTAGTGATGATTTTCCTGATAAGGAAATAATTGGTAAGAAATCTAAATTTGATATAAATATCTTAGAAATAAAGCATATGGTTTTACCTGAAATAAATGATGAATTTGCTAAGTCTTATGGGGAAGGTTTTGAGAATCTAAAAATTCTTAAAGATAAAATTCAGTCAGACATGATTAAAGAAAAAGAATCACAATATGACCAGGAATATACTGAGGAAATAATGACTAAGCTAATTGATCAAACTAAAATTGATTTATCGCCAGTTCTGTTACAGAATGAAATTAATCATATGCTTGGAGAGCAAGAGAGAATGTTGTCTCAAATGGGGATTAAAAAAGAAGATTACCTCCAGTCAATTGGTAAAACTGAAGAAGATGTTCGAAATGAATCAGCTAAAGGTGCAGAAATAAGATTAATACGATCTTTTTCTATGAACAAGTTGGCTGAATTAGAGGAAATAGAAGTGTCAAAAGAAGAAATTGAAGATAAAGCAAAATTATACGATAGAGCAGGAGACAAAAAGAAAACAAAAAAATTACCTCAGAATAAAATAGATGAGATTGAAAGAATGATAATTTCAGAAAAATCTATAGATATATTAAAAAATATTAGTCAAGGTAATTATAAATAATTCGTTGTTAAAGGAGAATTTTAGAAAATGATGCAGCAACCACCTATTCAAAATTTAATACCAATGGTAGTAGAAAGTGGCGCTAGAGGAGAAAGAGCTTATGATATATATTCTCTTTTGCTCAAAGAAAGAATAATATTTTTAGGAACTCCTATTAATGATCAGGTTGGGAACAATATTATTGCTCAACTTTTGTTCCTTGATAGAGAAGATCCAGACAGAGATATAAGTATTTATATAAGTAGCCCAGGAGGTGTTATTACTGCGGGTCTTGCAATTATAGATACTATGAATTTAGTTCGGCCAAAAATATCAACTATATGTGTTGGTATGGCAGCAAGTATGGGGACAGTCATTTTATCTGCAGGGTATCCAGGTAAAAGGTTTGCTTTACCTAATTCTACAATTCATATGCATCAACCTATGGGAGGAGCCCAAGGACAAGCATCAGATATCGAGATACAGGCAAAAGAAATATTAAGATTGCAGGAGACTATTAGGAATATTCTTTCAAAAAATTCTGGTCAATCTTATGAAAAAATTGCTCAAGATACAGATAGAGATTATTATTTAAGTGCTCAGCAAGCAAAAGAGTACGGATTAGTAGATCAAGTTCTTGAAACTCCTAAGTCAGTTGAATCTAATGTTAAGAAAATAACTGCTAAAAAAGGGACAAAAAAGAAATAAATATTATGACGGATAAAGATAAATCTTTAAATAATTACTTGTGTTCTTTTTGTGCAAAGCCTCAAAGTGATGTTCGTAGATTAATAGCTGGACCCAATGGTGTTTTTATATGTGACGAATGCATATTGCTTTGTGATCAAATGATTTCTGAAGATTTGAACCCAGATAATCAAGATGATTTAGGAGAGTCAAAAATTGAATCTTTGACTCCAAAAGATATATTTAAAAAACTCGATGAATACACTGTTGGGCAAAACAGTGCAAAAAAAATATTAAGTGTATCTGTCTATAACCATTATAAACGAGTATGGTCTCAACTTGATGTAAAGGATGTAGAATTACAGAAATCAAATATATTATTGGCAGGTCCTTCAGGTTCTGGCAAAACTTATTTAGCTCAAAATTTAGCAAAGATTCTAGATGTTCCTTTTTGTATTGTGGATGCTACATCTCTTACAGAAGCAGGATATGTAGGTGAAGACGTTGAGAATATTTTGTTAAGATTAATTCAATCTGCAGATTATGATATTGCTAAGGCTGAAAAAGGAATTATATATATTGATGAAATAGATAAAATTGCTAGAAAGAGTTCAAACCCATCAATTACTAGAGATGTTTCAGGAGAAGGAGTTCAACAAGCTCTATTAAAAATAATTGAAGGATGTTTGGCTAATATACCTCCTCAAGGAGGTAGAAAACATCCTCATCAGGAATTCTTAAATATTCGAACAGATGATATATTATTTATTTGTGGCGGAGCATTTGAAGATTTGAGTGAAATAATTGAGCGTAGAGTTTTTAAAGATGCCCAATCAATTGGATTTAGACAAAATTCTTTAACAACTAGATTGAATACATCTAACAAAAATGATTTATTTAGGCATGTTAATTTTGATGATCTTTTAAATTATGGGTTTATACCAGAATTTATCGGACGATTCCCAATTCTTACAAGTTTAAGTCCTCTAGGTAAAGATGATTTAGTTAAGGTATTAACTGAACCCAAAAATGCTATTGTAAAGCAATATCAAAAATTGTTTGAAATAGAAAAAGTAGAATTAAATTTTAGCGATGCTGCTTTAAATCTAATTTCTGAACAAGCATTGACATATAACACTGGAGCAAGGGCTCTTAGGTCTATAATTGAGCAATTATTAATAGATGTTATGTATGAATTGCCAAGTTTTAAAAACGTTTTGAAATGCAATGTTGATGTAGATAATAATTCTGTAAATGCAACGGTTACTTTGTTGTCTGCAAACGGAGTTAATTTATTTACATATTCTTCTGATCAAAAAACAGCATAATTATTTTATAAATTATTTAGATTAATTTTACCTGATATGATCTCTTGAATAGTTTTTACATAGAATTTATGTTCAATTGATGAAACTTTTTTATTTAAGGAATCTACATTGTCATTTTTATCAATAGATATCTTGATTTGAGCTATTATAGGCCCAGAGTCATATTCTTCTTCAACGATGTGTATACTAATCCCTGTAAATTTTTCATTTGACTTAATTACTTCTCGATGGACATTTGCCCCGTACATACCTTTACCTCCATATTTGGGTAGTAAAGAAGGATGGATGTTTATTATTTTTTTATGGAAATATTTAAGCACTTCAGGACCTAGTTTTTTCATATATCCTGCTAAGATAACTAAATTGACTTTATGTTTTTTTAATATTTTTTTAATTTCTTTATCTTGTAATAAAAAGTTTGGATGAGTGTGATTACTGATATGGAACCCTGGGATGTTTTTTTTATTTGATCTTTTTAATGCCATTGAGTTTGAATTATTACTAATTACTACTGATACTTCTGCTTGGATCTCACCTAAATCACAAGCATCAAGTATAGCCTGTAGATTAGATCCGTAATGAGAGGCTAGTATTCCTAATTTTATATTTTGCATCATAATTTTTAAAAATATATTTATTTATTTATGGATTGTATTAAATTATTTATTTTGTTTAAAGAGCTTTGATCATGATTTTTGTATGCTATTTCTTTGGCTGATATCAATTCATATAATGCTTTTTCTTTATTACTAGTTTTTATATATATTTCTGCTGAAAAAATATATGTACTTATATTGTGTTTCAAATAATACGATCGTAAATGTATATTTAATAATAATGTTAAAATTATTATTATTAATAAAGACATTTTGATAAATAAGTTTGTTTGATAATTAAAAATTTTCAACATTAATAAACCCATAATAAACCCACTTATTAGTCCGCCTATATGTGCCCAATTGTCAATTCTTGTATCAGTTATCCCATATAATAAATTGATAAGTATAATAATAGAAATACCTATTAAATTTTCTCTCTTTTCGATAGGTTCTTTAGGTTTTTGATATAGTAAAAAAGCTAAATATGAACCTGCTATTCCGAATATAGCTCCACTGGATCCAGCAGAGATGTTAAATGGAGTTAAGTAGTAACTTAATAAATTTGCAAATAGACCTGAAAATATATAAATTATTAATAATTTTAAATTCCCATAAATACTTTCATTTAATCGAATAAAAATTAAAATAGCAATTTGGTTGAATAATAAATGAATTATTCCAATATGTATAAATATAGAAGAAAAGAACCTCCAATAGTCTCCATTTGAAACAAAAGGGCCAAATAAAGCTCCAAATTCAATTAGACTTATAGGATTCTTTGAGTTCCCTAGAATCTCTAAAAATATCCATATTAGAATATTAACCACTATTAAATAAAGTGATATTGATTTAGAAATATTAATATTATTGTAATGGTTAGAAAAAATGTTTTAACTCAAATCATTATTTAAATTAATAGTTAATTATATTAGAAATGATGATCAAAAATTATAAAATGTCATATTGAATTAGATCTTCGTATGTTTCTCCTCTTCTAATTAACTTAGCCTTTCCTTCATCTACTAATAATATTGGAGGTCTAGGATTCATATTATAGTTACTTGACATAGCTGAGTTATATGCTCCAGAGGCAGGAATTGCTATTGTATCATCAGCATTGATTATTGGCATGTTAATATCTTTTATTAGAATGTCTCCAGATTCACAAAATTTTCCTGCAATAGTTATTAGATCTTTTGGAGTTTCTGACATTCGGTTTGCAACAACAGCATGATATTTTGAATCATATAATGCTGGTCTTATATTATCACCCATGCCTCCATCAACTGATACATATTTACGAACATTAGGGATTTCTTTGACAGCCCCAGTTTTATATAAAGCTATTCCTGACCTTCCAATTATAGATCTTCCAGGTTCTATAACTAATTTAGGTTGGTCGAATCCATATTTTTTGCATCCTTCTTTTAATGCTTTAGTTATTACATCTGCATAGCCACTTATTGGTGGAGGTAGCTCTTTTTCAATATATCCTATTGCAAAACCTCCACCCGGACTAAATTCTAGAAGGTTTTGGCTATCTATCCCCAGATTTGATATGAATTCTAGCACTTTATCAATTGCTAATGCATATGGATCTAGCTCGAATATAGGAGATCCTAAGTGAAAATGTATTCCAGTGAGTTGTAAATTAGACATTTCTTTGGCATATTTAAATGCTTTAGCAGCGTCACCAGTTTCTAAAGAAAAACCGAATTTACTATCCAATGTGCCAGTAGTGGTATGTGTATGTGTATGAGGGTCAATTCCTGGGGATAATCGTAAAGTAATATCTTGAATTATGTTTAAATCTTTAGCTAGATTATTTAATAAATTTAATTCATAGAAATTATCGACTACTATTTTGCCAACTTTATATATAAGAGCTTGTTTTAGTTCTCTTTTAGTTTTGTTGTTTCCGTGGAAATATATTTTGTTATTTGGGAAATTTATTGATTCAGCTAATGCTAGTTCGCCTCCTGAAACTACATCTAGCCCTAATCCTTCTTGCTCAATAATTTTAAATATAGATAAATTTGAAAAAGCTTTTGATGCATATACAATTTCAGTGTTTGGATATCTAGACTTAAATTCGTTTGTAAAAATTTTACACATTTGAGTTAGTGTAAATTTATCATAAATATATAAAGGAGTTCCGAATTCTTTTACAAGTTCATTAGTATCACACCCAGCAATTGTAAGATGGTCTAGTTCATTTATTTCAGTTTTTATTGGAAACAGCTGACTTTGTTCGTTATTCATAATTTCCTTTCGATAGAATAATACCCTTTATTATTAACTTTTATTTTTGATTCATTCTTTAATTTTATTAAATGTGATTTTATTTGTCCTATTGCTTCACGATGTAATTTTTTATTTAATCTTTTATATAATTTTGAAAACATTTCTTCAGGTGAAAAATCTCCATCTTTTAATATATTTAGAATTTGATTTTCTCGTTTTTCTCTTTGATTTATAATATTTTCTAATTTTTCTTGTGGGTTATTAATGAGTTCTCCATGTCCTGGACATATATATTTTGCTTTGTAATTAATAAGTTTATTTAAAGAATCTATATAATGAGACATGTTACCTTGTTCAGGGCTAATAGCAGTAGTTGTTCCTCCCAGAACTGTGTCTCCAGCAAATAGTACTTTTTGTTCATGTAAGAAAATACATATACTACCAGAAGTATGCCCAGGAGTTTCTATGATTTCTAATGTAATACCTCCTAAATTAAATTTATCTCCATTTTTGGTTCCAATAGGTTTAATGATATTATTGAAAGATTTTGTTATATGAGATACTTCTTTATCCCCACAAATTAAAGTTCCATCTGTTGCTTTATTTAATTGTATTGCTCCGCCAATATGGTCATTATGTCTATGAGTGAGTATAATTGCAGAAAGCTTAGGCCTTAATTTCTCTTCCCATAATCTTAGATATGAATTGATTTCATTCTTTTTCCCATAAGCTGTATCAATGAATACGGCTGAATCATTTCCAACTACAAAAAATACATTAGGCGCATAAAGGCCAGGTATATCTTGGCCACCTATTTTTATTTGGTATATGTTTGGTAAAATTTCCATTTTTATCCTTATAAAATATTATTTTAACTTTATAGAATTGTAAATTAAAGTATGTTGTTAAAAATATATAAATATTATACTAAAACATCAAGGTTTAATTGTAATTGACAATATTTTTTCTTAATGCTAATCTCAACATTAATCATCACCTTAGGTTTTTCCTATTTTATAGAAGTTTTGTGTGGAGTATGTTTTGAATCATAATGTTTTAATTCAATCTAATTTAAAAAAATATAAAAAATTGAATTTATTAGTAAAAATTGTTTCTCGAATGGATTCATTAGTTTTAGCTTATTCTGGTGGAGTAGATAGTACTTTTTTAGCAGTAATTTCCAATTATGCATTAGGTAATAATATGATAGCTGTAATTGCTGATTCCCCAAGTTTACCTAAGTCTGAATTAGAATATGCGACTAACAATGCAAAAAAATATAGAATTCCATATATTGTTATCAAGACTCAAGAAATGATGCGTAATGATTATATTGAGAATGATTTCAACAGATGTTATTTTTGCAAAGATGAATTATATAATCATTTGAAACCTATATTAAATGATAAGGGTTTTAAATTTATAGTTAATGGAACAAATTTTGATGATTTGGCTGACTATAGGCCTGGATTAAATGCAGCTAAAGATCATGATGTGTTAAGTCCTTTAGCTGAAGCATGTTTAACAAAAGGAGATATTCGCCAATTATCAAAGTTAATTGGTTTGCCAACTTGGGATAAGCCTGCTCAAGCTTGTTTATCATCTCGTATTCCATACGGTAGTAAAGTCACAATAGATTCGCTTAACAAGATTGAAAAAGCTGAAATATATTTACATGAACAAGGATTTGAACAGGTTAGAGTTAGACATCATGATAATATAGCTAGAATTGAAATACCTCAAAAAGATTTCATTAATTTCTTAGATGTGGAATGTAGAAACAAAGTGACTAATTATCTTAAATCTTTAGGTTATTTATATGTTACTATTGATTTAAATGGATTTAGATCAGGGAGTTTAAATGATGTTTTAACTCTATCTGAAAAAGAAAGTACATAATTAATTAAATTTAGTTATATATAGGAGACTTAAATGGAATCTCGCAAATTAAATTTAGAAATTAATAAATATTTATTGAAAACTAAAAAATCTAAAATATTGCAAGAAAAGGCAGCAAAATATTTGCCTGGTGGAAGTACTAGAGAAGCTCAATATTTTGACCCTTATCCAATTTTTATTAATCATGGTAAAGGCCATTATATATATGATGTAGATGGAAATGAGTATTTAGACTTTGTTATAAATGCTACTAGTTTAATTTTAGGACATTCTCACCCAGGTATAGTAGATAGATTAAAAATTCAAGCAAATAAAGGAACTGCTTTTAGCGGTCCTATAGAAGATTTGATTAATTTATCTGAAATACTTTGTGATAGAATTCCTTCATTAGATACACTAAGATTTACTAATTCTGGTACTGAAGCTACTCTTTTAGCTATTAGAGCTGCAAGAGCTTTTACGAAAAAAAATAAAATAGCTAAATTTGAAGGTGGATATCATGGTGCGCACGAGACAGTAGCCATAAGTGTTAGTCCAAATATAAATGATCTTACGGATGATATGAAGCCTATAGCTGGTTATGTAGGACAACCAGAAGGAATTTTGAATGATGTTATAATGCTTCCTTATAACGACTTGAATGTTTGCGAGGCTAAACTAAGAGAATATAAAGACAGTTTATCCTGTGTAATTATGGAACCAGTAATTTCTTCATTTGGCTATACTCCTTTAGATTTAGATTTTTTAATTGGTATTCGTACAATTACCAAAGAATTAGGAATACTATTAATTTTTGATGAGGTTCAGAGTTTAAGAATTGCATATGGAGGTGCTCAAGAGCATTTTGGGATTATACCTGATTTAACAGCTATGGGTAAGATAATTGGTGGAGGTTTGCCTGTAGGGGCATTTGGAGGGAGAGAGGAAATTATGTCATTATATGATCAATCGGAAGGAAAAGCTGTTATTCCTCATTCAGGTACTTTTAATGGTAATCCTATGACATTGGTAGCAGGATTAGAAACAATGAAGCACTTAACACCAGATACTTATAAAAGATTGAATAATTTGGGGGAGATGTTGAGACTAAAATTAAGAGCAGTTATTGCAGAATTAGAGATGCCAGTAATGATTTCAGGTATAGGGTCATTATTTGGGATACATTTTCGTAACGAACCTATTAAAGATTATAGGTCTTCACTTAAATCTGATAAGTTAATGAGAAGAATACTCTTTACGGCTTTGTTAAATGAAGGTATTTTATTGCAAGGCCAAACCGCAGGAGCATTAAATATTCTAACTAAAGAAGCTGATATTGATAATTTTGTAAAAGTTACAAGGGAAGTATTATCTCGTATTAAGTAAATAAGCTAATCCCCTTGAAATTTAGGCATCTTTTTATTTATGAATGCATCTTTACCCAAATGAAAATCAGAACTATCAAATACCTCAAAAGGAAAATTATTATCTTCATCTGTTAGGTTTTGCAGATTTGGATCTCTTAAAACTTTTTTCAAAGTTTTTTTATGTTGCATATGTGATAATGGTGCTAATGCAGATATATTATTAGCTAATTCATATGTAAATTGTTCTATTTTTGATGATTTTACTATAAAATTGATTAATCCCATTTTTAGTGCTTCGTTAGAATCTATTATTTTTCCGCTAAATAAAATATATGAAGTATTTCCTGGCCCAATCAAATTTACTAATCTTCTCATTTCACGATAGCCTATTGAAATGCCTAGTTTAGCTACAGGAATTCCAAATTTACTTGTAACAGAAGCTATTCTGATATCAGTTGTAGTTGAAACTTCACAGCCACCGCCAATGCAAAAACCTTCAATCATTGATATCGTAGGTATATTTAAATCTTCAATAGCATCCATCGATCCATCAAATGCTTTGGAATATATTTTCGCTTGTTTTGAATTATTTCTAGACAAATGAAAATCTTTTATGTCTGCACCTGCAGAGAAAGCTTGATTACCTTCGCCACGTAAAATTAATACTTTAATATTCTTGTTTAATTGAATTTGTTCTACAGTGTTTTTTAATTTCATCCAGCCGTCGTAATTAATGACATTATGTTGTTCCGGGCGGTTAAAATAAATTGTGGCTATGTTATTTTTAATACGAAGTTTTATACTATTATCAGACATAAAATAAAATTTGCTAATTAAAATCCAATTATATTTTCTATATTTTCAAGATGGTATTTGGAATCTCCATAAGCTAGTTCTGCAGATTTTGCACGTCTAGTATACATTTGCATATTATGTTCTTTTGTGTACCCTATTGCGCCATGCACTACTTGTCCCAAAGCACAAACCCGTTGATATGCATCACTTGACCAAGCTTTTGCAATAGAGATTTCTTTTTTCGCATCGTTTCCTTCAGATAGATTCCAAGACGCTTGATGCGTTAAATATTTAATTCCTTCAACGTCTATTGCCATATTTGCACAATGATGTTGTATGGCTTGGAAGCTACCAATAGGTCTTCCAAATTGTATACGTTGTTTAGCATATTCTACTGTCATATCAAGTACTTCTTGGCTTCCACCTGACATTTCAGCACATTTACCTACAGCTCCATATTCCTGGATCTTTTTAATATAATTCCATCCTTCGTTTAATTCTCCTATTATTGCATCATTACTAAGTTCTAGGTTATTAATTAATAATTCAGATTTCTTGTCAGAACCAATCGTTTTGTGTAGATTTTGATTGATTCCTTCTGATTTGGATGGAGCTATAAATAGAGATATTTTATTATTAGTTTTTGCTGCAATTATAATGTAGTCTGAAATATGAGCATTGTCTACAAAAGCCTTTGTTCCGTTAATAATATATTTATTTCCTGATTTTTTTGCAACAGTTTTTATACTTTGTTGATCCCAGTAGCTATCTGGTTCGTTAACTGCTAGCGAAATTATAAGTTGACCTTCACATAATTTGGGGAGGTAATTTTGTTTTTGTTCTTCATTCCCAGCTATTAATAATGTTAATCCTCCACCAATTACTGTTGAGAAAAATGGGCCAGGAAACATTACTCTACCCATTTCTTCTAATAATATTGTAAGGTCAAGAAATGACAATCCAAATCCACCATATTTTTCTGGGAACATTAATCCAATCCATCCTTGAGCAGCAACTTTATCCCATATTTCTGTAGCATGTCCAGAACCATCATTTTCCATAGCTCTAACATATGTGTCAGGGCATTCAGCTTGCAAAAATTCGTGTGCACTATTCTTTAACATTTGTTGTGTTTCGTTAAGGCCTAGTTCCATATAATTTTCCTCATATTTAATGTTTTAGTTTGATTATCCTCTTGGCAACCCTAAACCACGTGTTGCAATTATGTTTCTTTGAATTTCGGAAGACCCTGCTGCTGTAGCTGAAGCTGGTGATGACATGTAAAGCTGTTCTATAATTCCTCTTAGAGGAGCATCTTTAGAATTAGGTTCTAATTCTCCATGGCTTCCTAATATTTTCATGCCTATGTTTACAAGTCTAACAACCATTTCAGATCCAAAAGCTTTAGAAATGGAGGCTTCTTTATTAGGTATATCTGATTTACTTTGCATCCATGCCACGCTATAAGCCATCATTTTCGCAGTTTCTATTTCTACAGCCATAGTAGCTAATTCATTTCTTATTATAGGATCCTCAGAAAGCAATTTGCCATTACGAGTAGTTTCTTTAGTGTATTGCACTAATTCTTTAATAAGTTTTGAAGCATTTGAAGCGTAGCCTATTCCAGATCTTTCAAAATCTAATAACGCAGCTCCAACATACCACCCTCTATTGAGTTCTCCAATAAGGTTCTTTTTTGGAACTCTTACATTTTCTAAGGTTATTAATGCTCGACTATGGTCCCACATCATGGGTATGGGTTCAACAGTTATACCTTCTGATTTCATTTCAGCAACCAGAAAACTTATACCTCTATGTTTAGGGGCATCAGGGTCAGTTCTAACAAGCATAAACATCCAATTTGCTCCAGAATGAGCTCCATTCCATATTTTAGACCCTGTAACTAAGAAATCATCCCCATCTTCAATGGCTCTCGTTTGTAATCCAGCTAAATCAGAACCAGCATCTGGTTCTGAATAACCTTGTGTCCAGTCAATTTCAGCATTTGATATTTTAGGTAAGAAATATTTTTTTTGTTCATCAGTGCCAAAAAGCATAATTATTGGTCCTACTTGAGTTATTCCAGCATCTACTGCAGGGATTCCTCTATAAGACATTTCTTCATTAAATATAAGTTGCCGAATATGTGGGGCGGCTTGCCCTCCGTATTCTTTAGGCCATGCCATAGTTAACCAGCCTTTTTTAGCTAGTTTCTTTTTGAATTCTGTTACTTTAGGTCTGTCTTTGGGGTCTTCAGAATCTATCTTATCTTCACGCCAGTTCCAGGGCAATTCTTTATCTACAAAATTAGCAACTTCTTGCCTGAATAATTCATCGTCTTTACTAAATTCAAAATCCATTATTTTTCCTTTATATCTAGTTTTCTGATATTTTAATTTTTAGTTAAGATCCGACAGATAAACATGTTACAGTGCGAACAATACCAGATATCACATGAATTCTACTTGTTACCAAATCACCTATTGAATTAAGATCTGGTGCTTCAACAACAGCAATTATGTCATAAGGTCCTGTTACATTATCTACTTTTTCAATACCTGGAAGTTCTCGTAAAGATGCACCAACGTCACGATTTTTACCTACAGAAGTTTCTATGAGAATATATGCTCGCGTAACCATGTTCCCTCACAAAAGATTATAATTTATTCTCTCTAGATTCTAATGATGAAAGTTATTAGTGTCAAATAAAAAATTGGATGATTGTTGATATATTTATTTGATCTAAGTATATATTTTTATGTATAGTATAATTATATAAAAAGCATACTTTGGAGTAAGATGTGGGAGATATTGAATTATTCAAAAAAGCTTGGAGTAAATTTCCTACTGGGGTCTCTGTAATAAGCTCAATCACACCTGACAATAAAATACATGGGATGGCTGCAAATGGTATAATGTCAGTTTCACTTGATCCAATGTTAGTAGTTATATCTATGTCCAATAGTTCAACTTCTTTTAAATATATAGAGAAAAATAAGAAATATGGGATTAATATTTTGAAAAAAAATCAAGAATTAATTGCTAATTATTATGCTTCTTCGACTGAGGATAAAAGCATTGATAAGTCTAGTTGGTTTAATTTTGCTAATAATGGTGTGCCTTTCCTAAAAAATTGTTTAGCTTCTATGAGTTGTAACGTTGTGGAACAATATAAATCTGGTGATCATACTTTATTTATTGGGAAGGTTGATGAAATAATTGTAAATGAAGGGGATCCATTATTATTCTATAATAGTAGTTTTGGTAAACTATAAAATAATAAGTAATTTTTTGAGGAGTAACTTTGTCAGGTCATTCTAAATGGTCAACAATAAAACATGGTAAAGCCGTTACTGATGCTAAAAGGGGGCAATTATTTACTAAGCTTGCTAAAGAGATTATTGTTGCTGCGAAAGTTGGGGGAGGAGACCCTGAAATGAATTTTAGGCTTAGGATTGCTGTCCAAAGAGCAAAAGACAGCAATATGCCTGCAGCTAATATTGATCGAGCTATAAAAAAAGGTACAGGTAGCTCCAATGACTCAGATCAAATGATAGAGTGTACATATGAAGGTTATGGGCCTGGTGGAGTAGGAATATTATTAAATGCTTTGACTGATAATAAAAATAGAACAGTTTCAGATGTTAGATCTACTTTTACAAAAATGGGGGGTAATTTAGCTCAATCTGGTGCAGTATCTTGGCAATTTGAGCAGAAAGGTGTTGTATCAATTGGAGGAGAGAAAGATATATTAGAAGAAATTACACTTATTGCTATAGATGCTGGAGCCAATGATGTTGAAAATATAGGAGATACTTTGAATATATATTCTGATTTGTCAGATACAGAAAATATAATTAGTTCTCTAAAAGAAAATAATATAAATATTAATTCAACTGTAATAGATATGATTGCAACTAATACTGTTTATTTAGACGAAAAAGCTGCTTTACAAACTTTAAAACTTTTAGACAGATTAGAAGAATTAGAAGACGTTCAAAAAGTTTTTTCTAATGCCGATTTTTCAGATGATATATTTAATAAATATGGACAATGAACTGAGTAAGATCAACTATTAAAGGGAGGTGTTTTGAGGGTATTAGGAATTGATCCTGGGACTTTTAAAATGGGTGTTGGTATTGTTGACTATATTGAGGGTGATTTCAATTTAGTATATTCAGGAGTGTTAAAAGCTTCAAGAAGAATGCCTATATACAAACGATTACATATTTTACATGAGGAATTATTAGCAATTACTGTTAAATATAAACCTTTAGAACTAGCAGCTGAGCAACCGTTTGTTTCAAATAATGTTAAAACTGCTATAGCTATTGGTCAAGCTCAATCTGTTGCTATGATGGTCTCTGGTTATTTAGGAGTGGATTTTTTTAATTACATGCCTACGGAGGTAAAAAAAGCTGTTACAGATCATGGTCTTAGTACTAAGGCACAAGTAAATGAAATGATTAGATTATTATTAAAGCTGCCAGATTCTTGGACTGAAAAAGAAGATGCTACAGATGCGTTAGCTGTAGCGATATGTCATATTAATAATTTACAAGTTTCAGCAGTATTAAATAATGCTGAATATATATAGGATTGAGTATGGTTACTTCACTTATATCTATGATTAGAGGGAATATTGAAAATATAGGTGATGAATGGTTAGATTTGGCAGTGGGAGGTCTTGTTTTTAGGGTAGCAATTCCTTCATCAAATATCTCTCAATTAGCTCAGAAAGGAAATAAAGTTGAACTTTTTACTTCGCTACAAATAAGAGAAGGGAGTATGTCTCTATTTGGATTTTTAACTGAAGATGAAAGAAGAACTTTTGAAATTCTAATTAATATTAATGGTATTGGTCCTAAAATGGCTTTAAATCTATTATCTATTTTGTCTCCTGATTCATTGTCTTCAGCAGTTAATTTAGGTGACATTGATGCTTTTACAGTAGTTCCTGGAGTGGGTAAGAAGATGGCTAGTAGGATAATTTTAGAATTGAAAGGAAAGCTAGATTTATCTAATGAAATATATGATTATCAGAGTGATGAATTAGCGAATGCATTGATATCTTTAGGTTACACTACTACTGAAATAAGAAAAGCTATTTTAAATATAGATAATTCCGATACTATTACTTTAGAAGATAAAATTCGTAGTGCATTAAATAATTTAAGCAGCACAGATAACTAATGATGAAACAATTATTATAGATGATTTCTGATAATACATATTATGATGATTGGGCTGAAATATATGATTCAATATATTCATATGTTACTGAAGATATCCGTTTCTTTGTTGAAGAATCTATTAATTATGGTGGTCCAATCTTAGAACTTGGTTGTGGTACAGGAAGAATAACGATACCTATAGCTGAAGCTGGTGTAGAAATAACAGGTTTAGATATAAGTAATAAGATGCTTATGAAGTTTAATCATAAATTACAACTAATGAAGCTGAATAAATCAAAGATAAATTTAATAAATGCGGACATGAGGAATTTCAGTTTAGGCAAAGAATTTTCTCAAATTATAATTCCTTTTAGAGGTTTTCAATCTCTTTTATCAGTAGAAGATCAGATTTTGACTTTAAAAAATATAAAAAAGCATTTGAATTCTAATGGCAGATTGATTTTGACCCTATTTGTACCAAATATTGATGAAATGATAAAAGATGAAGATAATTTATATCATTACAGAGATGTGATTGATCCTTTAGATAATAGTAAGAATATAATTTGGTTGAAAAATAATTTTGATCAATATAGCCAAATAATAAATACTAGAATGGTTGTCGATAGAGTTAATAATAATTTATCAGTTGATTCAAGGATCTTTAGAGATTTTAGCTTGAGGTATATTTATAGATGGGAAATGTATCATTTGTTAAAATCATGTGGTTTTGAAATAGTAGATTTATATGGAGATTTTGATCGATCTGAATATGATGAATCTAGTTTGGAAATGGTATGGATAATAGAAAATAGAGTTTAATTTATAATGCCTAATTTTAAAATAAAATCAGATTTTCATCCAACTGGCGATCAGCCAGATGCAATATTAAGATTAGTATCAGGTTTAAACAATAATCTAAAAGAGCAAATTTTACTTGGTGCTACTGGTAGCGGAAAGACTTTTACAATGGCATGCGTTATTGAAAAAGTTCAAAAGCCAACTTTGGTTTTGGTTCATAATAAAACACTTGCTGCGCAATTAGCGACTGAATTTAAAGAATATTTTCCAAAGAATGCAGTAGAATATTTTGTTAGTTATTATGATTATTACCAGCCTGAGGCATATGTGCCTAGTACGGATACTTTTATTGAAAAAGATGCAGATATTAATGAAATACTCGACAAGCTTAGGCATGCTGCAACACGATCATTGCTTACAAGAAGAGATACTATAATTGTTGCTTCTGTTTCTTGTATTTTTGGACTAGGGTCACCTGAAGAATATCAAAATTTTATGATTTCAATACAAAAAGGTGACATTAAAACAAGGAAAAGTTTAACAAAACAATTAATTGACATGCAATATGAGAGGAATGATTTTGATTTTTTGAGAGGTAGATTTAGAATTAGAGGAGATACTTTAGAAGTGTTTCCTGCATATGAAGAAGAAATAGCTTTTAGGTTAGAATTTTGGGGAGATGAAGTTGAAAGAATTGTTTCTATTAGCCCACTTACAGGAAATGTTATTGAGGATTTAGAATTTGTTGATATTTTTCCTGCGAAACATTTTGTAACTCCACAGGAAAAATTATTTAATGCGTTTAATTATATAGAAGACGAGCTAGTTCAAACAGTAAATGGGTTTGAAAAAGAAGGTAAATTAATAGAAGCACAGAGAATAGAATCAAGGACTAATTTTGATTTAGAAATGTTACGTGAAACTGGATATTGTTCAGGGATCGAGAATTATTCTAGGTATTTAGACGGCAGAGAACCTGGTAGTACTCCATATACATTATTAGATTATTTCGAAGATGATTATTTATTGTTTGTAGATGAATCCCATATAACTTTACCGCAAGTTAGAGCAATGTACGGAGGGGATCAATCTAGAAAGCATACATTAGTTAATTTTGGGTTTAGGTTGCCATCAGCTTTAGATAATAGGCCGCTGAATTTTGATGAATTTAAAGAAAGACTTAACCAAGTAATATATGTATCAGCTACTCCAAGTAATTATGAATATGAAAATAATGAGCAATTAGTTGAGCAAATTATAAGGCCTACAGGAATTATTGATCCTAAAATTAATATTAGGCCTTCAAAAGGACAAATTGATGATTTGATTAATGAAATCAAATTAAGAATAGACAAAAAAGAAAGATGTTTAGTTACTACCTTAACTAAGAGGATGGCTGAAGAATTATCAGAATATTTGCAAGAAATAAATATAAAAAATCATTATTTGCACTCTGAAATAGATACGCTAGATAGAAGTGCTATTTTGAGAGATTTACGTTTGGGGGTTTATGATGTAGTTGTTGGCATTAATCTTTTAAGAGAGGGCTTAGATTTGCCTGAAGTTAGCTTAGTGGCAATTTTAGACGCTGATAAAGAAGGTTATTTAAGGTCATCAACTTCTTTAATTCAAACTATTGGGAGAGCAGCTAGGCATGTTAATGGAGAAGTGTTGATGTATGCAGATAAAAAAACATTATCTATGAAAAAGGCTATAGATGAAACGTATAGACGAAGAGAAATACAAAGTGAATATAATAAAAGAAATAATATTGATCCAAAGAGTATTTTAAAGAATATTCGGGATATCAATGAAGATATTATAGATAAAATTAGTGTCAAGAATTATAAAAATGATGCACAAAATACTGAAGAAATTAATTATTCAGATTTATCACAAAAGCAAATTAATATTTTAATCAAAAATTTAAAGAAAGATATGAAAGAAGCTGCAAAGACTTTAGAATTTGAAAAGGCTGCTTTAATACGAGATAAAATTTCGGATTTAAGAAATTCAATTAGTCAGATTTATTGACTCATAAATGCTTAAATATTAGTATAGATATGTATATAAAATTTTTAAGGATGACTTATGAGTGAATCTATAGTTTTAACAAGGGAAGATGTTTTAGAAGCGTTGAAAGATGTATATGATCCAGAGATTCCAGTAAATGTAGTTGATCTAGGATTAGTCTATGATGTAGATGTAGTTGAAAATGATGTTTCTATACAAATGACTTTAACTTTTGCAGGTTGTGGGATGGGACCATATATAGCACAGCAAGCAGAATGGAGGATTGCTGAACTCGAACATGTAGAAGATGTGAATGTTGAAATGGTGTATGAACCACCATGGAATCCCGAAATGATTACTGAAGATGGGAAAAAGCAACTAGGTTTAGATTAATAATTTTATAGGAGTATATTTTGCCTGAACGTTCAGAAGTTAACCCAGCGCAAGCAGCGCAAGCTAAGACCAGAATTGAGGCTATGAAGCGTCAATTTGAACAGAAAAGAAGTATTAATGAAATATTATCAAAAGTAAATTGTAAAATTGGTGTTTATAGTGGTAAAGGTGGAGTTGGTAAAACTACTGTTGCAGTTAATTTAGCTTCTACTTTGGCCTATGAAGGTTCTAAGGTAGGTATATTAGATGTAGATGTTGATTGTCCTAATGTAGTTAATGTGATGAAAATATCGGAACCTCCAGTAATTGGGCCTGACAAGAAAATGATTCCTCCTGAGCGCTTTGGAATTAAAGTAATGTCTATGGGCTTCTTTCAGCAAAATGAAGAAGAAGCTATTATATGGCGAGGTCCGATGATTCATAATGCAATTAATCAATTTCTGCAATCAACTCAATGGGGTGAATTAGATTATTTAATTATTGATTTACCTCCTGGAACTTCTGATGCTCCCCTTTCGATTATGCAAGCTATAGATATGGATGGCTTTATTGTTGTTACAACACCTCAAGATTTAGCTAAAATAGATGCAAAAAGATCAATTAATATGATTAAAAAGCTTAAAGTAAATGTAATGGGTGTAGTTGAAAATTTTTCTGGAGATATCTTTGGAATGGGTGCTGGAGAAGAATTAGCTAAAGAAGTAGGGGTAGAATTTTTAGGAAATTTATCTTTGAGTTCAAATTATAGAGATACTTCAAAACCGACTGTTTTATTAAATAATGATACATTGAAAGAATACCAGTTTATTGGATCTAAAATAAAAAAAATTTTGAATTAGCGCAAAGTTAAAAAATTAATTTGGCATGTTCTCAAAAGGCATATCATGAATAAATATAAAGTGATAGTTTCTTGGGTAGTATTCGATATTGGAGTTACTTCATTTTTTGTTGGTGTAGTTGGTATGCTTTTCCCCCTTTGGGTATTGAATGAGTTAAATGGTACTGATGCTACTGTTGGGTATACCTTATCTATAGCTATGCTAATTAATATGATAGTTACACCATTTGTAGGGAAATTATCGGATCATATTTCTAGAAGATTGCCATTTGTAATAGTGGGTATATTAGTTAGTGTAATAGCAACTTTATTTTTAGGTTCAACAAATTTATATATTGGGATATTATTATTTTCAATATCCGTAGTTGCCGTATATATTGCTAATGTAATATATGGAGCTATGTTAATAGAGATTTCATCAGAAGAAAATATGGGAAAAGTAAATGGCTTCGGAGTTGGAGTTGGTTACCTTGGAGCAATAGTAGCAATATTTATTGGTATATTTGTGGTGGATAATTGGAGTTATGCTAGAGGATTTCAGTCCATTACTTTTTGTATGATACTTTCGTCTATTCCATTGTTTTTATATTATAAAGATGACAATCCAAAATATTTCAAGAGACAAAATTTCCAGTTTGATATTAGAGGTATTTTGTATGGAATAAAAGATGCTTTTATAGAATTAAAAAATGCTAAAGAGGTTAGTAGGTTTTTATTCTCTCGATTTTGGTTTACATCTTCTTTATATACTGCTCAAACTTTCGCAGTTGTTTTTGGAACTGACGCTGCAGGGTTTAGTGCATATCAAGTTCAGGTTTTACTCTTTCTTGGAGTATTAGTTGCAATACCCGGTGCAATAGCTTGGGGGTTTATTGTGGATAAAATAGGAGCCAAGAATTCATTAGTAATAGTTTTGAGTATTTGGGCATCTATTTTAATACTTTGTGCATGTATGCCTTATTTTAATTTGAATAAAGGTTTGTGGCTGTTAATTGGTGTAATTACAGGTGTAGTTATATCAGGTGTTTGGGCATCTGATAGGCCGTATATGATTACTTTAGTTCCTAATAAAAATTTTCTTGGACAATATCTTGGATATCATGCTGTTACAGGCCGTCTAGCAGCTATATTCGGTCCATTTAGCTGGGGGTTTATTTCAACAACTTTAGGTTTAGGCCAAATACCTGCTGTTTTAACTTTAGCTATTTTTTCATTAACATCAGTGCTATTTATTGTATGTTTTAAAAACAATTCTGAGGTTGTTGCCTAGGCTTTAGTTAGTTTTTTGGAGTAAATTTCTTGCTTGGATGGTATAAGGATGTATGGGTTCGTTTCGATTTATTCTAAACTTTATATTATAGTTAAGATACATTAATAACCCTAGGTCTAAATCGCTATAAGCAATTTTTCTAATTTGAGCTAGTTCGGTAGATTTTTTTAATTTTTCAGGTTCTATTTTATCTGATAAGAAAACTACTTTAAAAATTTTACTCATATCTTTATGCGCACTAGTATGCCATTTTACTGAGTGCAAAATTTCTTTGTCTGATATTTGAAAACCTTTTTTCAATTTTAAAGATGCAAGCTTACCATGGAGTAAAATAGGCGAAAGTTTTTCAATTTTGGAGATATATAGATTATTTTTTTCAGCTTCTTTTAAAAGTTCTTTATTATTGTATGCTCTATATAAATCATGACCTAATAATGCGATTTTAACTTTATTTAAATCTACATTATTTATTTCAGATAAATCTTCGCCTATTTTACAGGCCCTGTTTATGTGGTTTTTAAGGTTTTGGGGCAAGTTAACTTCTATATAATTAATTAACCTAAATATTGTTCTATTCATAATTACACTTGTTTAAATTTAAATTAATTTCTTAAAAAACCACACTTGTTAGATAATATAAGAAAAGAAGTCATTCCAAAAAAAGGTTCTGCTGTTATTCCAAAAGTCCAATGGTTTCTTATACCATAAAAAAACGTTATTAAATTCTTCTGAGTTTAATTGTTCTAATCTTTTATTTAGTTGAATATTTTTAACACTTGTAATTAATATGACACTTGGAATATATAAAATCAAGTAATTATGATATCTAAAAAAACTCAGTATATAATTTTTAAGTTAATTTATGTCTAAATAATATTCTGGATTATTTAATGAATCCAAATTTATTGAATTGGCCATTAACTATTTCAGGAGCATCAAGATTAAACCAATCTTCTAATATATCAGTATATGATTGCCTAAAATCGTTATTAAAGTGTAAATCACCATCTAATTGGTCTTTTTCAAGTAAAGATGGATATTCACCATACATGCCGCCTTTAATATCTCCACCAATAGCAAAGGCTACACCTCCAGATCCATGGTCAGTACCAGATCCATTATCTTTAATACGCCTTCCGAATTCAGAAAATATAAATATTACTACTTCATCTTCTTTATTATGTTCTTTTAAATCGTCATAAAAATCTCCAACAGCGCCAGAAACTTCATTCCATAATTTTGCGTGAGTATCAAGTTCGCCTGAATGAGTGTCAAAACTTCCGTGTTGAGTATAATAAATTCTTGTACCTAGATCAGCAAACATAACTTGAGCTACACTCTTTAAGCTTTGTGCCATAGGGTTAGCTGCATATTCTATTGTGGACTCATATTTTTCAGGAGCTGTCCTTAATATATCCGCTCCTTTAAGTGCATCAGTGCCAGTTTGACCTAGGAAATCCATTACTGGGTCTTTTACTTCTCCACCATACATTTTTGCAAATGCATCTAATGCATATTCTTTTAATTTTTGATCTTGAATATCTGGAAATAATCCATAAGTAGCTAAATCTCCAACTGATGCTACAGGCACACCCCTCATCCCTAATGCTCTAGGAAGTCCTCTGCCGAAATTTACAGCCGTTAAAACATTTTCTTTTTTGGGGTCTATTTCTTTGATTACTCTTCCGAGCCATCCTTCAGTTCCAATTTTCTCAGGTTCTGCAGTGTGCCAAATATCCATTGATCTAAAGTGGGAACGGTTTGGTTGAGGATATCCTATGCCATTTATAATTGCGACTTTACCTTGGTCCCATAATGTTTTTATAGCTCCCATATTAGGATTGAAACCATAATTTGAGTCTATTTGTAACACTGAATCTTGGGATATGTTTACACTGGGTCTTAAGTCATAATATAAACCTTGGTTATAAGGGACAATCGTATTTAAATAATCATTGCCACCAGACAATTGTATAACAACGAGATTTTTATTTTTTTTTGCTGTTACCAACGGGGACCTCCGATATATAAGCTTAGAATAATTTTTTATGTTAAATTAGTTTAATTGTAGCTAAGATAAGTGTCAATAGCACTGAAGCTTTAATTATAAATAAATATTATTTGTTTATATTAAATATTTGATCTAATTGAATATTAGATCTAAACAGCTCTAAATATCTATCTAATTTTAATGAGTGGTTAAAAAATGTATTTTTGTTTAAACCATTTAGTTTATCTATAGTTTCTAATGTGTCAGTTTCTGTTACTATAATTGGAACTTGTTCTAAATCTGCCTCATTTTGGATGTATTCTATAGGTTTTATATTGTTTGTTAAGATTATGCATGAGCAATTAGAATTTAATGCAGACATTTGAATATCTGGCCTGTCTCCTCTAACAATAATGCATTTATTTTTATAGTGGTTGAAATGGTATTCAGCAGGGTCCATACCCATGCCTCCAATTAAAAAATTTTCGACCAAGAATTTTTCACCATCATATTGATTTACTATTTCTCCTTTAATAAATTGAGCTATTTGATCTGGTGTGATAGCAAGTAAAAGCTTGTCTTCTGGTATATAGCCTAAACATGTTATTTTTGAAGAGTTTAATTTAGGGATAATTTTTGTTTCTACCTGGTGAGTAGCAAATTTATATGTTTGATTAATTACAAATAAGATGTTTCCTTTAAAATTGTTATGATATTTAGCAAAATATTTCTCATTTAATTGAGGATTATATTTTGCAAGGAAGATTATAGTTGCATTTATTTTATGTAATATAAGATTAATATTCTCTATGGATATAGAATTATTTCCATCAATTAATAAAAAATCTATGTTATTTTTTATTAATTGATTATATGAATCTACTACATTTTTAATATCAAATTTATTATTAGTTATAACAGTATATTTTCCAGAATAATCATTTTCTTTTTTACCTAGAAGTTTATGATATACCGATTCATCATATTTATTACATAAAGGATTTAATATTCCTATATTTAGTCCTTTAGTTAGTAAATGATGAGCTAGAGTAATTGTGAAAGAAGTTTTACCTTCTTGTTTATTTTCAGATGTTAAATAAATAGTTTGCATTTTAAAATTTATTGTTAGTTAAATTGAAAAGTCATTTTAGTATATCAGAGACTTATGTATTGCGCATTTGAGTTACTACTATAATTTATATATTTTACGTTATAATAATATTAATGCTCAATAAAAAAATAATTAATACCATTTCTAAATCTAAATATAGCTTGTTTATAGTTGGATATATTTTTATTTATTTGTTATCTTGTTCGAATTATGCGGAAGATAGTTTGACTAATAGAATTGTAGATTTAAATAAAAACATAATGTGTCCAGTTTGCCCAGGTGAAACTATAGATCAGTCTCAAAATATTTTAGCTGTACAAATGAGAAATATAGTTCAAGAAAAGGTTGATCAAGGCTGGTCTGATGAGCAGATTAGAAATTTTTTTATTGAAAGATATGGGGCTAGTGTTATTTCTACACCGCCAAAATCAGGGATCGATTTATTTGTATGGATTTTACCTCCAGTAGTATTGACTATTACAATAGTAGGGTTATATTTTTTTTTAAAAAATATTAAAAATAAGGAAAATATAGAGGATAATTAATAATATTATGAATATGGGATTTATATGGTAGAAACAGGGAATATTTCAATATTAATTGCATTAATAATTAGTATCTATAGTAGTGTGATTTCATTATTAGGTGCAAAATTCAAGTCATCTGAGCTAATGATAAGTTCAAGATATGGATTGTATACTGTTCCATTCATTTTATTATTTTCAATTGTTTCAATAATTTATGCCTTTGTGACTCATGATTTTTCGGTTCAATATGTATATGAAAATAGCAATCTTTCTATGCCATCTTCTTATACTTGGGTAGCATTATATGCAGGTAATGCGGGTTCGTTATTATTTATAACTTTTTTGTTGTCCGTGTTATCGGTGTTTGGAGTTATAAGTATAAGGAATAAATTGAAATACGCTTTGCCTTATACAGTAGGCATTTTAAGCATATTGTTGACTTTTTTTATATTTGTGATTTTTGTTTTTGCTAATCCTTTTGATAGATTAGAAATGGTTCCTCTAGACGGGTTAGGTATGAATCCCTTATTGGTACATTTTGGAATGTTTATACACCCGCCTGTTCAAATGACTGGGTTAATATCAGTTGCAATTCCTTTTGCAATAATTCTAGGTGTTGTTTTATCAGGTAAAGGGACAGATGATCGTTGGGTTGATATTGGCAGGATTTGGGGGATGATTTCTTGGATAATGTTAACAATTGGATTGATGTTAGGTTCGTGGTGGGCTTATACTATTTTAGGTTGGGGAGGGTATTGGGCATGGGATCCTGTTGAAAATTCAGGTTTAATGCCTTGGCTTGCAATGACTGCATTTATACATTCAATTATGGTTCAAAAATACCGTGGAATGTTTAGGATGTGGAATGTTATCTTAGTAGTTATAGGATTTACTCTAGCGCAATTAGGTATGTTTATTAACCGAGGTGGGCCAGTTCCATCAGTACATTCTTTTGCAGCATCAACATTAGGTTGGCTTTTCCTTTTTTTTATGATTGCTACATTGTTTTTATCTATATGTGTAATTTTTTTCTTTAGAAAGCAATTACACAGTGATAGGAAATTAGATGCGATTATATCAAAGGAGAGTGTGTTTCTTAGTCAAAATGTATTGTTTTTATTAATTGCATTTTTTACTCTTTGGGGAACAATATATCCGGTGTTTTCTGAATCTGTAAGTGGTGAAACTGTAACAGTAGGAAAACCTTATTTTGATCTAGTCAATGGTCCTCTATTTTTAGTGATAATATTTCTTATGGCTATTGGCCCAATAATTCCATGGCGTAAAGCTAGTTTTAATCAATTAACTAATGTATTAAAACTTCCTAGTTTTGGGTTTGTAATTTGTATATTGTTTCTATTTATATTACGAATAAGAAATCCTTTAGCACTGATTGGATTTTCTATATGTTCTCTAGTAATAATAAATTTACTACAAGAATGGATTCGTGGAGTTAGGCTTCGTCACAGAGGAGGAGATCAATATATTGTTGCTTTCTTTAAATTGTTATGGGCAAATCGACCTAGATACGGAGGATATATTGTTCATATAGGGATAGTAATGTTTTCTGTAGGAGTGATTGGGTCTTCTTTTTATAGCTCTCAGAAGGATTTTTCTATGAGTCCTGGTGATACAAATATTTTCGGAGGGTATAATTTTAAATATATTAATTATACTAATGAAGATTATGATGATAGAACTGAATCAATTGCATATTTCCAGGTTGAATCTAAAGATAAATCAATAGGTGTTTTAACACCATTTAGAGCACTTTACCCTCAGTTTCGTATAGCAGCTACAAGGGGAGCAATTAATAGTACTCCTAAAGAAGATTTTTATATTGTTCCATCACAGTTTGAAGATGATGGCTCAGGAGTCTTTAGAGTATTGATAAATCCAATGGTATGGTGGATGTGGGTGTCTGCTCCAGTAATTATATTTGGTACATTGTTTAGCTTATTTCCATATAGGAGAAAAGCTAAAAATTCAGTTCAATTTATGGAATAAAGTTGTTAAGGAGGGTTTAAATGGTAATTATACTATCTGTAATTATTGCATTGATACCTGCAGCAGCTATTTTTTATCCGTTAATTTATTCTAAAAAAGAAAAAGATAATTTAGCTAATGTACAAGATGTAAATAATATTGCAAAAGGCAATTTAGAACGTATTTCACAGGGAATTGAAATAGCAGATTTTGATTATTCGATTGGTAATTTAAGTCAAAAAGACTATATCTGGCTTAAAGACAAATATAATTCTGAAGCTGATGAAATTATGGATTCAACAGATGATAAGAAAAAATAATATCTATATTCTAGAATATCTGTTATTAATTGTATTTGTATTTTTATTATGTAATTTGTTTGCATTTAAAATTTATGCAGATTCTGAATCAAATATTTCTGGAAAAGTCACTAATCAAACAATGAATGGAAGTAATGTAGAAGGTGTGGAAATATTTTTACATATAAGTGATTTATCTGGTGAAATTCTAGAGACTCAAAAAACTTTAAGTGATGAAGAAGGTAAATTCAGTTTCAAGCATCAAGTAATAAGCTCAGAAAGCACAATGTATTCCATTTTTGTTGAATATCAAGGAGTAATTTATAGTAACATTATTCAGCTGGAAGATATTAATGACATTAATATCTTTGTATATGATTCAGTTACTGATGACTCTATAATTAGTATTTCTAGTAATTCTATTTTGTTTTCTGATGTAGATTTAATTTCAAAGAAAATATCTATTTTAGAAATGGTTAATATATCTAATTCTTCAGATTTAACTTATACTCCAAATGATAATCCAATGAGTCTTATTAGATTTAGTTTGCCTAATTCTTGGGAGAATTTGCAAGTAGATTCTAATTTATTACAGGCTCAAGTTTTACAAGTTAATTTGGGTTTTTCTTTATTGACTAATATTCCTCCTGGAGTACATGAAATTTTATATAGTTATGAAATTTCATATGAGGATAGTGATTACATATTTAATAGATCTATACCATATGGCATTGATTCTCTAAAGATTTTCATTTTACCAGAATTTATGAAAGTTGATGGTACTTCACTTGGGGCACCTGAAATAATTGAATTCAACAAAAAGGAATATAGTATTTTTGAAGTTAAAAGCTTAGAAAAGGGGTCTGATTTTCAATACAAACTTACAGATTTACCCATTGCCAGTTTTATAGATAATTTGAAAAATGATTTTAGTAATATTCGCTTTGAATATATGTCGTCGGTAATTTTAATTTTGTTATTAGTTACTGCTCCTTTATATGTATTGATAAATAAAAAGAAGCAGCAACTATAATTAATAAATTTTATTCTTTTGATCGTAGTAGACTTACGCCTAATGAGGCAAAAGAAAGAGTGACACCTATGAATCCTATGCCTATTAATTGGTTTTCATAATCAATTAAGCACATTATCAAAGTAAATATACCGCTAATAGCTATTAAGCCTGCAATTATTGGACTAAAGTTCTTTTGTTGAAATATACCAAGGCCAAATAATATAAAACCTATCATAGCGAAACCAGTTCCTACAGCTCCTATACTTTGTGCGCCTGCGTACATACTAGAAGCTACGCTAGAACTTGTAGCAGCAGCAGTCATAGCAGCAGTAGCATCTGCTCCAGCAGCAGCAGCAGCAGCGGCGGCGGTACCAGCAGCAACAGCACTTTCTGCAGCTTCAGCAACTGCAATCGTTAATGCAGTTTCACCTATTTGTCCAGCGGCACCTATTATTATAAGGAACCATGCGAAACTAGCTATATGGTGCCCAGGTCCACCTTCCATAGTCTTTTTTATGTATCCCAAAGCACCCATTGCAGTTAAAAACATCAAAGTTGCAATGCACATAATATATTTTGCAGCTGCAGCATTTGCTCCTAATGCAGCAATGTACTCTGCAGGTTTGTCTGGTCCGACTCCGTCTAATACCGCACCTCCATATATAAACCATAAAACCATAGCTGGTACAGGAAGAAGTAGAGCTAAGCCAGATAATTTTGAATTACTCATTTTGTCCTTTCTTTCATGAATTTTTCTTCATGAATTTTTTTAACTTTATATTTATATACCACATAAATCATTTTATTTATTGATATTTTGAGTTCATTATTGTAAAAATGCCAGTAATTGTAGCTGTTATTGAGTATAAAATATAAATAATGAGCATATTTGAACTATCATATCCTAAAGTTGCAGGTACTATTACACCGGACAAACCAGTTATTATTAATAGAAAAGGAATTAGAAAGGTGTAATTTTTCTGAAATAAAATGCCAATACCAAATATGAATATTCCAATAGAAAAAATAACAGTAGAAATAGTGCCAACTCCTTGAGATGCTATCCATAATATTTCAGCTGTTTTATCAGTAGTATTAAATGATATTGCTGATGTGTCTGCTGCTACTGATATTAAGCCAAGTTCAACTAGTTTTGCGGGAATACTTGTAATTAAAAAAAATATAGCTATTTTTGCATAATTCTCACCTAATCCACCAGACATTTTATCTTTAATAATATAAAATCCATATACTGATAAAATAAATCCAAATGAAGACATTATTGCTGCTGTTCCAATTAAAGCAGGGTTTATGCTTAATTCTTTTAGTGTTGAATTTATATTTGAGGGATCTTCAGGAAATATTAAAAATGAGAATATAATTGTAACTATTGGTCCAACTATCAGCAGTAATCCAGATAATATACGAGGATCCAATTATTACTCCCAAAAATTATTTATATTATTAATTATTGAAGAGGTGAAAATTTAGCTGGCCACATAATTTTATTTTCTTGTAACGTTGGTATAGGAGCGTCTTTCGGAGGCCATCCTGATTCTTTTGCTTTTGCTCTGATTTCAAGTCTTTCCTCAAAATTTTTATAGCTCCATAAACTTACAAAATTTCTTGTTCCTCCAAAATCTGAGTACCAGCATCCAACTAAAGGAGATAATTCTTCTCTTTTAGGCATAGCTTTTCCCCAAGCGTCAATAACATCAGGGATTAATTCTTGAGGGTAGGAGTAGTATCTTATTTCATATAAAGGGCCCATAGTTTTTGGTTCTAAGGGCTTCATAAATGGAGTAGGCAGATATATTTCTGAAGTCATGTCAATTATGATATTACCAGATTGTGGTGGCCATACAGATCCATTATCAACAGTTTCAACTATTTCTCGTATTTCTTTACGTTGCTCTAGGCTTTCATAAGGCCATATAGCAATCATTTGATTTAATGAACCTGTTTCTGTATACCAATGTCCAGATATTTTTGAAAATTCTTGTCGTCTAATAATTTTTTTACTAAAAATCTCATGGTATTCAGGTATTTTGCCTACTCTTACATTGTAAGTTCTAAATTCATAAATCATAATTAATACCCTTCTGAATTATTATATTCATCAACTAAAATACCCATAATAACTGAATTATGCCTTGCTCCATGGTGGGGGCGGCTTTTTCTAAGAGTTCCTTCATGTGTAAAATTCATATGGGAAAACATATTTATAGCATCTTCGTTATATTCAGGTATATCTACCCAGATTCTAAAAATCCTAAATTCTTCAAAAGCCATCTTTATTGTTGCTTTTGCAGCAGCAGTTCCATATCCTTTGTGCCAGTTATTAGGATCGCCAATTAATATAGATAATTGAGCATCTCCTAAGGACTCTTCAATAGCTAAATGTGATTCTCCAACATGCTCATTATTATGGTAAATTGAAAAAATTTTATGTTCTGGGTCAGAGAATACCTTATCCCATTCTTCTTTATGGGCATGGGCCATTTCTTCAGGATGATATCCTAGATGTGCAAAGTCTCCATATGAATATCTGCCGAACCAGCTATCAGCGACTAATTCATTTTCTAACCATCGTTGTACATTTAATACATCATCTTTTATAACTGACTTTAACGTTATATTGTTGGTATTCATATCGTTATATTTCTAAAATTAATTGTTTTGATTTAGATATTAGCAGATTTATGTTGTTTCAAGCAAATTATATATTATATATTAATTATAATAATAAGCTTATTTTTAGGAGTTTGAAATGTCCAACATTCGAGTTAGGTATCCTCCTAGTCCTACTGGGGAGCCTCATCTTGGGAATATCCGAACTGCGTTATTTAATTGGCTTTTTGCGAGAAATAATAAAGGTAAATTTATATTAAGAGTAGAAGATACTGATAGAAACAGGCTAGTTCAAGGAGCAATGGAATCTCAATTAGAAGCATTGAAGTGGCTTGGAATTGAATGGGATGAGGGCCCAGATATAGGTGGCATGTATAATCCGTATACTCAGTCCGAGAGATTGGGCATTTATAAAGAAATTTCAGATACATTAATTAAAGAAGGTTATGCATATAAATGTTATTGTTCTCAGGAACGTCTTTCTGAAATGCGAAAAGAGTATTCAAAAACTCAATCTGTAGTTGGTTATGATAGAAAATGTAGAGATATTGATTTATCAAAATTAAATAAGGCTGATGAGAATTCTTTACATGTAGTACGCTTTAAAACACCGTTAGAAGGGAAAATTATATTTGATGATCTGATTAGAGGAGAAGTAACATTTGAAAATATTCTTTTAGATGACTTTGTAATATTGAAATCAGATGGTTTCCCTACATATCATTTGGCTAATGTAGTTGACGACTATTATATGAAAATCACTCATGTGATGCGAGCTGAAGAATGGTTGTCAAGTACACCTAAGCATATACATATATATAATTCTTTGAATTGGAAAATGCCTAAATTTGCACATTTACCAATTATATTAGCTCCAGACAAGTCAAAATTAAGTAAAAGGCATGGTGCTACATCAATTTTGGAATATCGTAAGTTAGGTTATCTCCCAGAAGCTATGGTAAATTTTTTAGCTAAATTAGGATGGTCTTTAGATGCTCAGACTGAGAAAATAGATATTTCGAAATTGATAAATAGTTTTTCTTTAAAAAAAGTTAGTAAATCGGGTGCGATTTTCAATATAGATAAATTAAATTGGTTAAATGGAGTATATATCAGGGAATTAAGTACAGATCAATTAGCTTATAGGCTATTAGCCTATTGGAAACTTTTTCCTCCATTTCAACTTCCCTTAAATATTGATTCAGAATTGTTAAAAAGGATAGTACCTTTAATATCATCAAGGATTAAGACTTTAAATGATGCTGCACCTTTAATAAGTTACTTTTTTACAAATAAAGTTAAGTATGAAAAAGAACAGATTTTACAAAAAGGGTTAACTTTTTATGATGTAAGAGATATATTAGAAAAATTATATTCAAAAATTATATCTATAGATAATTTTAAATCAGATATTATTGAAACTGATTTACGTAATTATGTTGCAGAAAGTAATTATAAAACTGGGCAAGTTTTAGGAATTTTAAGAGTAATATTTACTGGTTTAGATGTTGCGCCGCCTTTATTTGAATCAATGGAAATACTTGGAAAAAATCATTGTGTGTCTGTGATTTCAAGTACGATAAGTGATTTGAAAGCTAATTAGTATAATTATTTATTATTTATTTTCTTGACCTTAATAAAATAGATAATTATACTTTTTACAATATAGTAATAAAAATTTAAATTTTTAGAATTGGTTATACAAATGTTATTAAATCAAAAATTAAGAGATGATCTCAAACAATCTATGCTTAGTGGTGATGATTTGCGTCGTTCAGTTATAAGGTTACTTCTTTCAGCTATTAAGAATGAAGAAATTAGATTAGGCAAAGTCTTAGATGATGAAGGTATAGTTTCTGTACTTTCAAGGCAAGCTAAACAGAGACGTGAAAGTATTCAGGCATATACTAAAGCAGAACGCAATGATTTGATTGAACAAGAGAATGGTGAATTAAAAATTATATTAGAATATTTACCAACTCAGATGTCTGCGGAAGAACTAACAGATATAATAAGTAAAGTTATAGAAGAAAGTGGAGCAAAAGATATTTCTGATATAGGGCGAGTAATGGGTCCCGTAATGAAATTAGTTAAATCTAGAGCTTCAGGGGCTGATGTAAGAGAAATAGTAAATAAACTGCTTAATTAAGTATTAATAGACATATTGGTGGAATTATGAAATTTGGTGTAGCGGTATTTCCGGGGACATGGAGTGATACAGATTGTTTTCATGTTATAAAAAATGTTTTTCATCAAGAAGTTGAATATATTTGGCATAGAGAAACCGATTTGTCTTCATATGATTGTATAATAATACCAGGTGGTTTTTCATATGGTGATTATTTAAGATGTGGTGCTATGGCGAGATTTTCTCCTGTAATGGATTCAATAATTAATTTTGTTAATAAAGGGGGTATAGTTATAGGAATCTGTAATGGATTTCAGATTCTTTGTGAAGCTGGATTACTTCCAGGTGTATTAATGAGGAATAATATTCTTCAGTTTAGATGCCAAAATGTAAATCTTAGAGTTGAAAATAATTCTACTATTTTTACTAATATGTATAAATCTAATCAAGTTTTACAAATACCAATATCTCATGCTCAAGGTAATTATTTTGCAGATAAAGAAACTTTATATTCATTAGAAAATTCTGGACAGATTTTATTTAAATACTCTGAGGAAAACGGTAGTATAACGAAAGAATCTAATCCTAATGGATCTTTAATGAATATAGCAGGAATTATGAATTCTGAAGGAAATGTTTTAGGAATGATGCCTCACCCTGAACGTTGTTGTGAAGAAGAGATTGGTGGAACTGATGGGTCTATAATATTTAATTCAATAATTCATTCTATATCTACTGGATCTATTCGTTAATTTAAGATAAGACAGGAATTTTTTTGATAGTAGTTGTTTTTGCGTTATTGGCTTCTGTAGGTTTTGGAACTAGTGCTATATTTATAAAATTAGGACTAAATTCAATGAAATCTACAACAGGAACTTTTTTGTCTCTTGTTTCCGGGTCATTGATTTTAATTACTATTTCTTTAATTTTTTATTCAAAAGAATTAGTTATAGCTAATAAAACCGTATTTAGTTGGTTAATATTGTCAGCACTATTGAATTTTTTAGGTGGGCGTTATTTGAATTATACTAGTGTAAATTTATTAGGAGTAGCTCGTGCTACTACTATAATTGGTACAGCCCCCTTATTCGCAACAGTTTTAGCAATTACTATTGGAAATGAAACTCTTACTTTACCAGTACTATTAGGAACATTGATGATTATTTTTGGATTGTTGATGGTGATTTCTGAGAAATGAAAGCATTAGATAGAAATATTGTTTTAGGATATATATCTGCATTTGGATCAGCAGTTAGTTATGGAATTGTTACTTTAGTTGCTCAAAAGATAATTAATGATTATTTTCCACCTGTAGTAGCAAGTGCATTTTCTATAATTTTTGGTATGCTAATTTTGGGGTTTTTATTTATAAAAGATATATTTAAGGATTTTCAAAAAATATCGTTTAAGTCTTTGATGTGGGTGCTTTTAGCTGGGGTTTCAGGTGCTTGGGGTGTGACTTTTTGGTTTATAGCTTTAAATAATGGGCCTATCGTAATTGTTGCACCTATTTCAGCTACTTTTCCACTGGTATCTTTAGTGCTAACTTTTGTATTCTTAAAAAAGATAGAAAGATTAACTTTTCGAATCGTATTAGGTTCAGTATTTGTTGTTTTAGGAGTTGTAATTATAGCTAGTATGAATAATTAATGAGTTACTTATGAATGTATCAAAAGAAATATTAAATGAATTGGCTCTTTCTGAAGAAGAGTATAAATTAATAGTTCAGCGCTTAGGACGCGAGCCTAATCGACTTGAATTAGGAATGTTTGGATCGTTGTGGAGTGAACATTGTGGGTATAAACATTCAAAACCTTTATTAAGTTTATTTAAAACAAAGAATAACTTGCTTATTGAGCCGGGTGTCGAAAATGCCGGAGTGGTGGAAATTGGAGAAGGATTAGGGATTGTAATGAAGATAGAGTCACATAATCATCCATCAGCAATTGAACCTTTTGAAGGGGCTGCTACGGGAGTTGGAGGAATAGTTCGAGATATATTTGCTATGGGTGCTCGTCCTATAGCTTTATTAAACTCACTTAGATTTGGGCCTTTAACTGATTCTAGAAATAGGTATCTTTTTGAAGAAGTGGTGTCTGGAATTTCTTCTTATGGTAATTGTATAGGCATCCCAAATGTAGGAGGAGAAGTATTTTTTCAAGAATGTTATTCAGGAAATCCTTTAGTCAATGCAATGTGTGTAGGTATAGTAAATACAGATAATTTAATTCGTGCTACTACTGGTAAAAAAGGGAACATATTAATTTTAGTTGGTGCAGATACAGGAAGAGATGGTATTCATGGGGCTTCTGGTTTAGCTTCTCAGAGCTTTGATGACGAACAAGATTTAAGACCTACAGTTCAAGTGGGAAATCCTTTTTTAGAAAAAATATTGATAGAAGCCTGTATGGAAATTTCAACTAAAGAATTTTTGATTGGAATACAAGATTTGGGTGCAGCTGGATTAACAAGTGCTATAGTCGAATCGGCAGCAAAAGCAGGTGCTGGTTTTGAGATTGATATCTCTCAGATTCCAAAACGCGAGCAAGACATGGATGCATATGATGTTATGTTATCAGAATCTCAAGAAAGAATGTTAATTATTGCTAAGCCAGGAACAGAAAATTTAGTTAAAGAAGTATTTGATAAATGGGATTTACAATCTTCAGTTATTGGAAGAGTTACTAATGATGGATTAGCTAAGATATATGATGATAGGGAACTTCAATGTGATGTGCCTATTGATATATTAGCGAATTCACCTACATACATATTAAAAGGGGAAAAACCAACTGAATTGGAGGGTTTAAATTCTTTTGATTTTTCAAATATTTCTATTTCTGAAATTTCAGCAGAAAAAGTCTTCTTAAAACTTCTTTCTAGTTCTAACATAATAAGTAGAGAATCAATCTATAGGCAATATGATCATCAGGTACAAACAAATACAGTGGTCTGTCCTGGTAGTGATGCTGCATTATTAAGGATAAAAGGTAGTAATAAATCAATAGCTTTGACAACTGATTGTAATTCTAGATATGTTTATTTAGACCCTTATGTTGGAGGGATGATTGCTATTGCTGAAGCTTGTCGCAATTTGTCTGTAACTGGAGCTAAGCCTTTAGCATTAACTGATTGTTTGAATTTTGGAAACCCTGAGAACCCTGAAATATATTATCAACTTGAACAGTGTATTAAAGGTATGGCTGAGGCTAGTAATGCATTTGATACTCCTGTCGTTAGTGGGAATGTTAGTTTATATAATGAATCATATGGTGAGAATATTTATCCTACACCTATAATAGGAGCTGTTGGTGTTTTAGAGGATTCAAAAAAATATGTCACAAGTGCTTTTAAGAATGAAGGTGATCAAGTTGTATTATTGGGTTATGACAAACTGTTACCTGGAGGATTAGCAGGTAGTGAATATATGGCAAATATACATGAGTTAATAGTTGGAAGTCCAAAAATTGATTTGGCACATGAAATCAAAATTCAATCTATATGTAGAAAGCTGATTGACAAAGAAATCATCAATTCTGCTCACGATTGTTCTGAAGGAGGGTTGGCTATAGCCTTAGCTGAATGTTCTATAATTTCAAAAATTGGTTTTGTTGGAGAATTGGAATTTTCAGGTAGATGGGACGATATATTATTTGGAGAATTACAATCTAGAATAATAGTTACAGTAAAATCAGGTAAATTTAAAGAATTTATGTCAACTTGTCTAGATGATGAAATTAAATGGGTTGAAATTGGATATACAGGAGGAAACTCCTTTGTAGTTAATGATTTGATTAATATTTCTTTAAATAAATTGTCCGAAGTGTGGGGCAAAAATTTATAGAGGGATATAATTTTTTAATTTATTTATTAACTCTTCAAAAGATTCATTAATCGAATTAATAGTGGTATTAATGGTTATTTTATGTTTTATTAAAGATTTATTATATTCTTCTTCAAATCGGTCTAGAACATATTCTATATCTTTTTCTTTTAACAAAGATTTATTGTGAGGAAATTCAAACATCCTCTTTTTGATAATTTGTGGAGAGGCTTTTACTAGAATAAGTATTGTGTCAGGAGCAATTTCTAAGATTTGTTTTTCATAATTGCGCATCGTAATATTTCGGTCAGCATATTCTCCTGGGCCTCCGTATCGAAAATATAAAGGGGCATATATTCCTTCTTCAATGTGGGCTCCAACCATTATATGGTGTTCATTTCGGTAAAAAGCTTTTTGTAAGTGATATTCTAAATGATAACGCTGAAACATTTCTTTTAGTCTTGGTGAAAGTTCTAGTACCATATTTTGTTCTTCTTCTGTTAGTCCTGTACGAGACCAGTCGCCTCTTGCAGCATCTGGGAATTCAGATATTATAGATTTCTCTTCATTTGTACTTGAAGGAACTACAAAATTATTTAAATGTGGAATTTTCCAGTGATCGTGAAATGCATTTAAATTCCATTGACCTTTAGATTGTTCCTTTTTAGTATCAATGAAGTTTTTTTTACCCCATTTTGCTAATTCAAAGGATAATGTAGTTGTTCCTGAATATTCGCATCCTATTATTATTAATCGCATTATTACCTCTATTATTTATATCAATAATTTTATTTGATCTACTTGGACTTGGATTTCTTTTACGATCTTCACTGGGACTTCTTATAATTATTGGTGTGGGTGTTGGAATTTGAGACAATCTTTTTTTGAACTCTTGCTTGTTATATTTGTTAAATTTGAATTATTACAAGAAATTAACAATATGATTGATATTGATCCTATTAAAATTAATATTTATTTGGTAATCATACAATTTATTTTAGAATGTTAAGAGTTATTAGTAAATTCATTTTAAGGTCTTATTTTTCATTCCAAATAAAACCTTTAAATATCTAATATTTTTTATAATTTCGAAAATCAAAAAGCTTATAGAATAAGTAGCAATTAAAATCATCACTAATTTTAATGATGTGTTAATGTTTAAACGGAATATTAAAGCTGAAAATAAAAATTGTATAGGCATGTGTACAATATAAACTGTATACACAGATGAAGTAAGATACGCTAATAGTTTTGAAGGTTTATTCAAATATTTAGCTGAAAAACCTAATATTGATAATATCCAGTTTGTTGCTTCAAAAGCAGTTAATGCATTAATTATTAATAAAGATGATATAAGAGGTTCGTTTTGAGATTCATTATTTATAAGGTTAGCTAACCTTATTATGTATAGAATTATTGCAATAAATAGAGTTTGAAATTTTATTTTTGTTATTGAATCCCAGAAATATTTTTTAATAGATACGAATAAAAATCCATTAAAAAAACAGATAAATCCTATAATAAATCCATGAGTAGTAAAGGCAAATGCTGGGAAATCTTTAGGGTTAATTAAAATTGTACTTATCACAATAGGGAAGCCTAATATGAAAATTATTGCTAAAGGAAATTTTCTAATATTTATTACAAAATTTGAGATGAGGTTGTTAGGATTATTTTTTAAATAATTAAAAATTGGAAGAAAGATAAGGACATAGAAATATATATTTATTAAAAACCAAAGATGTCCTGGAAAAGGGAAATAAAATATAGGCTTTTTATAATATATATTAAATATTATCGGGCAAATTGGATATATAAAAATTGAACCAAATATTAATGGTAAGAATATTCGTAATGTCCTATCATCCAATAACTCTTTCCAATTTCTTCTCTCCATAGCAAAGTAAACTCCCATTCCTGATACGATAAATAAAATAGGAATTCGCCATATATTTATTAGCATCATAAAAATCCACAAGAATTCTAGAGTGGCATCATTTTTTATAAATGATATTTCTAAAGCCCATCTTTGAAAACTAATAGATATATGGTAGAAAATTAATAATATAAGGGCAATTATCCTGATAGAATCTACATCATATCTCCGCATAAGGTTACCTTTATGCCTTTTTTGTCTTTCATAAGAACTCCCTTATCATAATTTTATTCTTAAATTTTCTGGATCAAAAAGAGGGTCTTTAGAAATAGTAGCTTTATAATATTTTCCAAAATAGATTATATCTACTTTATTTCCGATTTTTGCATATTTAGTAGGCAAATACCCATAAACGATTCCTTTATCTATTGAATAGCCATAAGATGCGCTAGTCACGTAGCCTATACATTTGTCTTCAAACATAATCGGTTCTTTACCCATTACAACAGCACCTTGTTTATCTAAGGTCATACAAGTTAAACTTTTTTTCAAGCCAATCTTTTTATGATTCAATAATGCTTCTTTTCCAATAAAATCATCTTTATATAATTTGACTGTGAATCCAATACCAGATTCGTAAGGATTGTATTCTGTGCTTAAATCATTTCCCCATAGTCTATATCCTTTTTCAATTCTGAGTGATTCAAATGCAGCAAGTCCAACTGGTATAATTCCAAATTCAGAACTTGAGTTATAAATTCTATCCCAAATCATTTTGCCTTTGGAAATTGGGGCATATATTTCCCAACCAAGCTCTCCTACATAAGATACACGTAAAGCTAAGCATTCTATTTCATTTATTGATATTTTTTTTGCAGTCATATATGGGAAGGTAGAATTTGACATATCATTTATTGAGATTTTTTGTAATAACATTCTTGATTTTGGTCCCCAAACGCCTATAGTTGTTAGTGATTCAGATATATTATTTATTTCTATATCAGAATTGTAAGGTAAATTATTACGAATCCAATTTAAATCATGTAATCCCATTCCTCCTCCAGTTACGACTAAAAACCTTTCATCTTCTAATCTTGTTATAGTAAGATCACATTTTATTCCACCATTTTTAGTTAACAAACTTGTGTAAATTACTTTTCCTATAGGTTTATTTAAATCATTAGTTGTTAAATAGTTTAAAAATTTTAGGGATCCTTTCCCCTTTACTTCAATTTTTGTAAATGAAGTAAGATCAAATAAACCACCATGTTCTCTTGTTTGCAAATGTTCTGCAATGGCAATTGGCGACCATTCTTGGTTTTCCCAGCCAGTTCTTAAAAATGGAGATATATCAAAATTTTTAAGTAATTTTTTATTAGAGTCAAACCAGTTAGGTCTTTCCCATCCAGCAGATTCAATGAAATTAGCATTTAATTCTTGTTGATTTTTATTAAAGGGGCTTAGTTTTATGTTACGTAGTTGTTTACTTTGTTTAAGAGGATGAATAATGTCATATACTTCAACATAATTTTGGGCTGCTCTAATATCAATATATTTTTTATTCATGTTGTGGGGATGAAATCGAGAAACATCCATTTCATGAGTATCGATGTTAGGATCTCCATAGGCTAACCATTGAGCCATTATTTTACCAATTCCTCCTGCATGAGTAATCCATACAGCTTCAGCTGACCAAAATCCTTTAATTTGAGGCCATTCACCTAATATTGGGAATCCATCGACAGTAAACGAAAATATACCATTTATTTTATATGTTAGTTCAATGTTTTTTAAAACGGGCATTAATTGTCCTGCCTCTATCATTCCTTTTTCAAAATGTTCTGGAGTAAATGAATGGATTGATGGACTTATAGGAGATTCTTTGTGATCAAGAATATCATTAGCTGAAACAGGAAGAGCAGGATGATTATAGGATCCTATTCCATAAACGTTTCTATCTTGTCTAAAATACATAGCTTTATCTTGATGTCTTAATATAGGGTGGGTAACTTCATTTTCATGACTTATTAATTTTTTTATAGGTACAGTTTTTGCATAACAGTGTTCAAAAGCTTTTTGAGGGATTTTTATATTAAGCATTTGCCCTATTTTTGGCCCCCAAATCCCTGCTGTAGAAAGTACTATATCTGTTTTTATTAAACCTTTGTCAGTTTCTATTGAATTAATTTTCCCATTAAGGGTATGTATATTAGTAACTCTAGTATGTGGATAAAACTCCACAGAATTTTTTACTGCTTTAGAGGTAGACATTGATTCAGCAGCACGAACAGCTTTAGCTATTCCGTCATTTTTAACAAACATTGCACCAAGAATTTTATCAGAAAGCAAAGGGTTATATTCAAGGCATTCTTTAGGACTAATCATTGTAGAATCTAAACCATATGAAATACCTAGACCTATTCGCCTTTTAAGTTCTTCAAGCCTTTCAGTAGTAGTAGCAACTTCCATACTGCCAACAGGGTAAAAACATGCGTCTCCATTTAGTTCCAGGCTTGAATATAGCTTGACAGTTTCCTGTGATAATAAAGACATAGTTTTTGAGGGGCTTGTTTGGAATACTAGACCAGGAGCATGAGAAGTAGATCCTCCTGTTTCGAATATTGGGCCTTGTTCTATCACTATAATATCAGACCAACCAAGAAGAGCTAAGTGATAAGCTGTACTACAACCAACTATTCCAGCACCTATAATAACTATTCTAGCATTTTTTCTCATTTTATAAGTACCTATTTTGTCGATGACATAGTAGAAAGTTATATAATGGTGGGCTCGGCAGGGTTCGAACCTACGACCAATCGGTTATGAGCCGACCGCTCTACCACTGAGCTACGAGCCCAATCAAATATAATTTGTAAAGGGGCTTAGCCAGCGGCTTTACTTAGTTCAGCTCCTGCTTTAAAACCTACTCTTTTATGTTCTGGGACAGTTAGTAGTTCCCCAGCTTGCCCGCCTCTTATTGGGCGCACTTTTCTTGCTTTTACATTTCTTATTTCAAATGATCCAAATCCAGTTAATACGACTCGATCACCATTTGCTAGTGCTTCTTGTATTGAATCTAGTACAGCATTGAGAGCTTCATCTCCTTGTGATCTAGATACTCCAAGTTTGGCTGCTACTCTAGCAGACATGTCATTCTTTCGAAGATTAATCACTGATAAGACCTCCTATGGATTTGGTTAGCTTACTTAAGCTTAGTTATTTTATTCTTAATAACTATTAATATGTAAATATAAATATAAATACTTAAAGAATAAAAATAATCTAAAAGCTACATTAGTGTCAAGCCAAAAGACCTTCTAAAATATATATAATCGTGTCGAAAAAGTAGGAATTTTATTTTAGCTGCTTCATTATGGAACTTTTTAAATTATCAAAGGGGTGAATTTACTTGCATATAGCTTATATAAGTTATAAACTAGATTAGTTATTATATTGTAATTTGAGTATTTATATAGCTTTGGGGAAAGTAACTATGGAAGCACATGAGTATATTCAATTAGATTTGAATTCAAAAATTGAAGATTTTCGTTCAGGTGATACAGTTAAGGTTAGCTTGAAAGTTATTGAAGGGGAAAGGGAAAGAATACAGGTTTTTGAAGGCCTTGTAATACGTAAAAGAGGTGTTGGTGCAGGATTAACTTTTACTGTTCGTAGAATTAGTCATAGTATAGGTGTAGAAAAAACATTTCTTCTGCATTCTCCTATAATTGAATCGATTAAAGTGATTAAAAAAGGAGATGTTCGTCGATCAAGGTTATATTATATTAGAAAACTATCTGGTAGAGCTGCTCGAATTAAAGAATTAAGGGATTATAAAGCACCAAAAGCAGAGGTAGCTGAAGAGGCACCAAAAGCAGAGGTAGCTGAAGAGGCACCAAAAG
>PBOA01000028.1 GCA_002723415.1 Chloroflexota bacterium
CGTGGGTTCGAATCCCATCGGGCCCTTTTTTTTTGTATAATCAAGTATATTAGACATAATTTTCAAGTACTGTTATGAGTCCTGGCATTGGATTAATGGATAGAAGATTGAAAACAGAAAAAGATGCAATATCACTTGCAACATCTGGAATTTTAAAAGAATACAAAACAGATTCTAAAGAAATCAAGACACTTGAAACAAAATATGATGATGATGCGGGCGATTGGTATGTTGCTTTAGGTTGGGATGAAAAACGTGCAATTGTAAAGATGGATTCAGTTTTAGCAAAAATAACAGAAATAAAAGAAATTTGAAATGATTATAATTATTTAAAGAAATAGTTTAGGCAGTAAAATAATCCTCTTTCATAATTATTAGGTTTTCGTTCAAACATCAGATGTGAACCAGTTTCAGCATTACCCCAATGTGCAAATTGTGGTCCACGTAATAATCTTGATAAAAATCTATAATCAGTTTCAATATACAAATATTGTTCACTCTTTTCAATACTTTCCTTTGAAACAATGTTTGGTTCTAAGCCATCACCTGAAAAACATATGAATTTATTTTCAGGTAATGAAATAAAAACTTGAGTTTTTGTGGAGAAATTTAGTTGTTTACGCTTTTGTTCAAATCTTTCAAATGATTTTGAAATTAACGGTAACAAATCATCCAATGAAGGATTATCATCATTTTCATAATCATAACTTTTTTTTGATAATATATTTTCAATATAATTTTGTTTTTCTTGTTTATTAATTGGAACGTATGTTTGATCTGATTCTCCAACGGACAAATCAAAAATTGAATTTTGGTTTAGAATTACACCTTTATGTAAATCATGATTTATTTTTTGTGAGTTTTGAAAGTAATCTAGAGCATCTTCTAATTCAATTTTCGCACGTTTATTTTCTAAATTGGACTGTTTACCTGCAAGAACATATCTTCCAGCAAAAGGCATATAGAAATCAGGTTTGAATAGGTTTACGTAAGATTCTCCTTGTTCTAAAAATTTTTGAACAACTTGTTTTTGTGAATTTTTAATTTCAGTTTCAGATAATTTAAAACATTGAGGATAAGCTGATGCAGATGAATATCCTAAACATAGAAAATCTATATGTTTGTAATGATCATATATTTTCATAGCAGATTGTTCAGCAAGTGAAAATGGACAATCATTAGTATTGACAATCACTTGTTCACCATTATCAATGGCGCATAATGTGTCAATTGTTGTAGAACCAAATGTTTTTTCAATTAGGCCACATCCATAATATTTTTGACATGCAGAAGGATCACAATTATCTGCAGCAAGAATTCTAATATTCAAATCACCTTTAATGTTTACAGTTTTATCATGTACAACTTCAATTGTATTAAACCCCAATTTCTCTATCGCTTTCTTCAAATAATCAGAATGAAATTTATGAATAAATATTGGAATATGTTTATTCATTTTTTCTAAAGTTTTTTCACTAAAATGATCTGGATGTATGTGTGAAATGTAAATTCCATCAATATTTTCAAGTTCTTTCAGGTTAACGGTGCATGGAGGATAATTATACCATGTGCCATAAAACTCACCATCAACATACCAAGGATCAGTTAGTAATTTTACATCTTGATCTTTTATTAAAACTGATGCAGAACTCATATATTCTATTTTCATAGCATAATTTTTTTATGACATCATAAAACTATATCGAAGAATTTCATCTGCTAAATGAAGTTAGGATGATTTTTTAAATTCAACATTTGGGGCGTCGTTTTGATTTGGTATAACAAGTAATCCACCTTCATGTAGCTGTTTTAATAATTGCATAACTTCTTTTTCAACTTGTGTTCTTTGTAATCCAGTTTGTTGAGCAAACATGTCTACTAATTCTGTAACTTTTCTCTGTCCATTACAAGATTTCCAAAAGTCAATGATTGCTTGATTTACCATAAATCCTTGTTCATGTTCATTTGCAAGAACTAAAGAACCGTCTTCTTGTTTTACTAAATTTCCAACACCTTGTGGAACAGCAGTTTCATAGTTGATAGGAGCAGGAGTACTTTGAGAACTCATTGTTTTCATCATAGCTTTTGCATCATCAGACATTTTATCCATAGTCCATGGAGGATCCCAAACAATTTCTACATCAACATTATTTACACCAGAAACTTTTTTGGCATATCTTTTAACATCATCAACCATTGTTTCATGTAAAGGGCAACCTTTTGTTGTCATTGTCATTTTGATATTTACATCATTATTTTCAGTCACATCAATTCCATAAATTAATCCCATATCGACAATGCTCAATGGAACTTCAGGATCCATACATTTTTTGAGTGAATCACGTACATTTTCTACATTAACAGTACTCACAAAATGAAATAATATAAAATGCATAAAACCTTTCTTAAAATTAGCTTAGAATAATTTTTTTATTGATTCTTCAAATGGGGGTTTTGCAACTCCTTTTTCTGTAATTATACCTGCAATTAATTCAGGTGGAGTTATATCAAATGCGGGATTAATCACATTAATGTCATCAGGTGCAGTTCTATTTTCTCCTACACCTGTTACCTCAGATGCTTTCCTTTGTTCAATTATGACATCCTCAGGATTACTTTCCATATCAAATGTTGAAAGAGGTGCAGCAACATAGAATGGAATATTATGTTGTTTTGCCATGGTGGCAACCTGATAAGTTCCAATCTTATTGTAAACATGACCGGTTCTAAGAATTCTATCAGCACCAACAACAATTTTGTTTACAAGATCATTTGCCATAGTATAACCAACTGCAGTGTCAGGAATAAGACTAACATCAATACCATCATGTTTTAATTCAAAAGCTGTTAATCTTGAACCCTGTTGAACAGGACGTGTTTCAGTAGCGATTACTTTAATATTTTTTCCACTATCTTTTGTAGCACGAATTACACCTAATGCAGTTCCATAACCAACAGTTGCTAATGCACCAGCATTACAATGAGTCATAATAGTATCATTATCATTAAATAATTCAGATCCATTCTTTCCCATTTCCATATTTATTTGGACATCTTCTTGTGCCATTTTTTTTGCAGTTGCAACAACCTTGGTTCTTATATCATCTACAGTATCTGCTTGATTTGCAACTTGCATAATTTTTTCTAAACCCCAAGCAAGATTTACAGCAGTAGGTCTTGTCTCAAATAGAATTTTTCTTGCGTTTTCCAGAAAAGAAATTAATTCATTTTTTTCAGTTGCAGAACTTTGTAATGCAGCTAAAGCAAGACCAAAAGCACCTGAAACACCAATTGCAGGAGCTCCTCTTACAACTAGTGTCCGAATTGCATCTGCAATCTGATTATAATCCCTATAGGTAACATATTCTAAAATATTTGGGAGTTTAGTTTGATCAATCATTATAACGGAATTATCTTTCCATTCTACAGTTTTTAATGTCATCGGATAAATTTAAAAAATAATTTAATAATTTTAATGTTTAACTATCAAGTTGATTTATTTTAATTAAGTTAGGATTTTTTTCTAATAAATTTATTATATTTTGCATTAAAATTGGTCTATCATGTATTTTTTTTATTATTTCTCTGATAAATAATACATCACTTGGATGATCAAGTGACCAGCGTAAATGAGATTGATTTTGTTTTAAATTAAGAATTTTTATTTTAAATTTATCTGGATTAAAGTAGATATATGGAGTAACATGCTCTCGTTCATCTTCAGTTTTAGAATTTTTCCAAGCATATTCTAAAGCATCAAATGTAAATATTTCAACTTCAGTACCTGAGGGATAAGTTGAAATGAGTTTTTGAAATCCATTTTCTTTAGTCACGCCAAAGTTTGCAGCATAATCTAGTTTATTAGAAATAAAGAATTTGATTATAGAATCAACAATTTGTGGATCGATTAATGGTTTATCAGATGGAATTCTAACTATATGTGTTAAAGATAATTTTTTTGCACAAAGATAATGTCTTCCTAATACATCATTTTCATCTCCTCTGAAAAATTCAACCTGTTTATTTTTACAAAATTCAACAATAGAATCATCTCTAGAAAGAGTAGTAGTAGCAATAACAATTACATCATGATTTTTACAATTAGTTAATTGGTTAATGGAATAATCTAACATGACATTATTTTCATCTGCTTTTATCATAACTTTTCCGGGTAGTCGAGTAGAACCCATTCTAGTTTGTACAATTATTCCAATTTTCATTTCATACCAACCTAAGTATATTTTTCCAATAAAAGTGAAAGTTGTTTACTTCCAGAATTTTTAAACGATAAGTATTCCGAAGCACTATCTAAACCATCTTGGATTTTTTTTTCATAGAAATTTTTCTTATGTAATTTACAAATTACCTGTTCAAGATCATCTATATCTACACGTATACATGAACCATTTGTTAAGGCAGTTGGCAGTCCAAGTTTATTTTTTACAGTTATTGAAATAACAGGTTTTTTAAGAATATGACAATCTAATATGACAGTTGAATAATCAATTACAATAACAAATTTTGCATTTTTTATAATTGATGCAAAATTTCCATTTTGTAAAACTTGAATTTTGGGATTAATTTCTTTAGCAAGTTTGGATGGATTGAATTCATTTGGATCAGGGTGAGTCTTGATAACTAAATCTAAATTTAATTTTGTAGTTAATTTACAAACATGTTTTATTGCATCTATATTTTTTTGTCTTACATCACTAGTTAGATCAAATATATTTTCATCAGTAGGAGATTGCGTCGCCAAAACAATGTAATCATTTTTTTTAAAATTTGGTTCAACAGTTTCAAGATTATCAAAAGTTGAACATCCAATGTTAATAATTTTATTTTCTGGAATTCCACAAGAAACACGATATTTTTGATCAATCTTTCCCCACACCAATGTATAATCAGATGATGGGGAAATTACTCCACAGTGAAGATTATGATTTAAAGCATCAGATGTGTCAAAAATTAAACCATGTTGATTTAGGAAAATCGGGATATTTTCTTTTTTAGCTAATTGTGCCAAAATTCTTTCTTGTGGACCTACGTCATTATTTATTATTATTCCAGAAAAATTATATTTTTCTAATAATTTTTTTGCTAGTTCAATTTCAAAAATATTTTCTTTTGTCCTAGTTTTTAATAATTTAATAAAATTTGTTCTAATTAAATGCCAAAAAGACATTTCTTCGAATTTGAAAATTTCTGCAAAGATTGAATCTTTTTTGAATAATTCATCTAGTTGTTTTTCAAAATATTCAAAAATATTCACAGAATGTTGTTTTAATGTTTTAGAACTAATTGTGGTTTCATTTTCAATAATGGCTTGAGAATTTTTAATTAATGAGAGGGTTTCTTTATTCCATACAGATGGCTGACGTCGATTATAAATTACAAATGGTTTATTGTTCTCTATAAGGAAATTTTTCAGGTTTATTGTATTAAATTCTAAAAATAGCATACATTTTGAACCTGGTTTAAGAGATTTTGAGTTCACTAACAAACTTGTTGTTGATTCTGATAGAGATTTTAGAGTTGAGAAAATATTTTTTGAGAGTTTTATTTCAAAATTATAATTTTTGATTCCAACTGTATGACCAACTTTGAGAGTATCAAGTGGGGAAAAACTTGTGTTGTTATTATTTGATTCAAAAGCTGATACATTATTTGAGAAATTTTTTAGAATATCTTTAGATTCTTTTGAACAATAGAAAAAATTGTTTGTGTATTTTTGTGAAATTTTATAAAATTCAAAGAATTTTTTTAGAAAATTTACAAATATGTTAATACATTCTGGTTTGATTAATGATCCTACATTAACATCTTCATACATTAAATTACTTGAAATTTGAGAGTTTTCATACCAATCTGATATTTTAAATACCTGATTTTGTAAATTGGTTCTTTCAGAATCTGTTAAAAAAATATCAGATAAAGTATGTTCTATTCCATGGTCTTCTAATAATTTATGAGAAGAATAATTCATTGAAATGATTCTTACATTTTGGGTCTTTTGTAATTGTAATAATTCATCTAGATTTCCAGAATCTTCAAAGATTACAATGGTTTCTTTATTCATGTTCTTAGTCTATCCATTTTTTCCAATTATAATCATCGAATTTTGTATTGATCATTTCATTATCATTTGGTTTCCACGCAATATCTGCCAGCACTAAAATCTTTGAAATAGATTTTGAAGGATTGATAATTGCTGCCGCAATACCGTTTGAAATGGAAACAAGTTTAGATTCAGTTGAATTTGTTTCGATTTCATGATAGTTTCCATCTTTATTTCGAATAACTACAACCATATCTCCATCAATACAATAAAAATAACTTGTTCGATTTTTGTGCATATGTGGACCTTTGATTTCACCTGGGTTAACAGTATTAACATAAACCATTTGTGGATTTTTTATAATCTTATCCCAATCTCTCCAAATAATCGTTAATTCACCATTAACATGGGAATCCTTAACATCTTTTGTTTGATGGTTTTCAAGATCAAATATTTTAAAATCATTCATATTTTGAATTTTCTTATATTAACCATTAAAAGTTTGTATTAATTCATATCTTTCATTACTACGTTTTATAAATCAGAATTTTTATTGAAAATAAATTGTTAACTCAAGAACAAATTAAAAAAATTGATTTAGAATCAATGCATTCAGTATATGATAAATGGCCAAAAAATGCTGAAATATCGTGGAATAAAGAAATTACAAAACTGGATATTCGAGATGTTAATCATGTTGTTTTTGCTGGTATGGGCGGTTCAGGTACAATCGGAGATATTTTTTCTTCTATACTTTCTAAAAATCAAATTCATGTTTCAGTAGTTAAAGGATATCATTTACCTAAAACAGTTGACGAAAGAACACTTGTAGTATGCACAAGTATTTCAGGAAATACTAATGAAACACTATCAATTTTAGACAAGTGTAGAAATTCAAATGGAAAATTTGTTGCTTTTTCCTCAGGTGGAAAAATGGAAGAATATTGCAATAAAAATACAATTGATTATTATAAAATAAAAAAAGAACATTCACCTAGAGCTTCTTTTATTGAATTTTTATATTCAACATTAAATGTTCTAGAAGAAATTATTCCAATTGACAAATCGGAGATAACAGAATCTTTGAAAGTTTTAAATGAAATAAAAAATAAAATTGATTCAAATAATCTAAACGAAGAAAATTATGCATTAAATTTGGCATATTGGATCAAAAAAATACCAATGGTGTATTATCCATGGGGATTACAATCTGCAGCAATTAGATTTAAAAATTCTATGCAAGAAAATGCAAAGAAACATGTCATGTGTGAAGATATTATAGAAGCATGTCATAATGGAATTGTTGCGTGGGAAAATACTTCTGATGTTCAACCAATTTTAATTCGTGGAAGAGATGATCATGTGAAAACCAAAGAAAGATGGGAAATAGTAAAGGAATTTTTGAATGCCAGAGAGATAGACTATAAAGAAATTTTTTCAGTAAATAGTAATATTTTAACAAAATTAGTTTGTTTGATTTACACACTAGATGTGACATCAATATATAATTCCATAATTAGAGGAATTGATCCAACACCTGTAAAATCAATAGATTATATCAAAAATAAATTATGATTAAAATTCTTCATGTAACAATTCAGAAACGTGGTTTTGCCATTTACCATTTTCATCTTGTTTCCACATAGAACCTCTAAATTTGTTAGCAGTTTCCCAAAATTCATCAAGAGAAATTTCAATATAATCACAAAATTGTTTGATAAATTTTTCACTACATTTACCATCATATTCTTTTACTAATTCAAATGCTTGTTGTCTAGTCAATAATCCTTCGAGAATGTCATAACATGCTTGATCCATACATTGACCAAAACCAAATTTTATGAATTTTAGTAGTTGATTAACTTGTGGTAAATTGGTATCTAATGCAAAATATGTACCCGGATTACTACCTTCTTTCAAATAAGTACCAATCGAGTATGGATCAGTATCAATTGATCGAGTTTGAAATCCAAATTTTTTTGAAAAAGTTGCGGATTCATAATTTGACCATTCTTTCAAATAATAATTTAGCCAAATTCCTTTGACATTTTTTGATTCTAAACTTTTTCGATCATAATGAAAAAGAAAAAGATCTTTTTCTTCAACTCCGTCAATTTCTAAATAATCTTCCCAGCCAGTAGATAAGGTGTTTAATTTTTCAGCATTAAGACAATTAGAGTCTGTTCCAACACCTGACAGTCGTGCACCCAATGTTAAACCAGGATTTTCACCTTGTATTATCAATGGAATGTTAAACGAATCACAAATAATGTACGTTGATGACCACAAAGCAAATTCTGTTGCTTTAACTGGATTTAACCATTTGAAAAAATCATGTTTAATTAATAATTTCATAATTTTTGGATTGGGTCTAATAGAAATTACATCGAAACCTTGATTCTTTAAATTTTCAATATTCTTGTGACCTAGTTCAGAAATATTTTCTGGTTGATAATTGACTAGAAGGCAACGTAAACCTAGTTTATCCCTAGCAGTGATAGCCTGTTTTGTACTGTCTTTGCCACCACTAACTCCAATTACACAATCATAATTGCTTTTTGTAGATTTTTTAGCCCATTCAGCGATTTTAAATAATTCCTTTTCTCTCAAATTCCAGTTGATATTTTTTTTCTCTTGATCCCAAAGGCAAGCACCACAAATTCCATTTTCATCAAAATAAATTCCAGGTCTTGAATCAGGTTGTATACATCTTTTACATATTTTCATATTATATCATTATCATTAAGTCTATGGATAAGATTTTCTAATCTATAATACAAACTTGTCGACTAGAAAATTAATCTTGAAAAAAGTAAAAAATATCTAAATATTTCCAAAATAAAATTAATAATGATGTTATTATCAACCATTGTTTTTTTTATTGGATTTAGTTTAGCAATTGGTTTAATTTCAAATGGTCCTTTTAATTACGCTTATTCACAATCAGTTTATGTTGATGAGAATGATTTGCTAAAACCTGCACCAAAAATAATTTCATTTAAGCAGATTGATGAAAAATCAATCAAAGTAATTTGGGATTTAGATAAACATCCAGAAGGCAAAGAATTGAAATTTTTTAATATAGAAATTACTATTGGATTAGATGTAGATTGTTGTGGACCTGGAACAAATAAAGAAACTTTTGAAGAAGCAAATTCTGAGCCAATATCAGTTGAAGTAAGAGAATTTGTAATATCTAATCATAAAAATGAGCCTTTAAAAGATGAAACGGAATATTGTGTTGAAGTTGAAGCACAATGGTCAGGTCCAAATTTAGATTCACAACCAAAATGTCTGATATTTAATAAAAATTTTGAAGCGACATTAGAAAATGATAATGGAAACTTAATTGTAGTTTTAATTGGAACAGTCATAGTCATTCTAATTGCAGTAATAATAATTAAAATTAAATCAAGAATTTCTATTTAGAAATTTTTTAAAAATTGTATTAATTTGGCCGATTTGATTTAATGATTTATCATTCATAAGTTCAAGATTTGGAATTACACAATGTCCTCCTATAAAACCTGGAAACATTTTTGGCCTGTTACCTAAAAATTCATGAATTTCATCAGAAAACGACCACATTTCATCGTAGTCTACTGAATACTTGTCAGCTATCATCTTACTCATTTGGGCGTAATTAATTAGCCATCCATAATACGAAGTATCACAGATGATTTTTGAAAGTTCCAAAGTAACAGAAGCAGAAATTTTTTTTGATTTAATTCCGGATTTTTTTAACAAGTTGGCATAATTTTTAGAAATAGTGTTTGAATTTTTTACATATTTGTCTATTGCAAAAAATTTTGTGTATCTTTTCAAGTCATGGATCATTCTTCTGTGAACGCCACGTGTAGGACTGTAAATAATTGGAATGTCTAATTTTTTTTGAAGTTTTTTTGTAGTTTCTGGCTTTATAGTACTGTGAATAACAATAGATTCAGGAATGAATTTTTTATTTAGTTTTTGTACATTGGAAGAGAAAGAATTGTTAAATGGAATACAAATATGAAGGAATCTTACCGGGTAATTCTGGATATTTTTGGATGTTTTAGGCATAAGTTTTTTCTCAATATCATATCCAAACGTAGGAAAAGTTTTTGAAAAGACCCTAAAAATTGGCAGACCAATTTCTCCCAACCCAGCAACTACATCTTTTTTCATAATTAACTGAATTTTATGATGGTTTTAATGATTACCATAAATTGTTAAAAGAAATCTTAAGTAAGGAATTTTAACTCGAATCAATAATTCAATGTAATTGTTATCAAGAAAGGATTTAGTGAAAGCACATGAAAATTAATCTATTTGAACCATATATTGATGAAGCAGAAGAAAAAGCTGTTTTAGAAACATTACGTAGTAAATTTTGGGCGTCTGGTGCAGGTATAGGAAATGTAGCAAAATTTGAAAATAAATTTAAAAAATATGTTAATGCAGATGAATGTTTAGCAGTTAATAGTGGAACTGCAGCTCTAAATATTGCATTATCATTATTTAATATTAAAAATTGTGAAGTAATTATACCATCACTCAGTTTTGTTTCAACTGCAAATTGTGTTTTACAAAATGGAGGTATCCCAAAATTTGTGGATATTGATAAAAAAACACTATGTCTAAAACCAGAATTAATAGAAAAAGCAATTACAAAAAAAACAAAAGCAATTATTCCTGTACATTTTGGTGGTTTTCCTTGTGATATGAAAAAAATTTTATCTTTATCAAAAAAGCATGATTTAAAGATTATAGAAGATGCCGCACATGCAACAGGTGCATCATTTTCTAAAAAAAAAATCGGAAGTCATGGATTTGCAGTATGTTTTAGCTTTCATCCAGTAAAGAATTTAGGAATGCCAACAGGAGGAATGATTGCTATAAACCATTCAAATGCAAAACAATTCAAAAATAAAATTGAAGCCCGAAGATGGTGTGGTATAACTAATAGAAATGATGACAGATATGAAGTAGAAGAAATTGGCGACAATTATTACATGAATGAAATTTCTGCAGCTGTAGGTTTAAAACAACTTCAAAAATTAAATAAAATGAATTCAATTAGAAAAAATATTGCTAAAAATTATGAAAAAAATTTAGAGGTTAATATTAAAATGCCATTTTCACAAAATTGTGCATATCATTTATTTTGGATATGTGTAAAAAATAGAAAATTATTTAGGCAGAAAATGTCTGAAAAAGGGATTCAAACTGGAACACATTACAAACCAATTCATACATTTTCACTTTATAAAAATAAAGTAAAATTACCAATAACAGAAGAAGTTGGAAAACAAATTGTGACACTACCTATGCACCCAAATCTAAGCGAAAATGATATAGATAAAATTATAAAATTTACAAATTCATTTGCAAACTAAGAATTTTTCCAAGGGCTAGATGATAATGTGTTTTCAGAAATGTTCTCTCCCTTAGAATTATTAATTATCCATTCTATGGTTTTTTGTAATCCATCATTAAAAGTTGTTTTAGTATTCCATTTTAAAGAATTTTGAATTTTTGAAGAGTTTAAACTGTAACGTAAATCATGACCAGGTCTATCAGTGACAAATTCAATCAAATCAAACGGTTTATTCAACAATTCAAGTATTTTTTTAACAATTGATAAATTATCAACTTCATTGTTAGACGAAATATTGTATGATTCACCTTGTTCTCCATCAAGTAATACTTTAAAAATAGCTTCACAATGATCATCTACATAAATCCAATCTCGAATATTTTTACCATTTCCATAGATTGGTATTTTTTTATTTTGATTCGCAAGAACAATTGTTTTTGGGATTAATTTTTCAAAAAATTGTCTTGGACCATAATTATTTGTACAACGTGTTATGACACAATCAAGATCGTAAGTGTTAACATACGAATTGACTAATAATTCTGCAGATGCCTTGGTAGCAGCATATGGATTAGATGGATTAAATCTACTTTTTTCATCAGCAGAACCTTCTTTTAAGCTACCAAAAACTTCGTCAGTCGATATTTGTACTAATCTCTTTTTCTGTGTTCGAAGTATTTCTAAAATAGTATAGGTTCCACGTATATTAGAAACCAAAAATTGATTAGCATCTAAAATACTTCTATCGACAAAAGATTCAGCTGCAAAATTAATGATACAATCATTTTGTTCAATTAATTTTTCCATTAAAATTTTATTTGTGATATTACCTTTCACATAGCGGTAGTTATGAGAATTGTTTAATTCTTCTAAATTAGCTAGATTTGAACCAGTTAATTCTGCATCAATATTTGTCACAGTGTAATTAGGATTATTCTGTAAAATGTTTAGAATAAAATTACTTCCAATAAAACCCAACCCTCCAGTCACTAATACTTTCATTTTTTATACACTAATCTGTATCTCCAAGCATTTTATATGTGGATTTCTATTCAAAAAATCATATTTGACTCTATAAAATTTATTTAATTTCCAACTAGATTTAAAAAGAAATAAAAAATAATTATTTAATGAGTAAAATTATTTTTCTAGCGTTATACATTTTTTTAGTAATTTGTATAGAACAAAGTGATGATAAATTATTTGCCAATGCAGAAAAGGAATATGACATTGTCATCAAAGATTCAAATTTAATTATTGAAGAGTATATTTCAGGATTGGATCTTCCAGTAATGATTGACTTCATCGGTGAGGATATGCTAGTGATTGAAAAGGCAGAAGGTACAGTAAAAATAATCAGAAATGATATTTTAATTTCTGAACCTTTAATTCAGTTAGAAGTGAGCAGTACCGCAGAAGAAGGTTTAGTTGGAATTCTAGTAGATGGAGATTATGTTTATGTTCATTATACTACAAAAAATTCTAATGATGGAACTACATCAAATTTGTTTACAAAATATTTGTTTGATGGTGAAGATTTAATTGAACAAAAAGAAATGTTAGCATTTCATGGTAGTAAATCAGCACAACATAATTCAGGAGTAATGTTCACAGATAAAGACGGTGTAGTTTATGGTGCTATTGGAGATACATGTTTTTGTGATGGATTATACCAAAATAATCCAAATGGTGAAAACGACAATACAGGTTCAATAATTTCATTAGAATTACCCAGAGAGATCTATGCAATTGGTATTCGCAATACATATGGTCTTGATTTTGATCCAGTAACCGGAATACTTTGGAATACAGAAAATGGTCCAGAATCATTTGACGAAGTAAATCTTGTTGAAAAAAAATTCAATAGCGGATGGAATAAAGTTCAAGGTCCAATAGGATTAGACCAAAAATATCCAGAAATTGAAGATTTTATTTATTCAGATCCAGAGTTTAGTTGGGAAAGAACAGTAGGAGTTACAGGAATTCATTTTATAGAATCATCAAAGTTTCCAAATTATTCCAATTCCGTACTAGTAGGAAGTTTTCATGGAGGAGTGTTGTATAATTTTGAATTAAATGAAAAACGAGATGGTTTTAAATTTTCTAATGAAGATTTAAAAGATTTAGTTTTAAACAAGGATGATAATCCAAATGAGATTATTCTAGCAACTGGTTTTCTAGGAATAACAGATATCAAACAAGGTCCAGATGGACTAATCTATATCGTGTCTATCGGAGACGGAAAAATCTATAGACTTTCCTCCTTATCAACTGAATTAAAAGAAAATAAAACTCAGGATAATTCAAAATGTAATGATTTTACAGGTAAAGATTTTTCCCATTGCAATTTTTCAGGTAAAGATTTTTCAGGTAAAGATTTTTCAGGTAAAGATTTTAGTTTTGTGGATTTCAGTAATTCATCATTTAATGGTGTAAATTTTTATAATTCAAACATAGTTAGTGCAGATTTTACTAATTCAGAAGTTATTGATGTAAATTTTTCCAAATCTAATTTAAATTCTGCAATTTTTAAAAATACTGAAATTAAAGATTCAAATTTTGAACAATCTAGTCTTGTCTCATCAGTTTTTATTAATTCAAGATTAACAGGAAATAATTTCATTAACAGTGATTTTGAACGAGGAGTTTTATCAGATTCAGAGATATATGATGTAAATTTTGAAAATGTTAGATTTTTTGATAGTGATTTTAATGACATAAAAGCAGAATTTTTGAATTTTAAATCTACAGATATGTCATTTGTTGAAATTAAAAATTCCACAATAAACAATAGTGAATTTGATAATTCTAGACTATGGAAATCATTTTTTATTGAATCAAATTTACAAAATTCAAGTTTTACTCATTCAGATAATTATTATTCAGTATTCAAAGATAGTAATTTAGAAAATTCTGATTTTCAGTTTTCAAGATTTAGTAATGTTGAGTTTTCTAATACTAATCTCAAGGGAGCAAGTCTATTAGATGTATATCCGATTGATCCCGTATTTAATAATATAGAATTTGATGATACAAAGATCAATACGTGCCTGAATCATGATATGATAAGTAGAATATTAAATAAAATTTTGAGAAGTATTGATGGTTTAGGTTTACAAGTTTTTGAAAATATGATTGTAAGTATGTGTAATTAATTTTAAGTTATTAGATTCAAATTTAATATTTTTTGTTTTAATTCTTCTTTTGAAATTTTTGAAACATTGTCAGAAGAATATGTTTCCATATCAGATATTTTCTTTAAATCAGGATAATTTTTTTCAATTCCACTTGATTGGAATTTTGTAACATGAGGACTAAGAATAACATAATAATCTCCAAGTTCATAGGTATAAAGTAATTCATAACTATTGATTAAGGATTCATGTAATTTTTCTCCAGGTCTAATTCCAATAATTTCTTTTTCTTTTAATTCAATTATTTCATTCAATGTCGAAGTCAAGAGTTTCATGTCATAAGAAAGTAATTTTGGTATGAAAATTTCAGAACCTTGTGCAATTTCTGTCACATTTAGAACAAATTCAAGTGCCTCATCCATAGTTATTGTAAATCGTGTCATTCTTTCATCAGTGATGTAAATTGGTTGATTGTTTTTCATTTGTTCTATAAATTTTGGTATGACTGAACCGCTGCTACCTAATACGTTTCCATATCTTAATGCTGTAAATTTAGTACGATGTTTTTCAGAATTTATATAATTACTAGCACTAACAAATAATTTTTCCATGATTAATTTTGTTGCACCATATGTATTTTGAGGAGATACAGCTTTATCAGTTCCTACGCATATGACTTTTTCAACATCCTGATTCAGACTTGCATTTATGACGTTCTGTGAACCAATGACATTAGTTTTTATCGCTTCGAATGGATTGTACTCTATTTTTGGTACGTGTTTTAATGCCGCTGCATGATAAACAATATCAACATCTTCAAATGCGGTTTGTAATCTTGCTTCATCTCTAATATCACCTAAGAAAAATCTTAAACGATCATCATTAATTTCATTTTCCATTTCAATTTGTTTACTTTCATTTCGACTTAAAATTCGAATAGTATCTGCACCAGAATCTAATAATTTTTTTGTTAATGCCTTACCTAAAGAACCAGTACCGCCAGTAATAAGAAATTTTTTCCCTTTAATCATATCTTTTTATCAATATGACACTAATTAAAATAATACTATTGAAAAATTCTAAATTTTTGATGCTTCAATTTGTCTTATAGTGAAAATCATTTGTTCAAATTTTTCTACATCTAATGAAGACGATGCATCAGGACCAACCGCATTAGGTAATTTTACATGTTTTTCTATTAGAATATTTTTGGAACCCTGAATTTTTTTTAATGTTGCATATAGTATTGGTGCACTAATTCCAATTGTATGATCTGAAAATCCATCAAATGTGACTGCTTTGTTCCAATTGATTTCATTGAATTTTGTAGGATATTTTGATATACAATAGCAAAAAATTGGTTTGTTTTTTTGAAAAATTTCTTTTATTCGTTTTTTATTCCCACCCATACCCATACTTATGATAACAGGTTTCTTGGTTTTAGCTTTTGATAATAAGGTTTCTTTGGAAAATGGATCTTTCATCAAGCATGTTCTTGATGCAATTTTGTAATGTTTAACATTAAGTTTTTCTAAGAAATCAATTGCTTCAGGATAAAATGCACTACAAAAGAAATCGATTTTCTTTTTATCAGAAAAATCTTTTAAAATTTTTGCTTTTTTAAAAGTAATTTCAGATTTCTTAATTTCATTCCAGTTCGGGTGTTTTGATGAATAAAGATCATTAGCTCTCCACATTTGAAATTTTACTGCATCAGCACCAGCAAGTTTACATTGTGAGATTAATTTCTTGGCTACAGATATGTTTCCTTCCCAATTAGATGCAATTTCAGCAACAATGAAAGATTTCAATATCCTAATAATTTTAGAGCAAGATTTAATCGTTATTGAATGTAAATTTTGTGATGACAAGAGTTTCAAATAATATTGAATTTTGGATGAGACCAGTTAGGCCTAAAGAGGATGCAAAATTTTTATTCGATTTACTTAAAGAGCGTGATTCACGTGCAAATATTTCACATAAAAAAATGCCCACATATGGATCACATGTGAAATTTATAGAATCAAAACCATACAAAAAATGGTACATCGTTTATTTTGTTGAATTTTTATCTAGATCAAAACTGCCAAAATTCAATAAAATAAAAGCGGGTTCAGTTTATTTATCAAAAAATGATGAAATAGGTATTTTTGTTTTGAAAAAATTTCAAGGGAAAAATATTGGAAAATTTGCATTAGAGGAATTAATTAACCGAAATCCAAGAAAGCAATATCTAGCTAATGTAAATCCGGAAAATAAAAAATCTAGTAAATTTTTTAAAAATAATGGCTTTGAACTAATTCAACATACTTATGAATTATCAAAAAAACCTAAGAAATTTTAGGCTAAATTTTTATTTTTTGTTCCAAGTGAGTTGCTAGAACTTGAATATCATCATGAAATTTTTTATAAAATTCCATCATTTTTGCATCAGAAATTTCTACATCAACTAAATAACCACCAAAATTAAAAAAATCAGAAAAATCTTGTGAGAATTTGTCAGAATTAAACTCAAATGAGTTTTCTTCTATATACTGAATATATTGGCTAAATTCATCTTGTGTAAATTGTTTTTTTAATGAATTTTGAATGAGTGATGGCAAATCAGTTACAGATTCAGCTATGGAAATGTGTGGTAACATACTCCAATTTGTTTTTGTAAATATTATAGCAGGTTTATTATAATATCCGGCTTCGAAACTTGGAGTTCCTTTAATTGAGATAGTTAAATCACAATTTTTTAATGTTTGAGTAGAATCTACAGACGGATGAAGTAGTATTGTATTAGGAAGTTTTAGAATTTCTTTGTATTCATTGATATTTCTCCAACTTCTGGTATACATCATAGGGTGTTCTTTAACGACTAGTTTGTAGTCGATTGGTAATGATTTTGCAACATGTCGAACCAATTCAAGTTGATTAGTGTAATACGGAGCATGAATAAGAATAACTTGTTCTTGTTCTATATGTAGTGGTAAATAAACAAATTTAATATTTTTATCTAAATTATATTTGAAGTTTTTATCAATAAACTTTTTTCTTTTTTTAGTTTTTAGTAGATCTAAAAAATAATTTTTTAGTACTTTGGTTTTACTTCTACCAAAATAAGTATAATGAGTTTTTACATTAGAATTATTAGAGAATAGGTATGACATGACAGCTGAGAAGGCTAATGATTTTGATTGAAGAAATCTTCCACTAGTTTCAAGAACTTCTTTTTTGAGATCAAATTTTTCATGAAATTTATTAAAATCTTGATTTTTTTCATTGTTTCCAACAAACGTATTTTTAAAACCCAGATCATCAATATCATCTGTAATCATCATTCTTCCATGTAATCTGGTGGTTGCAGGAATTAGTACACTAATTTTTTTTGCTTTACAAATTAAATAAAATAGATGCCCAGGACGTAAAAATACAGAATTCATTATTAAATAATCAGGTTTGATGTCGCTTAGAATTTTTTCAAAGAATTTTATCTCAAGCTCCAACAAACGAAGAACTTGATTGGTTGTAAAATTATAAAATTCATTGAAATTGTATAATGTTCTATCATTAAGTAATGATGCCATAAAGTTTAGTCCATATTCTTCTTCCTTTAGTTTTAAATAATTCAAATCTGGGGGAGTATTCAATTCAGTCACATTGTCATGATAAAAATTAACCGACTGAAATTTAACTAATTTTTGGTTTTCAATGAACTTTTTTGGTTTATTTGTAACATTGAAAATACCATGTATCTCACAGTCAATATCATCTTTTATTTTTTTAGCCACACAAAATGTAGAAAGATTTCCATCTATCCAAAAAACAAGTTTTTTCATAAAAATTATTTTGATTTATGCATTAAAATACATTCGATTCATTCATAGTAATGTATTTAGCAATATGAAGAGATATTATGAATAATAAATATAAAAAATTTATCAAAGGAATGTAATATGAAAGGAATAATTTTGCATGGTGGACATGGAACACGATTACGCCCATTAACACACACGGGTCCAAAACAACTTCTACCAATTGCTAATAAACCAATGTCACAATTTTGTTTAGAGACAATAGTAGAAGCAGGAGTTACAGATGTAGCAATAATTATTGGAGGAATAGGCTCGAAAAAAGTTCAAGAATATTATCAAGATGGGAAAAAATTTGGCGTAAATATTACATACATTAACCAAGAAGAACCAAGAGGAATTGCACATGCAATTAGATTGTGTAAAGAATTTGTCAATGAAGAAAAATTTCTTGTTTTTTTAGGAGATAATATAATTCAAAAATCCATAATAGATTTTGTTGAGAAATTTAAGAACTCAGATTATGATGCAACAGTTTTGCTGTGTGAAGTAGATAATCCATCTAGATTTGGAATTGCAGATGTGAAAGATGGAAAAATTTTGAAAATTACTGAAAAACCAAAAAATCCAATTTCAAATTTAGCAGTCACTGGAATATACCTCTTGACTCCAAAAATTTTTGAGATTATAGATAATTTGAAACCATCATGGCGTAATGAATTAGAAATTACAGATGCATTAGACAATTTATTAAAACAAAATAATAATATCAGTTTTGAAAAGATTACAGATTATTGGAAAGATACTGGAACACCTGATGATATTTTACATGCAAATGCAGAAATAATTAAAAAACATCCGGATTTTTCTAAACAACACGTAGTTAATTCTACTGGAATGAATTTAGATCACATACATATTTCTGGTAAAATCATATTAGGTGAAAATTATGATATTGGAAAAAATGTTTCAATTAATGGTCCCGTCATCATTGGCAATAATTGTAAAATTTTAGAAAACACAGTAATTGGACCTAATGTAAGTATTGGCGATAATTCAATTATTTCAGTAACTGGAATAGAAAATTCAATAATCATGCAAAATTGTAAAATTGATGCTTTTGCAAAGATCAAAGATAGCATTATTGCAAATAATTCAGAGATTAAAGATAATTCACTAGAAAATCTTGTTGATTCTAGACATGTGCCGTATAAAATCTACCTTCTTGGAGAAGGCTCAAAGATATCTGTTTGAGAAAAATCTTTGATTAGTAAGAGTAAATATATTAAATTTTGAAATTGAATCATGGATGAGCCTCTAGTTAGTGTTATTGTTCTTAATTATAATGCAGGAGAATTATTACTAAATTGTATTGATTCTTTGAAAAGATCTGAATATAGAAATCTAGAGATAATAGTTGTTGATAATATTTCATCAGATAATAGCCAGATAAAATGCAAACAAAAATTTCCAGAGATCAAATTAATTCAAAATAATGAAAACATAGGTTATTGCGGAGGTAATAATACAGGAATTAAAGAGGCAAAAGGAGAATTTATTGTCATATTAAATCCAGATACAATTGTAAAATCTAATTGGCTAAAGGAATTAATTTTAGCACATAATGAATTTGGAGACGGATTATATCAACCCAAGATTCTTTCATTAAATGAAGAAAATGTGATTCAAAGTACTGGAAACATGCTTCATGTATTTGGTTTTGGATTTGCAAGAGACAAAGGAAAAAAAATCACTGATAAAAAAGAAGAAATTGAAAAAATTGGTTATGCATCAGGTACTTGTCTTTTTACATCCAGAGAGGTAATAGAAAAAGTTGGACTTCTAGATGAATTCCTTTTTTTATATCATGATGATTTGGATCTAGGTTGGCGTGCAGCACAAATTGGAGTAAATTCGTATTATGTACCAAAATCCATAATTTATCACGTTGAAAGTTATTCATTGAAATGGTCATCAAAAAAATTCTATTGGTTAGAACGAAATAGAAAATACTGTATTCAAACTCATTATTCGAAGGACACATATAAAAAAATGAAAAATTCGTTGATTCTAGTAGATCTATTTGTCTGGATGTTTTATTTTTCAAAAGGATTCTTAGGGGCAAAAATTAAAGCAGAATTAGATTTAAAAAGAAATAAGAAATTCATAAGAAAAAAATATGAAGAATTAGAACAAAAGAAAATTATTTCGGATAAACAATTGATTAAAGAATTTCCTGATCAAATTTTTGTACCAATAAATGTTTCACAAGAATCAATGAATACAAAATTTAATTCAATACTGACAAATTTAAGTAAAAAAGTTAAAAATAAAATTAATTAATTTTAATTTTAAATTTCTTGAGAAAATTTAGAATTTTTTAAAATTTTAGAAGAGTTAGGACCTTCATTTAAAATTAAATCAATAATTGATAGATTTTCTATGAAATTACCATGAAGTTGAGAATATTGTGGATGAATAAAATTTTCATATGTTAAATCGATATTAGATTTTTGAAATAACGTTTCATCAATGTAGTTTTTTCCACCTTTTCCAGATATATAGGATGATGCATTTAGCAATTTACAAATTTCAATCAGTCTTTCTGTTTTAGTTTTTGATGTTTTGAGTTCAGAAGATTTGATAGTTTCGTTTGGTATTTCAAGAATTTTTAAAAAATAATTAATTAAATTGAGGTTAAGTTCTATTAATGAATTGAATTTTCGATCAAGTATTTGTTTGATTTCATACCAATAGGAAGAAAAAAATGGTGCAGACTTGTAATTCTCATAAATTAAATCTGAATGTTTTTTGATCCAATTTGTGCTATCCGAAATTAATATTTGATTCAACTTTTTTCCATACACTGGTCGTTGTAAAGGAACAGTAATCCAATCAAAATCAGAAATCGTTTTAATTTTATTTCTGTTATCAAAGCTGTCTTTAGAAAACTGCACATCATCTAAAAAAACAAAAATATCAGATGATTGAATTTTTTTAAAAAATCCTAAATTTGGCATATAACCTGGTTGTCTAATCATTACATTTTTCATATATCTAATAAAAATTCAAAATTAATGGTTTTAGATTTTTCTATGAATTTTGTGAAAAGTACGATTATTATTAAAATAAATTATTAAATCTCTTCTGAAATTACAACCGCTATAGCATAATTACCATCATGAGACAAAGATGCTAAAAATCGATATTTTTTTTTAAATTTCAAAAGTTTTACTACTGGTTTTGAATTTATATGAGAAGTTTCTATTTTTAGAAAAAAGATTTTTTCATTGATGGATTTGATCAATGCTTCTTTTAATGCAAATTTCCCAGCAAATTTTTCGTGTGAATTTTTAAATTTTAAACAGTATTGAATTTCTTTGTTTGAAAAAATTTTTTCATAAAAATTTTTATTTTTAACAAATGATTTTTTTTTAAATTTTTCAATATTTACGATATCTATACCAATACAAAAATTTTCAATCATCTCTTACAATCACACGACCAATACCAGTAAGAATAATTTTATTATTTTGATTATACATTGTTGTTTCTATTTTTAGAATTTTTGTGGATTCACTTTTGTCAATTACTTTGCTTATTACTTTAACCGTATCGTCAATGAAACATGGACTACGAAATTCAACAGATTGTGAAAAATATAATGCGTGTTTTCCAGGTAAATACATTCCATCAACCTTTGAAAGAAATGAGCCCAATAACATTCCATGTACAACTCGTTTTTTAAAAGTAGTAGATTTTGCATAGATTTCATCCATGTGAATTGGACTATAATCTCCAGAGACCTTGGCAAAATCATTTACAAGCGATTCAGTAATGATAACTTCAAATTCTTTTGAAAGACCTATTTCAATATCTTCAAAAGTATATTCAGAAAATTTTTTATTCATCTACAATTACATCGTGGTTTTTTAAATGTCGTTTAATGTCTGCCACAGTTTTTACATCAGTAATTTCAGAAATTGAAAATTTAATTTTAAAGAAATTTTCTAATTCATCAACTAATACCAATCCATTAAATGAATCCCAAGATTCTATATTTTCAGGACCAGATTGATCAGTTATGTCATTTATAGAAATTGCAAAAACCTTTGCAACTATTTCATACACACTATCAGTCATTCTTCAATTTCAACCTCGAGGTGATTTATTATTTTAATTTGATTATTTAAATCATAGATCCAGTAACTGCCTTGCTGTGTAAATCCAAATTCAGAAAGAAAGTTTTCTGCAGGTTTATTTTTTGTTGTTGGGAAAAAATTAGCTCTAACTTCTCTAATTCCACTTTCTTTTGCATCTTTAATTATTTCATTCAAAATTGCAGTTTCTATTCCTCGACCCATTATTCTACAACTAAGTAAAAATGTGTCAATTACCCAAAAATCCTTATTTTTCTCAACTATGTAAACGCCTGTGATCCCATTATCACCAAATTTATCTAAAACTTGTGCACATCCAACCTTAAAATTTTCATTTTCTGAAAAATTTTGGATATCTTTTTCTTGGTATCGTTTTGTTGTTAAATTGAATTGATTTGTTTTTAACGTAAGTTGAGAAATTCTTGGAATAAGAAATTTGTTTGATTTTTTCATTTTCACTTTGATATTCAAATTTTTTAGAAAATCATCTAGATTAGAAACAGTTTTTTCAAAATTTTTACGTTCTCTTTGTTGTGCATACATTTCTCCTCTTTGTGTATCTTCAACAGTTCTCTGTAAAACATTGAAATCATTAATTTCTTTTAAAATAGGCACAAAATTAGATGGATCATCAGACATGTTTATTGTTAAAATTTGCGGGAATTCTTGTTTTATTCTCTCTTGATTTATTTTGTCATCATCAAAGAATACAATACTATCTAATCCAATATTTATTTCACTAGTAATTTCTTTGATGTTTTGTGCCTTATCATTCCAATTAATTTGTAGACTAGCAAAATGTTTTTCTCGTAAAACCATATTTGGATGTTCACGAATAACTTTCATTGCATCATCGAAATTATTTTTGCTGTTTATAGCAAGTATTATTCCTTGATTCCATAAAGATAGTAATTCTTTTTGGAATTCAACAAAAGCTTTACCTTTAGGAGTATGACCTAATTCAATACCATCAAAACCGTCTTCACCTACTATCCCACCCCATAATGTATTGTCCAAATCTAAAACAATACATTTACGATTTTTTCCTAATAATGGTTTAACATAGCTCATTAAATCATCTGCAAGAGTTGGAATAAAATTATGAGTGATCTGAATATCACCTATATGAAATTGCCTGTAATCAAAAATATTTTTTTCGCCATGTTTTGAAATAAAATTATTAAAATTGTAAACATAAATTGAATTTTTTTTCTTACACATTTCTCGTAATGATTTATTTATTTCATCAATCATTTCATGGAATCCAAATTCAGATTTTGTTTCTATAATACCATTAGGAGAATAAGCGGGAATATTAAAATTTGATATCACTAATTTAGATTTTGAATTTTCTGAAAATATATTTATTATTTTTTCTAATTGTTCAGTTTTTTCTTTCACAAGTAATTTTCGATCTTTATCAGCGAACTTGTAAGGAAAATGGAAAATTTCACCTAAAAAGTTTCTAATGTCTAAAAGTAAAAATGTAATGTCTGGAGAAAAAGCATAGAGATTACTTTCAGGATTTAAGAATTCTTGATTATACTGATTATATCCAGATACATAGGATTGACATCTTATATCGAGTTCAGAACATTTGACACGCAAAGTTTCATCTAGTCCATTTAGTGTAAAACTTGGCATTATTGCAACTTTCAATTTTTTTTCTAATTTCAAATCATCTAGATTTTTTGATAGAGAAATGTACTCTGAGAGTGTTTTTTCCATATAAATTCATAAAAATTTTTTCAAGGATAAATATTATGATTAAATCATTTGATCAAAATTGAAAATATATGAATTCACGTGCACTTCCAACATAAAACATTGCAATAGAGATGAAAAAGACGAACAAAATTCCTGCCCAATAATGAATTTTCATTTTTGATATTTTTTCAACAATATTTCCTTGTTTATACGAGTAAAAATGCAAAATTCCGAACAGAATAATTAATAAAATCGGAAGTTCGTTGTCACGAATTATTTGAATAGTTCCTTCCGTGGCAAAGTCTAGAAAAACATATTTTTCCATAGCGTATGCCATATGAGTGAAATCTTTCATCCAGAATGCAATGAAAGTGAAAAAAACAAGATATTGTGTAATTAAAATGCTGGTGATTTTACCAATTTTTGATTTAAAGAATTTTTTTGTAGAATTACTTGAAAAATTCTTTCGTAATATTGTGTAACATGCTAAAAACAATCCATGAATACCTCCCCAAATTAAGAAATTCCAGGATGCACCATGCCAGATACCCATCAAAAGCATTGAGATTAAAAGACTAATGAAGACAAGACTGTTTGAATTTCTATTTTTGAAAACTAATGGATAGTATAGATAATCACGTACCCATGTTGAAAGACTAATGTGCCATCTTGTCCAAAAATCGGAAGGAGACGAAGCAAAAAATGGTTTATTAAAATTCAATGGAATTTTGAATCCAAGAATAGCCGCTGCACCTATTGCAATATCAGAATAACCAGAAAAATCACAGTATAATTGTATACCAAAAGCAATTGTTCCAATCATTATAGAAAATGATTCTAGACCAATTGGATTTGAAAAAATATTATTCACTAATGGTCCAATATTATCAGAAAAAAACATTTTCTTAAAAAATCCAATAGACATTAAAGTTATTCCAAATTTTAAATTTTGATTAGTAATAACAAATAACTTTAATTTTTGAGAAATTTCATTTTGAGAAATTTTTTCTCTAAGTTGTGGTAAGAATTCATTTGCTCTTAAAATTGGACCAGCTACTAATGGAGGAAAAAACGCAACAAATACTGCATATTCTTTAAGAGTTTTTGATGGTTGTAAACTTCCACGATAGATATCAATAATATAACTCATAGATTGGAAAGTGTAAAATGAAATTCCAATTGGTAAAGCCAAATTTAGTAGTGGTATTTCAGAACCAAGATCTAAGTAGCTACCAAAGAAATTGAATTGAGTTATGACAAAATCAGTATATTTAAAAAATCCTAATATGCCTATACTTCCCACTATGCCTATAATAAAAAATATTTTTTTTCTAAAAATATTCTTTGATTTAAAAATTTCTCTTCCTACATAGAAATGTAGTAAAATAGTGAAAATTAACAAAGTTATGAGATAATTATCGGTGTAATAGAGAAAAAATAAACTTGAAAATATTAGAAATAAATGTTGAAATCTTCTGAATTTAAAAAATGAAATTATACACATTACAACGAAGAAAAATACCAAAAAATCAAGTGAGTTAAATAACAAACTATTTCATCTCCTTTAATAAAATTTCCAGTATGTCTTTTGTGTAGATTTGAGTATTATTATTGATTGCTACATGTTGAGAATCTCTCCAAATTTCTAAATCCATATATTCATCATGAAGGAAATAAATTGGAATGTCATATTTCTCTGAATAATTTTTTAATGTTTGTTCAAATAATTTAATATCATTTTCATTTGCATCATTAACTAATTTTGGTGCGGAAAAAATAATTAATTTAATATTATTTTTTTTTAATTCATTAATAATTTTTTTAAGGGATATTATTTCTTCACTATTCTCGGAAAGATCTAATACTTGATAACTATCATTAATTAGAGTATTTTCTTTTAATTCATTAATAGGAGTAATCTGTGTTTCATAGAAATTTATGAAGGGATGATGGTGTGGTTGAGGACCAAATAAAAAATATTTTAGAGTTGATAATGAACGATCTTTCGGGGAACCAGGAATTTTTTCTCTAATCGGTTCCATAAAATCATCAAATTGATACAAAAAAAAGTTTTGCGGATGTAAAATTATTTCTTCAGTGGGAATTGGAACTTGATTTTCAATTCTAAAATTTCCAATATCTAAACCATAGATTACAATATTTGGATCGTTTGAAATGATATTTGATAAACTATGTAATCTTTTTTTTGGACTATCTGACATATCAGCTAAATTAAAAAATTCATATTCAATTTCATTTGTAATAAAATGATGATTTAGAATTGTCGAGTTAACGGAGTATACCGTACTAGAACCTAACAAAAATATTTTTTCTTTTTCAAGTTGGTTAGTAACATTTTTTGAAAATAAACCATACCAATCAGAATCATAAACGCTGATATAGACACTCATTGAAAATGAAAAAATTATACTTACTAATGCTATTACAGCAAAAACTGAAAATAATAAAGTAAAATTCATTATTGTTAAGTGATTGTTTGAAATTAGATATTTAAATTATGAATAATTTTGGTTATTAATCCTTATTTTTTGTTAGAAAGGTTTAGAAACAAAAAATCAACTTAAATTTTGACTGAAATGAGTGGAGAAAATGATACTTTTCCGATTAATGAAAAAGAAGTAATGGAATTTTATGGTTACAAAGGAAGTTTTGGACGATTTAAAATGAAGATCAGATTTTTGAGAGGTTGGATTTTACATTCCTTAGCTTACTCATCACCCATATCAAATTTTTCAGTTTCAATGCAAAGATCAAGAGGTGTAAAAATTGTGGAAAATTGTCATTTCAACCCATATGTTTTAATTGATTTGGTTTATCCAAAAATGATTGAGATACAAAATAATGTTACACTTGGTTCACACTCAATGATTTTTGCTCATAGTAATCCATCTGCAAATTTATTTTTAAAACAAGGAGATTTTCCAAGAAAGATTTCTAAAGTTGTGATTAAATCAGGTGCCGTCATAAATCCAGGTGCAA
>PBOA01000029.1 GCA_002723415.1 Chloroflexota bacterium
CTCCACCAGCGCAACCAAAATAAAAAGTCATTTGTTCAGTTGGATGTCCAGTTACGGCTACAGCTCTTCCTCCCCTAAATGGACCTATGTTTCTCCATTCCATGCCTGAATTTATATAAGTATTAATAGTTGGATTTAGCATATTTAGACTCCATTTGGGCAAAATATTATATTACATAATTTTATTAAAACTCGAAAAATATTTTTTAGCAATTATAATTTAGATAAAAACTGGTTTCAACATGAAAAATTGGATTGACATGTAATATAGTAAAAATTAGACTAATATAAAAATTAAACTTATGTAAATTTAATGATCTTTATAGGTAAATTTATTTATTAAAATTGATTTCAAGGTGACAACATGGAAAATAATAATGAATTAATAGCACATTTACTTCGAAGAGCTAGTTTTGGTAGTACTATTGAGCAAATTGAAAAATATTCATTAATAGGTTATGAAGAAACTGTTAAAGATCTATTAGATATAAATGAATCCAATGGAATTCAAGATGACCTTTTATTTCGATATCATGCTGATCATTCAGCTGGAATAGGTATGGCTGGATTTAATGCAAATTTTATTTATAAAATGACTAATTCAAATAATCCTCTTCAAGAAAAAATGGCTTTATTTTGGCATAGAGTTTTTGCTACAGGATATGCAAAAGTTACACAAGGTAGAGCTTTAATGGACCAGATTGAAATGTTTCGTAATAATGCATTCGGCGATTTTAGGCATCTATTGTTGGCTTTGTCTAAGGAACCATCTATGATTCTATGGTTAGATAACCATGATAATCATAAAGATGCAATTAACGAAAATTATGGCAGAGAGCTTTTAGAGCTTTTTTCTATGGGTGTTGGTAGCTATAGTGAAGAAGATATTAAATCTTGTGCTAAGGCTTTTACAGGTTGGACCATTTCGAATTTGGAATATATGACAATGAGAGCAAATAATGACTCATTATTTCCTTACGGAAGATTAAACCTGCAATTTGAATATAAAGAAGATGATCATTATACAGAAGAAATAGAGTTTTTAGGTAATGTTGGTAAATTTAATGGTAAAGATATTATAGATATAATTTGTAAACAAGATGCTACAGCTAAATTTATTTCTAGACATTTGTATAGTTACTTTGTGTCTGATGAGCCTCCTGTTCCTCAATGGCCATACATACCACCTAAAGATCCTCAAGCAATATCAATTCTAGCTAAATCTTATTTTGATAGCGGATATAATATATCAAATATGCTTTATACATTATTTACGTCAGATTTTTTTAAATCTGAATCAGTTAGGTTTAAAAAAGTAAAAAGTCCGTCTGAATTAGTTTCAGGAATTTTGAAATTAACAAGAGATAATAACCCAGGAGCACCTAAAATTCAAGACTATGCTAATTATGCATCATTTATGGGGCAAACTCTTGTTAATCCACCTAGTGTGGAAGGATGGCATGAAGGTGTTGAATGGATTGATTCTGGATCTTTGTTAGAGAGGGTTAATTTTGCATCGAGTCAATTTTCAGATTTTGATAAACCAGGTATTTTGAATATTGTAGAGAATATTAATAAAAATAAAGACAATATAGACAGTATAGATTCTTTAATTGATATGCTATTAAAAAATTTGGGTATGATAGTTTTATCAGACTCAAGTAGAAAAGCTTTGGCTGAATTTTACTTTAAACAATCAAGTATTGAATTCAAAGGAAGTGATTTTAAATTTCAGAAAGAAATGATTGCACCAATGCTTAATATGATAGCTGCAACTCCTGACTTTCAAATGGTCTAATACTTATTTGATATTTATAAGGGTAATTAAAAATTGAATAAAACAAATACTTTGCAAATAATTTATGATCAAACTCTTGGAGCTGCAGCAATGAATAACAGGGGCTTTTATTACCCTGTGGATTTAGACTTCGGGGCTGAAGGAAAGATTTATTGTTTGAATAGGGCCCATGAAGGTGATACTAGTGGTGTAAGGGTTTGTGTTTTAGATTTGGATAGTAATTATTATGGAATATTTGGTTCAAATGGTTATAATGAAGGTCAATTTATTTATGCAACTGGTATAGCTGTATATGATGAAATTGTCTATGTCAGTGACGAACATACTAATAAAATTTCTCTCTTTGATTCTTCAGGAGGATTTATTAAGAGGTGGGGGATTGCTGGCTCTAAAGAAGGACAACTAAATGGACCTTCTGCTCTAAGGTTTGATTCAAATGGGAATTTATATATTGTTGATCATTTAAATAATAGGATACAAGTTTTTGATAAAGATGGTAAATATATGTCAGGATTTGGTTCGTATGGGACAAGCCCTGGGCAATTTAATTTACCTTGGGGTATGACTATTGATAGTTTAGGTTTCATATATGTATCTGACTGGCGAAATGATAGGATACAAAAATTTACAAATGAAGGTGATTTTGTATCTTTATTTGGTAGTACTGGTGATAAAAATGGAGAATTTAACAGACCCTCATCTGTAGCAGTAGATTCAGAAGGATATATATATGTAACTGATTGGGGCAACCACAGGGTACAAATATTTGATAAGGATTTTGATTTTCTTCAATCACTTAGAGGTGAATCAACTTTGTCACCATGGGCTAGAGAATTTTTAGAAGCAAATCCTGATGAAATGGCCGCTAGAAAAACTTCAAATTTAGATATGAATTTAGATATAGATGATCAACATATGTTATCTTCTCATGTTGAAAAATTATTTTGGGCACCTATTTCTGTGAAAATTGATACACTAGGTAAGATATACGTTGTTGATAGAAATAGACATAGAATACAAGTATATTCAAAAAAAAATATTTAATTAATGAGAAATCCAATAAATCATTTAATAAATGTTGGTGGGTGTAATATTTCTTTGTTTGAATGGGAAGGTGAAGGGCCTCCTATCTTTTTTTCTCATGCTACTGGTTTTCATGCTAGAGTATGGGACAATGTTATACGAAAACTACCAGGAAGACATATATATTCAATTGATCTTCGAGGGCATGGTCGTAGTGACAAAACGCCGCTTCTATATAATTGGGAAATATTTGTTGATGATGTAATAAAAATTTTTCAAAAACTTAATTTATCGAATGTGATTGGAGTTGGACATTCAATGGGAGGACATACCATAACTTCTGTAGCCGCAGAATTATTAGTTGATTTTAAAGGGTTAGTTTTATGTGACCCAAGTATTTTTTCTCCAGACAGATATACTAGCAAAAAGTCTAGAGAAGGAGTACATCCAGTGTCTAAAAGACGAAATATATGGTCAAGCCCTATGGAAATGCACGACAGGCTTAAATCTCATAAAAATTTTGTTGCTTGGGAGGATGATGCATTATGGGATTATTGTAAATATGGGTTGGTGCAATTAGAAGATCGGTCGGAATTTAAATTAGCTTGTCCTCCATTAGCAGAAGCTGAAATGTATGATTCAGTATTAGATCCGAAGATATTGAAATTTTTGCCTCAAATAAAAATTCCAGTTAAAGTGCTACGAGCGAGACCTAGGAAAAATAAAACAGGCATACCAGATTTTGATGGTTCAATAACTTGGTCAGAATTATCATATCATCTTCCATATTCTGAAGACATTGTTCTTAATCATTGCTCACATTTTATACCTATGGAAGATTCAGACTCAGTAGTAAAAGAAATTATAAATATTGTAAAGTAAATATTATTGAAGGTGTAGTTATGAAAGTTATAAATTTTGGTAAATCATATATGACTTGGTATGGTGCAGGAGAAATGAGTAGCATTTCTAGAATATTATTAGATGGAGTATGTACTTTCATAAATTCTAGAGATGAAAAAGAGGAGTTTTATTTAATTGCACCTTGTAGATCTGAACACACTCATTCAGATGGCCAATTGATTGTAATGCCAAATTATGATTTTAGAGGTATTTTTGGTTCTAAAGAGTACAAAATATTTCGTAAGCACTGGGTAAGTAACCCAAATTATTTGGATGATCCAGGTTTAGATACAACTGGAGGTAGGATTCTAGAAGAATCGGGTTTACATAAAACTAAATGGGATGATGTCAAATTGGATATAAGCTATTTTAATAACATTAAAGAACTTGTTGATAAACAGAGTGTAGTTGATTCAACATTAAATAATTCTATTTTAGTGGGACAGACTGAATTATTTAATGAAAAGACAGGAGAAAAAGCAATACTTGAGTATCCAATTAAAACTATGAATGTAATTAAAGATATCCCTAGGTTTCAAGTAGATACTGGACCTATTTTAATTCCGAATTTTGAGTCTGTTACTGATTTAAAGGTCGATTCATTGGATATTGCTCATATAGTCTTCAATGTATTTGATAAGGGTGAATACATTTTGAGGAAGCCTGTAAAAATTGCGAATACCAATTCAGGACCTTTATCAGTTACAGATTATTCTAAATTAGATGAATATATGGGTATTAATAGACTTTATGCAGTAATTTAATGTATATGAGTAATTTGTATGAATACTAGTAATTTAAATTGCGATGTGTTAGTTGCTGGTGGAGGACCTGCGGGAATTGCTTGTGCAATTTCTGCAGCAAGAAATGGATCTAAAGTAATATTATGTCATGACAGGTCAGTCTTGGGAGGCAATTCATCAAGTGAAGTAAGAATGCATATTGTTGGAGCTGATGGTAGCGGGAGAAGAGGTGTCCATTTGGAAACTGAGACTAGAGAAGGGGGAATTATTGAAGAAATAAGATTAGAGACTACGGTTAGAAATCCGCAGCGATCGGCTTCTATGTTGGATTTAATATTTTATGATTTTTGTCACAACGAGCCTAATCTAACCTTGATGTTAAATACCGTAGTATCTGAAGTTGAAATAATAAACTCTTCAATAAGCTCTGTAACCGCTTATAGACACTCAACAGAAGATAAATTTGAAATTAAAGCAAAAATATATTGTGATTGTACAGGGGATGGCAGGCTTGGATTTGAAGCTAATGCAAAATTTATTCAAGGGAGAGAAAGTAAATTAGATTTTGATGAGCCTTTAGCTCAAGATAAAAGTGATAATAAAAGTTTAGGTTCTACTATTTTGTTACAAGCTAGAAAATATAATAAACCTATGCCTTTTATACCTCCAATTTGGGTTAGGAAGTTTACTGAGGATGAATTACGGTTTAGACCTCATGGAGGATTTGGAGTTGATCAGGGATTTGAATATGGATATTGGTGGGTAGAATGGGGGGGACATTTAGATACGATTAAAGATAATGAAATAATTAGAGATACATTGTTGTCAATTCTATTAGGCGTATGGGACCATATAAAAAACAGTGGTAATCATGATGCAGATAATTGGGCTTTAGATTGGTTTGGGTTTTTACCTGGTAAAAGAGAAAGCAGAAGGTTTATTGGGCAATATATTTTAAATCAACAGGATATACAAAACTCGATTCCTTTTGAAGATTCAATAGCTTTTGGAGGATGGATGATTGATACACATCCCCCGGAAGGAGTTGATGCTATAGATAAACCTCCTGCAAATCAAATTGAACTGGACAATATTTATGATATTCCTTTGAGGTCTTGTGTAGCACAATATCCTAATAACTTAATGTTTGCTGGAAGAAATATATCTGCTACTCATATAGCTTTTGCATCTACTAGAGTAATGGCTACTTGTTTCGCTATTGGACAAGGAGTAGGTACAGTAGCAGCATATTTGTCCCAAAAAGAGATATTTTCTAATAAAATTATTGATTACCCTAAAGATATAAAGAAAATACAACAACGCTTAATTAGAGATGATTCATACTTAATTGGTGTATTAAATACGGATGAGAATGATTTAGCATTACAATCAGAAATTAAAGCTTCTAGCGAACAAAATTGTGGAAATGCATTTAATATTTTATCAGGACAGACTCGATCAGTCCATGGAATTAAAGGAGCTAAATCAGATAGAATAATTGAAGGTACTAATAGATGGATGAGCAAGCCGGAAGATGGATTTCCTGTCTTTGTAGAATTGAATTGGGAAAAAGAAATTTATATAGAGGAAATACAGATAATTTTTGATTCTGGAATGCATAGGGTTTTGACTTTAAGTCATAGCGATGCATATGTTGATAAAATGATTTGGGGGAAACCTCAACCAGAAACAGTAAAAGATTATTTAATTGAAGGCTTTTATAAAAAAGAGAGAAGCCTAAGTTTAAAAATAATTGATAATTTTCAGAGAAAGAATATACATAACCTTAAAGAAATAAAAAAAGTAGATAAAATAAGAATTACTATCTTATCTACTAATGGTATTGATCATGCGAGGATTTGTGAAGTAAGAATTTATTCATCATCAGATAGGTCTTTTAAGTAATATTAGTAGATTTTTTAACTAACATTACTCCATCTCTAATAGGAAGAATAACTTGTTCTACCCTATTATCATTTGCTACATAGCTATTAAAATTGTTTATATTATGATCTGTTTTATCTATTGGGTTTAAAACTTTTCCGCCCCATAGTACGTTATCAATTACGATTAATCCTCTGTCAGAGATTAAATTTAAAGCTGCATCATAATAATTTTTATAGCTAGATTTATCAGCGTCTATAAATATTACATCAAAATACTCAGATAGTTTTTTTATAGTATTTATAGCTGGACCTAAGATTAACTGTATTTTGTGCCCATGTGGACTTTTATCGAAATATTTTTTTGCAATTTGTGCATGTTTTGTATTTGTTTCACATGTAATTACTTTGCCATCATCTGGAAGTGCAGAAGCCATCATTTGAGCACTAAATCCAGTAAATGTGCCAATATCTAAAACTTTTTTTGCATTAGTTGTCCATACAATAAACTTTAAAAGATTACCTTCAATTTGGCCACTTATCATTTGAGGAGAATTGCAAGATTTATATGTTTCTTCAATAAGATCAAGTAGATAATTTGGAAGTTGAGTAGTGTTTTTTTGTACATAATATTCAATTTCTTTAGAAACTAAGGATAGCATTTTACCTCCATATTTATAATTGATTTACCATTTGCCAAAGTATAATTTCTTTAAATTTAATTCTTTTACGCTAAGTAACATAATTATTATAAAAATAATCCCACCCCATAAAAGTAAATTAACTGCACCTAATGATTTATCTAAAAATCCGTTAAATAAATTTGCTGTTGCCATAATTCCTCCAACATGTACAGAATATATAGCTCCTACCCTACCCCTGACTTCATCTAATGTATTGCTTTGAATAATTGTATGAGCTAAAGTCATAAAACCAGCTTGAGACATACCCATTATAAAACTAGAAAATATAGCGTAGTTGATATTTGTAGATTGAACTAACAATATAGGTCCTATAGCACTTAATAATCCGAAAATAAAAAATATGTATCCGTTAATTTTTAATTTAGTTATAAAAGATATTGTTATAACGGATACCAATGAGCCTGCTCCTACTCCCATCATCAGATAACTAAACCCTTTTCCTTCTGTTCCAAAATTTTCTTCTGATAGTACTGGTAATAGGGATTCAAAGGACATAGTTAGTCCACAGTGAAAGAATGTTAAAAATACAACAACAAGTAAAAGTTGATTTTTGTATACATAGTTGAGCCCAGCGAGAAAATTCCCAAAGAAGTTTAGGTTTTTTGAAATTACACCAGAAGAAATAGTACTAATTCGTAAAGATGTAATTAAGCTAATCACATAAAATGCTGAACACAAGTAGAATGCCCATTCTAGGTTTATTAAAGATAATAATGGCGCAATAGCTGCAGGTCCAAATAATCTTGAACCATGTAAGGCAGCTTGATTCCAAGCGATTCCATTGAGCAATAACCTTTTAGGTATTAAATTTGGCAACAAAGATTCAGAAGCAGATGTTTGTGCAGCTCTTGCTGATCCATTTATAAATGCTAAAACTGCTAAAAACCCTATTTTTATATGATCTGATACGTCTGTAGTTACTAAAATTCCCAGGAAAATATTATGTGCTATGTTAATAGCAAACATAAACGCTAAAAAACGTTTTCTGTCTAATTTATCTGACAAGTATCCAAATATGGGAGTAATCAAGACTCTTGGGATCATTGCTGAAAATGTAACAATAGCGACCCAAGCTGAAGATCCATCTGTAATTTCATACATCAGCCATCCTCTAGCTACAATTAGGGCCCATGCAGAAGCACTACTGAAGAGAGTAGCAATCCATAGTAACCTGAAATCGGGATATTTAAATGCTGTTTCAGTTTTAGTAGGTTTGTTCATACATTTATCCTAAAATTTATATGATATGATATTAACATGATTCAGTTAAATAAATTTATACATTATTTATTAATTTCATTTGTTTTTGTATTTTTTCTTGCATGCAACAATAATAATAATGTAGGAAACCCTGATAGTGAAATATCTGCTTCCTTTGCTATGGCATCGGCTCCTTCTGCACCACTATTAATGAAGTCAGCAAATTTTGAATCTTCAGGTGCTATTGATTTAAGCAATAGTTCTAACAATAGTGCTTTGATTTCAGAAGATAGAAAAATTATTAGAAATATAGATTTAAGTCTTTCAGTCAATGATATTAATAATGCTATCGATGAAATAACTATATTAGTAGATCAAATGAATGGATTTATAGTTTCATCTTCTATTACAGGAGAAGAAGCTTTTAATATGTCTGGATATATTACCATCAGAATACCTTCTGAAAATGTAGATAAGACTTTATTACTTATAAGAAATATCGCAGAAAGAATTACTAGTGAAAGATCTTATTCATCAGATGTAACTGAGGAATTTATTGATTTAACTGCTAGAGTTAATAATTTAAAAGCGACTGAGACGCAATTAGTTAAACTGTTAGATAAAGCAGATAAGATTGAAGATATATTAGCTGTTCAACGAGAGTTAACATCAATGAGAGGCCAAATCGAAAGCCTTGAAGGAAGAATTAATTACATAGACAGGACTTCTTCTACAAGTTTAATTTCAATTTCACTTTTACCTTTAATTGATAATAAGCCTATATATGATAAAAATTGGAATCCAGAAAATACTATTAAATCGGCTTTAAGAGGATTGTCAGGTTTCTTTGAGGGTTTACTTGATTTATTAATTTGGATTGGGGTGTTTTCCCCAGTATGGCTAATTATTCTTGGATTAACCTTTTTTATATATAAACGCATAAAAATACGATGGAAAAATAAATTTTAATAAGTTTATATACTAATTGCTACTTTAATAATATTATCTATTCTATTTTCATACATATCGTATGCATCATTTGCAGATTCAAAATTTAAATTGTGAGTTATCATTTCACCTGGATTCCACCAACCTCTATTTTTTAATTCGATCATTCTCTCTATATGTCCAATTGAATCACCACTAGAACCTCCAGCTGTAGGTATAATCGTTGCAGCTTTTGGTAAAATGTATTGAGTGTCTAAAGATATAGTTTTATCATTGAATCCGTCTTGAATCCCAAATATAATTACTTTGCCGAATTTTTTTACCAATCTAATACTTGCATTTAATGTTTCAGGGTACCCTGCTGCTTCTATTGTTATATCAGCTCCTAATCCTCCTGTAATTTCTTTGATAGCTTCATCAATAGATTCTGACCTGGTGTTTATCGTATGAGTAGCTCCGAATTTTTTTGCATATTCGAGTCTATAATCAAATAGATCAGCAGCAATTACTTTACTTGCTCCTGCTCTGGCACATATAGCTGTAAAAGATAAGCCTATACCACCTTGACCCAATACAAGTACACTTTTACCTAATATTGTGCCAATTTGTTGACAAGCATATAAAACAGTCCCAGATGGTTGGCACATCATCCATTCTTTCAGATCTCCATGTTCAGGTAATACGGCAATTTTGTCTTCATCACCTGAAATGTATTCAACTAATCCTCCTGAACTTTCTTCTGAAGGTAAAACAATAACTCTTTGACCTACTTTAAATCTTTTGGATCTTGTTTCCGCAATAACTCCAACTAATTCATGACAAGGATTTCCTAATTTTAAAGGGTATTCTTCTTCAGGTAAAACTGGGCCATAAGCATGTCTTATGTCGCTTCCACATATTGATACGTAATGCAATTTTATAAGGGACTGCGAATTTTTTATTTCTGGGATTGGTGCATCTTCGAAGGATAATTTTTTAGGGCTAGTTAGCCTTGCAGCTTTCATTTAAATCTCCAAAATCAAAAATTATGAATTTTTAATATATTATTAGTTATTTGTTAATATATCAATCTTTATTTTTATTAAATTTTTTAATCCATTTAATAAATTTCATTGAATTAATATATGATGGAGCGCTTGATGTAAATGTATGTTTACTAGAGGGAGGGGGTTTTTGATAGAATTTTAACTTTTTTATAATCATAAGTTTATATGCTTGAATTAAAATTCTTAACTCAGTTAGATATACTGTGGAGATTATTTGTGTAATGTTTTTTAATAAGTTTAAATTTGATAGCTTTTTATGTTTACCAGTGAAATTTGCAACTATAAATGGATTATCATCTTTAATTAAATCAATTTGAGTACTTATAAATCTTTTATTAAGTATAAATTCAAATTTATACTCCCCTTTCATATTAGCGAAAGGCGAAACATGGAATTGCTTTTTCGCATAGTATGTATAAGAAGTTTTATTTTTATACAGTTCATCTAGAATATATATATGCCCTTCTCCAAAGGTGTTATTTACTTCTACTATTATTAATTCTACGATATTTTTTTGATTATCTATTTGAAAATAAAAAGTGGCTGGGTTAAATACATGCCCGAATACACTAGGAGTAGTTAGGATTAGCATTTTATGATTTGGATTATAGGTTTTATTGTTTTTTAGTAGGTTTGATAAGCTTGAGCGAAGATCAGATTCATTTCCCCCAAGGTGATTTTTAGTATTTATTGATAACATCCCAAATCTATCTATGCCAAATAGAATTTTAGATATATTCTTTTTTATATCTGAATCTATATCTAAAGCAATCATAATATGCTTATATTTAAATGTATGTATTGTAGGAGAAAACCTCTTGTGAGCTATTTTACCTATATATATACCTTCTAATAGAGACATTTTAAAAGCGTTTTAAAATTTCTTGAGATGTTTTTAAACCTGACAAATATCCATCTTCATGAAATCCAAATCCAAAATATGCACCACTGAATAGAATTCTAGATTGTTTATTTAGAGTAGTTAATTCTTTTTGTATATTTATAGCTTCTTTTTCCAATATTGGATGAGTATATTCAGTAGTATAAATTATTTTTTCTCTTTGAGGTTGTTTAATTGGATTTATTGATACAATGAAATTTTCATTAGAATCTAATTTTTGAAGTTTATTCATATAATAATGTAAAGATTCATGTGTAATATTTGATTTATCATTTGATGAAATGAAATTCCAAGAGGCCCATGTTTTTTTATTTTTTGGCATTATACTTGTATCAGTATGTAAAATAACATTATTTTTTGTATATTTGAAAGCTGATAAAATATCGTGTTCGTTTTTAGTAGGTGCATTAATTAAGCTTAAAGCTTGGTCTGCATGACAGCTTAATACAATTATATCGAATTCATTTTTGTAATTATTTTCGCCATTAACTAAAATTTTATTTTTTTGTTTTATTATATTTGTTATAGTAGTGTTTTTAATAATATTACCATTAAATTGATTCTCAAATTTTTTGACATATTCTACACTACCACCTTTGATTGTAAACCATTCTTCTCGATTAAGTATCCTCAACAAACCGTGATTATAAAAAAATTGAATATATGATCTTGCTGGGTAATTTTCTATTTGATGTTTAGGGCTTGACCATATGGAAGCAGCAATTGGATAAAAATAATTTTCAATTACATATTTGGGACATTTTATGGATGTTAAATATTCAGAAATAGTAGTATCTTTATTTTGTATTTTCCCTGACATATAATCTGAATACATTATTTTAGAATATTTGACTATTGAATATAAAAGTTTGTAGTGGTTAATAGTAAAAAGTTTTCTTAAATTTGGGAATAATCCTCTTAATGTACCAGCATATTGGATTTTGTTTACATTGTTATAATATGAGAAAGACATCTCTGATTTAATTAATTGAATATTTAGCTTTTTTAAAAAATCATTGAAATTAGGGTAGTTTTTAGGGTTCATAACTATGAATCCTGTATCAATATTTAGTTTTTTTGAATTACTATCTACTACATTAATTGTATTAGAATGGCCTCCTAAATGAGATTTGCTTTCGATCAAAGTAATATTGTGTGTGTTTTGTAGATTATATGCTGTAGAAATTCCTGAAATTCCTGCGCCTATTATTCCGATATTCATTTATTATTCTTTTGTTCTTTTTTTAACAGATATTGTTTTATATACCATTCAGTTCCATCATTATATGCGAATAATTCTCCACAGATTATAAAGAATAACTTCCATCTATTTAAGAGTTTACTATTATTATGTGTGAGATTAAGTAATTTTAAATAATTATTATCTAAATTTTCTAACCATGCATATAGGGTTTTAGAATAATGTTTACCATTTTCTATCCACGATTTATCTAGTATAAAATTTGAATTTATTTCATTGTAAAATCTATCATATGGCATCATTCCATGAGTAAAGAAATATTTAGCCATCCAAGATGTATCTGTTTGATCAAAATCTTGAGGGTATGATCTATGACTAAATACTTGAAAAAATAAAGAACCCTCTGGTTTAAGCCAATTATATGTGAGTTCTAATAATTTTTTTGTATTATACATATGTTCAAACATTTCAATCGAAATTATTTTGTCATATGCTTTTTTAGGATTAAATTCATTCATATTCGAATGCACTATTTGAATATTATTTAATTTTTTCAAATTGATTATTTCATTAATATATTGATATTGAATTATTGAATTTGTTATAGATGTGATTTGGATATTAGGAAAATTAGTTGCTATATATAAAGAAAGTGAACCCCAGCCACAGCCTAGTTCTAATATAGATTCGCCATTTTTTAGCTCAGCATATTGAGTGTATTTTTCGAGAGAGTTTAATTCTGCATTTTCTAGATTGGAATCTTCTTTGTTAAAAAATGATCCACTGTACTTAAGTTTTGGGCCTAAAACAGTTTTGAAAAATTCTATTGGAAATTCATAATGCTGTATGTTTGCTTCACCTGTTGATTTAGCTACGGGCCCATATGAATGTTTTAAGCAAAAATCATTTTGCATTTGACTTATTTCTGAATCAGATAGTTTAGAATATTTAGAAAGATATCTTTTCAACATATATCTAACCGAAGATTGTACGATACTTCTCGGCAATAGGCCTTTATCAATTAGGAATTCATACCACATTTATTATTTTTTCCTGATAAATATTTGTAAATTATCTATATGTTTTGTATCAAATGCAGCTTGGCAGTAGCTAAAATAATAGATGAATTTACGAATAAATTTATCTGAGAAACCTAATTTATATATTTCATCTAAATTGGCAGAAAAATTTTCTTTCCATTGCTCTAAAGTTTTAACGTAATGTTCTCCAATAGAAATGTATTCTTTTTCAATTAAATCGCTGTTATTTTGCATAGTTTCTAATATATATTTATGTGAAAGTAATAATCCTCCAGGAAATATATATTTTTGTATAAAATCACAATTTTTCCTATATGATTCATACCTTTCATCGGGAACAGTGATTACTTGTAATGATAATATTCCATTATTATTAAGAAGTTTACTTGATTGTATGAAAAATTCCTTTAATCCGGAGTGCCCGACTGCTTCTAGCATTTCAACAGAAAATATTTTATCAAATTTGCCATTCAAGTTTCTGTAATCTTCTAAAAGAACTGTTATCTGGTTATTGAGATTTAATTTATTTATTTTATCTTTAGTGAATTCATATTGGTTTTTTGATAGAGTTACAGCAACACCAGTGCAATTAAACTTTTCAGCAGCTCTTATTATTAAACCTCCCCAGCCACAACCTAAATCTAATATGTGGTCATTTTGTTTCAATCCGCTTTTTAAAAAAAGGTTGTCTAATTTCCCAAGTTGTGCTTGATTTAAATTCAAATTTGGCTCTTTAAAATAACCTGATGAATATGTCATAGATTCATCTAAAAATAAACCAAACAATTCATTACTTATGTCATAATGTTCTTTTATATTTTTTTTTGCATTTATTCTGAGATTATAAGATTTAATTTTGTGTTGTATACGGGATATGAATTTTTCAGGAGTATAATTTAAAATGGTATTGCTTTTATTGGTACTATTATTAATCATCAATTTAAATACTTGAGTTAGGTCTGAAGTATCCCATTTTGCTTCTAAATATGATCTTGCTAAACCTAAGTCGTATCCTAAGGCTATATCAGTGAATGTGGACCATTTTCTTATTTTTAATGTATTTGACGAATTGTTTTTAGATAATTCATTAGGGAGTTCGGCCTTTAATGACATTTTTGATAAACGTTTTATAATTAATGGTGAGATTAATTTTCCAACTAGTTCTGAAATTTTTAGAATCAATATCATTAGACTACTTTTTAAAAATTTCTTTTAAATCAAATTGTTCATTTATCCAGTTTTTTATAGACCGTTTAATTCGGTATCGCCATCTTTCATAATTTGATTCCAACGATTCAGGCTCATTTGCATATAAACCAATATTTTCTAGTATAATTTCTCCTACTAATCCGTATCCTCCAGATAAATATTTAAATAAGGAGAATAAAGTGTTGTTAGGGATGAATTTAACAAGGTTTTTATCTTGTTGAGTACCATATAATGCAAATAGTTGACCAATTTTTCCAGTATCATTTAATGCTAATTGTATATGTGATATTATTCTACGAATTAATTCTAAAACTTCACCATTCATTTTAGGAATTAATGATTGGGATTTTTCTTCAATTTCTTTAACTTTATTAATATGATTAGATGGCATTTTAAAATTAACTATTGTCTCTAAAATAGGCATTAATAAACTTGGGTCATTTTCTAATTGAATTGCAGTTAAATCTCGAAACTGGACTGTATGTAATGCTTCCCTACCTTTAACTTTACTAATAGCTTTTCTTGTCCCAGAACCCTTTGGGAAGAAATCTAGCTGTAATTCATACCAGTAGTCAGTTATACATTCTTGTACCATTCCATAAGTTGTTAATCCAATTGGAGTAATTTCAGTAGTATGAGATTCTAAATAATTAGTTTCTTCTCTAGCCGAAGATATTTGATTTGAAAGGTCAGATTCAGTATACCCTAAGTCTATTAATACATTCTTAAATGGGTCCATATGTCCTAATTCATCAGGAACCCAGAAGTTTTCAATATAATTGCTTAACCATATTGCATTATTATCTAAAGCCCCTTTAACAAATGTTTCAGCATATTGTTCTGTTAAAGATTCTGTAATCATAGAAAGTCTGAAAGTTTCTATCAATTCAGTTTCTGTCATTGTTGAATTTTTAATTAATTTATTTACACTGAAACCTTCAAACATTGAATTAAGATCAGCTTCATCTACTGTTTTTAATTTAGGTAATTGGTACTTAACATATTTATCAAGAATGTAATTATTTTTTACTTTATTTAAGTTTGACATATGAATTATTTATAATTTCAAGATTTTTATCTATTATTTCACTATTTTATTTGTTTAAATTAATTCACACAACTATAACTATAAATATATTAGGCATAATTATGTTAAATTATTTTAAATTTTTTCTTTGTGCTTCTTTACTAGGCTCATTAGTATCAATTTTATTTATATTAACTCATGATATTCTTACCCAAGATAATATATTTGAATTTTGGGAATTTGTATTGACTTTATTTATTCCATCGTTGACAGGGATTATATTTTCAAAAATACTTAAATTAAAATTAATAAAATTTATATTTATTAGTAATTTAACTTTTATAGTTCCAATTTTAGGAGCCTCTTTTGGTTCTTCGGGATCAGAACCTTTTGTAATGTATATTTTGTTAGGATTAGGAGGGGGAGCATTTTGGAGTTTACCTTTTATAATTTATACAATTGTAAAGGATAGGCTTAGTAAATATTAAATAAGTGTATTAATAAGGAATTATATATTAATGAGCAGCAAATTATTTCAATCTGGAGTAGTTGGTAGTTTACCTAGACCGAATGTATTACTTGATCTTTTACCTGAAAATCCTGGTGATGAATCATCTCAAATAGCTAGAACAAAAAAAATGGATAAATTAGTCAATTATGCTATAGCTATCCAAGAATTTGCTGGTTTGGACTTAATTAGTGACGGTGAATGGAGAAGGCATGCATATACGCATATAATAGCAGATATAGCTACTGGATTTACTCCTGATAATAGAATGAAACCACATCGTTGGGGTATTACAATTACAGAAAAAATGGAAGTAATGAATGAAGGTTTAATTGCTAAGGAAGCTGAATTTCTAATTAAATCTACAGATAGGAAATCAAAAGTTTGTGTCCCTTCTCCTTATTTATTAGGTGAGAGATTATGGGAAAAAGAATTGTCGAATAAAGCTTATCCTACTAGGGAGTCATTTATACAAGATTTAATACCAATTCTTAATAAAGAATTATTATTGTTAAAAGATACTGGAGTAAATGTTATTCAAATTGATGATCCACATTTATGTGTTTTAGTTGATCCAAAGGTTAGATCTAAATTTAAAAACCCAGAGTATGAAATGGATTTAGCAGCAGATAATATTAATTCTATTATAGATGGAGTAAGTGGAGTTACATTAGCTTTGCATTTGTGTCGTAGAAATTGGGGTAGATCAGGATGGGGAGCTGAGGGCAGTTATAATCCTATTATTGAAGTTATGAATAAAATAAATGTTAATCAATATGTGTTGGAATTCAGTATTCCTACTGCAGGAGATTTTGAAATATTAAAAAAATTGCCTGAGGATTCTTTAATTGGTTTAGGTTGTGTTGGGTGTAGATTTGAACATATAGATACCCCAGAAGAGATTGTAGAGAGAGTTGAAAAAGCAATAAAATATATTGAACCAGAAAGAATAAGCTTAAATCCAGATTGTGGTTTTTCTCCAGGGAAAATCCCATATGCTCCTTTAGATGAAGCTTATCAAAAATTGAAAAATGAAGTTAAGGCATCTCATATATTACGTGAGAAATATGAATAAATTAATATAATGGAGAAATTATGAATGAAGACGAATATAAAGAAAGATTAACCGAAGAACAATTTGCTGTTACTAGACGTAAAGCTACTGAAAGACCTTTTACTGGTGAATATTGGGACACTTTTCAAGAAGGGTTTTATAAATGTATATGCTGTAATACAGAATTGTTTTCTTCTAAAACTAAGTATGATGCTGGATGTGGTTGGCCAAGTTTTTGGGATGCAATTGATTCTAATAAAATAAAAACTGAAGAAGATTTGTCACTTGGTATGAGAAGAATTGAAGTTATGTGTGCACATTGTGATGCACATTTAGGACATGTTTTTCCAGATGGACCAGAACCAACAGGTATTAGATATTGTATTAATTCAGCATCATTAGATTTTAAGTCTATATAATTATCCTTTTTCTACCAATTTTCTTAGTTCTTCAAATTGAGTATTTATCCATTGCCACAAACCTATTAGATCATTTCCCATGCAAAAATGCTTAACTCCAAGTTCCATAAACTCAATTGCTTGGTTCGGATTACCTATACTTGGTCTTGGTTGAACTCCCATGCTTAAGGCAACTTTAGCTACATGTAAGGCAACATTTTTTATTTCTTCAGGGTTAGTTCTTATGTATCCAGGTTTACCTAAGCTCATAGAATAATCATTGCCTCCAAATACAACCATATCTATCCCTGGTACAGATAGAATTTCTTCCAAATTATCAACTGCTTCTTTTTTTTCAATCATTAAAGCTATTACACTATCATTAATGTATTTCACATATTCTTTAGTACCACTTTCTAATCCGTATGATGCGAATCTTCTGTCAGCAGATCCAAAATTACCTGTATTAGGACCTAAATCTGCTTTAATATGTGAAACACATTTTATTGCTTCATCTTTATTTTTTGTATCAGAGAATAAAATGTTTTGAAAACCTGATCCTATAGCTCTACTTGCTGTAAACCCTTGGTTTTCTTTATCTAACTTAATCATTGTTGACATACCATATAATTCAGTAGTTCTAGCGATATTATCCAGAGAATGCAGACTATATGGCATATATTCAGCTTCAAACTCTATATAATCTACTAATCCTGTTTTGCCAATGATTTCTACTATATCTGGTGAATCTACAGTTAAATTAATTCCAAAGCTAGGTTTGTTTTCTTTAATTAAAGTCCTTAATTTATTTTCTCTCATTAGTATGAATTCCTTAAATTTATATATTAATATATAAATAGCCTAAAATAATTGTTTAATTTAGGCAATAATTATTAGAATAAATTAGCTATTAATTCATAGGATTTTTTTCTGTCAGAAAAATAATAACAATTTGATACAATTCCTATATCGTAAGTTTCGTATTTTTCAGAAGCTTCAATGATTTGTTCTTTTACTTGTACTGGATCACCATCAATATAGCCTTTGGTGAAATAGTTTATATTGTTCTGTATATTATGGTTTAATATCCAATTTGAAGCATCTTCAGGTTTTATAAATCCATAAGCTTTTAAACCCATAGTGGATACTATTTTATTGAAATTTCTAGATGAACTGATATATTTTGCCTCTTCTTCAGATTTTGCACAGATAACTTGAAGTGCAACATTTAGCTTTGGTTTTAGTAAGAACTCAGATGGTCGAAATTCTTCTACATATATTTTGGCTATTTGGGGACCTATATCATGTGTATGCCCAAAGAAGTCTGCGAAACTAAAAGGAAGTCCTAATTTTGCTGCTAGTCTAGCACTATAATCACTAGATCCTAGTAACCATATTTTAGGATGTGTTTCTTCAGGTATTCCTGATGAAACATTTATTTGTTTAAATTTATGATTTTCATCAAGTGTATTTGTAGTAAAACCAATTAAATCCTTAACCATTTGAGGAAATTCATTTTGAACATTAATTATTTCTTTAGGATAATTTAATGCTTCTGTTGTTAGTCTGTCTGTACCTGGGGCTCGACCAATTCCTAAATCTATTCTTCCAGGATAAAACGCATCAAGCATTTTAAATTCTTCAGCTATTTTAAAAGGTGAATAATGACTTAACATGACTCCAGCACTACCGATACGAATCTTATTTGTAGCTGATGCAATTTGGCCAATAAGGATTTCAGGGCTGTTTCCAGCAAAAGAGGTTGAATTATGATGTTCAGATACCCAATATCGATTGAAACCAATTTTTTCAGTAAATTTTGCAAGTTCTACTGATTCATTTAATGCTATAGATGGTTTACTATCTTTACGAACAGGTGTTTGGTCTACGACACTTAATTTAATTTTTTTGTGTTCATTCATATAATTTTGATTCTTTTAGAGACATAAAATTAATTGTATCCAATTTTAATTATATTATAAAATTATAAAAATAAATTTATTTGTAATTAAAGGGTTTTATTGGTTCAGTGACACATACTCGTATAAGAAAAGGAAATACTAAATCAGGTATCTTATTGCCAAGTGTTGATTATTGTTCTAGTCAAGCTGTTAAAGCTGATGATCAAATATTTTTGCTTGGACAAACTGGTATTACACTTGATGGCAAATCTTTTGTTGGTAAAGGTAGTCCAAAAAAACAAGCTGAAAATGCTATGTCTAATATAAAAATTTTACTTGAAGAATCAGGCTCAAGTGTAAATGATATATGTAAAATAGTAGTATATACAACTGATGTTTCTTTCAGAGATCAAGTTTATCCAGTAATAGCAAAATATTTAAAAGGCGTAAACCCAGTTTCTACAGGTATAGTTGTTAAATCCCTTGCAAAGCCATATATTGATTTTGAAATTGATGTTTGGGCAGTAATTCCCAAAGATATTAAAACTCAGCATTCAAGGCTTATGTTAGGTAATTCTAAAAATGGTTATCTTATGCCTAAATTAGATTTTGGAAATGCGAGAGTGATTAAAGCTAATAATAATATATTTTTGCAAGGGCAGACTGGCCTTACTTTAGATGGTAATAATTTTGTTGGTAAAGGTGATGTAGAAAAACAAACTGACCAAGCAATGAAAAATATAAGTTATTTATTAGATAAAATAGGTTCTAATTTAGAAGACATTTGTAAAATGACAGTTTATATCAAAGATTTAAAATATAGAAAACCTGTTTATAGTGTTATTTCTAAATATTTACATAAAATATATCCTGTATCTACAGGCGTAGTAATAAAAGGATTAGCTCGAGATGAACTTGATGTAGAAATAGATATATTTGCACATACTGAGAAAAATAAATATAGATGTTTTCAATCAAAGCCTAACTATCTACCTGGAATAGATTTTCCTTTAAGTAAAATTATAAAATCTGGAAATTCAATATTTTTACAAGGTCAAACTGGGTTATCTTTGTTAGATAACAAATTAATAGGTAAAAATAACGCTACAATTCAAGCTGAAACTGCTATGAATAATGTGAAAACATTGTTAGAGAGTGTGGGTGCAAACTTAAGTAATATATGTAAAATTATCACATATGTTCCAGATATAAAGACTAGAGACCAAGTTTACCCAATTATAGCTAAATATATTAAGAATGTGTACCCTACATCTACTGGCTTAGTAGTTGAGTCTTTATCTGATTTAGAACTTGAATTTGAAATAGATGTATTCGCTGTTTTGTAATAAATTATATATAATAATTATAAGGTGGATTAATGGAATTGAAAAATAATTTATTAAATAACATAAGATATGTAATATTGTTATTAGTATTTGTAATTGGTATTATAACTGCTTATTTTTATATAGGAGTTCAGACCAATAATGATTCTTTATCTAATACTAGTCCATGTTTTAATGATGCTTGGCAAGAAAGAGAACATAATTTTACACAAAAAAATACCTCTGAATACTATATCAATCGAGGACTTGATCACCTTAAATGTTTAGAGTATCAAATGTCCATAGATGAGTTTAATAAATCTATAAATGTATCAGGAGATGATTCTAAGAAATATGATTGGTTGTTAACTTCAAACTTCTATATAGGTTTTATAAATTTTGAAATTGGTAATTTAGAGGAGTCATTGAAATATTATTCGACTGCAATTGAATATTCAGGGAATTCAACAGTTAGACCTAAATGGGAGCTTTATAGAAATAAGGCTACTGTTTTGGCGAAATTAAGTAAATATAATGAAGCAATATCTGATTATACAAAAGCAATTGAATTAAACCCTAATCTTTGGAAATTATATAAAGAAAGGTCTGATGCATATACTGCACTTGATATGTTAGATGAAGCAGTATTAGATCTAGAAATGTCTGAAAAAATAAAACGAAGTAATTAATATGAAAGTCGCAATTACTGGGGCTTCAGGTCATTTAGGGAATAATTTAATTAATTATTTACTTTCTAAAGGTGTATTTGTAAGAATCCTTACTCACAAAAATCATCTTCGGGTTATAAGTGATAAAATTGAAATCCATTCCGGTGATATATTAGATATAAAGTCTTTAGAAGATTTTTTGAAAGGAATAGATATTGTTTTCCATCTTGCTTCTAGAATATCGATTAATGGTAGCCAAAATGGTTTGGTGTGGGACACTAATGTTCTAGGTGCTAAGAATTTAATTTTAACCAGTATAAAACAAAAAGTTAAAAAATTTGTTTATTGCGGGTCTATTCATGCTTTTAATTATAATTCTAAAACAATTATTATTAATGAGAATACAAGTTTGACTACTAATTTACATAGGCCAGTTTATGACAGGTCTAAATCAGAAGCAATTACATTAATTAATGAATTGTCTGATCATGGAAATAATATTGAAGTAGTAAAAATTTATCCTACAGGCATATTAGGGCCAAATGACTATATTATGTCTAGAATGGGAAGAATTCTTCTTAATGTTTTTAATTGTAATCAAAAATTTATAATTGATGGGGGATTTAATTGGGTTGATGTAAGAGATGTTTCATGGGCATTATTCGAAGCTTCAAAAATTGATTCTCCAAATGAAGATTACATAATTGGAGGACACTGGTTAACTTTAAAGGAACTGTTTAATATTGCTTTGAATATAAACAAAGATAATTACAAAATTTATTCATTACCTTTTAAACTTGTACAAATCAGTGCATTTTTGAAGGATATATTAAAAATTTTTACTAATAATAATTCTTTATTTACTTTAGAATCTGTTAACGCTTTTAAATTCCCTAAAAATATAAGTTATATTAAAGCAAAAAAAGAATTAAAATATATACCTAGGAAGATAGAGGATACTTTAGAGGATACTTATAATTGGTTTAAAGAAGAAGGATTATTAAAGAATTAATTACCTCTTCTTAGTACTTTACCTGGTGTTTTATTTGAATGTACTCCATTATCTATAACAATTTCCCCTGTAACAAGAACGTATGGTATTCCAGATGGATATCGATGAGGGTCATCAAATGTTGCATTATCAATTATTTTTTTAGAATCAAAAATAGTTAGGTCAGCTATATAACCTTCTTTAATTATGCCTCTATTTTTCATACATAACCGTTTTGCAGGAAAACCTGTCATTTTGTATATTGCTTCTTCTAATTTTAAGACTGATGGTTGTTCTCTAACGTATCTACCTAGTATTCTTGGGTATGTACCATAAAATCTAGGGTGAGGTCTTCCAGATTTATAAAATCCATTTGGTGAAACAGCATTACCGTCTGAACCAAACATTGCTAGGCGATGATCCATAAAACATCTTATATCGCTCTCTAACCTATTATGTACTGTAACAGGTACAGCTCCAATTTCCTCTTCTACTAATTGCAAAGCTGTTTCAGCTGGGTCAATCTTTCTTTTCTTAGCAATTTGTATTATTGACATTCCAATTAGTTCTTTATTTTTATTATTATTTGAGGAAGATAATATTACAGTTTCCCATTTTGGAGCTAATCCTCCTATACCTTCTTGCACCTCTTCTCTAATTTGAGCCCTTTTATTCTTATTCTTTAATCTTTCTAGGAATGTATCAATACCTCCTGATTGAGCCCATAATGGTATCATTTGATCTAGCCCCGCTCCTGCTGCAGTATACGGATACATATCATAAGTTATGTCTAAGCCATTTTTGTCTGCTTCCTCAAAAATTTTAAGCATGTTAGGCCCATGTCCATAATACCTCCAATCTGTTATTGCTAGGTGTGAAAATTGAACAGGTAGGTTAGACTTTTGTCCTATCTTAACTGCTTCTTCTATCATAGATAGGTGTTTTCCAGGTCCTACCCTGGCATGTGTAACATAGAAAACTCCATTATAATGAGATATAGATTTACATATTTCTATTACTTCTTCAGTAGAAGCATATGCAGAGGGTGGTACAGAAAGACCAGTTGATATTGAAAAGGCACCTTGTTCAATTGCTTGAGCTGCTAAATATTTCATTTCGGTCATCTCTGTTTTCGATGCAGGTCTTTCTTCTGTAGCACCTGTAGCGACTTGAAGTGCAGCATACCCTAATTGTGGGGCGATATTAATACTTATGCCATTTTTTTCTATAGTATTCGCCCAATCATCTAAAGTGTTCCATGTCCAATTTGTATTAGGGTCATCAGCTAAAGCGCCAGTTTCCCAAAGGCCTTTTTTAAGGTGATTAGGACCTTTCTTACCAGATGGAAAAGGAGAGTAGCTACAATTGCCAGTTACTTCTGTTGTTACACCTTGATATACCTTACTTTCGCCATATTTATCATTTACAAGTGAAATATCAGAGTGAGTATGCATATCTATAAATCCAGGGGAAATAATTAAATTTTCAGCATTGATTACCCTCTTGGCGTCAGCTTCTTTAAATTGACCTATTTTATCAATTTTACCATTAACTATGCCTATGTCAGATTTAAATTTAGGTTTACATGCACCATCAATAATTGTGCCATTAATAATAAGAGTATCAAATTGCATAATAACCTCCCTATATTGATTTATTTTTTGTAGATGTTAAATCAATTATTATTTTTTAACAACTATTAATATCTAATTAATTTATATATACTTGCGTTAAATGATTATATAATTTTGTTGGAGATCTAATTATGAATAATGAATTAGCTATTTATGGAGGACCAATATCCATTCAAGATGATCCAGGCGATATTTTTAAATGGCCAATTATTACTGAAGAAGATGAATTAGCTGTTTTAGAGATGTTGAAATATGGAAAAATGTCTGGAATAGATGAAACATTAAAGTTTGAGAAAGAATTTGCTCAATGGCATAATGTTAAACATGCACTAGCTTGTAATAATGGGACAGCATCAATACATTCTGCTATGTATGGAGTAGGAGTAGGAGTAGGAGATGAAGTCATATGCCAAAGTTTAACCATATGGGCTTCTGCACTGCCGGCTTTTAGCTTAGGTGCTAGTATTGTTTTTGCGGATTTAGATAAAAAGACCATGACTTTAGACCCAGAAGATGTTGAACGTAAAATCACAGATAAAACTAAGGCTATTATAGTGGTTCATTATATGGGATACCCTGCAGATATGGATGCAATTATGGCCATAGCTAATAAACATAATATTAAAGTTATTGAAGATGTATCTCATGCTCATGGTGCTATTTATAATGGAATGATTGTGGGAACTATTGGCCATGTTGGGGCTATGTCTGTTATGTCAGAAAAATCATTAGCAGTTGGTGAAGGTGGATTTTTGATTACAAATGACAATAATATATGGGAGAGAGCTGTTGCTTTTGGACATTATGAACGAACGGGGATGTATGCTAATACTTCTACTGCTTTTATTGGTAAAGATAAATATATAGAAAATTCAGAATTAAGTCGTTTTGGAGGATTTCCTCTTGGAGGTTACAAGTATAGGATGAATCAACTTTCTAGCTCTCTAGGAAGAGTACAACTTAAACATTATAGAAAAAGAATGGGAGAGATTCAAAAGGCGATGAATTATTTTTGGGATAAATTAGAAGGAGTTCCAGGTATTCGTTCACATAGGCCTCCTAAAGATTCTGGCAATACAAAGGGAGGTTGGTATTCTCCTAAAGGATTATATGTTCCCGAGGAGTTAGGTGGGTTAAATATAGATAAATTTTGTGAAGCGCTTAGATCAGAAGGGGTGTTAACAAAACCTGGATTGAATGTGTTAATGCATCAGCATCCAGTAATCAATGAAGCAGATATATATGGACATGGTACTCCTACATTTGTAGCTAATTCAGGTCATAAGAATAAAATAATTAAAGGCAGTCTTCCTGTTTCAGAGATGTTGCCTAATTTGGCGTTTGATGTTCCTTGGTTTAAACATTATCGACCTGAAATAATTGACCAATATGTAAATGCTTTTCGTAAAGTAGCTGAAAATGCAGATAAATTAGAATAATAGTAACAATTTATAAATCTATTATAGCTCTACCAAAAATTTTTCCAGTTTTTAAATCTGAGCAGGCTTCATTCATTTGATCAAGTTTATATCTTTTTGTGACTAATTTTTCTAATGGGAATTTACCTTCTTTATTCCATCTCAAAAAAGTTTCAAAGTCTTTTTCAGGATATATTGCACCTAAACTACCTTTAAATTGTCTTTGACCGAAAACAAAAAGACCTGGGTCTAAATTCATATTTTGAGAAGGCAGTCCAATTAGAATTGCAGTTCCTCCAGTATTATCAGCTCGATTACCTCCAGATCTAACAGAAGGTAATATTTGTTCATTAGTAATTTTTAATCCTATAGCGTCAAAAGCAAAATCTACGCCTCCATTTGTTATTTTTATAATTTCTTTGACAGGATCTATATCAGATGAATTTATTGTATGAGTTGCTCCAAACTCTTTAGCAAATTTAAGTTTTATATCATCAATGTCTACAACGATTATAGGATCAGCTTTTAAAATTGATGCAGTTTTAATTGTAGCTAAACCTATTCCTCCTGCTCCATATATAGCTACTGAATTTCCTGGTTTAACTTTAGCAGTGTTCATTACTGCCCCTGCTCCAGTTAATATGGCACATCCTATTATTGATGTTATATCTGTAGGATGATTTTTAGATATAGGTACAACAAATTCACTATTAATTAATACATCTTCTGCCCAAGTAAAGTTTCCTGAGCATAATTTTCCTTTATATTTCACTCCAGTAGGCTCAATGGAAGGTCTTCCTTTTTTTGGAGTTCTATATACCCATGTAATTATTGCATGATCACCTTCTTTTAAATGGGTGACTTTTTTTCCTATTTTTGTAACTATACCAACAGCTTCGTGACCTAGAAGTAGGGGCCTTTCAAATCTATTATTATGCATTAAATGTAGCTGAGAATGACATATCCCAGATGAGAATATTTTTAATAATATTTGATCATCTTTAGGTGAAGGTATATCAATATCATCTAGTATTAATTTACCGCCGATTTCAGTTTGTATAATTGCACTACTTTTCATTTTGTGTATTAAAACTTTTGTTATCTATTATTTATCTGGAAATATATCAATTCGATTATATCATTGCAAGCTTTTTTTATGAAAAATTTATATTTAGTTATAGAATTTTCAAAATAAATGTTTTAAATTCTAATAATAATAATTTTTTTAAATTTAGGAGTAATAATGTCTAGTAAAAGATATCCTCAGGATATATTAGTTAGTTGTGAAATCCCATGGTCAGACAATGAAATATTGTTAGAAGATATTTTTAGAAAAGAGATACAGACTAGTATAAATAATGGATTTACTAATATGTATATATTTGGAACAGCTAGTGAGGGCTATGCAGTAACTAATAAACAGTTTAAAGAAATTGCAGAAATATTTTGGCAAGAAACTAAACTTAATCCAAATATAAAAACAATGGTAGGTGCTATTGGGATGTCAACCGTTCAAGTTGTAGAAAGGATTTCTATTGCGTATGACATAGGTTTTAGAATGTTTCAAATACCTTTGCCTCCATGGGGAACTTTAAATGATAATGAATATATGACTTTCTTTAAGGATGTATGTGGTAATTTCTCTGATTGTAATTTTTTACATTACAATTTACGTAGGTCTGGGAGAATATTACTTACTGAAGATTATAAAAAAATACAGGAATCTGTACCAAATTTAGTCGCAACTAAATTTACTACTGCATCACCTTCCGAATGTTATAAATTAATTACTGAAACGGATTTGCAGCACTTTTTGGGAGAAGAGAATTTTGCTTTTGGCTCATTGCATGGAGAGTGTTCTTTATTGTCTTCTTTCGCAGCAATAGCTCCTAATAAAATAAAAAAATATTTCAATTATGGCAAAGAAAAAAATTATAAAGAGCTCTTTAAATTACAATTAGAAATTAGTTTAGCTATGAAATCTTTCCTCAATTCTGCCTTTGGATTTAAAACTATGGACGGAGCTTACGATAAAATGTTTAAGAGAGCCTCTGGTCTTGAAATGCCTTTAAAATTATTGTCTCCTTATGAAACTATTCCTTTAGAGGTCTATAATCAGTCTTTGAAAAATTTACAAACTGAATATGGAGAATGGCTTTCAACATAAAAATTTTGATGTATGCTTTGATCTAGGAGCTAATTATGAATTATGATTTATTAATAAAAAATGGAACTATTATTGACCCATCTCAAAATATAAATAAGATGAGTGATTTGGCAATTAAAGACGGAAAGATTGCGGATATTAATGAAGCAATTGATTATCAATTAGCTAAAGAAGTGATAGATGCAAAAGGTAAAATAGTTACTCCAGGCTTAATTGATTTACACGTCCATTCTTTTTGGGGAGGAACAATATATGGTATAGATCCAGATTCAACATTAATATCTAAAGGAGTTACTACTGCTTTAGATGCTGGGTCAACTGGTTCTGTAAATTTTCCAGCTTTCAGAAACCATGTAATTGATAAATCAAAAACAAGTATTTATGCATTATTAAATGTATCTAGTATTGGAATGATTTCTAATAATTATGGTGAAATAGAAAACATGAAATGGTTTGACTATGATTCTACTTTAGAAGTTTTTGAAGCTCATAGAGATTTAATTATTGGAGTTAAAGCAAGACTAGGGCGAGTACAAGCTGGAGTAAATGATATCGAAGCTTTAAAACGTGCTATTGAATTAGCTGAAGCTATTAATGGTATATTAATGATTCATATAGGTAATAGTCCTACACCTTTACCTAAATTAATACAAATGCTACGAGAAGGTGATATTATTACTCATTCTTTTCATGGAATTGGTGATGGCATACTTGAAAAATCAGGTGAAGTTATTGAATCTATGAAAGAGGCTCAATCAAAAGGAATAATTATTGATGTTGGGCATGGAGCAGGGGGATTTTCTTTTAAAGCTGCTGATAAAGCAATGACTAATGGATTATTACCAAGTAATATAAGTAGTGATTTACATATTGGGAATATTGAAGGTCCTGTATTTGATTTATTGACTACTTTAACTAAATTTATGTATTTGGGAATGTCTTTATATGATGTTATAAATTTATGTACTAATAAAACTGCACAGATTATGTCTAAAGTTGAAATTGGTACTTTAAATATTGGTGCTACAGCTGATATTACTATATTTTATGAAGAAGAAGGTCAATTTAAATTATATGATAGGACATCTTATAGTTATATGAATCCAGCAAATAAAATAGGTCCAAGTAATTGGGAATTACCACAAGTAGTAATTGCTAATAAGCGTTTATCTCATAGCTATACAATTAAGAATGGTGTTGTATATAGACCTTGGTTAAAATAGATTCTAACTTACTGGTGGCATATGTTGTGTCCAAGGTTTAGCTTTTTCAAAAGCTGAAGATGCTGCCATAACAATATCATCAGCACCCCTTTTACCGATTATATGTAAACCGATAGGCATACCGTCATTAGAAAACCCACAAGGAACAGTTGCTGCAGTATATCCAATTGTATTTATTGGATGTGTGAATGGAAGAAATCCAAATGCTGGACTAGGAGATACTTCTTTACCTGCTATTGATTTTGGTAGGTTATCTACCGGAAATGCTGTTGTAGGCATCGTTGGTGATAATAATAAATCAAATTTTTCAAATTCATCTTCAAACTTAGATATCATAATATCTCTTTCACCTAATGCTTTGATGTAATTTCCGACATTAGACTTTACTCCTGATTCAAATACATATTTCATGTACCAAGTAAGTTTTTCTTTATTTGCTTCTAATATATCAAAATTTCTAGTACTAACTAGGTTCGTATATATAGTCCACCAAGCATAGAATGGATCTTCAAGTTTTAATTTTGATTCATCCAAGCTACATCCTAAATCTTGAAAAATTTTTGCAGCTTTAGATGTGATTTCTAATACTTCTGGTTCTGAATTAGTATAACCAAAATCTGAAGACCATCCTAATCGTAAACCTTTTATATCTTTATTTAACGATCCGATATAATCTGGAATAGTTCCTCTTAATGATGCAGGATCTCTTGGATCATGACCTGCTAATACTTCAAGCATCATAGCTGAATCTCTTACAGATCTGCTCATAGGACCTTGTTGACTTAAATAATTTGGAATATGTTGAGCTGGAGTACCGGAATATTTAGGCACCCGTCCCTGAGTGTTTTTTAATCCATATAGACCACAATAACTTGAAGGGATTCTTATTGAACCTCCTCCATCTCCACCAGTAGCTAAAGAGCATAAACCAGCAGCCATAGCTGCCCCTGCCCCACCACTTGAAGCTCC
>PBOA01000030.1 GCA_002723415.1 Chloroflexota bacterium
TATCTACAAGACCGTTTGCCATAGAATAACCAACTGCAGTATCAGGAATTAGACTTACATCAATTCCATCATGTTTTAATTCAAAAGCAGTTAATCTAGAACCTTGTTGAATTGGACGAGTTTCAGTAGCTATGACTTTGATATTTTTTCCACTATCTTTTGTAGCACGTATAACTCCTAAAGCCGTGCCATACCCAACTGTTGCTAATGCACCAGCATTACAATGAGTCATTATAGTATCATTGTTATCAAATAATTCAGAACCATTTTTTCCCATTGCCATGTTAATTTCTATATCGTCTTCTGCCATTTTTTTTGCGTGTTCAACAACATCGTTTCGTATTTGTTCAACAGAAGAAGCATTATTTGCAACTTCCATAATTTTGTCTAGACCCCATGCAAGATTTACCGCAGTAGGACGTGTTTCAAATAATATTTTTTTGGCATTCTCAAGATAATTGATTAGATCGTCTTTTTCAGAAGCATCACTTTGTAATGCAGCTAATGCAAGACCAAATGCACCAGATACACCAATTGCAGGAGCACCTCTAACAACTAATGTTCGAATGGCATCAGCAACTTGATTATAATCAGTATAAGTCACATATTCAAGAACATTTGGAAGTTTTGTCTGATCAATCATCACTACAGAATTATCTTTCCATTCTACAGTTTTTAGTGACATAAAATTACCAGAAATTGGACCATAATAATTCTTGAGTTTAAAAGAAATTCATAGTTAAGTATTTTATAATAATGATTAATCAAAAACTAGACTATGAATTTGGAGGAACTAAATAATATAGATACTGAAAAAATGTATAGAGTTTATGATAGATGGTACGAAATTGCAAAGAACTCTTATGAACAAGATTTCTCAAGACCAAATTTCAAAGATATAGATCATGTAGTATTTGTCGGCATGGGAGGTTCAGGTACAATAGGAGATATATTTTCATCAATATTATCTAAAAAAGACATTCATACAACAGTGGTAAAGGGGTATCTTTTACCAGAAACTGTTGATTCAAATACATTAGTTGTTGTAACAAGTATTTCTGGGAATACAGATGAAACACTTACAGTTCTTGAAAAATCTTTAAAAACTGACGCCAAGATTATTGCAATGTCATCTGGTGGCAAAATGGAGAAGATTGCAAATGAGAACAAAAATATTTCATTTTTTAAAATAGATAAAATACACTCTCCACGTGCATCACTTTTGGCATTTTTATATTCCATATTGAATATTTTAGAGGGATTGATTCCAATCGAAAAATCAGATGTTCTTGAATCATTAGATGAATTGGAGATTCTGCAAAAAAAAATTTCATCCAAAAATTTAACCAAAGAAAATCCAGCATTAGAACTAGCTAAATGGATTAATGGCATTCCAATAATTTATTATCCTGCAGGTTTAGGTTCAGTTGCAATTAGATTTAAAAATTCATTACAAGAAAATGCAAAAAATCATGTCATTATAGAAGATGTGATAGAATCATGTCATAATGGTATTGTTGCATGGGAAAAACCAAGTAAACTAAAGCCCATTTTTATTCAAGGTACTAACGACTATGTAAAAACAAAAGAAAGATGGACAATTCTAGAAAACTTTTTTTGTGAAAAAAATATTGAATATAAACAAATTTTTTCTAATGAAGGAAATATTTTAACTAAGATTGCTTGTTTGGTTTATTTTTTTGATTATGTCAGTATTTATCATGCAATTTTATCACAAGTAGATCCTTCACCAGTATCTTCAATTGATTATATCAAGAAAAATCTTTGATGTTTTATTTTTCTAAAGAATCTTGAAATACTTTAGCCATTTCCTTAAGTTGTTTTCTACCTATCTCTATTCGGAAATTTTTGTAATGAAGATGATACCAACCATCAGGTGCATCTGAACGAGATTTTTGTAATTCTATCTGAAAAGCTGGTTCAAAGAAAAGTTTTCCATGTTCAGTTCTAGGGAATTTTTTAAAATGGAATCTTGGTTTGCCAGATTTATTTTTAGGATTATTTCTATCGTTGAATTGAAAATGATCAAAATCCTCTTCATCTGGATATTCTCCATACCGTTTCATTTCAGGAAGAACAGGTGGTTTTCCATCTTTTTTCCAGCTTTCATATGCAGAGATAATTGATTCTGCAAAACCTTCAAAATCTTCGCTTGTCATTTCAATTCGAATATCAGCCCAGTGAATATGCCAGTTTTCTTTTAACTCAATTGCAAATGGAAGATTGAATTGATCTTTTTCAGGTTCCCAACCATTAGGTTCAGGAAGTTCCACTTTTCCAGTAATTTTTTCTATAAATCCCATGATAATAATAAAATTTCTTTACAAATATTCCTTTTCTTTGTATTTGAGATATTCTGTGTAATTTGGTATTTCAAATCCAAGAGGTTTAATTATTTTAACAGGAACTTGATTCATTTTTTTAAATAAAGCAATTGCAAGTCTATGTGCACCATCCAATATTTGATACCCTGTAATATTTTCAATTTCTGACCAAATTTTTTTTTCATTAATGATATAACGGCTTTTAATTTTTTTGGATGTAAATTTTCCTATGAGAAGTGGTACAGTAATATTATTATTTTCTATTTCATAGAATAAATTTATAAAATTTTTTGTTGCTTTTCCTGGTTCACGAGATATTCCTTTATCAGATTCAGAAATAAATTGAAAATATTTTGTTTTGTCAAATTCTAATTTATGATTAATAACATCATCAAGAAATTTTATTCGAAGATCGATATCTTTTCTATTACTAGTGTGTAACAATTTTGGATTGAGTAAAGAGTTTTTTGTAAAAAGTGTTTGAATATTATCAATGTTCCATAAGAATCCATTACTTTGTGGTTGTCTTTCTCTTTTCATTATTTTATAAACTGATGTTCAACTTGTTCACAAATAATATGATAAATTACTCTATGAACCTCTTGAATTCTAGCAGTTGAAGATGAATTAACAATTAGAGAAATTTCAACTAGGTCTTTTATTTGACCACCATCATTTCCTAATAATCCAATAGTAGTTGCACCTAAATTTTTAGAAGTGATTAATCCCTCAATTACATTTTTGGAATTACCACTGGTAGATATTCCAATTACGACATCACCCTTTTTAACTATAGATTCACATTGCCTACTAAAAATAATATCAAAAGAATAATCATTACCTATAGATGATAATGCACTTGTGTCAGTTGTTAATGCAATTGCCGGTAAACTTTCACGTTCATGACAGAATCGGCCAACAAATTCAGCAGCAATATGTTGAGCATCAGCTGCACTTCCACCGTTTCCAAATATTATTAATTTATTTTTATTCTTGAAAGAGTTTGAAATTATTGATATTACAGAATCAATTTTTTCTACTAGATCTAAAGAAGCTTCAATTGTTTCTATACTTTCATTAAAACTATTTTTAATATTTTCAATCATTTTTTATACAAAAACTTGTCTTAATTTATTTTGTGCAGGTAATTCAGAGTCCCAAATAATTTTTTTACCTGAACCCAAGATATCTTCAATTAATCTTATATCACGAACCATTCTATTTAGTCCAGCTTTTTCTAATGATGCAGACTGATCTGAACCATACATTGCACGGTTGAGTGTAATATGTCGTTCAATTGTAGTTGCGCCCAATGTTACTGCAATTACGGGTAAAAGATAAGAGCCTACTTCATGACCACTATAACCAACATTACAATTAAATTTTTTTTGTAATGTTTGAATCATTCTAAGATTACCTTCTTTTACATCCATAGGATAAGCACTGTGAGAATGAAGTAATTCAAAAGGACAAGAATGGGAACGAAATATTTTTACAGCGTCCACTATATTTTTCATGGTACTCATGCCTGTAGATATGAAAGTATGCTTTTTTTCTTCAGCAATTTTATGTAGAAGTTTTTTGTGAACAAGCATTGCAGATGCAACTTTATTGTATTTGGTTTTGAATTTTCTCATATCGAGTTGGCTATCAATATCCCAACATGAAACAAACCAATCAATTTTCTTTTTTTTACAATGACTATCTATCATTTTATATTGTTTCTCAGAGAATTCTAATCCAAGTTTTTGTTCACGTGTGGTCTTACCCCAGGGACTTTCTCGAGGAGAATCAAGTGTTTCTTTCGAATATACTTTCTCAATAGTTCTTTTTTGAAATTTTACAGCGTCACAACCAGCATTAACGGCCATATCAATTAATTTTTTGGCAATTTTTAGATCACCGTTATGATTAATGCCTATCTCAGCAACTATGAAAACCAACTAAATACAAACCGTGATTTTAACTATATGAAGTTTAATACCAATTTTTCTTTTTTGGGAATTTTGTAAATAGTATGATGTCGACCAACTCACGAAAACAGCCACAACCTCCTTTTTCTTGACAAATATAATCAACAGTATTCTTAATTGAGACATTTGCATCTTGTGGACATGCTGAAAGTCCTATCTTTTGTGCTAAAATTACATCGTTTACATCATCACCAATAAAAGCAATATTTGATGGTTTTAGTGAAAATTTTTTACAGATTTTAGATAATTCTTGTTCTTTTTTATTTGAAGAAGGATTAACGTAGGACACATTCATGTCTTTGGCCCATTTTTTAACAATTGGGGAATTTTCTTTGGATAGAATAACAGTTTGAACATTATTTCTTAGTAAGATATTCACGCCCATACCGTCACGCACATGAAATTTTTTCATTATCTCGCCTTTTTCTGAGTAATACCTACCTCCATCAGTGAGTACTCCATCAACATCAGTAATAATTAATTTTATTTCGAGACATTTTTTCTGGATTGTTTTATTAATTTTTTTCATTTTGAAGTATTTGTTAATTGTTTTAATAGTTTTTGAACTTTTTTGATTTTTTAAACGATTTCCAATTTTTCATTATCATTTCACATTGAAAAAGATCAAATGGAGTATCTATTGTCATTGAAATTTCATCTTTCTTATAAAAAAGTGGAGTGATTTTTGGACAAAAAACTTTACCATATTTTTTAAAAGATTTATTCCAGAAAGTGTAGATGTCTCCTGTAGGAAAATATAATGGAGGAAACAATTGTCTTTGATAGTATTTATCGAAATCAGATGTAAATTTTTTTAAAAGATTTGACTTGTGCCAAAATGATCTGAAAGGATGAGTCTTAACCGGCATAACACCAAGTACAAGATCAGTTTTGGAATTTTTTAATTTAGTAATTGAACGATCAAGAAGATTAGATGTTGTGAATGGATTAGTTGGATGAAGTATTGTAACTATATCAGGAACATATGATTCATTTTTTTCCAGATAATCCAGTGCATGTATAATTACATCTAATTGAGATGCTTTAGAATGAGAGTACTTTTTTGGTCTAAGAAATGGTACCTCAGCACCAGATTTTTTTGCAACATTAGCAATTTTTTCGCCATCAGTACTTACAATAATTCTGTTTACAAATTTTGAATTTTTTGCACATTCAATTGGATATTGAATAAGATGTTTATAGTTTAATTTTTGGAGGTTTTTGTGTAGAATTCCCTTTGAACCAGCTCTTGCAGGGATAATTGTAACAATTTTCACAATGGTTCTGATTTGTACATATTAATAAAAAATACTTATGATAAATTTTTTAAAAAGTATATATGATTTTTATAAGAACAGTTTTTTTGTTTTAGACATGAATAAGAAAAAGATCAATATCGGTCCAAGTCCAATATGGAAAAAAGATGGATGGATAGGTTTGGATCATAAAACAAGTAAAGTAGACGGAGATGCAATTATTGGCGATGCAGGAAATATACCAGTAGATCCTAAAAGTTGTTCTATCTTATTTTGTAGTCATCTAATAGAGCATATACCTCACTATAAATTTGAAAAATGTTTAGTTGAATTTAACAGAGTTTTAGAAAAAGATGGCGTCATTAGAATTTTGACACCAGATCTTTATCGTATAGCAAAAGCATATGTAACAAAAGATGTAGATTTTTTGGAGAGACTTCGTGAAGAATCTGGAAAAGTTAGAACCGATTTATCATATGGTGGAACTTTTATGAATTTTGTAATTTCTGCGGGTCAAGATACTGTACTTTTTAACAATGAATTAGATGAATTCATTGGAGGATATGCACATATCTATCTATATGATTTTGATATGTTGAAAATTTTACTAGAGAAATATGGATTCTATAAAATTGAAGAAAAGAATTTCTGTGACTCCGAAATTGAGGAATTTAATGAGCCATTACACGTTGAAGGTATGGAACCAATTTGGAAAAATCTTAATCAAAAATTTTACAAAGAAAATAATTTGATAAATTTTTACAATAAAGAAACACAATCCTATGAAACAAATTTTACATTAACTGGTTTTGATAGAAGTCCTGTGATGTCATTAATTATTGAGGCACGTAAAGAAAAGGATGTTAGTGATGTAGATATTAAAGATGATTATAATTTTGAATATTCACAATCTCCATTAAATGATGAAAAATTTAGATCAAAAGTTGAAGTTCTTAAAAAGATTTCAAAACAAGATATTTGAAATTAGTTTAGTTATTTAATTCATAATCAACAATTTTTTTAATGTGGGCATCCGCTAAATTTTCAAATTCAATTTTATTGTTTTCTAGGAAAGATTTCATAGATGATGATGTGATTTCTACATCAGCTAAATTTCCACCAAAATAAAAATGTTCATGCATTTTTGACATGTAACCATAAAGATCAAAATTAACTGAATCTTTTTCAAGTATTTGTAAAAATTTATCTAAAGATGCTGATTCAACCTGAGTCAATAATGACTGTCTAATTACAGAAGGCAATTCATGCATTGAATTTACTTTGTATACTGATGGAAGAATAGAATAGTTTGTGTCTGTGAAAATTATTGAAGGTTTTTTATAAAAAACGGCTTCAAAACTACTGGTTCCTCCGACACTGATTACTAGCGAACAGTTTTTGAGTAATTCATTATTAGAAACAGATGGATGAAATAATTTCACGTTAGGAATTGCCATTATTTCATCATAATCAGATGTTTTTCTCCAATCTCTTATCGATATAGTATAATGTTCTTTTACATACAATTTGTGATTAATTGGTAATGATTTTGCAATATGACGAACAGTTTCAACTTGATTTGTAAAAAATGGAGCACCAATTAACAAATTGCGTTCCTCATCCATACCTAAAGGAAAATAAACAAAATTTTCATTATCAGGTATTTCCATAGACAAGTTTTTGTCAATAAAGTTACTTCGATATTTTTTCTTTATAGAAGATAATAATTCATGTAGTACTACTTTCGATTTAGTTCTTCCAAAATAGGTATAATGCGATTTCAAATTTGTATTTTCAGAAAAGAGCAAAAATTCTTTTGCAGCATTAATTTTTTTAATTTTTGAAGTTGTAAAACTATCTTTAAAAGTTTTTAATTGTTTTGAGACATTTGAAGATTTAAGAAAATCTAGCAATTCTTCAAAGTTTCTATTTTTACTATCCATAGTTTCAAAATCTTTAATTGAATCAAGTTGGAATGCATCACTGCTTAAGATCGATTTGTAAGCCAATCGTGATTGACCAATGAAAAGAGTTTTAATTTTTTTTGCTTTACATAGTTCAGAAAATATATGACTGTGATGATAAACTGGTTTTTCGGCTATTATTAGATTAGGTTTTATTTCATCTAAAATAGATTCATAGAATTTACATTCTTGTTCTAAGATTGAGAGTATTTGATTATCAGAGAATTTATAAAAATCATTAAATCTATAGAAAATTCTTTCATTAATTGCTAGTTGCCATAAATTTATTTCATATTTTTTTTCAAATTCAGACAGATAATCAAGGTTTGGTTTTTCATCAGGATCGATTTGATCATGATAAAACCAGAATTTTTTAAGGTTTAGTAATTCCTGTGTTTGAAAAAAACTTTTTGGTTTATTAGAAATATCAATAATTCCATAGTATTCAGCATCATATTTTTTTTGCATGTAAAACGCAAGACAGTAATGTAAAAGAAATGCATCCATCCAAAAAATGATTTTATTTTTCATAGCTTACCTTGTTATTTGTTAGAGATTATGCATTTAATTACATTATCCTGTTCTTTTCTGCTAATATATGGAAACATTGGAAGAGATATCAATTCATTGTAGAGAATTTTAGAATTTTTTAGACTAACATATTTTTTTGCAAGTTTTTTAAAGATGGTAAATTCATGTAAAGGAGTGTAATGTAAAGATGTTTGAATTCCAGATTTTAAAAATTTTTTAAATAATTCATCTCGTGTTAAACCATACTCTTTTTTTATTCTAATCATATACAAATGATTTACATCATCATCATATTGTGATAAAAAAGGTATTTCAATTCCTTTAACGTTTTGAAGTTTTAAATTATAGTATTGACATACTTTTTTTCTAAGAGTGTTTAATTTTTTAATGCGTTTTAATTGGTTTATTCCTAAAGCAGATCTTATTTCATCTAATCTGAAATTATAACCAGGAGATTCAACATCATAGATCCATGGTTTAGAACTAAATTTTTTATTATTAACAAATCCGTGATTCCGAGAAGAGGTAATCTTTATTGCTAATTTTTTAGAATTTGTTATTACCATTCCACCTTCAATTGTAGTCATGTTCTTTGTTGGATAAAATGAAAAACAGCCTAAATCTCCAAAATTCCCTACATGTGTATTATTAATTTTGGTTCCAATAGCATGTGCACAGTCTTCAATAATTTTTAGTCCATGATCACGTGCGAGTTTACGAATTTTAACAATATCACACGCTTTTCCTGCAACATGCACAGGCATTATGACTTTAGTTTTTTTTGTAATACTTTTTTCTATTGATTTAACAGATACATTATAACCGTTATTTTCAATATCGGCTAGTACAGGGGTTGCTCCGTTAAGTAATATTGCATTAGCAGTTGCAACAAAGGTTTCATCAGGCACAATTACTTCATCATTTTTTTTTAATTCTAAAGCATTTAACGATAAGATCAATGCAGCAGTTGCGTTTGTAACACCTATTGCATATTTTGCCCCAGTAAATTTTGCAAATGCTCTTTCAAATTTTTGTAGATTTGGGCCATTTGTCAGAGTAGGTTGATCTAGGGCTTTAAGAACAGCTTTTTTATCATTATTGTCAATGTCAGGCACAAAGAAAGGAATTTTTTTGGTATCACGAGTAGTCTTTTTCAATAAAATCAGTATTAGTTTATGATTTTGATTAATAACTTGATCGATGTTTTGATATTTAATCAAATTTGTTCGGGAGTGAGTAAATAATAGAAAATATAATTAGACATTCTGTTAAGGTTTTGTGTGGTAGTTGAAAAAATTAAATCAATTTTAGAAAGTAATGGATATGAAATAGATTCAGAAACAATATCTAGAATACAAGTAATGTTAGATTCAATTCGAGATGATAATCAAATTAACAAGCTAAATGATGTCATTGAATGGTTCAATAAAAAAAGAGAAGAATCAGATATGATTGTAGAAGAAATTAGCATAAATGAACTTGATAAATGGAATGTTGACAATAATTCTGGCAACATAACACATGAATCAGGAGGATTTTTTGAAGTGATTGGAGTAAAAGTTTCTAACACATTTGATCGAGAGGTGGGTAAAAAAGGATGGACACAACCAATGATTGCAAAGAATCCTGGCGGAATTTTAGGTATTTTGATGAAAAAAATTAATGGCATACCACACTATTTGCTACAAGCAAAAGCTGAACCGGGAAATATTGGTAAATTACAATTATCTCCAACCCTTCAAGCTACAACAAGTAATTTGTTAAAAGCTCATGGAGGAATTAGACCATTGTTTGCTGAATATTTTGACGAACCAAAAAATGCAAAAATTATCTATGCAAAATGGCAATCAGAAGATGGAGGACGGTTCCATTTAAAATCAAATTTCAATATGATTATAGAAGTGAATGAGAATGAAGAATTAGCAATTCCAGATTCATTCATTTGGATAACATTATATCAAATAAAACAACTTTTAAAAATTGAAAATTTTGTAGGGCCACATATTCGAGGAATTATTTCATACTTGTGATAAGAATGAATCCTTTGAAATTTGGAATTATTGGTTGTTCAAGAATTGCTAAACGTTCAGTTATTCCTGCTATCTTAGAATCAGAATTTGCAGAATTAGAAATGATTGGAAGTAGAACTGTAGAAAAGGCAAAAGAATTAGCAAAAGAGTTGGGTTGTCACAAATATGGGACATATGAAGACGTGATGTCAAATAACGAAGTCGATGTTGTTTATATCTCAACTCCCATAGGAACGCATGAAGAATTAGCAAAAAAAGCTACATCAGCCGGCAAACATGTGTATTGTGAAAAGTCATCGACATACAATCTGGAATCAGCAAAGAGTATGGTTGAAAATGCAAAACAAAACAATGTCAGAATAATGGAGGGCTTTATGTTTAGATTTCATTCTCAGCATAAAAAAGTTAGAGATTTGATTGATGGTGAAAAAATTGGTGATCTTATTGCATTCAATAGTATTTTTGGTTTTCCAGCATTTCCAAAAAATGATATTAGATATACTGATAAAATTGGAGGAGGATTCTTGAATGATTGTGGGTGTTATCCTGTTTGTTCGAGTAGAATGATCTTCAATGAGGAGCCACTTTCAGTGTATTATAACAGGCAAAGCAACGATCCAGAAACAGGTGTTGATATTCGTGGAACTTCCATTCTGAAATACAAAAATGATAAGGTTGCTACATTGACATACGGAAATGGGAATTTTTATCAAGCAAATTACGAAGTTTGGGGTAATGATGGATTCATATCTTTAGATAGAGCTTATTCAGTTCCTCCAGATTTTGTAACCAGAGTAAATTTACAGTATACTGTTGAAAATAATTGGAATGGCAGGAGAGAAGAAATATTTGAAATTAAACCAGAAAATCATTTCCTTAAAATGATTGATACATTTTGTTTAGACATATCAGGAAAGAAAAAATCTTTACTTAATTTTGAAGACGAATTATTAAATCAAGCAAAAGTAATGGAAGCACATAGACTTTCAGATAAAAGCCATAAAGAAGAATGGCTTTCAGATATTTTCTGAGAAATTTTATTTTATGATTTTATTACGTTGATTACTGCATCTTGATGTCTTTTTGATATGTTTGGAAAGAGTGGGAGTGCTAAAATCTCATTATAGATTTTAACTGTATTAATTATATTAGATTTCTTAGTAAATTTTCTATATGCAGTGTATTCATGTATTGGCATCCAATATACAGTTGTTCGAATTCCATGATTTTTTAATTTTTCAAATAATTGATTCCTTGAAAGTTTGAATGGTTTTGTAACACGAATTGTGTATAGATGGTAAGAATGACTTCTATCACGTACCATGTCAGGTAAGATTATTCCAGGAATGTTTTGTAAATTTTTATGATAATATAGAGATGCATTTTTACGAAGTTCATTGATTTTTTTAATTCTCTTTAACTGTGTTATTCCTAATGCAGATCTAATTTCATCTAATCGATAATTATATCCTGGTTCAATGATATCAAAAACCCAAGGATATTTACTAGAATAACGACTTTTCAGAGATTTTGTCATTCCATGACTACGGATCTGTCTAATTTTTTCTGCAATTTTTTTTGAATTTGTAGTAACCATTCCTCCTTCAGCAGTAGTTATATTTTTTGTTGGATAAAATGAAAAACAGCCAGTATCGCCAATTGTACCTACATGTTTTGATTTATGAAATGTTCCAATTGCATGTGCACAGTCTTCTATGATTTTTAGATTGTTATCTTTTGCCAAATCAACGATTTCTTCGATATTACAGACTTGCCCATAGATATGAACAGGAATTATTGCTTTAGTCCTTTTGGTGATATTTTTTTTTATATTTGAAATTGATAAGAAGAAATTTTCTTTGTTTATGTCAGCAACGACGGGTTTTGCATTACAAGCAAGTATAGCATTAGCATCAGCAACAAATGTCAGATCAGGTATTATTACCTCATCATTTTCTTTAATTCCTAATGCTTTAAGAGACAAATGTAGAGCTGCGGTACAATTAGATACAGCAATAGCATACTTTGATTTTGAATATTTGCAGAAATCAGTCTCAAATTTTTCCAATTGAGGTCCAAGAGTTAGCATACTTTGTTTAAGAGTTTTTTCAATAATTTTTTGATCATCTTTTGATATCCATGGCTCATATGCAGGGAATTTTATTTTTGAATCTTTGAAGAAATCTTTTTTCATATTTTATTCCTATAGTCGCTATTTATTATGAGTATTTTTTAATACCTGCTCATATAATTTTAAAGAATTTTGTGCCATTGAAATACAATTACATTCGTCATGTACAAAATTATATCCTGATATTCCTAATCTTGTTCTAAGATTTTCATCAGTAATTAGTTTCATTATCGCTTTAGCTAATTCATTAGGGTTTTCAGTTTCAACAAGAATGCCATTATCATTATGTTTTACTGTAAAAGGAATTCCGTGTGAATTTGTTGAAATTACTGGTTTTTTAAATGCAAAGGATTCAAGTGGAACTAATGGCGATAATTCCCATTGAGAAGGAAGAATTAAGAATTCACTTTCCCCATAGGCAGAGATTACATCTTCACGTGGTGGATTTTTGATTACTAGAATTCTATCAGATAGGTTAAATTTTTTAATTAATTTTTCCATTTCTTTTTCAAATCCAAAATCTACACCCATTATAACTAATTTTGTATTGGAAATTTCTTTTTCAATTTTTATTTTATTAAATGAATGGATTAATGTTTCAATTCCTTTACTTTTTGAAAATCTTCCTACAAAAAGAATGAATTTATAATTTATTTGATATTTTTCTCTAAAATTTTTTTTACTAACTAATGTTTCAAGATTTATACCATTCCGAATAATTTCTATTTTTGATTTTTTGTTAATATTTAAAAAAATCTCTTTTTCATATTCATTTGCAGCACTAATTGCTGCTGAATGATTAATTATTTTTTTAATAAAATAATTTTGAATTTTATAAAGAATCTGTAAACCCATACCAGATTCAGTTAAAAATGGATGAGTTGTTAAACCTCCTTGATCTGATACTACTAGAGGGATTTTCAATTTTTTAGAAACACGCCAAGCAATAATTGATTGAAAACTTCTTAATCCTATTGTATGTATTATGTCAGGCCTATCTTTTTCAATTTCTTTTGACATAGATGAATTAATGAAAAATAATTTGATTGAAAACCATACATGTGTTCTATTAATTTTGAAATTTTTAATTTTCTCAATTCTAGGTAATTTTTTATTAAATTTATTTGGTCCATTACTAAAATCAAGATCAGTTGTGTAGAGAGTTACATTATGACCAAGAGATGAGATTTCACGTGCTAAATCTACTGCTAAAAAGACAATACCACCAAATTGAGTTGCAGGTAATGATGCAGGACATACTAATGCAATTTTCATATGATTTTCGTTTTATTATGCTTTTTAGATTGTTCTACTCAATTAATTTTGAATTATTCATAAAATCTTCAAACGATGTAAATTTGAATTCTTTCAATAATTCATCCATCTTTGTGTATGCTTTGTTTAGATTATGATATGTTACAAATTCATCTTGTTTAGACATTTTTATTTTTGGCATGAATTCAGGTGTTAATTCCCATGAATGTATATAAAACACAGCAGGAAGATTATTTTTTTGATATGATTTTATGGAATTTTTTATTATGCGTAAGGGCAATGACCTAAGATAAAATCCACCTCCAGCAGGAATTTTTTTCCCTAAAAATTTTGTTACTAGTAATGGAAATTCAAGTATTTTTCCATGATCTGAGTGTTTCTCTAAAGATTCTTTTGTAATTTTGTATGGTTTTTTTTCTGCATTAGGTAATCCATATAATTTAGTTTTTGCTGGTACAATACTACTATCATAAAGATAATTATTTTTTTCTAAAATATCAATTAACCAAGATGAATTATTATTTAATGAAAAACTTGGTGCTCTAAATCCTTTTGATTTTCCATTTGTTAAATTATTAAAATTAATTATTTCCATTTCAAATTTTTCATGTGAGTTATAGGAGTCAATTCGTGAATGTTTCATTGTGTGAAAAGCAATTTCGTGTCCATTTTCAATTATGATGTCTTGTAATTCAGGTTCGTATTCTAACAGTTCACCTACAACAAAAAATGTTGCATTGGTTTCATTTTTTCTTAATAGATCAATTATTTTTCCAATGCCCTGGAAAACTTTAGGTTTATTATTTTTTTTCTGTAAATATTTTTGAATTAATTCTGGATGAAACCAATCTTCAAAATCTATTCCAATTATGTTCATTTTTTTCAATGATCAATTTTTTTTATTACTCTAGCAGGATTACCAACTGCAATGCAATAATCAGGTATATCTTGTGTAACTACACTTCTTGGAGAGATAATTGAGTTTTCTCCAATTGTAACTCCAGCAATAATCACCGTTCCAGGATTTATTACTGCACCAGATTTTATAGTAACTTTAGATATTTTTCTAGGAAAATCACCCTGTTTAAGAAATAAATTTGCTGAAGGATTAACATGAGCAAAAATCATTGAATGTGAACCTAATGTAACATTATTCCCGATTTCGATCATTTTTGGATAAATCAAATCAATTAACACATATGGATTGAAATGACAATTATGTCCTATCTTTACACCTCTGGCTCTTTGCATACTAACTGAAAATCCAGATAATGGAGAAGAATAAGCTAAAGAATGCAAGATCCAGTCTCGTAAAAATTTTATTTTAATTTTAAACCTTCCAAAATTGCCAGAATATCCATAATAATCCATTACTTCCTTTTCATTAATTGGGAAAGTGTCATCTTGATTATCACTCATACAATCATAATATTCCATTTTAATAAAATCTAAAGCTTACTGATAAAAAATAGTAGAATTCATACATAATATTTATTGTTGAATTAATCATTTTTAGTATAGAAAATTGGAAAAATCACTTTCAGAGTATATGACAGAAGCAAAAAAAATTGATGACTTGAAATTTGATAAGAAATTGAAGGTAGCAATACTTTCTAGTTTTACCTTGAATGGCTTGGATGAGTCATTACATGTCAAATGTTCAAAATTAGGAATAAAATATCATTCACATGTATCAGGTTATGATCAATACAATCAGGAATTATTAAATTCTAAAAGTGACTTGTATGAATTTTCACCTGATATTACATTTTTAATATTAGATATCCGAAAATTTTTTGGTGAATACTTTTTTAAATTACATACCATCTCTGATTCTGAAAAAGAATCTTTTTTAAAAGAAAAAGTTGATGTAATTGAAAATCTAATCATAAATTTTGAAAGAAATTTGAATTCAAAGTTGGTAATAACTAATTTCAATATTCCATATTACTCACCAAATGGAATTATTGAAACCAAAATGGAATTAGGTTTTCACGAAATTATTGAAAAAATGAACAGAGCCATTATAAAAATTTCAAAAACTCATTCGTCAGTATATGTTTACGACTTTAATCTATTTGTGTCAAAGTACGGTGAAAAAAATATTTTTGATTATAGACAATTTCATATGGGAGACATTCAAATTGCATTAAATTTTATTCCGTATTTTGCAAATGATTTAATGAGTTTTATAAAACCCATTTCTGGAAAAAATAAAAAATGTATTGTATTAGATTTAGATAATACATTATGGGGCGGAATAGTAGGAGAAGAAGGTTTTGATGGAATTGAATTAGGTCATACACCTAATGGAAAGGCATTTGTTGAATTCCAAAAAGAATTATTATCATTATGGAATCAAGGAATTATTTTAGCAATAAATAGTAAAAATAATTTTGATGATGCAATGAAAGTTATTGAAGAACATCCAGATATGATTTTACGCAAAAAACATTTTGCTAATATACAAATTAATTGGAATGACAAAGCTGAAAATTTGAAAAAGATTGCTGAAGAGATAAACATTGGACTTGACAGTATAGTATTTTTTGATGACGATAAAGTCAATTGTGAACGAATAAAATTTGAATTTTCGGAAGTGCTTACAATAGAATTAACAGATGAACCATCAGAATTTGCCTCAATTTTAAAAGATCTTAATGATTTCAATGTATTACAAAGAACAAATGAAGATCGAAAACGAGGAGAGATGTATTCAGAACAAAGAGAACGAAAAAAATTTGAAAAAACTATCTCAAATTTGGATGATTTTTTGAAGGGATTAGAAATCAATGTAAAAATCAAAAAATCTAGTAATTTTCTTATTCCAAGAATTTCTCAGCTTACAATGAAAACTAATCAATTTAACTTAACAACTAAACGATATCAGGAAGAAGATATTGAAAATATGACAAACAATCCAAGTATTTCTGTTGGTTGTGCAGAAGTTTCAGATAAATTTGGCAATAATGGTATAACAGGAGTTTACATTGTAAAAAAAGATGAAAAATTTTGGATGATTGATACATTTCTTTTAAGTTGTAGAATTATGGGTAGAGGAGTTGAAAATGCAATCCTTTCTCAAATTTTGTTAGATGCAAAAAAGAACAATGTTGAGGAAATAAGAGCTGAATTTATTCCAACACAAAAAAATAAACCAGCTGAAAATTTTCTTTCTGAATTTGGTTTTGAGAAACAGAATAATATTTGGATCTATAAATTAAATAATGAAATAAAATTACCAAAACACTTGAAGGTTGAAATTGAATGATTGATGATGTATATCAAATAGTTGCCAAGGTATTCGCAATTCCCGAATCGGAAGTAAACGATCAATCTAGTCCAGAAAATATTGAATCTTGGGATTCTTTTAATGGATTAGTTTTAGTAGATGAACTTGAGAATCATTTCAAAATAAAATTCACAATTTCAGAAATTACTGATGTAAAAAATGTTGCAGATATCAAACGACATCTCAAAAATCATGATGTTTCTTAATGTCTAAAAATTTTTCCGAATTAACTTTTGAAGAAATTAAGATAGGATTAACTAAAGAATTTGATCTAACTATAACACAATCATTAGTTGATGATTTTGCAAAAATATCTGGAGATTTTAGTCCCATTCATATGAATAATGAATATGCAAATTCGACAAAATTTAGAAGAAAAATTGTTCACGGAATGTTACTTGCGTCTTTGTTGTCGAGAATGGTAGGAATGTATCTTCCTGGGAAATATGCACTTTATTCTTCACAAACACTAGAGTTTCGTAATCCTTGCTTTATAGGAGATCAAATTACTGTTTTGAGTACTGTAACTGATAAAAGTGAATCAACAAAAATTATTAAAATTGAATCAAAAATTAGTAATAAACAAAAAGATATTCTTCTTTATGGAGAAGGAAAAATAATCGTTAGAGATGATTGAAAATTTTGGAATTGGAATTGATATCTCAAATGTAGAGAAATTCGCGAATAAACCATTTGAAACAAATGAAAGTTTCTATAAAGGGATATTTACTGAACAAGAAATAGATTATTGTTTAAAATTTACAAATTATCCCGAAAAATTTGCTGGAAAATTTGCTCTGAAAGAAGCATTAATGAAATCCATTAATGAGACAATTATTTTTCTAGAAATTGAAACATCTTATTTAAATTCTAAACCAACTGTTACAATTTTAAATTCTAAACAGAATGATCATATATCTGCAGCAGAGTCAAAATATAGATTTCTTGCATCACTATCTCATGAAAATGGAATTGCTGTAGCAGTTATCATTTCTGAGAAAATTACATAATCTTTTCTTTAACTTTTTTACTTAGTTTTGTTAATATGGAATTAAATTTAACATTCATTGATTCTTGTGAAACATTTTTTGGTACAAATATTTCATCTGGAAAATTTTTTATAAGGTCCTTATCGGAGACGATTTTTTTATTTTCTAATTCAAGGTATTTTTTTTCTATAAATCTTTTATTTTTTTTTATATCTAATTCTGCTTTTATTTTTACACCAAGAAAACCTTTTGACAAATAAAACACCCATACGAACAGATCAACTAACATCAACGAAAATCTCATTTCATCATGTGTTTTTTTAGAATAATGTGTAAGAAGACAGTATTTTCTATTTCTCTCTAACCAATAAAATTTTTTTGATGACCATTTTAATGAATAGCTTTCAACATGAAAAACTTTTGATTTTGGAACATAGTAAGAATTTATTCCAATTTGCGCTGCCCTCCAACCTAAATCTAAATCATCATGATATAGAAATAGAAATTCATCCAATAATCCAATTTTGTCAAATACTTCTCTCGATGTGAAAAGACATGTTCCTGATGCATATCCAATTTTTTCAATTTCTTCTATTTTATTTACAACTCTATTTCCTTTATCCCTAGCAAAACCAAATCCAAAAACATGAAGCATATTACCTGTACTTTGTATAATATTTTCTTCATTTAACGATAGAATTTTTGGTTGGTAAAGTCCTTTACCAAATTCATTATATGCAGAAATTAATTCATCAATGCAATTTTCTTCAACAACTGTATCTGGATTTAATATAACAATGAATTTGCCTTTTGCTTCTTTAATTCCTACATTATTTCCTCCACAATAACCAAGATTTTCTTTATTTTGAATAAGTTTGATCTCTGGAAATTTTTCCTTACATTTTTCCTGACTATTATCTGAAGAAATATTATCAACCACTATAATTTCCAGATTCCCATATGTTGATTTTTTTAGTGAATTAATACAATTGAGTAATAGATCTCCAGCATTGTAATTTAGAATAATTACACTAACTAATGGAAGATCAGTCATATCTCAAACAATATTACTATGATATTTACTGTTACTAATGAAAGAATTTTTCTCAGAGAGAAATTTTTGAACCTTCACCAAGTAGAAATACTTTCTCAGTAGTTGAACCATCTTTTATTTCAGAATTATTTGCAATAATACTATCTTTAATCTCAGTTGTAGAATTTATTTTACAATTTTGCATGATAATTGAATTTTGTATTAGTGACGCCGAAATGATTGAATTATCACCAATACTAGTATTAGGACCTATTGTAGATTTTTCTAAGATTTTACAATTATTTCCAATTATAACTGGACCTTGTATTGTTACGTTCTGACCTAATTCACAGTTTGTGCCAAGTATAACATTATTAATAATTTTAAGATTTTTTGTATCAAGAGAATTATCTGTTATATGTTGAGATTGAAATTTTGGATGTTTGTTAATTATTTCACCATTAGCGTGTAGAATGTCATCCGGAGTTCCGGTATCTTTCCAATAATCGGTAATTTTTTCATAACTAATGTTATTGTTTATTTTTAATAGATTATCTAATGCATCTGTAATCTCCAATTCATTACGCCAAGATGGTTTTAGTTCATCAATAATTTCAAAAATTCTAGGTGTTAAAAAATAGATGCCAGTTACTGCTAAATTTGATGTTGGATTTTTAGGTTTTTCTGTAATTTTAGTAATTTTTTCATTTTCAACATCTGCTATACCAAATCTTGATGGATTATCTACTTCACATAATAAAACAGTTGCATCATAATTGGAATTTTTGAAAGTTTCTGTGAAAGTCGTTATAGATTTTTGTATTATGTTATCACCTAGAAATACAAGGAATTTTTGATTATCAACAAAGTTTTTACATAATCTTATTGCATGAGCAATACCTCTAGGTTCATCTTGTTCGATATATGTAATTTTTACTCCAAAATTACTTCCATCGCCGTAAAATTCACGTACTTTATTTGCGCCTATACCACCAACAATTATTGCAATTTCAGTAATTCCTGTTTCTGCAATTGCATCAAGACAATACTGAGACATAGGTTTGTTAGCAATAGGTAGTAGTTGTTTTGGTCCTGTATGAGTTAAGGGTCTTAAACGAGTTCCATGTCCACCATGAAGAATAATACCTTTCATTTTCTATGATTTCACATTCCTAAGTTAATTAGAATTTTTCCATGGTGTAGATTCTAACGCATTTGACAAATTATTTAAAATTTCAGGTTTATTTTCATACCATTGAATTGTTTTAAGTAAACCTTCTTCAAAGTTTGATTTTTGAGTCCAATTGAAGTTTTTGGTAATTTTTGTAGAATCCATACTGTAACGTAAATCATGTCCAGGTCTATCTTCAACAAATTCAATTAAATCCTCAGATTTATTCATTATTTCAAGAATTTTTTTAATTACAGTTATGTTATTGGTTTCATTATTTGCAGAAATATTATAGGATTCTCCAGACTTTCCTTTTTGGAGTATAAGATCAATAGCGTTACAATGATCTTCTACAAATATCCAATCTCGAATATTTTTACCATTTCCATAAACAGGTATTTTTTTATTATTATGTGCCAATACGATAGTTTTTGGAATTAATTTTTCTAAAAATTGTCTAGGCCCATAATTATTTGTACATCTAGTAATAACAACATCTGAACCATAAGTAACATGATACGAATTGATTAAAAGTTCGGCGGCAGCTTTAGTTGATGCATATGGACTAGATGGATTAAATTTTGAATTTTCATCTGCTGTTCCAGTCGATAAACTTCCAAAAACTTCATCAGTAGAGATTTGAATCATGCGTTTTTGTTGCTTTGTAATTATATCTAATATGGTAAATGCACCACGTATGTTAGAAATCAGAAATGGGTTTGCATCATGAATACTTCGATCAACATGTGATTCTGCTGCAAAATTTACAACAACATCACATTTTTCAATTTGTTCTTCCATGAATTTTTTATTTGAAATATTCCCTTTGACAAAATTATACCTCTCTGGATTTTTAATTTCATTTAGGTTTTTATGATCTGAGCCATACAATTCGGCATCAATATTAGTTATGGATACATCATTACTGATGTCTAATAATCGTAAAATGAAATTACTTCCGATAAATCCAAGTCCTCCAGTAACAAGTATTTTCATATAATCACAAATTTTCTAATATTAATAAAATATTGTATAATTTACTTAGTAGCATTAAATCCAAACTTTTATTGGCTAAAATCATTGTTTTTTTCAAGTGGAAAAAGAAAATTTTTCAGTATTAGACTTAGAAAAACACCAAACTAAAGATATCAAAGATTCTCATATCAACGGTGAATTAACAATTGTTTGGAGAGAATGGGATAATTTGATAAAAAATCCAGAAATGATTTACGTTAATCTAGTTAATCCTAAGGAGATAAAAGGTCCACATATTCATAAAAATCGAACTAGTTATTTTTACTGTATTTCTGGAAAAATGGTAATTGTTGTAAAAGATGAAAGTGGAAAATATCACGAAATACAAATAGATTCATCACAATCTAAATTAATTTGTATACCTAATGGGATGGCTGCAGCAATAATCAATCCATCAGAAATAATTTCAAAAATTTTAGTGATGGGAGACGTAGCTTGGAAGCCAAATGACAACGAAATGAGCAATTCAACATTTGATGATTACGATTGGAGTAAATGGAAATAAATAAAAAAATTGGAACAAACAATCGATGACTATTCAAAACAAAAAAAAATATTAACTAAAAAGATAATTTTTGCAGATGTAAATTCAAATTTTCAAGAAATTAAAAAAATTATTAATAAAAATAAAGATTCTAAAATTATTTCATTTGATTACAAAACACATAAAAAAATGAATGATGAAAAATTAGATCATATATTTTCAGATATATTCATTAATGATACAGAATGTAAAGAACTGCAAGAGTACGTTTATAAATTTACATATTGGTTTCATGAAAAAGAATTTTCAGAATTATTAAACTATAGAGGAATAAATATAGGAAAATTATATCAAGATGAAATTTTGAATTTTTTTGTTAGATTTCTAAAAAAATTTAAAGAAATTGAAAATATATTTCATCAAAATAAAGAAGTAGAATTTTTTGCAGATAACGAATTATATAAAATAATTAGTTTTTTCACGAGATCGTGCATAAATATTGGAAATTCTAATGAGGTGATGCATGCATTTACACATGATGAGATAAAAATTGGTTTAAAAATTGGTAAGAGTCAAAAAAATATTTTTCTTGATGAAAAGAGATATTTAAAATTAAGAAATTTTATGGATCGTGTAATTAATAATTTTTTTACACCAAAGATTTCAAATGATAAAAAAACAAATATTATGTTTGTAGAATATAATACAGATAGATTTAAAGATCTTTTTTTGACATCTAAAGAAAATAATTCAAATATATTTTTTTATGGAAGAAAAAGACCACCATTTTGGAATTTTTCAACGCTTAAAACAATAATTAATTCTAAATGTAGAATAATTACCGAGAATTTTATTTATGATAAGATGGTGGAAGAGAAATATTTAGAAGCCGATAGACATATGAAAAATCAAATTTCCAAATTATGGAAAAAACAAGATATGTTTGACAGATTCTTTAGTTTTGAAGAAAAAACTATTTTTGAATTAATTAAGCCAGTTTTAATTGAGTTAATAGAAAATAGATTATCAAGTACACTAAAAGAAATAGAGTTGGCTTACAGAATGTTTGAGAAAGTGAATATAGATTATTCCGTAGTAATTAATGAAGTAGGGTTTTATGAGCAGATTATTTCATCTCTTTCAAAAGAATTTAACATAAAGTGTGTACACATGCAAGAAGGATATCATTGGGATTCTAAAGAAGTGAATCAGAATCTTACTTCACAAGGAGTTTTTCTTCATAATGCAGAAAAATTATTAGTTTGGGGAAATGTTGATAAAAAATTAGCTATAGAGAATGCGTCTATTTTGCCTGAAAAGATAGAGATTATTGGGGCACCAAGATATGACAGTTTTTTTGGTTCGAAGCCGAAAAGAGGTGAGTATATTTTACTAGCTAGTTCAGCAGATCCACAACCAGAAGAAATTGAGGGCTTAAGAATTCACAAGATAGAGAATTATCTTTCAGACATACTCAAAATTTGTAAAGTAGTTTCTAAACTTGATGAGAGACTTGTTGTTAAATTACATCCATCACCAACACAGCTTACTAATTTGGAACAATTGACTAGAAAAATAAATTCAGAAATTAAAGTACTTGCATCTGGAGATATAACAGAATTATTACCAAATGCAAAGATCTTGATATGTATTGGAATTAGTAGCGCAATGATTGAAGCACTAATACTAAACAAACCTGTTATATTTATTCCAGGAATTGATTATAACTGGAAAAATCCAAGCTTATTAAATATGAATGGTTGTTTGAGTTCAAATATTAAGAATATTAGAAATGATCTTTTAAGAATTTTAAATGACGATTACAATTCTTCAGAAATGAAAAAAGCATCAGAGGAGTATTTGTCAAAATTAATTAATTATCAAGGATACTCTTCTAAAAAATTTTATGAGTTAATGAATCAATGATTTATTATTCAGGATAATACTTCAGTATTAAATTTCCATCAGATGTCCTCTTGAAGCTTCCAGCATCATCTAATTCAAAAAGTTCCTTATTTGCAAATTTGTCAACTATTTCATAAAATCCTTGTCTATCAAGTTCCATGTCTTTTAAGAATTCATCAAAATATCGTAGTGGGATTTTTCCTTCATATTCTTTTACTAATCTAACTCCTTCTTCCCTAGAGATCTTTCCATATCTTATATCTAATGATGCATGATCTGTTGCTCTACCAAATCCATATTTTATCCATTTGAAGTAGTCATGCATGCCTGTATACTTTTCATCTAAATTTTCCCAATTCGTATATGTTCCTTCCTTAGGTCTATCATCCACACTAAATCCATGTTTTTTCACAAATTCTAAATTTTTGTATATATCATATTTGTAAAAATAAAAAAGAAATATTGAATTTAATTTCATTTCATCTAATTGTTCTTTAGTTGGATAAATGTATGGATTAAGATGTTTTAATTCTATTTCATGTTTTAATGCAACTTCTTTAACACTGTATTTGTCTAACCAGAATCCTCCAAATGTTCTTAACCATTCATAATCTAATTTATCGCCCAAACCAGGTCCCCCATATTCGTATTGAGGATTCTCGCCCCAAATGACTAATGGAATTTTAAATGCGGATGCAATCTTTATTGGAATAATAAATATTCCATGATGTTCAGGCCATGTTACATCTCCGAATTCTGTTAAACCAATTTTTGCAAGTTTTCGATAAATCTTTGGATTTGGTGTAAATTCAATAGAATCAAAACCCAAACTTTTTAGATTTTCAATATTTTTTCTACCTAATTCCACTAAATCACGAGGAATGAAAGTAATCAAGAGAGGATTTAATCCTAACTCATCTCGTGCATATAGTGCTTGAGCGTGAGAATCCTTTCCTCCACTAACTGGAATTACACAATCATAACTTCCATCTGTTTTTCTATAATTATCAGCTATTTTTTTCAGTTCATTTTTTCTTGATTCCCAATCAATCGAGGATTTTCTATCCCAATTAGTACAAGCATCACATATTCCCTCATCATTAAATTTTAACATAGGTTTTGTATCTGGGTAAAGACATTTTTTGCAATATTTCATAAAAATTGTTTTTTTATCCAGTATAAGTGAATTTGGCAGATTTAGTCCTAATTTAATTAACAATATTTCTATAATAATAAAAATCTAAAAAATCTCCCTTTCATCCCTTTCATACGTGTGTTGAACTAAGTGGAATCCAAGTTTCTTTGTCAAATCAATGTATTGTTCATTTTTTGGACTAACATTCATAAAAAATTTCTCTCGAGGTTCCTTCAAAAAAAACTCTTTAATTACATTTTGAAATCTTTCATTTTCTTCATATTGTGTAAAGAAATGAATTCCAATTTCATTTTCTTTTGTTAAATAAATCGAGCCTATTTTTTTATCATCAATCTGTATAATATACCATTTTGAATATGGTTCTGATTCTATAAATTTCACATGTTCTTCATATGTTGGCATTTTTTTATGTGAGATATTTACTATCTTTTTTCTTTGTAGAAGGAGTTCATAAAGAAACTTGTAATCTGTTTCTTCAATTATTAAAAAATTAATTTTTTCAGACATTCAACTCGTATGTGTATTGAATTAATTTAAATCCTGATTTTTTGAAAAATTCAATTGATTTTTCATTTTTTGGATTAATATTCGCTAAATATCTTAAACCTGGATTGATATCTATCAATTCATTTAGTGCATTGCTACCTATTCCACTTCTTTGTATAGATTCCTTCAAAAAAATTCCAATTTCATTTTCTTTTGTTAAATAAATCGAGCCTATTTTTTTATCATCAATCTGTATAATATACCATTTTGAATATGGTTCTGATTCTATAAATTTCACATGTTCTTCATA
>PBOA01000031.1 GCA_002723415.1 Chloroflexota bacterium
AGAAGAATCTAAAGATCCAGAAGAATCTAAAGATCCAGAAGAATCTAAAGATCCAGAAGAATCTAAAGATCCAGAAGAACCTAAAGATAAGTTGAAAATATTAAAACCATATCCTTTTGAAATACTTGATTCGAGTGGTCAAATTATAGAATTTGTTGAGGCTCCTAATAGGATAATTGCTTTTGATTCTGCTGCTCTGGAGACAATATTTGAATTAGGTAAAGGTAATAAGATTGTTGGGACTCATGACTTTGTCAATTATCCCCCTGAAGCTGAAAGTATCCAAAAAGTTGGAGGAGCTTTTAATATGAATATAGAAGCTATTTTAGGATTAAACCCGGATTTAGTTTTTGTATTTACTGATCAAAATTTAAATGATTTAAGAAATGCTGGTTTAAAAGTTTTATATATTGAAAGTTTAAATAATGATTTTATTAAAATATCTGATGAAATTAGAATGTGGGGAAAAATATTAGATGTTGAGAATGAGGCTGAAAATTTAATTATTGATTTTGAAAATCGTTTGTTAGATATTAAAAGTGTTATAAAAAATTTAAATACTCAATTATCAATTTATCAGGATGTCGGCGGGCTTTGGACCCCTGGGCCTAACACTATGGTTGGAGAAGTATTTGCTTTATTAAATTTAAATAATATTGCTTTTGATGTAGACGGTTATGCACAAATTAGTAAAGAAATTATCGTAGATAGAAACCCAGATATAATTATTACCTCGGATAAAGATTATATTTTTAATGAACCAGCGTTTAATAAAATAAAAGCAGTATCAGATGATAGAGTATATACTTTGCCATCTGATGCTCTATCAATTGGAGGTCCTAGATTTATAGATGGAATAGAAGAGTTAGCTGGACTTATTTATCCAGAATATTTTAATTTATTTTTAACTGATAATTAATTGAATTTTGACAAATTCAGAACAACAAATTTATAAATCTAATGATGAAAATTATTTATATAATAATTTTAAGATTAACTGGATAATAATTTTATCAATTATATTATTAATTATTGGATTTATAGCTATTTGTATTGGCCCTGTTTATATTCCAATATTGGATTTATTTAATATTTTTTATGATAGAGTATTTGCAAATGTAAATACCAATTCTAATTTTGATATCATTATATTTAAAATTAGAATACCTAGGGTTTTATTAGCAGGTATAGTAGGTTTTGCTTTAGCAATGTCAGGAGCGACTTATCAAGGGCTTTTTAGAAATAATTTAGCAGATCCGTATTTGATTGGAGTAGCATCTGGAGCAGGATTAGGTGCTACAATAGTTATTGTAACTCCAATACCTATTTATTTTGGATTTATAAACATATTACCATTCGCAGCTTTTTTAGGTGCTATATCTGCAGTATTGCTAGCATATTTTATATCATATAAATCTAATTCTTTAACCTTAACTACTCTTTTATTGGCAGGAATAGCTATTTCATCTATATGTGGTGCTATTACTGCCCTTTTGATGATTGGTAGTGATCCAGATATAAGACCTGTTTTGAACTGGTTATTTGGTAGTTTTTCATCTGCAAGATTTGAACATGTAGCTTTAGTTTTGATTTATTTAGTTCCTAGTTTATTAATTATATTATCATTTAGCAGATTTATTAATATTTTACAATTAGGAGAAGACCATGCAATTCTTTTAGGAGTTAATGTTGAATATGTTAAAAAAATATTGATTATTGCAGCTTCATTAGCTACTGCTGCTGCTGTTTCATTTTGTGGATTAATTGGTTTTGTGGGTCTAATTGCACCGCATCTTGTTAGGTTAATATGGGGTACAGATTATAGGTATTTGATCCCACTTTCTTCATTACTAGGAGCTATATTTTTAATTTTAGCTGATATGATAGCTAGAACTGTTTTGGGATCATCTGAATTACCTGTAGGTTTGGTTACTGCATTTTGTGGAGGGCCTTTTTTTCTTTTCGTATTAAGGTATCAAATGAGATATAGGTAAAAATAATGGGATTACAATTAAAAGATATTTCTTTAAGTTATAAAGAAAATTTAGTTCTTTCAAATATAAATATTGAGTTTGATGTAGGAGAAGTAATAGGTTTAGTCGGTCGAAATGGATCCGGTAAGACATCATTGATCAATATTATGAATGGATTAGTGAGACCTACTTCGGGACTAGTTTTATATAATGGAAAAGATATTAATAATATTTCTATAAAAGAAAGGGCTAAATTTATTTCGGTAGTTCCTCAAAGAATAAATTTTCCAGCTGATTATAAAGTTTTAGATTTAGTATATATGGGTAGAAATCCTCATATGGATTTTTTCCATAGAGCTACTAAGGAAGATTTAAATAATACTTATGAAGTTATGAAAACAACTAACATAGTTGGATTGGCTCATAAATTAATTTCTGAAATTTCTGGTGGTGAAATGCAACGAGTTGCAATTGCAATGGCATTAAATCAAAGAGCTCCCGTATTATTGTTAGATGAACCAACAACTAATTTAGATTTAGTTCATGAAGTATTAGTTTTAGAATTAGTTAAAAAGCTTAACTCTTATCCTAAATCATGTGTAATTTTATCTATACATGATTTAACTTTGGCTTCAAAATATTGCGATAAAGTAGTCATGTTGAAAAATGGCGAATTATTTGCAAAAGGTAATCCTAAGGATGTTTTTAGTAAGGAAAACATTGAAAGTGTATTTTCTACTAAGGTTCGTGTTAATAAAGATCCTATAGACAATTCTACACTAATAACACCTGAGGTTTAATCAATCAATTCAGATTTCTTGAGTAATATTAAATCACCAATATCTTTTTCTAGTATATATACTGTTGGGCTTCCAGCTATATATACATAATAATTTTTCTCATCAAATTCTAGAAATTTTAAAGTTACCGATTTATTATTTGCATTATCTATAGTCTTTATTTTTATAGTAGCCAATGGGTCTTTAAGTTGTATAGAGATGGAGTCATCCTTATTTACAAAACCGTTAGAAATTAATCCTGAAAAAGATTGGAATATAGTATTTAAGGGCAGCCATTTAGCAAATTGATTTCCATCTTGACTTACTATAGTTTGATCATTTCCATTATTAATAATATTAAATTCTTCATTTAAATATATATATTGTATTTCAGCGATTTCATTTTTTGGAATTGCTAATATTAGAGGATCTTGCCATCCAGAAACTTTAGTGTCAAATATAGTATCTGCGGGTACAGGACATTCAGTTGAGTATACTTCGCTTTTCCCAGGCTTTCTAAAATAACATAGTCTGGAATCATTAGTCCATTTACCAATAATGAATTTTTCTTGTAAGTAGTTTGCTACATAAAATTCTAAACTTACTCCTTGGTTATCATTTATGCCTATTTTTGAATGACTTTTTGGGTTTTTTGAAGTGAGTTGAGCACCTTCAAAATATGAAGTTATTGCCCAAAATGCGTCAAGTTTGTTTTGGAATACTTTTTGGTTTTCAAGAGTCCATGACGATCCTAATTTTAATAAAGTAACTGATTCTTCATTTTCATTAGAAGTAATAACAATTTTATCAATTACATCTTCTGAAATTGGCATTAAACCTGATAAAACCATTTGTTCATCATTACTAGAAATTATTTGAAAAGCTAATATGAACAATCCAATGATGATCAGTGATGTTAAAATATAACCTAGTTGAATGTTTTTAATTTTAATTACTCCTTAATATATTACTGCGACGTCTTATATACCTTATGAAACCAATTATGATAAATATAAGTGGCATTCCAATTATATTTGAATATTGAATTAAGTTTCTATTAGTTGAATCCTTGAATAGGAGTGTGCGATCTAAGATTACTTTATTTCTTATTTGCAATAATGCTTCTTCTTGAGCTAGCCAGTCGATTATATTTAAAGCTACTGTAAGATTTTCATTTGCTAATTGAACAGTTTCATTTGATAGCCAGTCAGAATCTCCAATTACAACAATTCTGAAATCATTAGGGAATTCTTGAGTTTTTTCTTTATTAGTAAGTGCTATTCCTACATTATTTGAAATCATATCTGTTTCTTTTATTTGAAGTGCTTGTGCATAAGGACTAATATCTGGATTGTTCTGATAATTAAAATCTACAGCAGCATATTTAGTTGTTTGGAGTAGAGGTATCATATTGAATTTATCTGCTTTGTATAAATCAAATGCTACTGAACTTCCCCATGGAATTAAAACTGACTGGTTTTTTCCAGTTATATTAGTATCAATACTGGAAACTCTCATCCAATAAGGGTAAGGCTGCAATATTCTTTCGCCACTTTGGTCTATGAAAGATAAATTTTCATTTGAAATAATATCAAATAAAATGTTGTCATCAATTATGACTCCATAATCTGACAAAAATTCGTGGTAGCTATTTCTATTTGGTATAGCTATCAATTGCTCTTTATTTATATCTATTCTATCTATAAAGAACATTACTTTACCGCCATTTACAATAAAGTCGTTTATTTTTTTACTGGTATCATCAGGTATGATTGTGTTTGGACCAGGTATGATAAGAATATCTATGTTATTAATGTCAGCGGGTGTTTTTTCAAGATCTATGTTAATTATATTATATTGTTGGTTTAATAAAGAAGCTAGAAATTGGTAATCTGTATTGATGCTTTTTTCTCCGTGTCCTGTTAAAAATCCAATAGTTTTCATATTGCTTTTAGTCATTTTTTCTATCAAACTAGTAATTCTATATTCGAAGCCGTCTATTGTTTCAATAAATGGAATTATTTCTCGTTTATTACCATATGTCATTGATATGCCTAAATATCCGTTTTTTATTAATATTTCACCTTGGGATCTAACATTAAATTGTTGGACAGGTATTCCTGCCATTGAAGCTTCACGTAAATCTTTTGCTTCTTGATTTCTTGAGTTGTCATCATCCTCTTTTGGTGGTTCTGGGAATTTATGGACTATTTTGACTTTAGAATTTGACGTTTGAGCTAAGTCATTAAGGAAATCTCTGACATCTCTAGTTGTTGTAATTATTTCAGTAGGAGGGTCTTTTGAGGAAAAAAGGTTGATTATAAGTAAGTCATCCAGGTCAGATATAATTGTTTTTGTTGAGGGGTGCATAGAGTATAGCCTACTCTCAGTTAAATCTAATCTACCTCCTATAGAATTACTGAACCATGCCGTTAATATACTCAAAATAATCATTCCTGTAACACCCAGTTGTAAGTTTCTATAATTTGGCGATTTACTGTTTAAGCTTTTTTTTCTGATTGAAAGAAAAGTTGCGCTTAAGAATGTTGAAGTTAATGCAATGAAATATATGATATCTCCGAAATCTAAAATACCTCTAGAAATACTTTGGAAGTGTGTAATTGGACTTAAATCTTGAAGTAATCCTGCAAATCTATCTGGAATTGGATCAGTTACTATATCTAGTCCTATAAGTAGTAGAATTGCAGTAAAAAATATACCTAGAACAAATGAAATAATTTGATTTTGAGTTAAGCTTGATGTCCATAAACCTACAGACACAAAAACACCAGCTAAGAAAAAACTGCCAATATATTGTGACAGTACTGCACCTTCATCTAAATTCCACTTTAACTCATTTATTCCTTCAATAGTTTGAAGTGCAACAGGTATGCCGATTGTAGATAATATAGCTATTGAAACGAAGAGCATACCTACTATAAATTTTGAAAATAAGACCACCCATGATTTGATGGGGTGAGTTAGCAATATTTCCAAAGTGCCATCTCTTTGTTCTTCAGCAATAAGACGCATAGTCGATGCTGGTATAAAGATTCCTAGCAACCAAGGCAATAGGTTAAATAATTCTCTTACTGATGCTTCAGATGTGTCATTGAATCCAGATACAAAGAAAAAAAGATATGACGAAATTGCAGCAAAAATTACAATTAATATATATCCTGTTGGTTGATCAAAATATCCTTTAAGGTCTTTTTTTACTATGGTTAATAAATTTTTCATGATTTTTTATATTTGGTTGTTAAATCTCTAAATATTTCTTCAAGTTTAGGTTTTATTTCGCGTAATTCCCATATTGTCCAATTTTTTGATTTAGATATATTATAAATTTCAGGTCTAGGATCGCTGTCTCCTATTACAGAAACAGTAAATCCTTTGCGGTTCCCAATGAGTTCAGTTACTTGAATAGATTGCAATCCAGGCAATTTATTCAACTCTTTTTCAATATTATTTCCATCTATTTCGACGTAAACTGTTTTTAAATCTTCAACTTGGTTTAATAAATCTTTGACTGGTTCATCAGCAACTAGTCTACCTTTACTTAAAAGTATAACTCTTTCGCATGTAGTCTCAACTTCTTGCATTACATGAGTACTTAAAAGTACTGTTCTTTTTTGACCTAGAGTTTTTATTAAATTACGGTGAGTTAATCTTTGATTAGGGTCTAGCCCTTCTGTGGGTTCATCAAGTATTAATATTGAAGGGTCATGTAAAATTGCTTGAGCAAGTCCTACTCTTTGATGATAACCTTTTGACAATTGATTTATTGGTCGGAAATAAACTTCTTTTAGGCCAATTTCTTCAACCGATCTAGCAATATTTTCTTTTTTATCAGTTTTTGTAAGACCTCTTAGGTCAGCAACGAATTCTAAATATTCTTTTACAAGTAGATCTTCATATAGAGGATTATTTTCAGCTAAATATCCAATTGAACTTCTAGTTTGAACGTCATCATCTAGTGTGTTTATGCCATTTATTTTTATGTTACCCGAATCTGGATTGTAAAAAGATGTTAAAAGACGCATAGTTGTTGTTTTACCTGATCCGTTAGGACCTAAAAATCCAATTATTTCACCTTTTTTTATTTTAAAAGATAGGCTTTGAACTGCTCTAATTGAATTAAAAGATTTACTTACATTATTTAATTCAATAGTGATATTGTCAGAATTATTATCTGAGAAATCGTTTTTGCTTTTATTCATATTTAATTCTTTTTCAATTTATTTAGTTCAGATGAAACAGATTGAGGATTCATGGGTAAATTATACATTCTTATTCCTATTGCTTGTTCTATCGCATTTGCAATAGCTGCTAAAGGAGGTACTATGTTTGCTTCTCCAACTCCCCTTACTCCAAATGGGTGTCCAGGGTTAGGTACTTCTACTATTACAGCTTCAATAAAAGGAAGGTCTAAGCTAGTAGGCATTCGATAATCTAATAAAGATGTATTTTCTAATTCTCCTTTTGCATTCATAAAATATTCTTCATTTAATGCCCATCCTATACCTTGTGAAGTACCTCCTTGGATTTGTCCTTCAACATAGCTAGGGTGAATAGCAGTTCCGACGTCTTGGAAAGCTGTATATCTTAATATTGTAACTTTACCTGTATCTGGGTCAACTTCTAAATCTACGATATTAGCTGCATAAGATCCTCCAGATCCTCCAGGGTTAAGATTTGCTTTGCCTACAACGGGGCCCCCAGTTTGAGATAATAATCCAGAAATTTCTTCAAAAGTCATTTTGAGTTCTGTGTCAATTTTGTGATTGATTATTCCTTCATGATATTCAATATCTTTTTCATTAGCATCCCATATTTTAGCTGCTCGTTTAATTAGTTGTCCTATTATATCTTGAGCAGCTTCATAAGCGGCCCATCCAGTTTTAAACACAACTCCACTTCCTCCAGTATTAGATGTATAACCAATTGTATCTGTATCGCCAACTTGTGGAATAATTTTTTCTACCGGTATGCCTAAGACTTCTGCTAATTGTTGTGAAACCGCTGTGCGTGACCCTGCAAGATCAATTGATCCTTCAACTAATGTTATAGTCCCATTGCTTAAAACATTAGCAACAGCACATGCTGGCCCTGTATTATTCCTGCAAAACCCCATACCAATTCCTCTACCAATGTTTTTTCCTTTAATTGGGCTTAAATAATGTGGGTGCTGTTTTAATGCTTCCATTACTTCTTTTGCTCCAATTTTTAAGTTTACTACTCCATCAGCTCTGCGACTTCCTTCTTCAGCCACATTAGAGAGTCTTATATCAATAGGGTCAATATTAAGTTTTTTAGAAATTTCATCTAAGGCACTTTCTACAGCAAAACATACTATAGGAGCACCAGGGGCTCTATATGCAGTAGTCCTTGGTTTATTCGTTACAACATCATATGCATTTATTAGTACATTTTTTATATCATATGGGGCAAATATTGCTGCACATGCTCCGCCTATTGGCCCACCTGGAAAAGCACCCGCTTCAAAATATACATCTGCTTTGGCAGCAGTTATTAAACCTTGATTTGTATATCCTATTTTAATGTTTACTATACTCCCGGAAGTTGGTCCAGTAGCTTCCATAACTTCAGATCTAGTCATAGTTAATTTTACAGGATGACCGCTTTTTTTAGAGAGTATAGCTGCAATTGGTTCTAGATAAACAGCTATTTTCCCACCAAATCCCCCTCCAATTTCCATAGGAACTACTTTGATATTGGATACAGGTATACCAAGTATTCTTGATGTGTTATCTCTCACTCCAAAATGTCCCTGAGTACTACACCATATTGTTACCCTTTGATCATTAGTCCACCACGCTGTTGCATTTTGCAATTCAATATAACCTTGATGAACAGTCTTTGTTTTATATTGTTTCTCAAATATTTCATAACTTTCTTTAAATCCATTTTCAATATCACCTAATTGAAATTGTTGGTGTTCTCCAATGTTGGTAAGATTTTCCCCTGAAGAGTCTGTCCAGTTTTCATGTAATATTGGAGCGTTAATTGACATCGAATCTTCAACATTTGTTGTAGAATGTAAAATATCATATTCAATATCAATTAATTTCAATGCTTCTTCAGCTTCATGTAAATTAGTTGCAGCAATTGCTACTATAGGATGTCCTTTATATAAAACTTTATTTTCTGCAAAAATGTTATGAGTTGGTGTTTGTCCTAAAACAGCTTTCATGTCTACTGGCCCAGGGTTTTTTAAATCTTCAAAAGTTGCTATAGCTTTAATATTAGGTAATTTTTGTAATTTACTGAGATTTATTGATTTTATTTTTGCATGAGCATATGGACTTCTAAGGATTTTGCCATGTAACATGCCGGGTAAATTTATATCTGATCCATATCTTGCTTTGCCTGTTACTTTATCTAGTGCATCATGTCGAATTGGTCTGGTCCCAACTACTTTATATTTATTTGAATTTGGATTTACTAGAGTCATTAATAACCTCTTTTTCAATTTTCATTTTAATTTTAGGTTTTGTTAATATTAATTTGTTATTATTTTAGCACAGTAATTTTTTATTTATAATATTATATGACTTAAGGATATTATTTATGAAATATAAATTAATTGCTCTTGATATTGATGGAACTATTAGAGATATAGAAAACCCTGTATCTATTCGTACTATTAAAATTATAAAAGAACTAGTTGGTTTAGGTGTTGAAATTGTTGTAGCGACAGGTAGAACTTTTAATTCAGCTAAACATATATTGAATGGTATGAGTGGAATAAATTATATTGTTCCTTTTCAAGGTTCTCAAGTTGTAGATTTGAAAACAAATTTGATTGAATGGCATTCACCACTCAGCTCTAGGATGTTAATTAACGCTTTAGATCAACTTGAGAATTATTCTGAATTTGAAGTTATGGTTCATTGTAAAGACCAAGTATTTGTTTCTAGTTTGACAAATGAAATGAAATCTTATGGGACAAGAAATAATATAGATATTACTTATATCAATAATTTAAAAAAATTATCAACAAAAAAACCTGATAGAATTGTTGTTTTAGGTGACAACTTTAAAATTAAAGAATTAGAGTTTAAATTGCAATGTATATTTAAAAATGAGTTATATATAACTAGATCTTTACCATATTTTTGTGAAATTTTGAATCCTAATAGTGGTAAAGATAAAGCTTTATCATGGTTATGTCATAAATTACAAATAAATAAATCTCAGACTATAGCTTTTGGTAATGGGTTTAATGATTTACAGATGATAGAATGGGTTGAAATGGGGGTTGCTGTAAAGAATTCTGTTCCTGAAGTAATTAATGTTGCAAATAAAATTGCTCCGAGTATACAAAATGATGGTGTTGCATCAACTTTAGAAGAATTTTTGAAATCAGGATATTTTGGGTAATGTATATTTATTTATATTTAGAAACTAAGGATGCAAGGTTGTCATTTTCATTTAGTAAAGATAATATTTCTTCATTAATTGCTTTTACTATTCCTGGTCCTTCATAAACCAAACTTGTATATATTTGGGCACTTTTAGCTCCAACTTTAATAGCTTCTAAAACATCTTTACCTGTGCTAATTCCGCCACAAGCATTAATATCTATTTTTGAGCCTACTTCGAGTTTTATATCATTTATAATATCTAACATATTTTCAAATACAGGTTTACCACTTAAGCCTCCAGATTTTGTTTTTAAATTATTATTAAATATTGGTGTTGTATTAGAAATAGTAAGTCCTTCAATGGATTCCTCTAAACAAGTTTGTACTATTCTCATGATCTGGTCTTTGTCATGATATTTAGTTGAATCATAAATAGGGCTTTTATAGTTAGTATATGGAGGGATTTTTATTATTAAAGGTTTTCTACGAATTTTGTTTAACCTTACAAATAATTCTTTTAGAATTTTTTGATCTTGAAATAGTTTTAGTCCTTTAGTATTTGGGGAACTTATATTTATTTCAAATGCATCAGCGTAATTTTCAACTTTTTTATAACAATTTATTATTTCATCAATATTTAATCCAGATATACTGAGTATAATAGGAACATTGTTATTCTTGTCCTTGTCTAAATTTTGAATTATTTGGTTTATACCTTCACTTGGGAATCCTAGAGAATTTATAAGCCCATTATCTTTTTTTAATCTTACTATTCGAGGTTTAGGGTTCCCTGTTCGCGCATTATGAATTATTGTTCCACATACTAAATAACCAAATCCAAGTTTCTCTAGCGCTTTTATATTTTTACAATTTTTATCATATCCTGCTGCTAGCCCAATAGGGTTGTTTAATTTTATGCCAACAAATTCAGTAGTTAGTTTTGGGTTGTTAACAGTTAAATTGTTAGAAATTATTTGTTGTAAAATTAAGTTATTGAGAGCTTTATCAGCTAATTTTTGTGAAAATTCAGGGGGTAATTTAAAAAGTATAGGTCGAATAAAACTTTTATAGAATTTGGGTTTTAAAAAATAAGATTTCATATATTTACTCAAGTTATTGTAATATTATACTATTATACTCTTTTTAATTCAGAGTATAATAGGTATTGGATTAATTATATTTGGAGGCTTAATAGTTTTATGGATTTAATATTTGAACGAGGAAATGAAGCAGAGTGTAAAGGTCACTCTATACTTTATTTTAGAGATTCAAATGATCAGGATGAAATTTGGGCTACTTATATAGTGTTATTACCTATAACTGTTGAGGTTTCTAAATATGTGCCTCCATTTTTAATGAATCAAGTTTCTGATATTGGTGCTAATGATCTGTCTGCTTTCGCGTTTCCTCCAGCTCCTGAAAAAATTGAAAGTAGAGAACATTTAGATGTGATTGCTAAGATTAGATCTGACGATATATTGTATGGTGGTGTTTTTGATAGTAAAGATATTCAATCAGGTATGTTATTAGTTAATGAAGCTGTACAAAAATATGCTGATTTTTATGATCTTGATATTGTTTTTGAAAATTCTATTGATTATATTGTTGATTCTGATAATTCTAAACTAGATGTTAACAATGTTATATATGAATTTATGAGTACTAATGATAAATTAAGTGAATTAACTAAAATGATTGGAAGACTAAGATTTGCAATTGAAGGTAAAGAAAAAGCATTAGCAGAAGAAGCTGAAAATGATATAGAAAGTTTATCTAAACATCTTCCTACTGAATATGAAGTGGCAAAAATAACAAATGCTGCTAAGTCTTCAGACGCTTTTGGATCAAAATTAACTGACTTATGGCTTAAACGATGTTTCCATTTAACTCAGCAAGAATTTGTGGAAATAGGTCAAATTGATGAAGAGATTAAAAGATTAGAATCTAATAAAAATTCAATTTGATTTTGCAACTTTTTTATTATTTAACAAAAATTTAATAATTTTGAAATACAAAAGAAATATATTAATTGTATTTTTTAATAAATTTTAAATTATAAAGGAGTAAAGTATGGAGTTTTATAAAGCTGAGTATATTTGGATTGACGGTACAACCCCAACACAAAAATTAAGATCAAAAACTAAAGTTGTACCACTAGGGGAAGAACCTCCTGTTTGGGGATTTGACGGATCCAGTACTAATCAGGCACCTGGAGAAAACTCTGATTGTGTATTAAAGCCAGTATTCACTTGTCCTGACCCAATTCGTCTTGGTAATGATATATTAGTTTTGACAGAAGTAATGAATACGGATATGACTCCTCATGCTTCTAATACTAGATCAGCTTGTTTAGAAACTGAAAAAAAATATGCTGCATTTGATATGTGGTTTGGAATTGAACAAGAATATACTTTATTTGATGGAGTACAGCCATTAGGATGGCCTTCAAATGGTTTCCCTGCTCCTCAGGGTGGATATTATTGTGGAGTAGGAGCAGATGAAGTTTTTGGGAGGCCTTTAGTTGAAGAGCATTTAGATGCATGTTTGATGGCAGGGTTAAAAATATCAGGTATTAATGCTGAAGTCATGCCTGCACAATGGGAATTTCAAGTAGGACCTATTGGTCCAACTGCTGTTGGGGATCATCTTTGGATAGCTAGATGGTTGTTATATAGAATAGGGGAAGACCATAACATTAGTGCTACATTAGATCCTAAACCTGTAAAAGGTGATTGGAATGGAGCAGGTTGTCACACTAATTTTTCAACAAAACAAATGAGATCAAGTTATCAACCTTGTATAGATGCAGCTGAAGCACTTTCTAAAAAACATGATTTGCATATTAACAATTATGGTTTTGCGATTGAAGAAAGATTAACTGGATTACATGAAACTGCTTCGGTAGATAAATTTTCATATGGTGTTTCTGATAGAGGTGCATCTGTTAGGATTCCTTGGCAAGTAAACGTTGATGGTAAAGGCTATATTGAAGACAGGCGTCCAAATGCAAATATGGATCCTTATGTAGTGGCTAATCTTATAACTGATACCGTATGTAGTTCAGCAAAAAGTTGATTACAATAATTGAATTGTTAATTAAGGTTTGATGTTTTGAAAATCAATCAAGATGGTATTAAATACGTATTACACCAAGCGAAAGAGAATAATGTTAGATTCATAAGATTATGGTTTTCTGATATTCTTGGTGATCTCAAAGGTTTTAGTATTACAATTGAAGAACTTGAAAAAGGATTATCTAATGGAATTTCTTTTGATGGCTCTTCAATTGAAGGATTTGCTAGATCTGATGAAAGAGATTTATATGCTTTACCTGATCCAAATACTTTCAGCTTGATTCCATGGGAGTCGGATGAGAATTCTGTAGCTAGAATTTTTTGTGATATATATACCCCTGAAAATAAATCTTTTGAAGGTGATCCTAGGTATGTTTTACGTAGAAACCTTCAGCGTGCAACAGACATGGGATATACATATTATGTAGCTCCAGAAATGGAACATTTTTATTTTAAATCAAATCAAACAACAGAACCTATAGATTTAGGGGGTTATTTTGATCAACAAGAAAATAGTTTTTCTGGAGAATTAAGGCGTGAAACAGTACTTACACTAGAAGAATTTGGTATTCCAGTAGGATCAAGCCACCATGAAGCTTCTTCAAGTCAACATGAAATAGATCTACGTCATACTGATGCTTTGACTATGGCGGATACAGTAATGACCTATAGATTAGTTGTTAAAGAAATAGCTAAAAAATATGGATGTCATGCTACTTTCATGCCTAAACCTATTACTGGTGTTAATGGTAACGGTATGCATATTCATCAGTCTCTTTTTAACGGAGATAACAATTCATTTTATGATCCTAAAGACCAAGTGTATTTATCTAAGATAGCGCGTAATTTTATAGCAGGTTTATTAAAACATGCGAGGGAAATTACAGCAGTTACAAATCAATGGGTGAATTCTTATAAAAGATTAGTTTCTGGTTTTGAAGCTCCTACTCATATATCTTGGGCTTTAGTCAATAGAGCAGATTTAATAAGAGTTCCTTCATATAGAATGGGGAATAATTTTTCAAGAAGGATAGAATACAGAGCTCCTGATCCTGCATGTAACCCTTATTTAGCATTTAGTGTTATGCTTGCTGCAGGTTTAGAAGGAATAGAAAATAATTATGACCTTTTAGATTCTAAGGAATTTGAATTAAAAAATAAAGATAATCAAAAACTTCCTAGTAATTTATGGGAAGCGATATTAATTACTGAGAATAGTGAACTAGTGCATAATGCTCTAGGAGATTATGTGTTTAAAAGTTTTATAGAAAATAAAAAAATTGAATGGGAATTGTATAATACTAAGGTTACAAAATACGAATTAGATAGATATATGCCTATATTATAATGTTCGTATATTTATAATTTTGAGTTAATTAAATTGGAGATGAAAAATGAACTTAGATGAAATTAGAAGAAATTTTCCTGTATTATCTAATTCTATTTACTTAAATACAGGAGGGACAGGCCCTATATCAATAAATATAGCTAAAGAAATACAAAATATTTATGAATATGCTAGAGATTATGGACCAGATACTCCAAAAGTAAAATCTGATTTAGAAGGCAGGATGGAAGATACTAGACATTTAACTGCGGACTTTTTGAATGTACCAATAAGCTCTATTGCTTTTACTAGGGCTATTTCAGAAGGAATGAATATTGTTGCACATGGAATGAATTGGAATGAAGGTGATGAAATTATAGTATCTTCTGAAGAACACCCAAGCGGAATTATGCCGTGGCTAAATTTAAGAGATAAATTTGGTGTTAAAGTTGTGAAAGTGAAAATTTCGGATGATAAAAATACTTTTTTAAATGAACTAGATGATTTAATCAATAAAAATACTAAACTTATTTCACTTAGTCATGTCACTACTGATACAGGACATAAATTGCCAGCTAAAGAAATTTGTGATTTAGCTCACCAAAACGGAGTTGCAGTAATTTTTGATGGGGCTCAATCGGTGGGACAATTCCCGATAGATTTAATTGATATAGGTTGTGATTTTTATTCATTTACTGCTCATAAATGGTTGCTAGGTGGATGGGGTGTTGCGGGGTTTTATGTTAATCCAGAATGGATAGATAAATTAAATATTTCATGGACTGGAGCTTATGCGGGTGTTTGGGACAGAGGATTGAAAGATGATGTTGTATATGAAACTACCGCACATAAATTTGAATTTGGAGGTAGGCAAAAGCCACTATATATAGCTATGGGTTTAGCTATTGAATATATTAATTCTTTAGGAATAAATAATATAGAAAAAAGAGTCTCTAAATTAACTGAAAAATTAAAATCAGGTTTAGCAGATATACCTAATGTAATTATGAGAAGTCCTAATAATTTAGATTTTTGTACAGGTATTGTTACTTTTTCTCTTGGTAAACTTCATGGAGATCAACTTAGTGAAGAAATGTTAAATAGAAACATACTTGGGAGACCTTCTTTAAGGCATACAAATATATCTGGTATCCGTATTTCTACAGCTTTTTTTAATAATGAAAATGAATTAGATTCTGTTTTAAATGCTGTATATGATATATCAAATAGTTTCAAATGATTCTTGAATTATAATTCAAAAGCTTAAGGAGTTTTTTATGTCTAAAAATAAGATATCTTATATTTGTGTAGATGAACCAAATCTACAACCAATTGAAGAAGAACTTAAAGGACTAGATTATGATTTGTCTGTACAGATTTGTAATAGTGAAGGGGAAACTATTGAGGCAATAAAGGGTGCTGATTTGATCATTAATGAAGGAGTTCCTATGTCTGCATCAGTAATTAATGAAATTGATAATGCAAAATCTATTGTTAGCTTTGGTCATGGATTTGACAGGATTGATCATGATGCTGCCACGGAAAACAAAATTATGTTAACAAACACTGCAGGTTTTTGTTCTGAAGAAGTATCTAATCATGCAATAATGTTACTTTTGTCTTGTGCTAAGCATTTAAATTTTTTGAATAATTTGGTTAAATCAGGGCAATGGGATAAAGCCCCAAGCGAAGGAATGAGAAAATATTTAGCTGAAAAAAATCTTTATATGCCACCTATATATAATCAAACTTTAGGGTTGATTGGTTTTGGAAATATTGCAAGAGCAACAGCAAGGAAAGCTAAATCTTTTGGTTTGAACGTCATTACCTATGATCCATATATAGAACCATGGATTGCTAGAGAATATGATGTAGAAGTATTTAATAGTTTAGATTCTATAGCTAAATTGTCTGATTACGTCTCCATTCATTTGCCTTTGAACAATGAAACTAAAAAAATAATTAACAAATCATTTTTTGAAAATATGAAAAAAACTGCATTTATTATAAATACATGTAGAGGTGCTACTATAGATGAAGAGGCAATGATTGATGCTTTAAATTCTGATTCTATTGCAGGAGCAGGTTTAGATGTGTTTGAACATGAACCGATAGATGATAGTAATCCACTAATTACTTTTTCAAATGTTATTATGACACCTCACACTGCAGGTACATCTACTGGTTCTGATGAAATTCTTTATAAATATGTTGGTCAAGAGGCATATCGTATTTTGAATAATCAATGGCCAATGTCTTTAGTTAACCCTGACGTAAAAAGTATGATTCCAAATAGAAAACCTTCAATGACGAAATGAATTAATCAAATATGACTATTAAATTTAAAGCTGTGAATGCATTAGAACAAGATGGGAAATTAAATATAGATATTAATGATTTAAATATTACAGATTTATATTCTGGTGATGTTTTAATCAAAGTTTTATATTCAACAATTAATTATAAAGATGGTTTGGCATTAAATTATAATAAAGGTAAGATAATGCGAAAATTCCCAATAATTCCTGGAATAGATTTTTCAGGAATTGTTTTAGAATCTGATCATCAAAAGTTTTTGCCAGGTGATGAAGTTATTGCTACCGGATGGGGTCTAGGTGAGACACATACGGGAGGGTTATCGCAAATGGCAAGAGTTAATGGTGATTGGTTAATTAAAAAGCCGACTGGAATTAGTCTTAAAGATTCAATGGTTTTAGGTACTGCTGGATTGACTTCTATGTTGAGTATTTTAGAATTTGAGAACAATAATATAACACCTCAACATGGCCCTGTTTTAGTAACTGGTGGCAGTGGAGGTGTTGGAAGTATTTCTATTAGTTTATTATCTAATTTAGGATATGAGGTAATTGCTTTAACTAGAAGCGTAGAGAATTTTGACTATCTAAATTCTTTAGGTGCATCTCAAGTTATTTATACTAATAATTTGAATAATGAAGGTAAGTTTCTTAATAAAGGGCAATGGTCAGCAGTAATTGATACAGTTGGAGGAGATATATTAAGTTCCTTGATTCCTTCAATTAAAAACAAAGGATGTGTAGCTTTATGTGGTAATGTTTCTGGGGTAAATTTAAATACTAATGTGCTTCCATTTATACTTAGAGGTATTCGTTTGATTGGGATTGATTCTAATAATTGCTCATTTGAGACAAGAAGTATTGCTTGGGAAAGATTGAGCGAAAAAATCAATATATTGAAATCAAATTTGATTATAACAAAAATTGGTTTAGTTGATGTATTTAAAATAGCTGAAGAAATTTTATTAGGTAATATAAAAGGTAGAATACTTGTTGATGTTAACCTTATATAGCTTTTTTTATGTTTTAGCTATGTTAAAAAGCATATTTAATTAAATATTTTTATTTGGAGGTTAATATGATTATTGATTCTCATGCACACATTTTCCCCCCTATGTCACAAGCTTCTGGGCACAATAGTATTGACGAACATATGAAATTCATACAACATATGTTGATGTTTAATGGTCAACCTGTAAGAAATACTAAATCAGGTCAATTTTTAAATGAACAATCATTAGTTAACCCTGGAGGATTTTCTTTTGATTATTTATCTGATGTAAATATTTATGCTAGTAATCATGGTAGGTTTAATTGGTTTTATAAATCTGAAAATTATTATAGGCAGTACCTCCCACCTACTTTAATAAATTTGGAGGCTACTGCAGAATTAATGGTTGCTCAAATGGATTACGTTGGAATTGAAAAAGCTGTGTTACAAACAGGGCATTCATATGGCAAATTAAATACTTATATCAAAAATGCTGTTGATAAATTTCCAGATCGGTTTTGGGGTTTAGCAATGATTGATGAATGGAAAAGTGATCAAAGTAGTGAAATTAACAAGCTGGATATAGCTATTAATGAACTTGGACTCGATGCTTTATGGTATCAGTCTGGAACATTAAGAATGAAAGGCAGAAATGAATTCGTTGACAACCCTATTTTTTTTAAATTTTGGGATAGGGTAAGGGAATTAAATATACCTGTTTTTTGGATGTTAACATCAGTAAATCCTAATAAAGATGTATATTTAAATGAGTTGAAGGCTTTTAAAAATTGGCTAAAAAAATATGATGATATTCCAGTAGTTTTTACACATGGTTTGAATCTTTCAGTATTTGCTAATGGGGAGAAATTTGAAATACCGGAAATTGCTTGGAACGCTTTAGATTCTGAAAATCTTATTTCTGAAATATTATTTCCAATTGCATTTGGACAAAGTTGGGATTATCCATTTAAAGAATCCTATTCTATTATTAAAGAATATTATCAACGATTAGGTTCTGACAGATTAGCTTGGGGTTCAGACATGCCTAATGTTGAAAGGTATTGCACTTATAAGCAATCTATTGATTATATTAGGAATTATTGCAATTTTTTATCAAATGAAGATAAAAATAAAATATTTGGAGATAATATATATAGGTTATTTAGCCATAAATTTTAATAAACTTAGTTAGGATTGTAATGATTATAGACTCACATGTTCATATTTTTCCTGAAAGTTTTATTTCGAATAGGAGAAATTTAGTTGATCGAGATTTGACTTTCCGTACTTTGTTTTCTAATCCTAAATCCAAAATGGCTACTGTGGAAGATTTAATTGAAAATATGGATAAAGAGTCTATTGATGTATCGGTTGTATTATCTATGGGCTGGCAAGACTTAGGAATGATTAAAGAAATGAATGATTATATCATTGATTCAATTAATCGTTATCCAACAAAACTTATAGGTTTTGCTGGCGTAAATCCTTTACATGGTAATAAAGCTGCAAAAGAGATCGATAGGTGTTATAAATTTGGATTGAAAGGTATTGGAGAATTACATCCATATACTCAGCAATTTGATCTGGCCAATAAAAATGTTATGAATAATATCATGGAAGTTGTTCAAGAAAACAATATGATTGTTAATACGCATTCTTCTGAACCGGTAGGGCACCTATATGATGGTAAAGGTAATACAACTCCAGAGGTTTTATTAAATTTTATAAATAATTATCCTGATACTACTATAATATGTGCGCATTGGGGAGGGGGATTGCCATTCTATAATTTGATGCCAGAGGTGAAAAGTTGTTTGAGTAAAGTTTATTTTGATACGGCAGCAACTACTCTTTTATATGATAGAAAAATATTTGATATTTCAATGTCTTTAATTGGATCAGATAAAATATTGTTTGCTAGCGATTTTCCTCTTGTTAAGCCTAAATTTATAAAGAAACAACTAGATATATCGGGTAATTCTGAATTGGACATATTTAATGTGGTATATGCGAATGCAAAAAAACTTTTTAAATTGTGATACTGAAAAAGGTTTTTTATCAAAACAAATGATACTTGTAGACTTTAAATACAAATGATATACTTATGACGTTATATCCTTAAGGATTGTGAATACGGAGGAGGGATTAATGGATAATAATACTTGGCCTGTTTGTAGAAAATGTGATTTAGGTCAATTGTTACCTTTGTCAGATTTTGGCAGTCAAGGTGCATCTATACATTATAAAGCTTGGGTTTGTAGTGACCCTGAATGTGGTTTTAATATTAAAATTCGTAATGGAGATGTTTATTTAAATGAACCTATTGCTAGTGGAGCATCACATTCTCCTAGGATTAGGTAAGTAAAGATTATATTTTAATATTAGTAATCTTTGAGTCTCGTAGATATTAACTACGTATTGATATAATAATATTTGTGCATTGATGATAAGTTTTGAAATATCTAAATATGGAGTCAGGATATTTGGATTTAGTCTGATAATTATTTCTATATTGTTTTTTGCTATTACTGCGATTATTTTTTTTTATAAGCTTAATGCTACATCTCAATTATCTTCTTTAAATGTAAATATTGCTCAGGATTCTTTGAGGTATCCAAATAATACTACTTCTAATATAGTCAGTGATAAATCTATTGGTGTAGATATGGATTTGTCTAAAAAATCAGTTGATGAGGTTTCTGAGAATCTGACTGAGCATAATGAATCTTTAACAAATTTTACAGTGGACTTGAGAACCATTGAAATTGAGGATGTAGAAATTGATTCAAATAAAAATGGCAAAAAAGAATTAACTTCGTCAAATAAAGCAAGTGTGAAATTAAATAATAAAGATTATACTAATGAATCCATTATTGGCCCAGAACAAATAAAGTCCTCTGATTTTTTGGAAGATTATCAAAAAGTTTTTGTAACAAATGATTTTGATAACTCAGTGTTAGGATATAAAGCAAATTATATGAGTATTCCAATAATTAATCTTAATTCTAGAATTGAAGAATTACAGCTTATTGATTTAGAAGATAATAGACATTATAACACTCCAAAAAATGTGGTAGGGCACATACCTGATACTAATAATCCTGGAGAAACAGGGAATGCATGGTATTTTGGCCACCTTCAGAGTCCTTTAAAAGATGAAGGTGACGTATTTAGGAATTTGCCACTTATTCCTGAAAAAATGAAAGAAGGGTTTCCTGTATATATAGTTTTAAATACAGATATTGCAGAGTTTGCTTACCAGGTTATAAGCACCGAAGTTATTCATCAAGATAACTTAAATTTATATAATTCGGAATTAGCTACTGTAACTTTAGTAACATGTGTTCCAAAACTTATATATGATCATAGGTTGGTTGTTACAGCACGTTTAGTTGGAGTGCGTAATTCAATATCATCAGTATATAAAGATTTGAATTAATAGATTAGTTTGACATGTTTAATAATTATGAAATACATTCAAAAGTTTTAAATAAAACTCGTTCATTGTGGGCGAAGAATTTTTTGTCTTTTACAAAGTCTCAAAAAATAGATAGAGATTTCTGGGATAATTTAGAAGAAATACTGTACACATCAGATCTAGGGAGTGATTTGTGTAATTACCTCATAGAAAGATTAGAAGTTATTTCTAAGGAAAAAAAGATACATGAAACTAACGATTTAATTAATGTTCTAAAAAATGAGATGGTAAAAATTATAGATTTGCCATTTGATTTTTCAATTAATTCGAGTAATATACCAAAAGTTTTTTTAATTGTTGGTATTAATGGTGTTGGTAAAACAACAACTATTGCTAAGCTAGCTAATTATTTCAAAAATAAAGGAAACAAAATTATACTTGGAGCTGGGGACACTTTTCGTGCGGGTGCAATCGAACAACTTAAAATATGGGGCGATAAAATAAATATTAATGTTGTGAGCCATCAAGAAGGTTCTGATCCAGCTGCCGTAGCATATGACACTGTTAATGCTGCTATTTCACGTAAACTTGATATAGCAATTATTGATACTGCTGGAAGATTACATACCAAAATTAATCTTATGGAAGAATTAAAAAAAATCAAGAGGTCTATTTGTAAATTAATTGATCAAAAGCAGTTAAATGTTTTACTAGTTTTGGATTCTACAATTGGTCAAAATGGATTAGCTCAAACAGAAAATTTTGTTTCAAGTTTGGGTTGTGATGGAGTTTTGTTAACTAAATTAGACGGGTCATCTAAAGGGGGAATAATTTTTTCAGTAGTAAAATCATTTAATACTCCAATTTGGTTTATGGGTACTGGAGAGAGTTTATCGGATATTGTTCAATTTAACCCAAATTATTTTGTGGAAAATTTGTTTTCTTCAAATGAAAATTAATAAGATGTCTAATTAATGTTTGATTTATTTAAATGGCTTATAGTTATACAATTAATAGGACTATTTACTCTACCAATAGGGAATTTTATTTTTCCTAGAATTTATGATAAGGGATATACAATAAGTAAAATCCTGGGGATTTTATTTATTGCTTTTATTTCTTGGATTTTAAATGTTTACCATATATTGCCAAGTAATAAATATAGTTTGTGGTTTATTTTTACATTATTTGCAATTATTTTTTTGATTTTTAATTTTAACAATTACTTTAATATAAAGAATTTTCTATCAAAATACTGGCGTAATATTTTAATTTCTGAAATAATTTTTTTTCTAATTTTTATTTTTTGGATAGTAATAAGAGGTATTGATCCATCAATTAGCCACACTGAACAACCAATGGATCTAGCATTTTTAAACGCGTCTTATAATTCAGGTCTAGGCAATCCGAATGATATTTGGTTTGCTGGTGAAAGTATAAATTATTATTATTTTGGGTATTGGACAATTGCAATACTTGCAAAGTTGACTAATATTCCACCATATGTTGCATATAACCTTGCGTTAGCCTTAATACCTGCTTTATCTGGGATTATAATTTTTGGCTTTGTATCTAACTTACTTAAATATAATTTCATAAATAATAACAAATCTCTTTTATTATCCTTTTTAGCTATTTTATTTATTTGCTTTATGGCAAATCTTGAAGTTTTACTGGAATTTATGTCTTATAATGGCATTGGGTCAGTAGGTCTATATTCTTGGATTGGAATTGAAAATTTAAAAGGACCTAATAGTGTAATGGCTACGAGTTGGGCCCCTCAAGAATTTTGGTGGTGGTTCAGGTCTACTAGAATAATTAATACTTTTGAGTTTGGTAAAGGTCTTGATTATACAATTCAAGAGTTTCCTTTTTTTAGCTTTTTACTTGGAGACCTGCATCCACATTTGATGTCGATTCCATTTTTTATTTTAGCTATAAAAATTTGTTGGCAATGGTTTATTCTTCCCGTCAATTATTTTGGATTTTCTACTAATAATTATAAATTACAATATTCTAAAAGTTTAGATAAATTTGGATATGTTTATTTATTCATTACTAGTTTGGTTTTTGGGACATTGGCATTTGTAAATTTTTGGAGTGTTCCAACAGTTTATTTTATTTTATTTATACTTATATCGTTGAAGTTATTTAAATGCAATAATAGTTTAGATCTTAATTTAATTTTCAGATCTTTTATACCTATATTAGTTATATTTACTTTATCAGTATTGTTTTTTCTACCATTTTATATAGATTTTGATTCAATAATTACAGGTGTTAAACCTGTGTTGATTACTACTAGATATATTCATTTTTTGATTGTTTGGGGAATATATTTATTATTAACTATACCTTTTGTCTTACATATTTTTACTCAAACAAGAGTTTTAGTGGATTGGCTAAAGGTATTTATTCTATCAGCAATTTTATGGATTACACCTTATTTAATTTGGGTGGTTTTAATAATTAATCTGGACACATATAATGCAAGTATATGGGGAAGGTTTATACATATATTACCTTTTGGGATTTTAATTTCTATTTCTTTTTATAACGCTCTGTGGGTTCTTAAAAATAAAAATAATTTATCATTATCTTTTGTAATGGTAATTATAGGATTAAGCTATTTATTAATTTTAGGATCAGAATTGTTATATATAGGTGATTTTTTTGAAAATAGGATGAACACAATATTTAAACTTTATTATCAAGTGTGGATTTTATTAGGTTTAGTTGTTGCGTATATAATCTACTATTTTTGGTTTACAAATAAAAATAAAATTTTTCATGTTAGACTTTTTAATAGAATTATTTTTATATTGTTTGTTATTTTTTCTATTATTTCGTTATATTATGCTCCAGCTGCTATTAATAGCAAAATAGATTGTAATATTAATAGCAAAATAGATTGCAATAGATCTAATTTAAGTCTAAATGGTTTAGGATATTTAGAAGAAAATGAATATAATTCTATAATGTTTTTAATTTCATATGCTGAGTCTGAAGAAGTAATTTTAGAAGCAGTTGGAGAATGGTTCGATATGGGATTAATATCAAGATCCTCAGGCCTTTCAAATATAGTAAATTGGCCTGGCCATCAATTACAATGGAGGAATATGAGTAATGAAATATTTCAGAGAGAGAATCACATAAGAGAAATATATCAAACTCAGGATTTAAATAAATCACAAAGTTTAATAAATAAATATAAAGTATCTTATATATATGTAGGCCCACGTGAAAGAAATAAATATGGTGAATCTGGCATGGGTAAATTTAATTTTCTTTTTGAAGAAATATTTCATGAAGGGGATATTATAATTTACAAGGTTAATTAATAAGTTTAATTTTTAGAGGTTATAAATATAGAACTATTGTGAATATAAAAATTTATTCTATTTTCAATCATTCTGTTAAATTAATAAAGAACAATTTTAATTATTATTATTTATTAATTATAATGATTGCATTTATTTTAAGAATTTGGGACTTATCTTCTCGAGCGATACATCATGATGAAAGTTTACATTCATTTTATTCATGGATGTTTACTAAATATGTAGACATCTTACATTTAGAAATTTTCGGATTTAAAATACCTTATTATTTTACTTTTGGAAATGGATATGAGCATAACCCCATGCTACATGGTCCATTACAATTTGAATTTAATGCATTCATTTTTACTATTTTTGGTTCTAGTGATTTTACTAGTAGAATATTATACGTGATTTTTGGTTCATTATTAGTAGGATTACCTTATTTTTTTCGATTTAAATTAGGTAATTTAGGGGCTATCTTTACATCTCTTTTGCTGTGTTTATCTCCAACGATGTTGTATTTTAGTCGATTTGCTAGAAATGATATATTAATTGCTTTTTGGACTTTCTCTATAGTTATATTAATATGGAAATATATTGAGGAAAATAAAAATCATTATTTGTATATGATAGCTGCTTTTTTAGCTCTATCTTTTGCTACTAAAGAAAATACATATATATTAATAGTGACCATTTTGTCTTCAATAGCTTTTATTTCAATTCCTGACTTTAAAACTAATATTGTTAGGAATATGAATATTTATAGTTTATCTCCACCTGTAGCTTTTTATAAATTAAGTATGAGGACATTTTATTTTATATTTGGAAAATTTAATTTACGTTTAGATAAAGCTCCACTAAATTTATTAATCTTGATTTTTTTGCTTACTTTACCACAATGGGCAGCATTATTTGCTGTATTACAGGATTCGGTCATACTTAATTGGACTAATTTAACTTTAGCTACTAATATGGAGTTAGCTCAAAGTGAGGGGCTCTCAGTTGGAATACCCATTGGTGGAGGAGTGGTTATAGCTGTACTAATAGTAACATTATTAATTATTCTGTCGATGTATTTTGGTTACCTTTGGAATTGGAAAATCTGGTGGAAATCTTCAGCAATATTTTATGGGATATGGTTATTAGCTTATACAAAATTCTTTACTGATTTATCAGGTATAGGTTCAGGTGTTTGGCAATCCTTAGGTTATTGGGTCGTACAGCAAGAAGTAGCTAGGGGAGGACAGCCTTGGTATTATTACATTTATACTATGAGTATTTATGAATTTTTTAGTATATTTTTCTTTATCTTTTCTTTCTTTTTTTATTTTAAAAAAATGCCAGCTTTTGTTCGGTTTTTGCTTTCTTGGAGCTTGTTAACATTTATTGCTTACACTATAGCAAGTGAAAAAATGCCATGGTTAATGGTTCATATATCTTTACCTTTGATATGTATGACTGGTTATTTTTTAGGGGATAATGTAAGTGTTTTAAAATCTCTTTTCACAAATTTTAAAACAATATATAAATTTAATATCAATAAAAAATTAATATCTATAGGGACATTTACTTTCTTGATCATTATGACATTTAGTTTTTCAGTATTCGTAGGATTTAAAGCAGCTTATATACATTCTGATGAACCCTTGGGACCTATAATATATACCCAAACTTCTTCGGATATATCAGATTTGAATGATGATATATTAGATTGGTCAATAAAGTCGGGTGATTTTGAGAAATTGCCTATATTAATTGATACAACAAGCGGTTTTACATGGCCTTGGCAATGGTATTTGAGAGAATTTGAAAATGTATATTGGACAGACTTTTCTAATTATAACAGTGATAATAGCTCATATCATAAGTCTTTATTGTCCAATAGAGAAATTCTAGTTATTCATGAAAAAAATTTAGAAATAGTTACTAGTATGTTGAGTGATAATTTTGAGGACCCTTTAAAAATACGACATAGAAGTTGGTATCCAGAAGTAATTTATAGAAACTTTGAAATCACTAATATATTAAAATTTGAATTTTGGCATAAAACATATAGGTATTTATTTTTCAATGAAGGAGTGGCAGATAGAATAGGTAGTGAAAATTCATTTGTCATAATTAGCAAAAATATATCTGAATTAGAATAATTGATTGAGTATAGGATTATAAATTGATCTATTTAATTAAATTAATTGTAGCATTCGGACTTAGTACAATTTTGTTAGGAGTTTTTATATTTACTGTTGATATAAAAACAATGATGGATTCAATTTTTGAATCAGATTACCGATATTATTTGCCAGCTTTTGTAATGTATTTGATTTCATTGTTTTTTCGTACTATGCGCTGGAAAGTTTTATTAATTCCTATTAAAGAGATTAAAATATCTAGACTTTTCCCTATTGTAATTGTAGGTTATATGGCAAATAATTTATTACCATTTAGGATAGGTGAATTAACTCGAGCTTATTATACTGGCTTGAGAGAAGATATTAGTAAAATTACAGTATTATCTACAATATTTTTAGAAAGAATACTAGACGCACTTACATTATTATCATTTATTTTTATAATTGGTTTAATTTTACCATTATCTGGTTTTTTTGAGTTTGTAGAAGAATCTTTTGGTTTAAATAGACTGATTATAATCTTTTTATTTATTTTTCCATTTATTTTATTTTTTTTAATAATTATGTTGATTTCGTATTTCCCAAGAAATTCACAGATTATTTTTTCGAAAATATGGTCTTTTGCTCCTGGAAATATTGTTGTTTATTTATCAAGTATTTCAGAAAATTTAATTAATGGATTAATGTCCGTTAGAGAATCTAAAAAATTATTTATATTATTTGTTTTATCAATTCCTATTTGGATTTTTGAATCGGGGTTGTTTTTTTTCATAGGTCTTTCATTTGATTTAGATTATGTATATCAAAATATTTTATATATGAGTTTATATATGATTTTGATTACATCCATAGTGAATATTGGAAGTTCAATTCCAGCTGCACCTGGTGGCTTAGGGTTATTTGAATTGATTGCTAGAGAAACATTAATATTCTCATCACTTGGAATTATTGATAGGTCTATAGCTGGAGGATTTGCTACTTTATCACATGCAATTTTAATTATTCCAGTTATAATTATTGGGCAATTAATTTTATTTTTTTCAAATATATCATTTTTTAAATTAATTAAATCTTCAAATTAATTTTTGAATATAGTATTTTATATATATCATAAAATTAGGAGAAACAGTGAAAGTAGTAATTATAGGTGCTGGAGCAACAGGTATGGCTGCTGCCTACGACCTAAGTGCCAATGGTCATTTGCCAATAATATATGAGTCAGCACCGTTTTTAGGTGGGCATGCTTCAACTTTTGACATTGGAGGAGCACAAATAGAACGAGGTTATCATCATTGGTTTACAAATGATATTGATATAATTAATTTTGTAAATGAAATTGGATTAGGTGATAGGATTAAATGGTTTGAATCAAAAGTTGGAACATTAGTTAATGGGAAGATATATCCGTTTGGTTCACCTATAGATTTATTGAAATTTTCTGCTTTAAGTATAATCGATAGACTTAAATTAGGTTTTGCTACGTTATATATCCAAAAAAAGAAAAATTATAAAGATTTTGAACATATAACAGCATCTCATTGGTTAAGAAAAAATGTTGGTAAAAATGGATATGAAACCTTTTGGGAACCTATGTTGAGAGGCAAATTTGGAGTGAAATTTTATGAGAAAATAAGCATGGCTTGGATTTGGGGTAAAATGCATACTAGATTAGCTTCAAGAGGTTCGAGTTTCTCAAAAGAAAAACTAGGTTATCCTATTGGAAGTTTTTCTGAAATATTTGAAGTGCTTAGTAATAAAATAATTCAATCAGGAGGAGAAATTAATTTATCTACATCAGTTAGTAAAATACTTGTTGATAATGGGAAATTTACTGGATTGGAGTTGGCAAAAAATAATACGAAAACAGATTTACAATATGATGCTTGCCTAGTTACAACTCCATCGCATATTTTTCAAAAACTTGTAGGAAATAATTTGACTAATTCTTATAGGGAAAAACTTGATTCAATAAAATATATGTCAGCAGTATTATTAATATTATGTTTAGACAGGCCTTTGACTGATAAATATTGGTTAAATATAGCCGATAGGTCTATACCATTTGTCGCTGTTATTGAGCACACTAATTTTATTAATTCTGATCTTTACTCTGGTAAACATATTGTTTATTTGTCAAATTATTTAGATAGTGATAATTATATGTATAATATGTCACATAATGAATTGTTAGAACATTATATACCTCATTTGAAAAAAATAAATTCAGATTTCAATTCTGATTGGATACAAAATTCGTATCATCATAGGATTGATTGTGCACAACCTATAATAGGTGTAAATTATTCTAAAATTATTCCGTCCCATAAAACACCCGTTAAAAATTTATTTTTAGCAAATACTTCCCAAGTATATCCTGAAGACAGGGGAACTAATTATAGTGTGCGTATGGGACGTAATTTAGCTAAAATGATAATGGAAACTTGTTAGTATTTATTAATAGTTATAAATATATATAATATAGTTCTTGTAGCAAATAATTTGGTATGCTATTATTCTATATTATGTATATTTATGGAGGTTTAATTGCAGATCGATAATGATCGATTTCGAGAAGAAATCAATAAAGAACTTTCTTCTCAAACCCGTCCTACTATTACTGTATTATCTTCTTTATTAGCTATTCAAGATAAATTTGGATATATACCTGAATTGGCTATTGATGTTATTGCCCAGTATACTGAGCATACAATAAATGAAGTTTGGGGAGTGGCTTCCTTTTATCCAAACTTTAGGTTTACAAAACCAGGAGAAAATATGCTTGAAATATGCTGGGGGCCTACATGCCATTTGGCTGGATCCTCTAAAATATTAAATGATATTCAAGAAGCGTTAGGTCTTGATGGTGAAGGTGAAACAATCAATAATAAATTTACTTTAAAATATAACACTTGTTTGGGGGCTTGTTCTCAAGCTCCGGTTATTAGTATTAATCATGATTTTATAGGTAATTCAACTTCTGAAAGTGTTTTAGAAAAATTATCAAAAATAGACCCTAAATTATAAAATGTTGCATTATACAGATCTTAAAGAATTAGCAAATGATAAATGGTTAGAATTAAATTCGGGTAATAAGCCTTGGATTCGTGTAGGAACAGCTATATGTGGAAAAGCTGCTGGAGCTGATTATGTATTAGATAAGCTTAAAATAGTTTTAAGTGAATTAAACATCGACTATATCATTGATGAAGTCGGTTGTTTAGGGATATGTTTTGCAGAACCTTTAGTAGATATCACCCTGGAAAATGGGAGAAGAGTTTTTTATAAAAACGTGTCTGTAGATGACATAAACACCATTATTGATGACTCTATTGTTGAAAATAAATTTAATCACTCTAGTTTGTTAGGAATTCTTACTAGTAATGTTGATAATAATGCTATTGGTGAGAATGATTTGCCAGACCTGAATGAATTGCCAGGCATTAAATACCAAAAAAAAATTGCCTTAAGTAATGCTGGGAATGTTTCTCCATTTGATTTATATCATTATGTTTCGCAGGGAGGTTATTTAGCTTTAAATAAAGCTGTAAATCATATGACACCTGATGAAGTAATTAAAGAAGTATCTGATTCAGGCCTTAGAGGAAGAGGTGGCGCAGCTTTTCCAACGGGCTTTAAATGGAGCTTCTTAGTAAAATCAGATAATCCAAGTAAATACGTATTATGTAACTGTGAAGAAGGTGATCCTGGTGCTTATAACGATAAAGGAATATTAGAAAGCGATCCTTTTAAACTTTTAGAAGGGTTAACTATAGCTGGATATGCTACAAGATCATCAAATGGAATTGTATTTATAAGACATGGACATGATGGTCCTATAGATCGAATGGAAAATGCAATAAAAAGAGCATATGATGAAGGGTTACTAGGGAAAAATATTTTTGATTCGGGTTTTGATTTTGACGTGGAAATTTCTTTAACTGGTGAATCATATGTCGCAGGTGAAGAATCTGCTTTAATGGAGTCAATTGAAGGCAAAAGGTCCCAACCTAGATTTAGGCCTCCATTTCCAGCACAATTTGGAGTTTGGGGTAAGCCGAGTAATATTAATAATGTTAAAACATTGACATATGTTCCAGATATAATTTCTAATGGAAGTAATTGGTTTGCCAATATTGGAGTTCAAGGAAATAAAGAGAAAAAGATTCAAGGTAGTACGGGTACTGCTATTGTATGTTTATCAGGTAATATTAAATTTCCAGGATTATATGAAGTCCCTATGGGTCTTAGTTTAAGGGACGTTATTTATAAAATAGGTGGAGGAACTGCCTCTGGTAAAGAATTGAAAGTTTTACAAACTGGCGGGCCTCTAGGTGGAGTGTTAGATTCGAATAGTTTAGATATTCATTTGGATTTTGACGAGATGAAGAGTGCAGGTGCTATTTTGGGCTCAGGGGGAATTATTGTTGGAGATATAGAAACTTGTGTTGTAGATTTGACTCGAGTACTTGTTGCTTTTTGCCAATATGAATCTTGTGGAAAATGTTTTCCTTGTAGGTTAGGTATGGAGCAAATTTTAGAAATTACTGAACGTATGGTTAAATGTGAGAGCTCTGAATATGATCTTGAACTTATTAAAAATGTTGGTCAAAATATGGAAAAGGCTTCTTTATGTGGTCATGGTCAGCTTGGCTATGGGCCTATTCGCTCAGCATTAAAGTATTTTGAATCAGATTTTAAGTCACATATCATTGATAAAAAATGTCCTACGGGTAGCTGTGTTCAACCTATGATATCTCCTAAAAATACAAGACCTTATGGAATCCTTCAAATTAATAAAGGAGGTGAGTAGTGGTAGATGAAATAACTTTTACTTTAGATGGAGAAGAAATTAAAGCAAAAAATGGTTCTAATATACTTCAAGCAGCTATTGATTCTGAAAAATACATACCATATTTGTGTTATTATCCTGGAATGAAATCTTTTGGTGCTTGTAGGATGTGTGTCGTTGAAGTAGAGCAAATTGGACCTGATGGAAATTATAGGCCTATTCCTGGAACACCAGCAGCGTGTACTACACCAGTTAATGAAGGTATGAAAGTAACTACAAAAAATAATAATATTAATTCTACACGTAAAGGGATAATGGATTTACTTTTGACTGAACATCCTCATGGTTGTTTAACTTGTCATAGAGTAGAATTATGTGGCCCTTCAGATGTTTGTCTTAGGCATGTTTCTGTTAATGACAGATGTGTGACATGTCCTAAAAATGAAAGATGTGAATTGAAAGATACTGTTAGATATTTAGAGATGGATATGGATTCTCCATTATCATATAACAATCGTAACATCCCTTTGAAAACAGATGATCCATTTTGGGATATGGATATGAATTTATGTATTGCTTGTGTTAGATGTGTTAGAGTGTGTGATGAGATCAGAGGCGATAATGCTATTACTTTATTAGAAAGATCTGGTAAAACCTTAATTGGAACAGCAAAAGGTACGTCTTTAATTGAATCTGGTTGTGAGTTTTGCGGTGCATGCATAGATGTCTGTCCAACGGGAGCATTAGTCGAAAGAAAATACAAATGGGATAAAGCTGTAAAAAAGATTTCTACAGTTTGTACAATTTGCCCTGTAGGATGTAAATTAGACTTTGAAATTGATAAAAGAAATAGATTGATTCGATCAATTCCCGATTTAAACGGTTTTTCTAACCGTGGTCAAGGGTGTTTTAAAAGCAAGTTTGGATTAGAATTTTTAAACACACAAAATCGTATAAAAACTCCAATGATTAGAAATGATAAATCTGCTAATTTAGAAAGGGTTTCATGGCTTGATATTATTGATCATATTGCTAAGAATTTAAATAATTATAAAGGAACTCAATTTGCAGCAATTGGGTCTGGAAACGCTAGTAATGAAGATAATTTTTTAATTCAAAAATTTGCAAGAGTAGTTATGCAATCAAACAATGTTGATATTTCTACAAATTTTAAACCTCAATTATCTGATATAACTAGAGAATTGACAGGTAATATAAGACCAGAAAACACTATATGGGATATAGAAAAATCAGATGTAATTATGGTTGTTAGTTCTGATTTGCTTCCAGAATATAATGTAGTTGGTTTGCCTGTAAAGCGTGCAGTTATGAATGGTTCTAAATTGATTGTTATAGACCAAAGAGATACTGAAATTTCAAAACATGCTTCTCATGTGGTTAAAATTAAACCAAATACTGAGGGAATTTTTATTTTTGGGATGATTAGAGTGATTTTAGATGAATCATTAGATAATCATGATTTTTTGTATGCAAATGTTTTAAATATTGCAGAATTTAGAAAATCTATTTGGTCATACGATGTTAAAAAAGTTTCTGAAATAACTGGAGCTTCTATTGATACAATTAAAGAAACTGCTCGGACTTTTGCTAAGGCAGGATTTGGCTCGATAATATATGCCTTAGAAACTGTTGATGATAATTACTTAAATGAATGTGTGAAATCCATTTATGATTTGTCATTAATTACAGGTAATTATGGCAATCAAATTGGTGGTTTATACCCCTTAAGTCCTGGGGGAAATGAAAAGGGTTCTAAAGATGTTGGATGTAATCCTAATTATTTACCTGGATATCAGAGTTATTCAAATAAAAAAGATTTAGAACAAATTTGGAATTGTAATCTTTCAGATTTGGAAGGTAAAGGTCTTAAAAAACTTATTAAATCTATTAATGATGGTGAAATTAAGTGTTTATATTTTGTTGGAGATTTACCTAATTTGTCTAATATGGAAACCAAGGATTTTATTGATTCATTAAGTAAATTAGAGTTTTTAATAATAGAGGATTGTATTGATACAGAACTCAGTAAATTTGCTGATGTTATTTTGCCTTCAAGTAATTTTGCTGAAGGTTTTGGTTCTGTTACGAATTTAGAAGGTTTGGTCCAATTAATTTCTCCTGCATTAGGTTTTAAAAATGATCAAGAATATACCTGGAAAATATTAAGTAAAATAGCACTTGCTATGGGTTATAATTCATTTAATTATCAAAATACTCAACAGATTTTTGATGAAATCGTTAAGATTATACCTGCTTATACAGGGCTCACATATGATTTAATTAAATCTGAAGATTGTATTATCAAAAATCATAACACATCTGAGGAAACAGTAAGCAAAAAATATAATTTATCTATTGTAGATAAATATGAGCCAAAGATTTATGAAAATAATGATTTTCCTCTATTATTAAGCCTATCATATATTTTACATGATTCTGATGTTGATACTAAAGTAGTTAATAATAATGGTCGTGAAATTATTCGAACGCCTTTAATACATATAAATAAAAATGATGCTTTAAAATATCAGATTTCTAATGGAGATACTATTGTTATATCAGCAGAAGGCTTAGAAATTACAGGTAAAGTGATTATAGATGGTAATCTTTCGGGTGTTATATCTACAAATTTGTTATTCGGTGAATCTATTAGTAATTTAGAAAAAGGGTCTGATCTGAGAGGTCTTATTAATTTAAATTCTCAAAAATTAATTTCTGCTAAAATAGAAAAACAATAATACAATAAATATTCTATATTTAAATGCAATTAGGAAGAGTTTATGCAAAATAAAAACCGTACTTTGAATTTAGAAAAAGTTTCGATTGTTAATCGAATAGATTATACTGATGATTTGTGTAGTTTATTTATAGAAAAACCTGTGAACTTTACCTTTAAGCCTGGTCAATACTGTACAATTGGCGTTGATGGTATAGAAAGAGCGTATTCTATTGTTTCGGCACCTCATGAAAAATATTTAGAATTATTTGTTGAATTAGTACCTTATCCTGATGGAATATTGACTCCATTACTGTTTAATTTGAAAATAATGGATAAAGTTACAATTAGACCTAGAGCTAAAGGGTTATTTACATTTAAAAAAGAATATATTAATCATTTATTAGTAGCTACAGTTACTGGAATCGTTCCATACATTAGTTATATAAGAGATTATATATATAATGCGGGTTCAGGGAATAATTTTTTTATATTATTAGGTGCTAGCTATATTGATGAATTTGTATATGATTTAGAATTGATTGATTTAGCAAAAACATATCCTGATTTTATTAAATTTGTACCTACAATTAGTAGACCTGATGCAGCAAAGAACATTAATTGGAAAGGTGAAACTGGTAGAGTTAATCAAATTGTTGAAAAATATTCTAATGATTTTATGCTTTCTCCAAATGATACTTTAGTATCAGCCTGTGGTCATCCTGGTATGATAGAAAATGTTAAAGAAATTTTGGGTACTAAAGGATTCAAAATTGAAGAAGAGCGTTATTGGAAAGAGGATTGATATCATTTATTATTGGATTATTCATATTTTAAATTAAACATTAAGTGACATATATATGGTAACTCCAGCTAGACGTCAATATCTCACAATCAAAAATAATTATAAAGAAGAGATATTATTTTTTCGAATGGGGGATTTTTATGAAACTTTTGATTCTGATGCTAAATTACTTTCAAAAGAACTAGATATTGCTTTAACTTCAAGAGAAATGGGTAAAGGGCAGAGAATACCTTTGGCAGGGATACCTTATCATTCTTTGGAAACTTATTTGTCAATTTTAATAAATAAGGGATATAAAGTAGCTATTTGCGAACAAATGAGTGAACCTATAAAAGGGAAAAAGATAGTTGATAGAGAAGTTGTTAGGGTTGTTACTCCAGGAACAATTATTGAAGATGCTTTATTAGACATAACTTCAAACAACTATCTTGTATCGATCTTTATTGGTAAATCTGAAGTTGGTTTGTCATATATTGATATTACCACAGGGGAATTTGCTACATCTCAGTTTAAATCCAATGAACTTTCTTATGAATTGTCTAGAATAAATCCTTCAGAAATCTTATTGATTGAAGGGGATTCTATTGATAAAACATTTCAAGATAAAATAACTTTTATATCAAATTCAAATTTTGATTATTTAGATTCTGAAAAAATCCTATTAGACCATTTTGGAGTTAGTTCTTTAGAAGCTTATGGATGTGCAGATTTAGATTTAGCAATAATATCTTCTGCTATTATTATTGATTACATAAATAACACACAAAAAGAATCTTTGGACACTATAAAAAAACTTTTTACTTATTCAATAAATTCATTTATGTCAATAGATCATTATACAAAGAAAAATTTAGAGTTGTTTGAAAATTTTAATGAAAATTCTAATAACGAAAAATCTCTTTATAGTATTTTGAACAGAACTCAAACACCTATTGGTGGTAGGTTGCTAAAAAAATATTTATCTTTTCCTTTAATAGATGTTGATGAGATTCAAAAAAGGCAAGAAATAGTTACGTGGTTATATACAGATTCCATTAATAGGAAAGCAATTATTGAAATTTTGAACGATATATCTGATATAGAGAGGTTAATGGGAAAAATAAAGCGCTTTTCGGCAACTCCTAGAGACTTGTTATCCTTGTCAAATAGTTTAAAACTCGCTCCCAAAATTAAATCACTAGTACTAAGTAGTAATATTAAGTCTATATTTTGGTTAGTTAATAATATATTAACAAAGTACAAATCTGAGTATTTAATTAATAACTCTATTAATCTTAATGCAACAAATATAATTGGTGATGGACGTACTATCAAGCCTGGTTTTTCACCCGAACTAGATTATATATATAATAATTCTCGAAATGCACGAGATTTCATATCTAACCTTCAAAATAAAGAAAGAGATAAAACTGGTATACGTTCTTTAAAAGTTGGTTATAATAAAAATTTTGGCTACTATATTGAAATAAGTAATTCAAATATAAAATTAGTTCCTGATCATTATATTAGAAAACAAACATTAGTTGGTGCTGAAAGATTTATAACTCCTGAATTAAAAGAATATGAGTTATTATTATTAAACGCTGAAGAAGAAATTAAAAAAATAGAATTGAAATTGTTTAAAGACATATGTATTAATGTTGGAGAAGAATATGAAGAAATTATGTCATTAGCTAATTCAATTGGACAAATAGATGTGTATAGTTCATTTTCTGCAGTGGCATTAGATTATAATTATGTTTGTCCTGATGTTAATGATTCTGATTTGATAGACATTAAAGATAGTAGACATCCAGTTGTTGAACAATTATTATCTCCAGGTTCATATATAAGTAATGATATAAAAATTTCTAATCGAGAAAATAGGTTATTATTATTGACTGGGCCAAATATGTCAGGTAAGTCAACGTATATACGTCAAGTTGCAATAATTGTTCTTATGGCACAAATTGGTTGTTATGTTCCTGCACAATATGCCAATATAGGAATTGTAGATAGAATATTTACTAGAGCAGGATTACAAGATGACATTACTATGGGTAAATCTACCTTTATGGTTGAAATGTCAGAATCAGCTATGATACTTAATCATGCTACCTCAAAATCATTAGTAATCTTAGATGAAATAGGTAGAGGTACTAGTACTTTTGATGGATTATCGATTGCTACAGCTGTAGCTGAATACTTGTATGAATCTCCAGAACTTGGATGTAAGACTTTATTTGCAACTCATTACCATGAAATGGTTAAATTGACAGATAAATATCCATTAGTGAAAAATTTTCATTTTGCTGTCTCAGAATCAGATGAGGACATAATATTTTTACGCAACATATTGCCTGGTGGGGCTAATAAAAGTTATGGTATAAATGTTGCAAAATTAGCAGGATTACCAAGCAAAGTAATTGATAGGGCAAAAATAATTTTAAATTTATTAGAATCTAAAGCTATTGAATTAGATACTAGCAGAACTCAGAATAATAATTGTTCTTCTACTACTCAGCTTCAATTATTTGATTATTCTGATCAAATAATTGAAGGTATTTTGGATTTAGATATATCATCAATGACACCTTTAGATGCAATATCTAAATTATATGAAATTCAGGATTCAATCAATAAATATAAAAGTCAAGATAAATAAAATATAAAAAACTATTGACTAAAGTTTATTAGAATAAGATAATCAAAAAAATTATTTTTAGGAGGTATAAATGTCAAATAATCAGAGTTCATTAGATAATCCATCTGATTTAAGAAGCTTATTTAGAGATAGTAAATTAATTTGTCCTACTTCAGGTTTAGCTGCTGGTTATGTTCAAACTAATTTGGCTATACTGCCAAAAAAATATGCTTTTGATTTTTTGTTATTTTGTCAAAGGAATCCAAAGCCATGTCCTTTAATTGAAGTTATTGAGGCGGGAAAATATACGCCAATTCAGTCAGCACCATATGCTGATATAAGATATGATGTTCCACAATATAGAATATATGAAAATGGAACACTTTCTAAAGAAGTAGATAATATTGCTGATATATGGACTGATGAGTTAGTTACATTTCTTTTTGGATGTAGTTTTTCTTTTGAAGAAGCATTGATAGAATCAGGAATAAATTTATCCCATTTTGAGAACAAAAAAAATGTATCAATGTTTATTACTAATATAAATACAATACCTGCAGGTGTTTTTTCTGGTCCAACTGTAGTATCTATGAGAGCTATACCTAGAGATAAATTAGTTAAAACTATTCAAGTAACTTCTAGGTTTCCTAATGTTCATGGAGCTCCAATTCATATAGGAAACCCGGAGCAGATAGGTATTAAAGATATTAACTCTCCAGATTTTGGAGATATTAATGTTGTAAATGAAGATGAAGTTCCGGTATTTTGGGCTTGTGGAGTTACGCCTCAAGCTGTTGCAATGAAATCTAAGCCTCCTCTAATGATTACACATTCTCCTGGTCATATGTTTGTTACTGATATTAAGAATCATGAAGTTGCAGTAATTTAATATGTTAAGTTCTATAGAAGATATAATTTTGTCCAATGATGGAAGAGGAATATCGAATTTAAGGAATGGTTTGGTTGAAAATTTTTGTACGGATGCTGCTTCTTTTATTTTGCAAAATAAAGGAATTGTAGTAATTACGACGGGATTTTATATAGCACGAGCAGGAGCAAGTGAAACTGATGGGCCCCCTGGTGCTATTGCTATAGGAAATGCTTTAGAAGATATTGGGTATAAAGTAGTTTATGTTTCAGATAAATATACTATTCAATATCTATCAAAAATAAAGAGAGACAATGCTATTGTTATTGAATTTCCTATTTCTGATGATGATTCTAGTAAACAGTTTGCTAATAATTTTTTACTAGAATATAATCCTAATCTTCTTATTTCAATCGAAAGATGTGGATTTGACAAAACTTTTTCTTATAGAAATATGCATGGAGTAGATTTTTCCAAGTATAATGCAAAAATTGATTATTTATTTAATAATCAAATAAATTCTATAGGTATAGGTGATGGAGGTAATGAAATTGGAATGGGTAAATTTATTAACAAAATAATTGAAACTCCATCTTTAGTAAAATATCCATCTTTAACAAAGACATCTTTAACAATAATTTCTAGTGTTTCCAACTGGGGAGGCTATGGTCTTGTTGCAGCATTATCAAATAAAATTGGTAGTAACCTTCTTATTTCAGTTGAAGAAGAAATTGAATTCATTAAAACTATAGTAGATATGGGGGCTGTAGATGGTTTTTCTGGTCAAAAACAATACAAAGTAGACGGATTTAATCTACAAGATAATTCTTTTGCATTAATTAATTTACATAAATTGGTTAATGATACTATCAAAAACTAAGCAGTAATTACTGTATTCTCTTCATCAGAAGTTATATTTTTATCATTTCTAGCATGTAATGCGTCTATACCTCTTCTGATTCTTCCTAAGGATTCTGCAAGCTGCTCTTCTAAATTACATAATACTTCTCTAGCATAGGCATCAGCGCCATCTCTTGTACTATTGGATATAGATTCAGCATCTAATTGCATATCATATAATTTCTTCTGCGCATCTTGTTTCATTTTATTACTTTCAGCCATTGTATCGTTGATTATTTGTTCAGCTTCAATTTTGGCTGTTTTCAATACTTGAGTCTCCTGTACTCTTTCTGCATGCTCGTTTTTTGAATTTTTTATAATATCTCTTGATTCTTGTTCAGCAGAAGTTTTTATTCTTTGCGCTTCTAAATAAGCTTGATTAATAATGCTATCTTTTTGTCTTAGTACTTCATCTGCTTCCTGAATATTAGCTGGAACGGCAGCTTGAACTGCTTCTGCTAGCATAGTTAATTTTTCGATATCAATAAGTACTTTTTTTCTAAATCCTGGCACTCTCATTCCATTCTCAATTAATCCCTCGAGCTCACCGCTAATTTGTGGTATATTCATTATAACCTCCTTTAAATTAATTTTTTATTTATATTTTTTAAAACTAATTGAGGTACTAAATTATCGATTTTTCCCCCAAGTTTTGCTACTTCTTTAATTCTACTTGAAAAAACAAATTGGTAAGATAAAGAACTCATCATGCATACTACATCAATATCTGGAGCTAAATTTCTCCACATTAATGCCATTTCAAATTCTTGTTCAAAATCAAATCCGGCTCTTAAACCTCTTATTATAAATTCAGCATTTATTTTGCGTGCAAAATTTGGTGCAAGCTCAGTAAAAGGTACAACTTCAATGTTTTTATAATCTTTAATAGATTCAGAAAACATTTCGATTCTTTCATTGGTATTGAACATTAGGTTTTTTAAAGGTTTATCATAGACAGCAACTGTTAATTTTTCAAACAATTTTGAAGCTCTAATTGCGATATCTAAATGTCCATTATGAACTGGATCAAAACTTCCAGGGTATATAGCTTTAGCCATTATATTCCTTTTTTATATATAGAGATTGCACTATCTCCGTATTTTCTTTTTGATATAGATTTAATTTCTTTGAATTCCGATTGTATATTTAACTGATGTTTATGTTCTATTATTAAAATTCCTTTGTCATCTAATACATCCTGTTTATATATGTTTTCTATCAATTCTTTTGAATTGAATGAATCGTAAGGAGGATCTGCAAATATTAATTCGTATTTATTATTTAAATCTTTTAAAGATTTTATAGCATCACCTAGTTTTATATTAAATGTATTAGATAACATTAGGTCAGACATGTTTTTTTTAATTTGACCTATATTTTTTGTATTAATTTCTATCATATCTGCCCAGCTTGCCCCCCTGCTTAAAGCTTCTATGCTAAAAATACCTGTTCCTGCATATAGTTCTAGGATTTTAATGTTTTTTAAAAATTCATTTCCTAAAATTGAAAAAATAGCAAGTCTTAGTTTTTCAGTAGTTGGCCTTAATTGAGGATTTTTTTGTACTTTTATATATTTACCTTTATGTTTCCCGCCTGTTATTTTAAGTTGCATATAAAATTTATTTAGTTAAATAATAATTATTTTGTAATATGCTAGCATGCATAATTCATAAATTAAAAGTAGAATTAGGTCCAATTTTTTATAAATATAAGAAAAGTATAATATTCTTTTTTCATGCTCTAGTGTATAATTTGGTAAAAATAAATTTTAATAAAATTGGTGCTAAAATGGAAAAAATTACAGTATTTTATGATTATTCTTGACCATTTGTATATAACGCAACAGTTTGGTTGCAATATGTTAAATATAGAAAAAAAGAACTTATTTTGGATTGGCGACATTTTCAATTAGAAAAGATTAAAAACCCAGATGAATCTAATATTAACTGGAATGATCTAGATTTACAAAAATCTAGATCATTGCTAACTGCAATATCAGCAGAAGCAGCAAAATTACAAGGGCCTAGATTGTTTGACCTTTATCATTCAGCTATCCTTGATTCTAGACATAATAAACAACCTAGATTAGTTCTTAATAATCTTGATGGATTAATTGATATAGCAGTTGAAGTTGGGCTGAATAAAAATAAATTTGTTAATGATATTAATAATCAAAATTTAGTTAATATTGTTGAAAAGGATCACAAAGAAGCTGTTGAAAGATATGGTGTTTTTGGTACTCCTACTTTAATATTTGATAATAACCAAAGTGTATTTGTTAAAACATTTATTCCTGGAAATAAGAAAGATTATATTCTATTTTTTGATTATATATTAAAAGTTTTTAGAGATATGCCATTTGTAGGAGAATTAAAAAGACCTCAACCACCTTGGCCTAAAGGTTTAAGAAAATAAGGTATTTAAATTGAAAAAGAATTTAAAAATTTTACAAGATAATTTAGGTATTTTTTTTAATGATCAAAAACTTTTAGAATTAGCACTTGTACATTCATCTTTTATAAATGAAAATCCTGAAATTCATGAAATTTCTAATGAACGTTTAGAGTTTCTTGGAGATGCATTAATTGGAATGTATTTGGCAGAATATGGTTATAAAAATCTTTCAAATTATGATCAAGGTGACCTTACTTTATTTAGATCTGCATTAGCAAGACGTAAAACATTAGCTATGATTGCCAAATCATTTAATTTAGGTCTTTTTCTCTTTATAGGTAAAGGAGAAGAAAAATCTTTGGGTAGAGAAAAAGAATCTAACTTGTCGGATGTTTTTGAAGCAATTGTTGGGGCAATATATATTGACCAAGGTTTTATTGTTACATTTGAATTTTTGAATAAAACTTTTAGTGATAAAATCAATAATATTATTAATTTAAGAGAATTTAAAGATTCAAAATCAATATTACAAGAATTAGTCCAGCAAAAAGGTTATTTATCTCCAGTTTATGAAGTCATTGAAATAATTGAAAAAGGTAAAGATAAAATATTTGTTGTAGAAGTTAGAATTGGCCATAAAAAAAATCATTTAAAATCTTATGGTGTTGGCCAAGCTAATAAGATATCTTTAGCAGAATTTGAGGCAGCTATTAAAGCTATAAATTTTTTTAATACCAAAATAAATACTTTTTAGTAAATTTAATTTATATGACTAGGATTTAAAGAAAATCTGTATTAATTAAAGAGAAGTTTTTTGTTAACTCTAATACTTGTTCCTTGATTCGTTTACTTAAATCTATATCTTGATGATTTATAAGTGATTCAGTAATTAATTTAGATAATTGTTTTATTGCTGTATTATCAAAACCTCGAGTAGTTATTGATGGGGTACCAAGTCTTAATCCACTAGCTATGCTTGGAGGGTTAGTGTCAAACGGGATTGCATTTCTATTTACTACAATATTTACTTTACTTAATATTTCTTCAGCATCTTTGCCTGTGATTTTAAGAGGACTTAAGTCAATTAATATCATATGGTTGTCAGTACCTCCAGATACTAGTCTTAAATCAGATTTATTTAATTCAGATGCTAGAGTTTGGGCATTATTTTTTATTGATTTTTGGTATTCAATAAACTTGTTTGACTTTGCTTCATGAAATGCTACAGCTTTAGCTGCTATAGTATGCATCATTGGACCGCCTTGTGCATTAGGAAATACTGCTCGGTCAATATTCTTTTGAAGGTTTTCTTTTGACAATATAATGCCGCCTCTAGGTCCTCTCAGAGTTTTATGTGTTGTGGATGTAACAATATCAGCATAACCTATTGGTGAAGGGTGTTGGTCAGCTGCAATAAGACCCGAAATATGTGACATGTCAACCATTAATTTAGCGTTAATTTCATCAGCTACTTTTTTAAATTTAGCGAAATCTATTGTTCTTGTATATGCAGTAGCTCCTGCAACAATTAATTTTGGCTTGTGTTCTAATGCTAAATTGAGTACTTCTTCATAGTCAATTAGCTCAGATTCTCTATCTACTTTGTAGCTAACAAAATTATATAATTTGGAAGAAAAATTGACTTTACTCCCATGAGTCAGGTGCCCTCCATGCGCTAAATCCATTCCAAGTACTGTGTCTCCTGGTTTTAAAACTGCAAAATAAGCTGCCATATTGGCTTGTGCTCCACTATGAGGTTGTACGTTAACGTGTTCTGCATTAAATAAGTCTTTTGCTCGCTTAATTGCTAAATTTTCTACTTCATCTACAAATTCACAGCCTCCATAATACCTTTTGCCTGGATAGCCTTCAGCATACTTGTTTGTCATAACAGAACTTTGAGCTTCTCTAACTGCTTTACTAACAAAATTTTCTGACGCTATTAAATTTATATTATTTTCTTGTCGGATAATTTCTTTTTTTATAGCAGAATTTACCTCAGGGTCCCAGTTAGTTAAGCTAGACATTTAGATCTCCTAAATAAGAATAAATATGTATATCAAAATTATATTTGAATATTATATAATAAAAACGGTATTAATTGTGAATTTAGAATTTAGGTTTAAATTGGTTGATAAAGAAAAAATTGAACAATCTGTAATTAACATTATTCAAGCACTTGGAGATGATGTTAATAGAGAAGGTTTAAAAGATACGCCTAAACGTGTATCTAAAATGTACGATGAATTATTTTCAGGTATAAATAAAGATCCAGGTAAAGTTTTATTAACTGATTTTGAAGAAGCATATGATGATATTGTAATTATTAAGGATTTGCAATTTTTTTCAATTTGTGAACACCATTTTTTACCTTTTTTTGGAGTTGCTCATGTAAGCTATATACCTAATGGAAAAGTTGTAGGTGCAAGTAAATTATATAGGTCTTTAGAAATTTTAGCCCGAAGACCTCAAATTCAAGAGAGATTAACTAACCAATTTGTTAATGTATTAAACGACACTATTAATCCTAAAGGTGTAGGAATAATACTAGAAGCTGAACATTTATGTATGTCTTTAAGAGGAATAAGAAAACAAGGTAGTAAGATAATAACTTCTCAGACTTCTGGATTAATTAAAAATGACCCTAATTATAGAAATGATTTTTTTTCTTTAACTTCGAGTTGATATGAATATAGACATTAATGAAGAAAATTTTAGTGAATTTTCTAATGAGTGGTCCTTATTATTAAATTCTTATAAAGATAAAACGGTCTTCCATACTTATACATGGCATAAGGTATGGTGGGATACTTTTTCAAATAACTCTGATTTAAAACTATTATCTATTAGAAATAGTGATGAATTAATTGGGATAGCTCCATTCATGATTAAAGATAAATCTTTATCATTTATGGGGGATACAAATTTATTTGATTATCATGATGTTATTTTACTTCATCAGTCCAATATAATTTATGATAATTTATGGAAATATATACAGTTATTAGAATGGGATAAATGTGTATTTAAATCTTTACCAAATTATTCAGGGTTTTTAAATTTTTTTAGACAAATAGATAATAAGGATTTTGAAATTGTAATTTGTGAAGAAGATTCTGTACCTGTTTTAAATTTAAATAATACATGGGAAGAGTATTTGCAAAATTTAAATAAAAAACATCGTCATGAATTAAAAAGAAAATTTCGTAGACTTAATGATACAAATAAAAATATAAAACAATATTTTTCTAAAAACGCATCAACAATTGATTATGAATTAACGGAATTTTTTCGTTTATTAAAACTTAGTAGTCCTGAAAAGTCTGATTTTTTAACTGAAGAAATCGAATCATTTTTCACTAAAATTTTTAAAGCTTTATTTAAAGAAAATATTTTAAGATTATATTTTATGGAAATAGATGATACCAAAGTAGCTGCATGTATATGTTTTGATTATAACAATGTTTATTCTTTATATAACAGTGGTTATGATACGAATTATTCTTATTTAAGTGTTGGCCTACTTAATAAAGCTTTGTGTATTAAAGAATCATTAGAACTTAATTATGATAAGTTTAATTTTTTAAGAGGTTCTGAGCGATATAAATATTCTTTGGGTGGTATGGATCAAAAAATATTTCAAATTTCAATAACCAGGTGAATATACAAAAAATATAGTTGGAGTAATTATGTCGAAAATTGCTTTTGTTAGTATGCATGTTTGTCCATTAGGAAAATTGGGTGAAGATAAAATAGGTGGAATGAATGTATATATAATGAATTTGGCTACTGCATTAACTAAATTAGGTTATGAGATAGATATTTATACTCGTAAACATGATATTAAAGACCCTGTAATAGTTAAAACCGATCAAAATATCAGAATCATTCATTTGGATGCAGGCCCTGTTTTAGAAAATAATAATCATTTATATAAATATATAGATGATTTTACGAATAATATTATTGAATTTAATTTAAATGAAAAAAATGAATATAAAATTATTCATAGTCATTATTGGTTGTCTGGGCCAGTTGGGGCCGTTTTAAAAGATACATGGGGAATACCTCATTTAATTACTTTTCACACTTTATCTGCAATCAAATTAAAAGCTTCTCCTAGTATAGTTGAGCATCAGCAAAGGTATAAAGTTGAAAAAAATACAATGAACAAAGTTGATTCTATAATTGTTTCAACTCAATCTGAATTAGATGACATAGTGGATTTGTATAATATCCCAGATAAAAAGATTCAAGTTATTCCACCTGGAGTTGATTTAGAATTATTTAAACCCTTAAATAAAATAGAATCCAAAAAAAAATTAGGATTAAATAATCGTAATATAATTCTTTATGTTGGTCGAATTGATCCTATAAAAGGATTATATACATTATTAGATTCGGTATTTAACATAAATACGAAATATGATCCTAAACTTATATTGATTGGAGGTGATTTGAATAAAAGTCAAGATTTAATTGAATTGAAAAATTATACATTTAAAAAAGGTAAATCAGATGTTGTAGATTTTGTGGGCTTGATAGATCAATCTGATCTGCCTATTTATTATAATGCAGCAGAAGTATTTCTTTTAACTTCATTTTATGAAAGTTTTGGTTTGTCTGTTTTAGAATCATTAGCATGTGGAACTCCAGCTATAGTATCAAATGTAGGTGGTTTATCTGAGTTGATAGATAATGGAACTAATGGTTATTTAGTGTCCGAAAATAATGCTCGAAGTTTTACAAATCATATAGAAGCATTTTTTGAAAACGAACGTATGAAAAACTCATCAATAAATATTAGACTTAAAGCAGAGAGTTACCAGTGGTCAAAATCAGCAAAAAATATGTCTAATATTTATACTAAAATTTTTGATGGGAGCTTAAATTGAAATGAATGATAAAAAATATGATAAACAAAATAGTTTAATCAATAAATTAGAATCACATGTTTTCAGTAGGATATTAGCCGGTTTTATAATTTTGATTCCATTATTGGTAACTATTTTAATTTTATTATTTTTATTTTATAGTATAGATGATATTTTTAGAGGAGAAAGAGGCTTTTTTAGTCCATTTATAAATGGAACTAGATTAGATTTTCCAGGAATTGGTGTTGTTATTTCTATAGTTATTTTTTATTTAATTGGTCTATTAGTTGGAGGACGATTAGGTAGAAGAATATCAGCTATAGAACGAACAACTTTGATGTGGATTCCTTTAGTTGGTACGATTTATGGATTGATGAGACAAATTACTGAAACTTTATCTGCTCCTGTAACCAATAGATTTAACAGAGTAGTATTTATTGAATGGCCTAGACCAGGTTATATGGCAATTGGTTTTGTGACAGGACAATTTTTTGATAAAGAAAAAAATAATGTAACTTTGGTAGTCTATGTGCCAACTGTTCCAAACCCTACTTCAGGTAATTTAGCTTTTGTGCCTGAAAAAGATGTAGTGGAAGCTGATTTAAATGTTGAAGAAGCCATGAAATTAGTTTTTTCAGGAGGTATAGTAATACCAGAAAATTTAAAAACTATTGTGGATAAGGATTAGTTCGATATTTCCTTTTCGTACCACCATATTTCAGATGACTTATTAAATCCTAGTTTCTTGTAAATTTGTAATGCCTTAATGTTGTTTGAATCTACTTCAAGTTCTACAGTTGAATGGTTATTGTTAAATAAATATTCTATACCTTTACCTACTAATATATTGCCGAGTCCTTTTGACCTGAATTGTGGTAGTATGCCAGTCATAGAAATTTTACCGGATTTGTTTTTATAGGTTGTCCAATTATAACCAACATATTCCTGTCTGTTTTTTAATATAATTATACCTTCTGGTTTTGTATTATGCATTTTTATTCTATATTTAATTTCTTCTGTTGTATTTGGACAAAAGCCCCAGCTGTCTTTAAAGACAGAATTTTGTAATTTAGTAAGTTTCTCTTCATCGTTGTCTTGAAGAAATGTTGAAAAGAAAAAATCATTGGGGGGTTCTAAATTTATAACAGGCATTTTTTTTAATTGCATATTGAAATATATTTTAATTTTTTTAAAATTAAAATTTGTTAAAGAATTTTGTATTGATTTGTCATATTCACTAGTTTGAATATTTAATTTTTCTGTATGTAAAGATGAAGCTAATTCTAAAGCTTTACGGATTATTTTTGTTTGATTTTCATCGTTTTTGTGTAGCTTTAATATTTTAATATCTAATATAACTCTGTTTATAAATTTTTCTTCATTAAATGATATATATCCAATTGGTTCATTGTTATTGTTTGAAATAAGAAATAAATTTTTTTGGGGATTAAAAGAAGGATATGATAATTTTTCTTTTATATCGGAAAGGTTATATTTATAATTATTTTTATTGTCTAATGCTAATCTATTTAGCAAATTAGTATAATCATCTATATGCTGCCATGAAAAAGTCTTGTAATTTAAAGATATTGTCAAAATAATCTCCCAGATATATTATAAAAGAATATATAAAATATCAAAGTATATTTATAGCTTACAAATTCGATATATTCAAGATTAATTGATTATTTTTTAAATGTATGATTTACATGTTCATATTTTACCTGGCATAGATGATGGTCCTCGAACTATTGAAGAGTCTTTAGGTATTGCTCGCATAGCTTTTTATTCTGGGACAAAAGTGCTTGTAGCAACTCCTCATAAAAAAGATGTCAATGAATTACATTCTATAGATAAAATTGTAAGTTTGACTAAAACATTAAATAATTTGTTGAATCAAAAGAATATTAAAATTAAATTATTACTAGGTATGGAAAACCATATGAGTTTAGATCTTGTAGATGATTATTTGAATGGTTTTGCTTTAACAATAAATAAATCTAGATATATGCTTGTTGAGATGCCTTTTTTTGGTTCTGATAATTATGTGTATTCAGTAATTTCTGATTTAATTAATTTAGGTGTAAATCCTATTTTAGCTCATCCAGAAAGAATTGAAATGTTTCAAAAAGATATTAAAACTTTAAATGAATTTTTAAAAATGGGTTTATTAACTCAAATTACAGCTGGTAGTATTAATGGTTATTTTGGTGATATTGCTAAAGATTTATCTTTATATATGTTGAAAAACAACTTAGTAAATATAATTTCTTCTGACAGTCATTCAGCTGTAGGTAATCGTTCACCTGTACTTACTGATTGTGAGAAATTTGTATCAAAAATTATTGGATTTGATAAATTTAATGAATTAGTAACTTATAATCCTTTAAAAGTTATACAAAATAAAGAAATTATTTCAAGTTAGGGATATTATTACGAATTTTTTGCCAGATTAAATCCGAAATAATACCTTTGTCTTGGTTAGCATTGATTTTGACCATTCTTTCAGATGATGATTTTAGTATTTTTAAATATCCTGTTCTTACTCTTTTATGAAATTCTATTGGTTCTTCTTCAAATTTCCGTGTTCCTTTTATATCTTTACGCATTCTTGTATTTAAATTTGATGGAAGGTTTGTTTCGCTTTTTGAAATAATTCTTTGAAACATTACTTCAGGGTCAGAATCAAGTAAGAATGTTAAGTCGGGATATATCATATGTGTTGCGATTTTATTAATTAATTCAATTTGGTTTAATTCTAGTTTACGACCAAATCCTTGATAAGCAGTAGTTGAATCTACATATCTGTCAGCAATTATTATTAAATTAGGTTTTTCTAAGTTAGGTTTTATCACTTTAGTGACTAATTCCGATCTTGCCGCTGAAAAAAGTAATAACTCAGATAAATATGTTATTGAATGATCAGGAGAAGTTTCTTTTTTTAATAAAACCCTTAATTTATCACCTAAGTTTGTTGTACCTGGTTCTTGTATAATTAGGCACTGATAATTTGATGTTTTGCATATTCTTTCTTTTAAAATTTTTATTTGAGTGGATTTACCAGTTCCTTCACCACCTTCGAATGAAATAAAATATGACACATTTAATTCCTTAGTTAATAAATTATTGTTATTCTTTATATATAGTTACATATCTGCCTTGAGTATTTTCGCCTGTACTATAAGATTCTAAGCCATTATTTTCTGCTAATTCATGTTGTAAATATCTAATATATGCACTTTGAGGGTTTAAATTTACTTGAGGTTCTCCATTACTTATTTTATCTATTGCTAATTCAGCTTCTTCAATAGCAATTTGTATATTAGGATTATTCTTTTTCTTTTTAAAAAGCGTATGAAATAACGTTTGTATTTGGTTGTACGAATTTCTCCTTAATACATATATAGGTTTACCTATTTTTTCAGCAGTTAACAATACTTTGGTTTTTCGACGGTAATAATTTTTGGTAGTTACAAGTATATCGTATTCATTGGGGTCTTTTGATATTATAACGTTTTTATTCTGATCATTTATAACTTGCTGTAATTTACCTTTATTAATTCCATAAGGCAATATACTGATTATAGGTTCTTTTGGAATGTTATCAAGATTTTCTAATTTATTATCAGGCAATGTTTTATTATTTGTGTTTGGAGATAAATCATTATTTGATTTTATAGATTCAATATCTCCTTCATTATTAACCATTCGGTATTCAGGATTAAACTTTTTGCCGCGTAAAGTTTGGTCAACCATTTTACTTACATCGTCATAAATAGCAACTTTATACCATCCATGAATTTCAATTAAAATATCAAATGTTGGAGGAGATTTTCTCTCTAAAATAGTTTTTTGTGAATTGCGCTTTTTAGCTTCTTCATCTCCAAGAGTTACGGCTTGTAAGCCTCCAACCAAATCAGTTAAAGTAGGATTTGCCATTAGATTTTCTAATGTATTACCATGGGCTGTTGCAATTAATTGTACGCCTCTTTCTGCTATTGTTCTTGCTGCCAAAGCATCTAATTGATTTCCTATTTCATCTACAATAATTATTTCTGGCATATGGTTTTCAACTGCTTCAATCATTACTGAATGTTGAAGAGATGGATTAGACACTTGCATTCTTCTGGCTTTTCCTATTCCGTTGTGAGGTATATCTCCATCTCCTCCAATTTCATTTGATGTGTCAACAATTATAACTCTTTTGTTACCTTCATCTGCTAATACTCTAGCTATTTCTCTCAGCATAGTGGTTTTGCCTACTCCGGGTTTACCAATTAATAAAATGCTTTTACCACTGTGAATAAAGTCTTCAATTATTTTTATTGTGCCATAAATTGCTCTGCCAACTCTAAGGGTTAAACCAATGATTTTATTATTTCGATTCTTTATAGCAGAGATTCTATGGAGTGTTTTTTCAATACCAGCACGATTATCATCACTGAAATTTTCAATTTGGTTTGTTATATAAGTTATGTCATTGATATTTATCTTTTCATTGTTTATATAAACAGTCTCAGTAATATACCTTGCTTCTGGGTATCTTCCAATATCAATTACTACTTCTAATAAATCTTGTAATTTGCAATGTGTATAAATATTTTCTGATATTTTTTCAGGTAATAAATTTAATAATTTTTTCAAATCATTTTTATTTTCTAATTGATTATTCAATAAGTATTATTACTCCTATTGTTATTGAGGATAAAAAATCCTTATTATAAAGTCATTTCAAGAAATAATTCATGTACTCTTGTATCATTAGTTAATTCTGGATGAAAAGAAGTTCCTAATATATTTTTTTCTTTAACAGCTACAGCTCTATTATTATCAACTTTTGCTAAAATCTCAGTATTTTTTCCTACTTTAGTAACAATAGGTGCTCTTATAAATATACAATTAAAAGGAGGTCCTTTAACACCTGTAATATCTATATTCGATTCAAAACTATCTACTTGTCTTCCAAATGCATTACGTTGTACAGTTATATCCATTAATTTAAGAGGGTCAGGTCTATGATCCATTAATTTTTTTGCAAGAACAATCAATCCAGCACAAGTGCCCCAAGTCGGTAATCCTTCTTTAATTGTTTTTATAAGCTTTTCTCTGAATTTATAAATATCAATAAGCTGAACTATAGTAGTACTTTCACCACCTGGAATTATTAACCCATCAATTGAATCTAGCTGTGACGGCAATCGGATTTCGACAGCATCTATATCTAAATTTTTCAGAATTTTAATATGTTCAAAAAAATCACCTTGAAGTGCCAAAACTCCTATACGAGTCAATCTACCAACCTCGTTGTGCTAGTTGTTCTTCTTCTGGCATAGTTCTAACATCTAAGCCAGGCATAGATGCGCCTAGTCCTCTAGAAACATCAGCTAATATATCAGGATCATTAAAATGAGTTGTTGCTTTTACAATTGCCTGGGCCATGATTTGAGGGTTTTCAGATTTAAAAATTCCAGAACCTACAAATACACCTTCTACTCCAATCTGCATCATTAATGCAGCATCTGCTGGTGAAGCAATTCCTCCAGCTGCAAAGTTAACTACTGGTAATTTTCCAGTATCATGAATATCTTTAATTATATCAAAAGGAGCTTGCAAATCTCTTGCTGTAGACATTAATTCTTCAAGATTCATACCTTGGATCCTTTTTATTTCTCCTAACACGGAACGAGCATGTCTTACAGCTTCTACTACATTTCCTGTCCCCGCTTCACCTTTAGTTCTGATCATGGCTGCACCTTCACCAATACGTCTTAAAGCTTCTCCTAAGTTTCTACATCCACATACAAATGGTACTTTGAAATCATGTTTCCATACATGATTTGTTTCATCTGCAGGAGTTAAAACTTCTGATTCATCTATATAATCAACTCCTAGTGCTTCTAATATTTGTGCTTCTACAAAATGTCCTATTCTAGCTTTAGCCATTACTGGGATTGTTACAGCTTTTTTGATACCTTCAATCATGCTTGGGTCAGACATTCTTGCAACGCCGCCCTGTTTTCTAATATCTGAGGGGACTCGTTCTAAGGCCATTACAGCACAAGCACCAGCATCTTCAGCTATTTTGGCTTGTTCTGGTGTTACAACATCCATTATCACTCCGCCTTTGAGCATTTGAGCAAGACCAGTTTTTACTCCCCAGGTTCCTGTTCCAGTTTTTGTTTCTACTACCATAATTAGACCTCCGATAATTTCATCATACAATTAATGAACTATTTAAATCGAATTATACTATTTTGATTTATTGTAAGCAAATAGAAATTAAAACTTATTTTATAGATTTAGATATATATGCTGCTAAATCGGCTGTACGACAACTATATCCCCATTCATTATCATACCAGCCTACTACTTTAATCATATTATTATCCAATACCATTGTAGATAAACCATCAATAACACAACTATGTGGGTCTTTTTTGAAGTCATTACTTACTAAAGGTTCATTAGTAATAGATAATATGTCTTTTAATTTATTAGATTCAGCGTCTTTGTAAGCTTTATTTATTTCTTCAACGGTAGTTTCTTTTTTAATATTAACTACAAAATCTGTAACAGAAACTGTTGAAGTAGGGACTCTAAAGGCCATACCATGTATTTTTCCTTTTAATTCAGGCAATACCAATGCAACAGCTTTAGCAGCTCCAGTTGTGGTTGGAATAATATTCATTGCTGCAGCCCTAGCTCTTCGAAGGTCAGAATGTACTTGATCTAATATTTTTTGATCATTGGTGTAGGAGTGAATGGTACTCATTAAACCATTTTCTATTGTAAACTTATCATGAATTACTTTTGCCATAGTTGCTATACAATTTGTAGTACATGATGCATTAGAAATAATATTATGTTTAAGATTATCATATTTATCTTCATTTACTCCTAGAACTAATGTAATGTCTTCATTAGTTGAAGGAGCTGAAATAATCACTTTTTTGGGCCCAGATTTTAAATGTCCAGCAGCTTTTACTCCGTCAGTAAAAAAACCTGTGGATTCTATTACAATATCTATGTCAAAATCTCCCCAATTTAGTTCTTCAGGGTTTCTACTTGAAAGTACCCGTATATTTTGATTATTAATAGTTATACTTTTTTCATCAAAATTAACTTCACCTGGATATACTCCATAATTTGTATCATATTTGAACATATGGGCATTCGTATTAGTATCTGCTAGGTCGTTAATTGCTACAACTTCTAATTCATTTGATTGCCGTTCCATAATAGCTCTTAAAACTTGTCGACCTATTCTTCCAAATCCATTAATACCTACTTTTGTTTTTGCCATATTAATCTCCAATTTATTTAAGTTTTTATATAATTATAATTTAATTTAAAAAATTATAGAAAATATTTTTCCCAAGAAATATACTTTTATTTCCTAATTCTTCTTCAATTCTTAGTAATCTATTATATTTAGCTGTTCTCTCGCCTCTAGCAGGCGCTCCACATTTTATTTGTCCTGCGTTCATTCCTACAGCAATATCTGCAATTATTGTGTCTTCTGTTTCACCAGATCTATGGCTTATTATAGTTCCCCAATGGGCATTCTGAGATTCTTTAATAGCCTCTATTGTTTCAGTAACTGTACCTATTTGATTTAGTTTAATTAATACAGCATTGCTAGCCTTTAATTGTATTCCTTTTTTAATTCTATCTGTATTAGTAACGTAGAGATCATCACCAACTATTTGTACATTCTCTCCTATACTGGATGTAAGGTTTTGCCAATTTGCCCAGTCACTTTCATATATACCATCTTCTAAGCTTATAATTGGATATTTATTTACCAAACTGTTATACATTTGTATTAAATCGTTTGCGGCAAGTGATTTATTTTCTGAAATTAAATTATATTTATTATCTTTGTATAATTCATTTGAAGCTATATCTAATCCTATAAATATTTCTTTGCCTGGAATATATCCTGCTTTTGTTATAGCATCAACTAGTAGTTCAATTGCTTCTTCATTTGTTTTTAAAGAAGGGGCATAACCTCCTTCATCTCCAATATTTGTCGTTTTATTTTTTATACTTAATACAGATTTTATCTCTTGATAAACTTCAGCTCCAGCTCTTATTGATTCTCTAAAATTTTCAAAACCTATTGGTATAATCATAAATTCTTGGAAATCATTAGAATTTTCAGCATGTTTTCCACCATTAATAACATTTAGCATAGGTACTGGTAGGGATAGTTTTCTAGATTTATTTAATTCATTGATGTAAGTATATATGGCTTTATTTGAAGCCATGGCAGCACCTTTTAATACTGCTATAGATACACCTAGAATTGCATTAGCTCCTAAATGTGATTTTTGTTTAGTTCCATCGAGGTTTATCATTGCAAAGTCAATTTCTTTTTGATCAAATATAGATCTCCCTATTAATTCAGGAGAAATAATTTTTATTATATTATTGATTGCCTTAGTTACGCCTAATCCATTATATCTTTTTTTGTTATTGTCTCTTAGTTCTGTTGCTTCATTTGACCCAGTACTTGCCCCAGAAGGGACTGACCCTAAGGATTTCATTCCATTGGATAATGTTATCTCAACTTCTACAGTAGGGTAACTTCTTGAATCTAATATTTCTCGGGCATTTATATTTTGTATTGTAGTCATAAATTTGTATTAAATTATCCTATTTTATAAAGCATTATACTAAAAATAGGGACTAAATATAAAGCTATTTTTTTGAATAATAATTCTTGACACTTTACTTTTGTACGTGTTACATTCACCAAACATAAATAAATAAAATTTAGGGTAAAATTATGTCATTTAAATCTAAAATAAATATTGAAATAAAATATTGTGTGCCTTGAGGCTACCATGCAGTTGCAGCCTGGATGGTTGTAGAATTTTATAGTGTTGGAGCAGGTAATATTTCCATTACATTGACTCCTGGAGATTCTGGTGTATTAAAAGTCGTCTTAGATGATCAAGTCATTTATGACAAAAAAGAAGAAAATGGTGAAACTCCAACTTTGACTCGAATGAAAGAATTGAAAGCAATAGTTAAATCAAAATTATAAGTTTTAAATTTATTTAATCTAAAATATATAGGAGAATATATTTGGCATCCTCTTTAGATAATCTCTTAGTGCTAGACTTAACTGAAGGAAGGTCAGGTGCATATGCAACTATGTTGTTATCTGATAATGGTGCAAGAGTTATAAGAATTGATAGTGAGAATTCAATTCACATACGTAAATCTCCAGGCTTTTCTGTATGGGATAGGGGCAAGGAGACTATTATCTTAGATTATGAAAATAACTTAATAGATAGAAATAGACTTTATAAACTAATTTCGATTTGTGATGTATTAATAGAAGATTTTGCTTTATCTTCGAACAAACAAAAATTTATAAACAAAAATATTTTATATACTATAAACCCTAAGCTTATTCATGCTTCTATAACTGTATATGGCAAAAACTCTTTATTAAAAAATGAAAAACCTTTAGTCGATTTAGTATTAGCTAGATTAGGTGTGCTTGATAGAATTCCTACATTTAGGAATGGACCATCTCATCTTATACATCCATTAGTTGATGTTTGTACAGGTATATTATCTGCTATAGGGATTGTAAGTTCACTGTTTTCTATGGTAAAAACTGGAAATGGCAGAAAAGTAGAAACTTCTTTAATGTCAGGAGCTTTGATGTATCAGCCTAAAGTTAAGAGTGAAGGTTACAGGTTTGGTGTTGATAAAGATGATAGTCCAAAAAAAATTTCTTCACATGTGAGTGGAAAATCATCGACTGAAACAGATGATAATGGAGATTTTGCTTACCCTAAACCACCCCCATTTGGTGCAGGGCCTTTCTATAGCGTAATGGAATGTGCAGATGGAAATTGGATTCAACTAGCATGCGTACATGGAGAATTCATAGATCGTGCAGCAGCTGTTATGGATTTAATTGAAGTAATATATCAGCCGAGGTTTGGAGAAGGAAGAGACCCTAAAACTGAAAAAGATCGTGAAGAGTTATGGGATATAGTAGCTGGAGTAATTAAGACGAAAAATTATTCTGAATGGGCTGAAATATTTGAAGGTATTGATGTTCCTTATGCTAAAGTTTGTACCGTACAGGAAGCGATGAATAACCCTCAAGCTATATATAATGAAATGATTCTTGATCTTGAAGACCCTATATTGAACACGGTTTCCCAAATGGGTCTACCTATTAAATTGTCTGAAACTCCTGGACATATTAGATTTCCTCGTCACATTTCTGGAGAGGATACTGAAAAAATAATTGATGAATTTAATCTTAATGATGGTTTTGATTTCACTGATGTTGAAAATCAGAAAGTAGTTGAAACTGTAATGGAACCACCTTTGAAGGGGATTAAAGTTATTGAATCAACAAATGTTATTGCTGGTCCATCATTGGGTAGGATTTTGGGTGATTTAGGTGCTGATGTAATTAAAATGGAACCTTTACATGGAGATATATCTAGGCCAGCTGGCACATTGATGTTTTTATATCTAAATGCTCAAAAACGTTCAATATCATTTAATACTAAAACTGAATCAGGTAAAAAAATAGCATTAGATTTAGCATCAAGCTCTGATATTTTAGTTGCAAATTTAAGACCAGGTGCAACTGATAGGATGGGACTGTCAACTGAGATGATTAGATCAGTTAATCCTAAGATTATTGAAGCTCATGTAACTGCGTTTGGATGGGAAGGTCCATATTCACATAGAGCAGGATTAGATCCTTTGTCTCAAGCATGGATGGGATTGCAACACGCTCAAGGTGGACCAGAGAATGGGCCAGTCTTTTTAGGAGAACAAGCCCCTACTGATTATACTGGTGGTGCTTTAGGAGTTTTAGGTGCAGTTATAGCTTTATATGTTCGTGAAACCAAAGGAATAGTGCAAACGGCTAAAGCTTCTTTATTAGATGCAGGTATATTATTAAGCAGTGAAGAATTCCTAAAATATAAAGGAAAAAAAATACGTAAATATTCAGATGTTAATCAATATGGAATGTCTTTAATCCATAGAATATATAAAACAAAAGATGGTTGGATATATTTAATAATTAATTCAAAGGATCAATTGGATTCTTTTTTAAATTATTTGAATATTTCTATTAAAAATCTAGATTATAATGACGAATTTGAAAACATTGAATCTAGTTTGAGTAATTTAAAATTGGAATTTGAAGAATTTTTTAAAAGTAATAATTCTTCAAATTGTGTTAAGAATTTAAAGGAGTTTGGGGTAAACATTGTTGAAGTATCTTTAAATTACAATAAATACTTTTTTGATGATTTTGAAGTTGTTTCAGATGATATTGTGGGAGAATGTTATCATAAAGATTATGGCGATATGAAATATTTAAGAAATTTAATTAGATTTGAAAATACTAATTATAATAAATTCAAACCTACTCCCAAATTAGGAGAGCATACTAGAGAAATATTAGCTAATTTAAATTATACTAGTAAACAGATAGATTTACTTTTTGAAGAAGGAATTGTACATTCAGAATAACAATTCTTCAGATATTACTTTATGTATAAAGATTATAATTTAAAACTCCAATTGAGTTCTAAGTCATCTAACTCTATGCGTTTTATTTTAGTATTTTTTTCATTTATATTAGCAGTAATTTTTCAAATTTTGATTATTAATGAAAAGTATATATGGTCTATAACTCCTTTATGCGTATCTTTTATATCTATGTTTGTTGCAGTAAGGAGTGCTAAAAATTTTATTTTTCAAAATGATTTATCTTCTCCCTGTCGAAATTCTGAATTTATTTTCAAATGGACTAATAAGAGAATAAATTTTTTAATTTTTAGTTTTATAATGTGTATTAGTTCATGTTTGTTATTTAGAAATAATGAGTATAATCATTTTGCTTTATTATTTTTTTTATTTTCAATAATTAGTTTTTATTCATTATTTGGAATTGAAAAATTAAAATTATTAGTAAATTATAAGAGTCTTAATGTTAAAAATATTAACATTTCTTTTATATGGGTTTTATTAATTTTAATTTTAATTTTAGCTTTTACTATAAGAATATATAATATTAATACACTACCCAAAGGTTTATGGTATGAAGAAGCAGTTATTATTTGGGAAGCAAAATCTTTAATAGGTAATTTAAATAGAATATTAGAATATTCAGAATATATGAATATTTCTAATTTATATTTACTTCCTACATCATTTCTAATAGAACTATTTGATACGTCTGTATCTATAGGAAGAATACAGAGTATTTTTATATCATTGATATCAATAATATTTATGTTCTTATTTGTAAGGCTTATTTTTGGGAATAAGATAGCATTAATGTCAAGTTTATTGATTGCTACAATGAGGTGGGAGTTAATATGGAGTAGAATCAGTTTACCTGTAATTATTTTGCCTTTATTACTTCTTTTAGCTTCTTGGATGTTATTTAGAACTTTAAAAAATAATAAGCCATTAGATTATTCAGTTTTAGGAGGGGTGTTAGGTTTAGGTGTTTGGTTCAATTTCTCTTTTTGTATTTTCTCGATTGCTATTTTTTTATATTTATTTATTTATTCTCGACAATTATTAGATTTTAAATGGTATAAATATTTGGAAAAAGTAATGTTTGTTTTTTTTGGTTTCTTAATAATTTCTGCACCAGAAATACTGAATACGTTTGTAAGTGGTAAGGGAATTTTAATTAATATTACAAATGATTATAAGTTTAATAATTTTGATATTTATGAAGTCATATATCAAATTATGAGGAATATTTTTGACTATTTAACAATGTTTAATTACTTAGGAGATTCTAATCCTCGGCATAATATACCAAATTCCCCTATGTTAGATTTTGCTTCAGGGGTGTTTTTAATAATGGGTTTATCAGTTTGCTTAGCTAATTATAAAGATATACGTTTTAAATTTCTACTTATTTGGTTATTTGTCATGTTACTACCTGGTATCTTGGACATTTCAGGGGATACACCAAATTCTATGAAAACTATAGGAGTTATTCCTCCGATAATAATTATTATTACATTAGGAATACATACGTTTTGGATATTTAGTAGTATAGTCCCATGGAAATTTATAAGAAGAAAAATAAATTACCTTTTTGGATTGGTTGTTATTTTTATTATATTTTCAAATATGTATTCTTATTTTTATAGATACGCTAATAATGATGATGTTTATTCTGCATTTTCTACCGATCATACATTAATTGCTCAAGATATTATAAATAAAAGGAAAGATGGTTTTGATATTATAGGTTCGAGACACTTTTATGGATCTTTAACTTTAAATGTACTTACAAACGATGAGGAATTTCAAGTAATTTTTCCTGATGAATTGCCAATTTCACCTAATCTTATTAAACATGGCATAGTAATATATTTAGAACCACGAGATAAAGGGGTCTATGATTTATTAAAACTATATTATCCTACAGGACAATACTCAAGAATTACTTCCCCTAACGGAAAAAATTTACTTTACTATCAAGTAGTTTTAAATAAAGAGGATTTAAATTTACCTAGTGGATTAAATGCCAAATATATTTATGCTAATAAAGAAGAAAAATATGAAACCCTTACAGTTAGCCAAAAGAATTGGAATATTGAAGAAAACAAAAATAATCTTCCTAGTAGTTTTTCTTGGAAAGGTGCAATTTATATAAACAAACCAGGGTTATATAAATTTTACTTGGATTCAAAAGATAATGCAACGATGTATTTTGACGGTAGACCTATTTTAAATAAAAATAAAAAATCAATAGATCTATACCCAGCACTTGGCATACATGAAATTTTGATTGAAGGAAAGGACATAGATCATAATTATTTTACAGCTTTATATTGGAAGCCCCCAGGTAAAGATTTTGAATTGATAGGCAATAATAACTTGTACAAAGACCCTATAAAATCGTATGGGTATTTATTATCTTTGACTTCTATTGAATCTGATTTAGTAGAAAATGAGGATGATTATAATTCTTCTATAATAAATTCTTCTGAGCCATTTTGGTATGAAAGTAAATTACAAGAACCTAATATTTCTATATTTGAAGCATACATAAATATTTCAGTTGATAGTAATTATATATTTAAAATTGATTCTGAAGCTGACGTAGTTTTTAATTTAGACTTTAATGATTTAGATGTTAGAACCGCTTCAAATTCAAGTGTAGAATACCAACCTATATATTTAAATAAGGGCAAACATAGAATTCAAATTAAATTTAAAAATTTGTTCAATTTAAAATCTTCTATGATGAAAATATTATGGTCGCAAAATAATAAAAGTTTTGAGGTAATCCCTGTTGATTTATTGACTCCAATTCCAGATAAAATGTTTAAAGTTAAGCCGTAACTATGAATTAGGTCTTGAGCCTTCTAAATAATGAGTGTGATCAAAAGGATTTTGTATAGGAAAGAAAGTCAAAATTTTTGCTTTAGTTTTTCCTATGTTTTTAAACCCATGTGCTGTGTCTGGAGGTATTACGAGGGTATGGTCTTTTCCTACTATTTGAGTTGAGTCTCCTAGTTGTGCTTCAATTTCTCCTTCTAAAACTACAATTAGTTCGTCACTTTCATGTTTATGAAGTGGTGCTCCAGTACCTATTCCTACTTCACTGTAAGATAAATCGCTACTGGTGGTACCGTCGTTTTCTTGAGTAATGTTCCATTTTCTGTAATTTGGTCTCCAAGGACTTTCAGGAATTTTATTATGATTTATTATTGGCATTATTAATCTCCAATTTGTATTCAAATATATATGTTTTTAATTAGTATTATAATACATTTTTTATCTTCAATTTATATAGATATTTATTACTAATATAGTTTAGAATGATTTAAAAATTTAAATGTTTATTTGGAGTAGCTATGTTTGACCTAATAATATCTAACGGTACAATAATTGATGGTAGCGATTCGCCTTCGTTTAATGCAGATATTGGAATTGTTTCTGACAGAATTAAATCAATTGGAGATTTATCTGGTTATGAACGTAAGAAAAATATCGATGCAAAAGGGTTTATTGTATCTCCTGGATTTATTGATACTCATGCTCATTCTGATGGTGTTTTATTAATTGACCCTCAACATGCTAATGGAATCAGGCAAGGAATTACTACTGAAATATTAGGGCAAGATGGTTTATCTTATGCTCCTTTATCTAAAGAGAATTATAAAATTTATAGAAAATATCTTTCAGGTATATTAGGTGAGCCTCCGGAAGATTTAGATATGAGCAGTATTAAAAAATTTCGTTCACATTATAATGAGAAAGTTTCTATTAATACAGCTTATCCTATTGCTCATGGTGCATTACGTTTAGAAGTTTTAGGTTTTAGAGATTTACCTATGCGTGGTAAATACTTAGATAAAGCTAAGGACCTAATAGTTCAAGGTATGTCTGATGGAGCAATAGGTTTAGCAACAGGGCTTTCATATCATCCTCAAGCATGGAGTGATACTGAAGAATTAATAGAATTATGTAAAGTGGTTAAAGAATATGGAGGTGTGTATATTACACATTTAAGAGATGTAAATATTGACAGATCGTATGGAGGGGGAAATGTGGCTGAAGCTTTAGAAATTGGTAGGAGGTCTGGAGTTAAAGTTCATTTTTCTCATTTTAGAACAGCTCCTAACAACCCAGGTAAAACAGATGAAATTCTTGATCCAATAGATAAAGCTAAGAAAGAAGGAATAGATATAACTTTAGAACTTTACCCCTATCCTACTGGTAGTACTTTTCCTATGAGTTTTCTTCCTAGTCCTGATCATTCAGGAGGAATAGATGAAATGAAAAAATTGTTAAATGAACAGAATAGTAGGAATAGAATTATAAATTATTTAAATGATAAGCCATTATCTGATGCAGTATTAACTTATGTTCCAAAAAATATCTCATATGAAGGGATGACAATTTTAGATATTTCTCGAAGTAGAAAATTGTCTTTAGGGGAGACATTAGTCGAATTATTAGATGAATGTGATATGCAAATTGGTTATTTGGGCGCTCCTCCTCAAAATATTAAAGTTTGGAATCAATTAAGTAGAGATGCTTTAAAATTGCTGTCTAGGCCAGATTATATGATTGGTAGTGATGCTATACCATTAGGTAGTATGCCTCACCCTAGAGCATATGGGACATTTCCAAGATTTTTGGGAAGGTTTAGGCGTAATTTTGGTGGAGTTAAACTTGAGACTCTTATCCAGCGAGTTACGCAAAACCCAGCTGATAGATTTGGTTTAAAAAATAGAGGCTTGATTAAAGAAGGGTATTTTGCTGATATAACAATATTTGATTCAGAAAAATTTATTGATAATTCAACTTACGATGATCCAAAACAATTTCCTTCCGGTATACCATTTGTTATAGTTAATGGCCAAATAGCTGTTGATCAAGAAGTATGTACGGGCATATTTGCTGGTAGAGCTATACCTTAAATAAATTTTGTAAATATAAACTTTTTAAAAAATAATAGGTAGTATTTTGGACATAAATTTTATTAATATTATTCTTGCCCATTTAGCATTATTTTTAGCTTCAATTATATATACAATTAGTGGATTTGGTCTTGGTTTAATCAGTATACCTATATTAATTAATTTTTTTGACACAAAATCTGTAGTTATATTGATTAATATTACTACTATATATTTAGCATTATTAATAATAAGGACTACTCATGAAATAGTGGACAGTAAAGAAATTATTCCAATTTTAATTTTTGGAATATTAGGTGTGCCATTTGGAATATTTTTAATTACATCTATTGATGTTGAACCTTTAAAAGTAAGTGTTTTATTAGCAATTATTATTATATCTGTTATAGGGTTTTTTCAAATTGGAAATGAGCAATTTGCAAGTAAATATTTTCGTTATCCAACATCATTTGTTACTACTATTTTAATTACTACTTTAGGGCTTGGTACTCCCTTATTAGTAATAGTTTTAAATAAAACAGGTCTTAAAAAAAATGTTCTACGTAAATTTTTAGCTATATTTGGATTATCAATACAATTCATTGCATTATTTGGATATATTATTACTGGTTTAATTACAGTTGGTTTATTTATTTTGCTATTATCAATTTTGCCTACTATTTATATTGGTTTTAAGGTGGGGAATAAAATTAATTTAAAGTTAAATAATATTATTTTTGAAAGATTTATTTATTCTTTTATTTTAATTTCATCGATATTCATGTTAGTTGATATATTATTGATTTAGATATAAAGGAGATTATCATGAAAATTACTAAAATTGAACCATTATTAATAGATAGGTATTTATTTGTAAAAATTTATACTGATGAAGGAATTACTGGTTTAGGAGAATCAGGGGCCTGGGGCTTTTTAGAAGCTTCTAAGTCTGCTATAGATCAATTAGGTCGATATTTAGTAGGTAAAAATCCATTAGATATTGAGTTTCATTGGCAATATATGTATAGGTATAGTCATTTCAGAGGTGCGGCTATAATGGGAGCTATAAGTGCATTGGATATAGCTTTATGGGATATAGCTGGAAAATTTTTCGATGTTCCAACTTATCAATTATTAGGTGGGAAAACTCGTGATAAAGCTAGAGTTTATTTTCATGTATTTGGTAATACTAAGCAAAAATTAATTGATGGGATTATTGATGCCAAAAAACAAGGCTTCACAGCTGTTGGTCATTTAACTCCTTTTCTAGATGAAGCTCGTGATATTCCTTATTTTAAGACTCATGCTGATATGATTAATGATGCAATAGACACTGTTGGATCATATAGAAATGCTGTTGGAAACAGTGTAGATTTATGTATAGAAATACATAGGAGATTAACTCCTGCTCAGGCTGTTGTATTAGCTAGAGGTATTGAACAATTCCATCCTCTTTTTTATGAAGATCCTATTTTACCAGATAATTTTGATTCTATGGGATTGGTTTCTGAGCGTATATCTATACCTATAGCTACAGGAGAAAGGTTCCATTCTATACATGAATTTGATATGTTGCTTAAACGTGGTGCAGTACAGTATGTCAGGCCTGATGTTTGTTTAGCTGGAGGTATTACTCATAGCAAGAAAATAGCTGCTTTAGCAGAAGCTAGTTATGTGAATGTAGTTCCACATAATCCATTAAGTCCAGTTAGTACAGCAGCATGTATTCAGCTCGCTGCATGTATACCTAATTTTGAAATTCAAGAATTACCTATTGGAGAAAATATTCCCCCTAAATCTGAAATTGTAAAATCTAACTTATTAGTAGAAAATGGATTTATTATTATTCCTGATTCACCAGGAATTGGTGTAGAATTGTATGAAGATGCAGCGGAAAAGTATCCTCCAAATATTCGAAAAGTAGAAACTAGGTTAAATTCCGATGGATCTATTAAAGATCAATAATATATAATTATAAATTAAACAATTAGATCTTGGAGGAGAAATCTTTGGGGTTTTTAGAAAATGATTCTATAGAAAATCTAAGGGAAAAAATAAGGCATTCAACTGCGCATATTATGGCTGATGTTGTAACTAAAATTTATCCTAAAACCAAATTAGCTATTGGGCCTCCGACCAAAGATGGTTTTTATTATGATTTCTATGTAGAAGATCCAATTACAGAAGATGATTTGGAAAAAATCGAGGCTTCAATGAAAAAAGTAATGAAGCAAGATTTGAAATTTGAATATAAAGAATATTCAAGGTCTGAAATTTTGGATATGAATAAAAATGAACCTTTTAAGTTAGATGTTATTAAAGATATCCCTGAAAACGTTCCTGTTTCAACATATAAACATGGCGATTTTGAAGACCTTTGCGGTGGTCCTCACGTAGAATCAACTGGTATGATTCCTGCATTTAAATTACTTAGTGTTGCTGGTGCTTATTGGAGAGGAAATGAAGATCAACCTATGTTGCAGAGAATATATGGTACTGCATTTGAATCTCAAGAAGCATTGGATGAACATATTACAAAAATTGAAGAAGCAAATAAACGTGATCATCGTAATTTAGCTAAGCAATTGGATTTATTTTCATATCAAGATGAGTTAGGTCCAGGATTGATTGTTTGGCATCCTAGAGGTTCTAAGCTTCGCTCTACAATAGAAGATTTTTGGAAAAAAGAACATATTAAATATGATTATGATTTAATTTATACTCCTCATATAGGAAAATCTACATTATGGGAAATAAGCGGGCACTTGGATTTTTACAAAGAAAATATGTACCCAGTTATGGATATGGATGGGCAAGAATATTATTTAAAACCTATGAATTGTCCTTTTCATATTATGTATTATCGTAATGATATTAGAAGTTATCGTGATTTACCAATAAGAATAGGAGAACTTGGGTCTGTTTACAGAAATGAACGTGCAGGTGTATTACATGGATTAATGCGAGTTAGAGGTATGACTCAAGATGATGCGCATATATTTTGTAGGCCTGATCAGATTGAAAATGAAATTAATAAGGTGTTAGATTTAACTTTTCACCTTATGAAAACTTTTGGTTTTGAAAAATACGAAGTAATGCTTTCAACGAAACCTGATAAATCTGTTGGAGATATTTCTAGATGGCATATAGCTACCGAATCTTTGAAAAAAACAATAGTGTCTAGAGGTTTGTCTTATGAAATTGATGAGGGTGGAGGAGCATTTTATGGTCCTAAAATTGATATAAATATAGAGGATGCTATCGGTAGGTTATGGCAATGTACAACTGTTCAATTTGATTTTAATTTACCTGAACGTTTTGGTTTGAATTATATTGGAGAAGACGGTAAAATGCACCAACCATATATGATTCATAGAGCCTTATTAGGTTCTATGGAGAGATTCATAGGTGTATTAACGGAACATTATGGTGGAGCATTTCCTCTTTGGTTATCACCTGTTCAAGTAATGGTTATTCCTATAGCTGATAGACATATAGAATATTCTAATACTATAGCTAGAAAATTATTTGATTTTGATTTTAGAGTTGAAATTGATACTAGAAAAGAACGTATGAATGCTAAAATACGTTCTGCTCAAATGTCTAAAATTCCTTTTATGTTAATAATAGGTGATAAAGAAGAATCTACTAATACTATATCGATAAGGCATAGAGGTGGAGAAAATTTAGGTGCTATGCCGTTTGATGATTTACTAAATAAATTACAATCAGATAGAGATTTATTAAAATAAATAGTATAATTATATATATACGTATTATTGCTATTTGCGATAGGCCTATGTTATAGTCGAAAATTATATATAGAAAATTTTGTGAGGTATAAATATCAGTAGAGATTATAGAGCAAATGAAAATATAAAAGTTCCTGAAGTTAGAGTTATTGATGATAAAGGTGAACAACTTGGTGTAATGACTTTGAGAAGGGCCTTGGATCTTGCTGATGCAAAAAACCTTGATTTGGTGGAAGTAGCTCCGGGATCTAAACCTCCTGTATGTAGGTTGTTGGACTATGGTAAATTCAGATATAAAGCTACTAGAAAAGAACGAGAAGCTCGTAAATCACGTAAATCTAATCTCACAAATGAAGTTAAAGAAATAAGATTTAAAACTAGAATTGGAGAACATGATAGATCTTCAAAAATAAGGATGATAAAAAGGATTTTATCGCAAGGAAATAAGGTTAAAGTAAGTGTTATGTTCCGCGGAAGGGAAATGATGCATCCAGATATAGGAATGAAGTTGCTAAGATCAGTTGCTGAAGATTTGATTGATGATGCTTTATTAGATAAACCTCCATTATTTGAAGGTAGAAATATATATATGATACTTGCACCCGTTATTAATACTGATAAATCTGTAAAAACAAAGGAATTAAATAGTGCCCAAACTTAAAACACATAAAGGCGCCGCTGCTAGATTTAGAATTTCTAGTACGGGAAAATTATTACGTATGAAAGGCCATAGGAGTCATCTGAGACGTAAAAAGTCGAGCAAAGTTAAACGTCAGTTTTCTTCTAAGTTATTAGTACATTCATCAGATCAAGATCGCATAAATAGATTACTTCCTAATGGGTTATCCTAAAACTAGATAACCAATTTATTTATTGATTTTAATTTTAGTATCATTTCGGAGGATAAAACAATTGACAAGAGTTTCTTCTGGCACAACTAGAAAAGCAAGACATAAAAAAATTTTAAAAATGACTAAAGGGCATCAAGGTGTTCGAAATCGTTTGTATAAAAGTGCAAAAGAGTCTTTACTCCATGCTTTAAGTTATTCTTATGCACATAGACGCAAGAAAAAAAATGACCTTAGAAGGTTATGGAACATCAAAATTAACGCAGCAGCACGTGCTAATGGATTATCTTATAATCAATTTATATATGGATTAAAGATTTCTAAAATAAATGTAAATAGGAAAATGCTTGCTTCTTTAGCTATATCAGATCCAGATGCATTTAATATATTTATTGATAAAGCAAAAACTGCTTTGAAAGTTTAATTACTTATTAATAAATTGATATCATTGATAATTTCATCGATTTTTATTGGTTCAGTGTATAAAAGCTTCATATTTTGGTTTTCATCAATTATATATATTGGGGCAGAATGATTTAAAGAAATATTATTTTTAACTTCGTTTTGTTCAATCCAATTTGATATATAATATTTCTCCCATATTATAGATAAATTTTCTTTATCCCCTCTTAAATAAAACCATTTGTCTTCCATTTTATATTCTTTTGAATATTTTAAAATAGATTCTTCTGTATCATTTTCAGGATCTACGCTAATTACGATAATTTTATATTTATCATTTATATTTTCTAAATTCTTATGAATTTCTTTGAGCTTGAACGTAATTGAGGGACATATATCTGTGCAATTTGAATATAAAAAAGTAACTATTTTTATTTTATTAATATCATTTAAATTAATTAATTCACCATATTGGTTTTTTAAATTAACATCAAATGCTTTATGTTCATTCTGAAATATTGTACCTTGGAATTCTTTTTTTTCAGAATCACATGAAATTAAAGTTAATAAAGTGCTAAATATAAGTAGGAAAATAAAAAATTTATTTGGATAATTCAAATCAATCTTTTATCTAAATTATTCTGATTTTTCCAATTGCTTTTGTATTAATGCAGCAATAGTAGGTACTCCTACTACCAAAGCTGAACCTAGAATCAGAATGCCTGTTTCACTGTGCATATAATGCTCTAGTAACATAAAAGTTACACCAAGCCCACCAGCAAAACCAATAATTATAATTATTGATAGTAATGGCAATAAAATAGCCATTAATAGTGAGTTACTCAATGTTTTCTCCTATTCTATATTTATTTAATTTGGTTTTCTTCATTATACCAATTAAAAAAAGCTATAATCATTAAAGTTAAAAATATTGTTCCACTTCCAACTTTCATTATAATACCACCAAGTTGCTGATCAGTTAAAGGTGTAATATTCCAAATTCTTGGAGCATTGATATACCATTGATAAATTGGTTCAGTTGAAAAGGTTATTGGCGCAAAGACTAATATTTGTCCTATTGATAGTATAAATATATAAGGTAGTTGGAGTAAATAAGATAGTCTAGGTATTTCAATGATCCTACTAAATATTGGAATCCACATAATAATTGCTGTACTAATAAACATTAGGTGTTCACTTATATGAATATAATGATTGGTAACAGAAGTATGGTACAAATTTGGTAGGTGCCATATTGAAAACATTAATGTGAAAATACTTAAGGCTATTATTGGTTTTGTAATTATTCGCAGGCAATTTTTGATTAACTTTATTTGCATTAATGGAGCAATCAACCAATTTGGAGTACTCATAACTAAGAGAGGAGGGGCTATCAAAGTTAATAATAGGTGTTGGACCATATGTGCACTAAATAAAAAACCATCACTAATTTCATGTATTGGAGATATTAAAGCTATTAGTAAAATAAGAATACCTGTCGTGAATAATGCTGTATCATAGGGCCTATGTTTTATGTTTGGGTTTTTTTGGGGTATATAAGAAACTAGAAATAAATATAATAATTCAATTATTGTTAAACTTATTAATACTTCTGGATGTGGATGCCAATTTGTAAAAACTGAAAAAGTAGATGAGTTCACGAATTATTACTTCACAATAATGATTAATTCAATTTATTTATTAAAATGATTTAAATAAAAACATCAAAGCAAATACAACAGCAGTAGCTAAAAATAATCCGGATAGAAAAAATATAGTAAATAATTTTGTTTCATATTTAAGGTGCATGTAAACCATAACTACTAAAGCGAATTTACCAATGGATAATATAGCTAATATTGGGATCATCCAATATCCTAATGAAGTGATATAAAAAATACCTACTTCAATTGCAGTTAGTACTGAAAGTATTAATGCTGTAGAAACATAAGTTTTCGGGGTAGGGTGGTTTGCAGTTTCTTCGTTAATCATATATACACCTTAAAAACCTTCATAAACTCCAAATAAATATACAACAGTAAATATTACAATCCAAACAATATCAACAAAATGCCAGTATAAAGCTGCTAAATCTACGTCAAGATGCCGGTCGGCTGAGACTGCACCTCGTTTAAAAGAATAAAAGAAAAGAGATAACAACCAAATAACTCCCAAAGTCACATGCGCTCCATGAAAACCAGTAAGTACAAAGAAAGTCGTACCAAACAAATTTGTTCTTGGAGTCATTCCAAATTCAATATCTGCCTCTTTTTTTCCTTCAGAGCATTGTTTTTTATAGTCAGATTTCTGTTGAGATGAAAATTTATTTTCTAGTTCAGTATATTTTGCATTGTTTTCTTCACAGCCTATTTTGACATGGTTTACTGTAAAATCTCTAAATTCAAATACTTGGAATCCAAGAAATGTCATTCCCATTATTGCTGTAGATAACATCCAAACTCTAAATACTTTTAGGTTTCCTTTAGTAAGAGCTGCATAAGCTAAAACCATGCTCATACTACTCATTAATAATACAAATGTACTTACAGATGTTACGGGTATTGAAAAAAGGTCAATTGGTTCAGGACCAGTAACACTTTTTCCTCTGTAAACTAAATATGTTGCTATTAATGATGCAAAGAACATACAATCAGAACCTAGAAAGGCCCACATCAATAACTTTCTGTGGTTTAATCCTGTAGTAGTATTTTCAACTGTTGAGTGATTATTTTGTTCAGACAATATTTTCCTACCTTGTTTTAAATATCAATGAGGGTCGTTAACTGGTTCAAAAGACCAAGCATAAACTCCAATCATTGTAATTGCAGCACCAATAATTGCTACTGGTATGCTTAAAATTATTCCGAAACCACCAATTAGTAATCCAACTGATGCAATAAATGGCCAATATGATGGTTGTGGTAAATGTACATCTTTTGATACTGGTTGCTCTTGAGCTTTTTTCAGCATCTTTTTTTCCCACCAATCATCCCTGTATTCTATTGTTGGAATAACAGCAAAATTGTATTCAGGAGGAGGTGAGGTAATTGACCATTCAAGAGTTCTAGCATCCCAAGGGTCACCAGATGCTTTAGCACCTTTAATCCAACTTGAAACAATATTGTAAATGAATATAACCATTGAAGCTGCGAGTAATAATACTCCTATAGTTGAAATTAGATTCCAAAAATCCCAACCATATTCACTTCCATAAGTATATATTCTGCGAGGCATTCCGTTTAAGCCAGTAAAATGCATAGGGAAAAAAGTAATGTTCATAGAAATGAAAAAAGCGTAAAATCCTAATTTACCAAGTTTTTCATCATACATTCTTCCAGTAAATTTAGGGAACCAGTAATAAATTCCACCTAATATTGCAATTAAGCTGCCACCAAAAAGTACATAATGAATATGGGCAACAATAAAATAAGTATCTTGTTGTTGAGCATCAGATGCAGCTTGAGAGTGCATTACTCCACTTATTCCGCCAATTGTAAATGTTAATATGAAGCCTATAGCATATAGCATAGGGGTATTAAGTGTTAATGAGCCTCTCCACATGGTTCCGAGCCAATTGAAAATTTTTACACCAGTAGGAATTGCTATAGCCATAGTTGTAAGAGCAAAAACTGAATTAGCTACAGGACCTAGGCCTACAGTAAACATATGGTGACTCCATACCATCCATCCCATAAAACCTATTATAATACCTGAAAGTATAACAACAGGGTAGCCAAATAAAGGTTTTTTAGAGAAAGTAGGCAATATTTCAGATACTATTCCCATTGCAGGTAAAATTAAAATATAAACTTCTGGGTGTCCAAAAACCCAAAACAGGTGTTGCCATAGTACGGGATTTCCTCCTGCAGAAGTTATGAAAAAATTGGTTCCATAAAATCTATCAAATTGTAATTCTATCAAAGCTACAGTTATTACAGGAAAAGCTAGTACTAATAGAATTGCAGTTATAAATGACATCCATGTGAATACAGGTAATCTTGAGAAGGTCATACCTGGAGCTCGCATATTTATAATTGTTACTATGAAATTAAAAGCAGCCGCTAGAGAAGCTATTCCTAAAACTTGTAAACTAATTATCCAAAAATCAATTCCGTGGCCTACATTATATGCTTTACCCGTAATTGGAGCATATCCAAACCATCCCGCGTTAGGTGCTCCTCCTAAAAACCAACTAGCATTTAATATTATTGCACCTGCTAAAAAAGTCCAATAACTAAAAGCATTTAATCTTGGAAATGCAACATCTCTTGCTCCAATTTGTAGAGGTATCAGATAGTTAAAAAATGCTGCTCCCATAGGCATTATTGCTAAAAATATCATTGTTGTCCCATGCATTGTAAATAATTGGTTGTAAAGCTCTGGGTCAATTATTTTTAAGTTTGATGAAGCCAATTGAGCACGCATAAGCATAGCTTCTATACCACCAATTATAAATAGAATAAATGCTGAAACCCCATATAATATACCTATTTTTTTGTGATCAATAGTTGTGATCCAATTCCAAATTCCAGTTGGGTGTATAGGTCTAGATATTTGTAATGGGAAAGTTGTCATATTTACTCCTGTGAGTTTTTTATTTCAAACTTCTTAAAAATGCTGTAAGAGCAGAAATTTCTTGTTCAGTTAGAGGGTCTGATGTCCCATTGTATACTCCAGCATTTTGAGACATTAAATTCCCAGGTTTAATTGAATTAGGATCTTTCAGCCATTTTCTAAGATTTTCTTGGTTGTTTTCAATTATTCCTGCAGCAAAATCAGTTCTACTTGCAAAGTGAGTTAAGTTAGGGCCTTGATTCCCTTTAGCTTTATCAGTGCCTTGAATTGTATGACAAGCATAACATCCTGCATCTCTAGACATAAATATTTCCATACCTTGTTTTGCGAGAGGGTCACTTGTAGTCCAGGCGTTTGTTTTTTGATGGTTAATCCAAGCTTCAAATTCTTCTCTTGTTTCTGCGATCAATTTAAATCTCATTAGGGCATGTGCTTGCCCACAAAATTCTGCACAATGACCATAATATATGCCAGGTTCATCAGCTTGCAACCATAGGTGATTGTCATTGTTTGGAACCATATCTACTTTACCAGCTAACTTAGGTACCCAAAAGCTATGAAGAACATCTTGGGAATGAAGTTTAATGGTTACTGCTTCACCTATAGGTATGTGAATTTCATTTGCAGTAATTAATCCATATTCTGGATATTCAAATTCAAACCACCATTGTTTACCTGTGGCATCAATTATCAAATTATTATTTACATATTTGTCATTCGGATTTGCACTTGCAAATATAGCTTGAACTGAAGGTATTGCAATGGCTGCAATTAGCAAAATTGGAAGAACTGTCCAAATAATTTCAAGTTTTGTATTTCCATGTATTTGTTCAGGTATATCATCTTGAGGTTTAGATTTATATTTGAAAACTATATAAAATACTGCAATTGCTACTAGTATGAAAACTATTAAACCGACCCAAAATAATATATAAAATAGTTCTAATTGCAGTTTAGCTACAGGTCCAAGTGTGTCGAATGTTGATTGAGGGTCTTTTGATGAACAGCTAGATAAAATTAAAAGTAGTAAAGATGGGATCAATAAAAATTTTATTGACCATGATTTAATAATGAATAATATTTTTTTATATAAACTGAACATATACTAAAATATAACAAATAAATCTATATTTGTTCAAGAGTAAATTTAATAAAAATATTATAAATAGTTAAATAATCTACATTAAAGAATCAATCATAATTGCTAAAAATATGATTGATAAATATAACATTGAATAAAAAAACAGTCTTTTTGCTTTTTCTATATTTTTTGATTTTAATAAATCCCAAGATAGATATATAAAAATAATTCCTAATATAAATGTTGGGATTATGTAAATTAATCCTATGCTTTTTACAAAAATTAAGCTTAAAGTGGATAGAAATACGATAATACTATATTTAAATATTTCTTTTTTTGTTTTTTCAATTCCATGAACAACAGGTAACATAGGTATTTTAGCAGCAGCATAGTCATCTTTTAATATTAATGATAATGCCCAAAAGTGAGGCGGGGTCCATAGGAAAATTATTAAAAACAATAATATTGCTGGCATACCTATAGAACCGGTTACAGATGTCCAGCCAATAATTGGAGGAAGAGCGCCTGCAGCACCACCAATAACAATATTTTGATGAGTTGATCTTTTTAAAATCATTGTATAAATAACAACATAGAATAGGGTAGCACTAATTGCAATTAACCCACTAATTAAATTTGTGTATATGACAAATAAAATTAATGATATTAAGTTTAATGCTATTCCAAAAATAAGTGCATTAATTGGCCTAATATTTCCTGATGCTATTGGCCTGTTATTGGTTCGGCTCATTTTAGTATCAATATCATGTTCTAAATATTGATTAATAGAGCTTGCTCCTCCTGAAGCTAAAGATCCTGCTATTAAAACTGTTAGTATGATCGTAATATCAGGCATTTCTTTTGCAGCAAGTAACATTCCGCCTATGGCTGTAATTAATAAAAGAGGAATTATTCGAGGTTTAGTTAATTTGAGATAATTTTGAAATATATCTATGGTTTTAATTAGCAACATTAAGATTCTTAATTTGGTATTTTTTTATATTTAATATACATAATATTATTACTAGTAAACTCCATATAATTGTAGCAAAAATATAATGAAGTAATTTTGCATGCGGATGAAAATCTAACCATACTATAGATGCCCCGAATAATATTTGTATTAAAAATGTATGGATTAAAGATTTATTTAATTTATTGAGAATATTGTTTTTATATATTTTTAATCCTGCAAATGCAGTGTAAATTAGTATAATACCAACAAATATAGATATGAATCTGTGAACCATGTTAATTATATATGGTTTACTAGTAGGGAAGAATTCGTTTCCGCAAAATGGCCAAGATGAACATGATGATCCATATCCAAGTCCGACCATATAAGAGCCTGACATGATTAATACTAATAAGCCAATTAATGAGACAATCGTTAGTTTTTCAAAATTATAATTTTGAAAATAGTCCATTGTTTTTAACGATTCCCACGTAGAAATCCAAACAACTATTGATGAAGCTAGAGTAAATTCAGCAAGAGATAAGTGAATTAATACACTCCACCATGGAAGTTCAGTTAGAACAGTTATACCTCCAAATGCTCCAGTTATTAGTACTAATATAGAGGTTAATATTGCAAACAATTTAGTTGTATTAAAGTTAGTATGTTTTTTCCATGCAATAATTGTGGTTACTAAAACAAAAACGATTAATATTGCACCACTTACTCTATGTGAAAATTCAATAGCTGTTTCTGTTGCGGTTGCAATAGATGTATCTTTAAATGCAGGTACTATTTGTTCGAAACATAAAGGCCAATCCGGACAACCTAATCCAGATTCTGTGATTCTAACTATGCCTCCTAATACAATCTGAATTATTGCTGATAAAACAGTAAGTCCCGATATAATCTTTAAAAGATTATTACGGTTTGGAGTATTGTTGGAATCAATTTGATTATACAAATTATTATTAGTTATATTTGTTTGTTAAAACTATTAAATTCAATCATAAAATATTAGAAAATTTATATATATAAAATATAAATATGATTAATTTTGATGTTAGCATAGGGTTTTATAATCGTCAACGAAACAGATTTTATCATTGTGGTTTAAAATTATTTATTATATAAATATAAGGATCAATTAAATTAAAAATATTTTATTTATATGGCCCGCTAGCTCAATTGGCAGAGCAATTGACTCTTAATCAATAGGTTCTCGGTTCAAGTCCGAGGCGGGTCATCTTTAATTTTTATGTTTAAATTATGACCATATTAATAATTAATTTGTAATTTATATATCAAAAAAATTAATTTCTTCAAAAGCTTTACGTAGTTTTAATTTTTCTTCAGGCTTTAATGTTCTATTTGGACTTAGAGGATTTCCACATTCTAAACCCATCCATGCTAAAACTTGTTTTATACCACCAATAAGATCAGGGGAAGTTAAAAGTGCTCGAATAATATCATTTATTTTGGCTTGAATTTTTGCTGCTTTATCAATGTTGTTTTTTTTGTAAGTTTCCCATAATTGCACATAAAGTTTAGGCATAAGATTATAGCTAGCCCCTATCCCTCCAACTGCACCTACAATTAGACTAGATAGTAATAGGGAATCCTCACCTTCAAAAATTAAAGAGTTTTTCCATTTGTTAGCTAAATGCTCGAGAGTAAAAATATCTCCACTTGAATCTTTCATGCCGATAATATTTTCAACTTGTATGAGTTCGTCATAGAGTGATTCGGTCATTGCGATACCAGTTCGTTGAGGAATATTGTATATTAACAAGGGGACGTTAGATGCTGCTGCTACAGATTTATAATAATCTATTTGAGATATTTCGTCAGGTTTATAAAAATAAGATGGAGGCAATGCTGAGATAGCATCCACACCAATTTCACTAGCATGTTGTGCTAATACTATTGTTTCAGGTATTTGAAATGCACCTATGTGAGCTATAACTTTGATATCACCTCGTGTTTCATCTAACACTGTTTCCAGTAAATCTTGTCTTTCTTTGTATTGCATTAACAGGCCTTCACCAGTACCTCCGCATACGTACAAGCCGTGGACTCCAGCATCTATTTGGTAACGTACGATTCGCCGCATAGATATTGGGTCAAATTTTCCATTATTATCGAAAGTGCTAACTATAGCCGGGAATATACCATTCAAATTATCCAATTCTATTCTCCTTATATAATAGTCTAATTTATGATATTTGGACTTTGTTATTTTAAACTATAAATAAATATACATTATTAGGTTTTCCAAAGTTTAACACATTTATATATTACTTACTCTGGTTTCGAAGCAAATGTGACTGTATAATATCAAGAAATTATAGGATTATTATGGATGAGTATTGATGTTTGGTTTCAACTTGTAATAATTTGTTTGCTTGGTGCAATGTCTCCAGGACCTAGTTTAGTTTTAGTAGTTAATAATACTTTTGTTGGAGGAAAAACTTATGGCATAATTACTAGCCTTGCACATGGGCTAGGTATTGGTATATGGGCATTTTTGACTGCTATAGGTGTATCTGGCTTATTAGTTAAAGAATCGAATCTATTAGTATCTATGCAATTTATTGGGTTGGTTCTTATAGCATATATAGGTTTTCGTACATTATTTGCTAATAATGAGTTGTTATTTTCTCAAAGTAATACTAAGGCAATTGCATCAAGAACTCTGTTGAGAGGGGCAATGGAAGGATTTTTAATATCCATACTTAATCCTAAGATTGCATTGTTCTTTCTAGCAATATTTAGTCATTTAGTCCAAGCAGATTCGAAGTGGGCAGAAATCAGCTTAATGGGTGTTGCTGCTGCAATTATTGATGCTTCTTGGTATGCTTTAGTAGCTATAATATTAACTGAATCAAATATTGGGAGTATCTTAAAAAAAAGATCAAAAGTTGTTAGTAAGATTATTGGGGCTTTTCTAGTTTTTATATCAATTTATTTATTCTTAGAAATGATTTGAGTTGGTTTAGTATTGGGTTATTAATAATTTAGACATGGATACTTTTTGCAAATAGATTATTAAAATTTTCACCTCAATCCGAGAAAATAATCTCCAATATTTGGATCATCAAGAATATTTTTTGCATTGCCTGAGTGGGCAACTTTCCCTCCAGAAAATATGTATCCACGGTTTGATTTTGAAAGTGATAATTTTGCGTTTTGTTCTACTAATAGTATTGATATACCGTCCCTGCGCAGTTCATTTATATTTTCGATTATTGCTTTTTGGTATTTAGGTGAAAGAGCAGCAGTTGGTTCGTCTAAAAGTAGTAATGTAGGATCAGAAATGAGGGCTCTAGATATCGCCAACATTTGCCTTTCCCCGCCAGAAAGAGAGGCTGCAAGGTCGTTCATGCGAAGCTCTAGATCAGGAAACATTTTACAAGCACGTTCAATAGAGCTAATTAGTTTCTTATTACTTAAATTAATGCCACCCATCTGTAAATTTTCTTTGACTGATAAAGATGGAAATATATTTTCAACCTGAGGTACATATGCAATTCCTCTATCTACTAGCTTGTCAGTTCGCCATCCAGATATATCTAAATTTTTGTGTAAAACATTACCCTTTTGGTGAGTAGCAAGTCCAAAAAGAACTTTCAAGAAAGTCGATTTACCACATCCATTTGGACCAATTATAGTTACAAACTCACCTTCATTCACATATAGATCAATTCCATTTAAGATCTGAACATTAGAGTAGCCTCCTTCAAGACCTGTAACTTCAAGAATTTTATTCATTATTTTAGTTCTCCTGGATTCCCTAAATAAGCTTCAACTACATCTCTACTTTGCTTTATTTGATCTGGAGTTCCTTCCATTAAGATTTGACCTGAGTCCATTACTATAATCCTATCAACTCCTCGACGAAGAATAAAATCCATATTGTGTTCAATAACGAGCATGCCAATATTATTATTAGAAGTCAATGAGCTAAGGTTCTGGAAAATTCTTTCTGCAAGTGGGCCTGCAACTCCGGCAACTGGCTCGTCAAGTAATAGAAACCGTGGAGAACTCATCAAGGCTCGACCAATGTCGACTAGTTTACTTTGTCCTCCGGATAGTTCACTAGCAAGGTTGTGAGCTATATGTGATATTTCAAGTAAATCAAGGATTGAGTAAGCATCAAATAATCTTTGTTTTTCTGATTTGCGTGAATTAGGACGTAGTAATGCTAAAAAAGGGTTAGGAGAAAACTGTTTTCGTGGAGGTACAAGTAAATTTTCAATCACAGTCATATCCTTCCATAGCCAAGTATGTTGAAAAGTTCTTGTTAATCCTAGGTTTTGTATTTGGTCTGGCCGTAAATCTGTAGCATTTTGACCAAGGACTTCCACTTTTCCAGAACTCACTTCTAATAATCCCGAAATGCAATTAAAAGTGGTAGTTTTACCACATCCGTTTGGACCAATTAATCCAACAAGTTCTCCCTCTTCAACATTAAAGGAAACTTTATCTATAGCCCTAAGTCCACCAAAATCTTTTGTTAGGTTTGATATTTTAAGTGCAGGTATTGACATGTTTATTTGGTGCTCCTTTATTTGCTGTTTTGGAATCTTGAATTTCCTGGACGTTTTGGGCGTGAAGGGACTTCTGGAATTAAACCTTTAGATGATGTGATTAATGCTCCAATAATTACAATTCCAATTAATGCTAATTTGAGATGTGGTAGTGAAAGAGTAACATTTCCTTTTGTAAAAACTTCAGTAATAGACCTCTCTGACCATATAATTCCACCAATGTTTACCATTAACCAAGAAAATATAGAATCCATATAAGAAGTTATATCGTGAAATGGTAAACTACTACTTCCTCTTGATACAACCATTACGTTAAATATGAATTCAACTATAACAATAAGAAATGCGCCAATAACCATTCCTCGATTGTTCCCTCGTCCTCCAACTATAAATGCAGCCCAAATCAAGAATGTTGTACGAACTGGGTTCATGAAATCTGGCCAAACGTTAGTATTTAGCCAAGCCCAAAGAGCACCAGCTAAAGCAGCTATAGCTGCGCCTAATGCAAGGCTAGCTGCTTTGTGAGTAAGAATATTGTGTCCATGATGCTGAGTTACTAATTCATCATCTCTGATGGAACGTAGAATTCTTCCCCAAGGAGAAGAAAGTATAGTGTTAAGGAGTATCCACACTAGAATCATTGATATTACTGACAGAATTGAGAGAAATACAACGTACGGTGCAGGGATATTTATTCCCAATAAAATTCCTATCATTTCGGAAGGGCCATTATCCCACCAGCCTTCTAATGGACGAGAAAATTGTGAAATACCCATAGCTGAAGTACTTGTGCCAGCTCGTAGTAATGGTTCAGCTTGAAGAGAAAGTCGTAACATTTCACCAAGAGCAATCGTAACTATGGCGAAATAATCCATTCTGAGTCTAGCAGTTGGATATGCGAGTAGCCATCCTATTGTAGATGATATTGCTACAGCAAGAATTGTGGCTGTCCATGGATTCCATCCATAGCCATTTGTTTCAACAGGAGCAGAAAGTATTCCTACTACTACTGCACCAATTCCAATAAAGAAAATAACTCCAAAATTAGTCATTCCAGTCAAGCCTGTATGTAAATTAAGTGAGAAGCAAGCCAAGCTAAAAATACCCACCAGTGTAATTATCCGAGCGACTTGCAATACTTTTGTTAGTGTAGTTACGCTTGGCAGTATCCAAACTATACAAATAAGCAAAATAAATAAGATTGAGAATGTCACCCACGATCCACGTTCTGTTTCGCGATTAATACTTAACCAATTACTTGGTTTTATACGTAGTCTTGAAAGAATATATAATCTAGAAAGTTCAACAAATTTTTCTTTTGTGGATAAATTGAGAGGATGTTTTTCTAGTAAATTTCTAAAAAACAATAGGATTTTTTTGAGAAATTTATTGAATCTAAATATGGTTTGTTTAATATTGTGAATATAAATTAAGCTAAATGATAAAGTTAAAGACAGAGGTTTTGGTATAGAAAAAAGATTATTAAATCGATTGTATTGTATATTTTTTCTGGATGATCTTTTTTTTCTAATTCGTTCAATATTCCAATTTTGAATTGCAGACCCTAAACCTCGAGGTGCTAAAAGTAGTAATCCGATCATAAATATAAAAGGTGTTACTTCTGCGAAGCCACTAGCTGTTGGGCGATCTAATGCGTTTCCTGCACCTATTAATACTGGTTCTGATATAGCTCTTAACAAGCCTATAATTAAAGATCCAATGATTACTCCCGGAATAGATCCAATAGTACCTAGGACTATGATAGCAAATGCAGGTAATAGTAGAGTTAGGCCTAGTTCAGGATTGATTGGCAAAATTGCTGCGAGTAAAGCACCGCCAAGACCAGTGATTCCTGATGATAGGAATGCTGTGCTGCCATGTACTCGTTCGATATGAATCCCACTAGATGCAGCTAGATCTGAATTATCCGCTACTGCTCGCATCTGTCTTCCAAGACTGGTGCGATGTAATAGGAATAACAATAGTGTGATTGTACCAAACATCCCTACGATAAGAGCTATTTTTGAGTAGGCAAACCCATATGAATTAACATTTTCCATGATATTTATCAAAGGTGTATTAATACGATCTCCTAGATGAAATTGTAATTGTTTAGTAGGGATTTCAAAAATGGATGTGCTAAGCCGCCAATCTCGATCTGGGATGAAACGGTGATTACTTGCACTAAAACGTATATATAGTATGGCACGAAGCACCATTGACACCCCTAATGAAGCTATCATCATTACTTGAGGAGTAGCCATTTTCTTTCGGAATCGCTTATAAACTAATTTATCTATAATTAATCCAATAAGACCAGTTATAATAAATGCACTTATTCCTGACCAAATTATTAAATCCCAATTTATAGTTCCGTCAGTAGGGGCATTTGAAATTGGGAAAAACCTATCTGACCACATTAAAGTTAGAGCTACGTAAGACCCAAAGAGCATCATTTCTGCTTGTGCGAAATTGGCGAAACGTTGAACCTTGTATGTAATTGTTAAACCTATTGCTATGCTTATATAAACTGCAGACCAGTATAAACTACTTGATCCTATAGAGGTCAGGTTGAAATTCAATGTAGCTGATCTCCCTAATCCGTTTAGTAAGGAATCAAGAGCAATAAATCCAACTAGAGTCACTATAATTGGTGTAGATATGATTACAATATTCTTCCATCTGTTATGTACTTCATTAAGTATTATTCTGATTAGTAGAAGGATTCCAGTCATCATTTCGATGAATAATGTGAGCCATTTTATTTCGCCCTTTAATAAACCAAATGAGGTGATTATACTTTTGTTATGGATTAATCCAAAATAGGCATCAAAAAATAGAAATATAGGCAGCATCACTTGGAGCAGCCATAAAGGTTTAATCATGAAACGTTGCCATATAGTGTTCAAAGGCAATCTCGTCTTTTCAACTTGGACCTACACCCTTTGGGCTAAATATTTGTATTCCTGATTAAATGAAATGGCCTCCAGTCGGTATGTGAACCGCTGCAGGCCAATTCCAATAGAAAAATACTTAATATTGTAAGTCGTTTAATTATTTTATTCCATCGTCTGAAGTCCAGGTTCTAGGACAAGAGAAGGCTGTACCATCAAATTGGCAAACTTCATATCCTGTACCTGCAACATCACCATTTGAATCAAATGTATGAGTACCGCTTGCTCCTACATAATTTGTGCCAGTTTTATTTAAAGCTGTAAGTATATTCCCTTCAGGGTCCGAAATTATGGATGCGGCTATAATTTTAATTGCATCATAAGTTTCACCAGTATATATTGCTCCATCAGCTCCACCTGCCGCAGAATAAGCATTCTCAAAATCTGTTTTTTGACTAGTGTCTTGACCTGGTCTAGGTCTAGTTGCAATCAAGCCATTAACTGCTGATGAATCAGTAAATGATTCAATAAAAGCAGCATCTGCTAGACCGTCAGCACCTATCATAGTTCCATTAAATCCTTGCGTAGATAGGGCTTCTATTATAGCAGCACCGTCTGTTGCATAGGACATTAGTAGAACTGAATCACATCCACTGTCTATAACAGATTGAGCCAAAGATGAAGCATCATAAGACCCTTCAGTTGGATCATATCCAGCTTGTGTACAAACATTTCCTGACCAGCTAGATGCGAAATTGTCACCAAGTCCTGCCCCATAGTCATTTGTCATATAAAGTACGGCTGGGTTACTTGCACCTTGCGCAACTGTAACAGCAGCTAAAGCAACTGCTTGCTGAGCATCACTTGGTACAACACGGAAAAGGTATCCATTATCGTCTGCATCACTAAGTCCAGGAGAAGTACTTGCATATGAAACCATTGGCACACCAGCTGGAGCAGCAACTGCGATTGCTCCTAACGTAGCTCCAGAACACGCAGCACCAACAATTGCAGACACACCACTGTCAATAAGCGTTTGCGCAGAGGTACCTGCTTGAGTTCCATCACAACCAGAGTCAGCAACGATTAATTCAAAAACGTAATCACCATCATGAGTCTTGTTTAATTCAGCTATAGCAATTGCACCTGCGTCTTCAAAGCCTGGGGCATACTGTGCTATAGGGCCAGTCTGGGGACTTAAAAGTCCAATTTTTATTGTTGTAGGTTCACTACTGCAAGCAATAGTTCCCATTAAAACCAAAACCAAGACTAATATACTGTAAATTGGCTTAATACTATATTTATTCATGTCTAACCTCCATAGTTTTTTAACTCCATAAAGGGTTATATATTTTTCTAGATAAGGATATTTTGGATATTATATTAACATATAGTTTTTGGGCATCATATTAACACATAGTATTGTATATGTAAAATCAACTTTTGGAGGGATATTATTTATAGTTTATTTATTATTAGAAATAGCTGTTATAAATAAAAGGTTTTTTTATAATTTGCCAGGCATACCTCCATCAATATTAATAATTTCGCCTGTTATAAATTCTGAGTCCTTACTTGCTAAAAATAATGCAGTTTTTGCTACATTTTCTGGTTTACCTGGATTTTTTAATATTTGTAGTAAATCAAAGGTTGCTTTAAATTTATGATTTCCATCTTTACCTTTAGCTTTATCAGTAATTATTTGTCCTGGTCTTATACAATTAACTCTAATATTGTGCTTTCCTCCTATACTAGCTAAATATCTAGTTAAAGCTTCTATTCCTGCTTTAGCTGAATAATATGATGCCGAAGGAGCTCCGTCTAAATCATAAATATAGTTGCTGAAACCTCTTTGAGCAGCTAATGAAGACATATTTATTATTATCCCGTGATTAGATTTTATTAAGTGTTTCCATACAGCTTGGCACATATAAAAAGTCCCAGATAAATTCACTTTTATCACTGACTCCCAATTATCTTTATTTTCATCAGGGAATATATCTGATGAAGATATTCCTGCATTATTAAAAAGGATATCAATTCTATTAAATTTATTAATAATAATTTCTATTGCTTTATTAATATCATTAGAATTAGTTACATCACATTTGATAAATAAAGATTTCCCAGCATTTTGTTGTATATAGTTTTGGACTTCTAATCCTTCTTTTTTTCTTCTCGCAAGGATTATTACAGTGGCTCCCTCTTTAGCAAATAAATGAGCAGTAGATTCACCAATACCACTATTGCCTCCTGTAATTATTGCAACTTTATCTTTTAATTTGGCCATTCTGTTTCTCCAATAAATTTTTACACTTATTAAAAATTATAGGTTAGGTTACTATAATTAAAATATTATTAATTTAGTTTGATTGCATCATATATTTGTTGATATAATGTTTTTATAGTGAATACTTTTTTATTTCTGGGCATTACTAATTATCTATTTGTCATGGTTCTAAGAGAGTCATATATTAGGATTAGGAGCTCTCTCTGAAATTTGAACAACTAAAGCTGAATAATAACCTTCTTTCTATTATAAATGATGTGGGACATAAATACCCAACACCAATCCAAGAAAAAGCTATTCCGATAGCCTTGCAAGGCAGAGATGTTTTGGGTTTAGCTCAGACTGGTACAGGGAAAAGCTTAGCATTTATATTGCCTATAATTCAAAGAATCACAGATCAAAAAATTTTGCCTGGAGTAATAAATTCTCTTATTTTAGTTCCTACAAGAGAACTTGCCGAACAAATTTCACAGACTATTGCTAAGTTTACCTCAAATACTAAAATTAAGACTGCTACAATTTATGGTGGAGTAAGTAAAATTCCTCAAAGCAAATTATTACGTGGTAAATCTGAGATTATTGTAGCTTGTCCAGGGCGCCTACTTGATCATATTAGAGATAATAGTGTCAATTTAAGTAAATTAGAAATCTTGGTTTTGGACGAGGCAGATACGATGTGTGACATGGGGTTTTTACAAGATATTAGACGTATAATATCTTGTTTACCTAAAAAAAGACAAACATTATTTTTTGCTGCAACTATGCCAGATGAAATCAGAGTTTTGGCAGATAATATCCTTAATAATAATGTAACAATAGAATTGGATATAAAATCTCCTGTTAAAACAGTTTCTCATGTTCTTTATCCAATTAGTAGTAGGCTTAAAACTAAATTATTAATACATATTCTTAAATATACTGCTACAGGTCAAGTTATAATTTTTACACGTACTAAATTCAAAGCAGAAAAATTAACTCAAAAAATTTCTAAAGCTAAATATAAAGTAGTATCATTACAAGGTAATATGTCTCAAAATAAGCGTAATAGGGCTATTGAGGGATTTAGGAATGGTAAATTTGATATATTAGTTGCTACGGATCTTGCTTCACGTGGTTTAGATATATCTGCCGTTTCACATGTTATTAATTTTGATATTCCTAATACAGTTGATATATATGTGCATAGAATTGGTAGAACAGGTAGAGCTCAAAAAGATGGTAAAGCTTTTACTCTAATTGTTCCAGAGGATAAATTATTAGTTAAAAAAATAGAATTAGTGTTAGGTAAAACTATTGATAGATTTAAATTTCCAGATTTTGATTATAATTTAGCTCAAGATAACTCTGATTCAAAGAATAATAAACATAAAAATTTCAAAAATATTGATAACAATACTCATTCTAATAATAAACATAATGATTCTGTAGATTCAAAAAATACATTTGTACCTAGACTTGCATCTCAAAAAACTAGAAAAAGAAAAAGAAGAAAGTAATTAATTAAGTATTTAATTGATTAGCTAAATCTTGGAAGTCGTTAGCAATTATGTCAAATTCATTAATATTTATTTTTTCTATTTTTCTATTTTCTCCAAATTCAAGATTTCTTGATATATACGCAGTTTTCATACCTATATTTTTTGCTGCTCTCAAATCAAATCCATGAGCAGCAACCATCATTACATTTTCTGGGTTGAGGCGCATTCTATCTAAAGCTTCGATATATACTTCTGGATCTGGTTTGTAGTGTTTAGAATGTTCAGCTGACAAAATATAATCCCATTTAACATCAGAATATGCTGACAAATTTTCTAACAAATCAATGTTTGCATTGGATAATGTAGCAATTTTAAATTTTGAATTTATTCTATGTAAACCTTTTTTAACATCTGGCCATAATTTAAGCCTATGCCATGATTTGTTAAAATTGTCTTTTTCTTCTTCGTTTAAATTATTTATTCCATGATCAGATAAAAGTTTTTCCAATATCATTTTATGTAAATCATCTATATTTGCCCACGGTAACTCTCCGTATCTAACTTTATTAATATACGGTTTATAGTAGCTTCTCCACAAATCTGCGAATTTTAACCAGTTGATATTTTGGATGTTTAATTTTTTCGACAAATTTAATCCTTCTAAATTTATAGAATTTCTCCAATCGGCAACTGTACCAAATATATCGAATGTTAAGGCTTTTATTTGATGAATATTTATATTAGACATATAATTTTCTTCTAAAATACTAAATTTATTAAGAATAAAAAAAGTTTACTGAATTAAATATTATAATATTTATGTATTATATACCTAGGAGTTAAGTTATGGTAAAAAAATTTCAAATTGTTTTGTTAAATGGCCGTATTATAGACCCTGAAAGTGAATCGGACTATGTAGGGAATTTAGGTATTGATAATGGTCGGATTCAATATTTGGGAAAAGAATCGATAAAAGGCGATAAAGAAATAAATATCTCTGGATTAGTTATTGCACCGGGTTTTATTGATTTACATTCGCATGGGCAAGATAGAGAAAATTATTTTTTACAAGCATCAGATGGGGTTACATCTGCATTAGAATTGGAACTTGGAACTGATGACGTAAATAGCTGGTATGAAGCTAGGTCTAAAATGTCACCTATTAACTATGGAGTTAGTATAGGGCATATTCCAGTGAGAATGGTTGCTATGCAAGATGATGCTTATGTAAATATAAAAGGTCAAGAATTTAAAGGAGATACTGTAATACTTCCAGTTGGAAATGCCGCTTATAAAGAAGCATCTCCTAATGATATTTCGCTTATAAAATCTATGATTGCAAATGGTTTAGATCAAGGAGCAGTATGTGTTGGATTGGGAATTGCTTATACACCAGGAGCTTCTTGGTGGGAAATAATTGAAGTTTTTCGTGTAGCTGCTTCATTTAATGCAGTTTGTCACGTTCATATGAGAGGATGGGGTGCTTCTCCTGGGAATGATGCTATTCAAGGTCTTTCAGAACTGATTGCTGCTTCTAGTATCACTGGAGCATCACTTCATTTAGTACATATTAATAGTAGTGGTAATGTAATGGTCCCTAAGTTGTTATCAATGATAAAAGATGCTTCGAGTAAAGGCTTAGATATAACTACAGAATGTTACCCATATGCTGCAGGAATGACTGGTATTGAAGCCCCTTTATTTGATGAAGGGTGGCAAGAAAAAACTGGAATGGATTACAAAAATTTAGAATGGCCAGAAACAGGAGAGAGGTTGAATAAAGAAGCGTTTCAAAAATATAGATCTAAAGGAGGAATGGTTATTTTACATTCTATGTCACAAGATGTAGTAGATATGGCAGTTGAAAGTGATATAACCATGATAGCTACTGATGGATATATAAAGAATGGTAAAGGGCACCCTAGAACTACAGGATCTTATTCAATGATATTAGGGAAGTATGTTCGTGAGATGAAGACTTTATCTTTAATTGAAGCAATTAGAAAAATGAGTTTTATGCCTGCTAAACGTTTAGAGAAATTAGTTCCTGGTATGAAAAATAAAGGGCGTATAAAAATAGGTGCTGATGCTGATTTAGTGATCTTTAACCCCGATACTATAATTGATAGATCTTCATATAAACATCCTAGTAAAAAATCTGAAGGTATAATACACCTTATTGTAAATGGCAAGTTTGTTATAGAAAATAAAAAAATTGATTATTCAGTAAATTTTGGGCAAGCTATACGTTCATAAATATGAAATATTTTTAAACTTAGATTATAATTTAGTAATAATTTATAAAAATATAAAAAATGTGAGTGGATAATTTGGATCACGATATTATTAGATTTACAGGGATTTTTTCAGCTATTGGAATTGGCTTACTTATTGGACTAAAACATTCTACAGACGGCGATCATGTTGTAGCTGTCTCTACTTTGGCAAGAGATTATAAATCTGTATTTAAAGGTTTATGGGTTGGCTTGTCTTGGGGCCTAGGTCATTCTACTCCATTAATAATACTAGGTTTAATTATACTTTCTTTAAAACAGGCAGCAATGGATTTATACGAATCAGTTGCTACATATTTTGAATTTGGTGTAGCTATTATGCTGGTTTTATTGGGATTGCAAGTCTTTTGGAAAATATATAAAGGAGAATTTCATATCCATTCACATGAACATGATAATGAAGCTCACAAGCATATGCATGGATCACATAGTCATACAAATGAAGAAATTCAATCTGAAGTTAACCCTCATGAAGAAACTAAACATGGATTTCTTCCTGAACTGGTTCCTTTTTTTCGATTTAAATCTTATTTAATAGGTTTAGTTCATGGCTTAGCAGGTAGTGCAGCTGTATTACTAGCTATATTACCTACATCTGATTCATTTTTTAATGGTGTAATATTTTTACTTTGCTTTTCAATAGGAACAATGGTGTCAATGGCATTTATGACCTTGGTACTAGCATTACCTTTTGCATTTTCATATAAATCTGATAAATTAGGTAATTCAATTATTTCTATTGCAGGCTTCTTAAGTATTTTACTCGGTTGTGCATTAGGTATGGACATTGTTTTAGATACTAATTTTACTGGTGTTCTGTGGTATTAATTATTATAATTGAAACGTTTTAACATATTATATAAAGATACATATAAATTAAGGAAAGAAAATAAATGAATATTAAAAATGAAAAAATAGGTTTTATTGGTTTAGGTATTATGGGCGAACCCATGGCAAAAAATCTTATAAAAGCAGGTTTTGATTTAATTGTATATAATCGAACAAAATCAAAAACTACTTCATTAAAACAACTAGGTGCAATAGTTGCAAGTACTCCTTCAGAAGTTGCAAAGAATTCGAAATATATTATTACTATGCTTACAGATTCTCCTGATGTAGAAGAAGTAATATTAGGTCAAGATGGAGTATATCAAGGTATTCAGAATGATAGCATTGTAATTGATATGAGTACTATATCTCCAAATGTTACACGAGAGATTAATGCAAAATTAGAAAAGAAAAATTCTTTTCTATTAGATGCTCCAGTAAGTGGTGGTTCTTGGGGAGCAATTGAAGGGACTTTATCAATTATGGTTGGTGGTGATAAAGAATCTTTTGATAAGGTAACTCCTCTATTTGAGGGTATGGGTAAAAACATTGTACTCACTGGGCCTTCTGGTATGGGGCAGACTACTAAATTAATAAACCAAATTTTAGTAGCAGGTACAATGAATGCAGTAGCTGAAGCATTAGTTTTTGCTGCTAAATCTGGTGCTGATTTAGAAAAAACTATTGCAGCAGTGAGTGGTGGAGCAGCTGCATCTTGGCAATTAAATACTTTGGGTCCAAAATTGATTCAAGGTGACTTTGAACCTGGTTTTATGGTTAAATTGCAGCAAAAAGATTTGAGATTAGTAATAGAAGCAGCTCAAGAAATGGGAGTTTCTGTTCCTGGTACATCTTTAGTAAATCAATTTTTTGTTGCTTTATTATCTCAAGGCTTAGGTGATGAAGGTACGCAAGCTTTAGTAAAAGCTCACGAACAATTATCAAATGTTAAAGCTAGAATAAAAGGTTAATCTTTTATTGTATAGCCAACTTCTATTTTCAATTTAAATTCTAATTGGCCTTCTTCAATGGGTGTAGATATTGATGGGGATGACATTGCTCTCATTCCATACATCTCAGTACTTGAAATAGCCGTAGATATTGATGGTTCAGATAAATATACTAGTTTACCTAATTCTACTTGTGCATATAATGCATATTGTTTTGCTTTCAAACTTGCATTTTCAACAGCTTGATTGCGTAGTTTATCTATAAATTCATCAGTATTTTCTCTACTGAATGATATATTGTTTATTCTAATTGCATTTTTACCTTCATTTGTTACGCCATCTATAATATTTCCTGTGGAATCTATATTACGAATTATTACTGATAATGAATTGTTTACTCTATAACCAACAAGAGTTTGTGTTCTTGTACTTTTACCAGGTGAGATGATTTCAGGATATTCATAAATAGGATAAATACTGAAATTAGTAGTTTGAATATCTTTATCTTCTATTTCAATTGATTGTAAATATTTAATAATTTTATCTATGTACATCGAAGATTTATTTAATGCAAGTTGTGTAGTTTTATCTTCAGTTTCTATTCCTATGTTTATTTTGACTATATCTGGGTCAACATTAATAGTAGATTCACCTTGGACCCATATACCCGCTTTATTTGAAGTAATTATATTATTTGAATTTTCAATATTTTTTGTATTTAATGGTTCGATAATGTTATCTTGATTTTGAGAGTTTTTAGATTCTGATGTAGTTGTAGGTGATTCATTTATAGAACAAGACATCATGCTTAATAAGATAATTATAATGAAACTATTATTTGTAATTTTTTTCAGCATGTTTAAACCTTTCTGATTGATATTTCTCGCATTAAATTTGAATTTTAAAGTAAAATGAAATAGTTTATATAAAATTGATTTTAAAAAACTTATTTATGTTTATATTTAAATTTAACAATACACCTATAAAGCTAATTAAATGGTTAATAGCTTTTTCTATATTTGAAATTATTATTTTAGCACCTTTATCAAGTTATGTTCCTATTCTACCTTTAATAAAAAAAGAATGGGGCATAAATAATTTTCAATCTGGCTCTATATACTCAGCATACTTAATAGGTTACGCCTTTTCTTCTTTAATAATATTACCCTTTGCTGATAAATTTGATACTAGGAAAGTATTTTTATTATCTTGCACTTTGTTTGTTTGTTCTCATTTAGCATTTGCTCTTTTTGCTATTAATTTAATTTTAGCATGGATCATTTTCCTTTTTTCTGGTGCTGGCTTACTTGGTATATATATGATTGGAATAAGAATTATATCTGATCAATTTGAAGAAAATATTAGAGGAACAGCAATTGGATTATTTGTATCAGCTAATTATGCTTCGATGAGTGTTTCAATATTTTTAATTGGAAATTTACTCAACTATTTTGAATGGAGAAATGCTTATTTAATTGTTTCAATTATTTCAGCGACAGGCTTGCCAATAGCATTTATATTGCTTTCAAATATAAAGTCTAATAATAATATATCTTTATCTAATAATGCATTATTAGATTTTAATGTTTTAAAAATTTCAAAATTAAGAAATGTCATTTTAACTTATTCACTTCACACTTTTGAGCTTTATTCTGTAAAAACATGGTTCATAGTTTTTTTGACTTCAATATTTGTATCAAGGATGTATAGTACTGATAATGCAGTAGTAATATCATCTAATATTGCTGGAATTGGATTAGGGTTTAGTATGCTTGGGCCAGTATTTGGAGGTTATATATCAGATAGATTTGGCAGATTAAATACTTCTTCAATACTTTTTATCTGTAGTGGAATATGTTCATTAATTGTCGGGTGGGTTGGAAACTTTGATATTACATTTATAATATTATTTGCTATTTTGTATTATTTTTTCTTATCATCTGATTCTGCAATATATTCTACTATGATTACAGAGTTTAGCGGTAAAAAATTAGGTTCTGCAATGGCTAT
>PBOA01000032.1 GCA_002723415.1 Chloroflexota bacterium
AGGAAGAGCTTTATGAGGTTCCATATGTTGGAGATGTGAGAGGTAAAGGTCTCTTAGTTGGAGTTGAAATTGTTGCAGATAAAGAATCAAAAATTCCATTTGATTCAAATATGAATATTGGGCATCTTATTGAAGCTGAGGCTAGAGATAATGGGTTGTTAATTTTAGCTGGTGTAACAGGCTTAGTAGATGGAGTTGATGGTGATCATGTTGAAATTGTTCCCCCATATATAATTGACCAAGAACACATTGAATTTATTGTTTCGACTTTAAGAAAAAGTATAATAAATGTTCTTAATAAAGTTAGAACCTAGATTATAGCTTTATTAATTCACCTGATAATGTTCCTAAGTGAATATTGCTTTCAAAAACTATTTTTCCATTTACTGTTACTAAATCAATACCCGATGGATACTCTTGAGGATTATTATCTGTAGTATTATCTTTAAGTTTACTAATATCGAGTATAACAATATCTGCAGCCATTTGAGGTTTTAAGGTTCCTCTTGAATGTAGTTTAGCTGATTTAGCAGGTAAAGAGGTTAATTTTCTAATTGCTTCTTCTAAAGATATTATTTTTCGATCTAGGGCATATTCTTTTATAAATCTTGGGGCATAACCAAAGCTGGATCTGTTCATAACTAAATCTTTTAAAAGCCCTTCCTTTGATGTTGATGCGCCGTCACTTTCAATACTGCATATAGGCTGTTTGATTAGTTTATCTAAATCTTCTTGTGTTGCAAATATATGTCGAATTAATACATTTCCAAAGTCCTTACCATCATCATATGCTAGTTTAAATATAGCTTCTATAGGACTTGTTGACCAGTCATAGGCTATATTTTCTATAGATTTACCTATTAAATTAGCATGGGAATTTGAGTGAGTCAGAAAGAATGTTTCAAAGCCTCCTATTTTCAAAAGAAAATTTGTTGGGTTTTCAAAATAATCTTTTGTTTCTTCCATTAAAAAAGAAGGGTCTGAAAGTCTCTTTAATACATCTTCTTCAGTGCCTTCTCGTATCCATGTTGGCGCTAAATCTAAAAGGTAAGCTGGCCCCCAAGGATCTGGGAAAGTATCTATTCCTACAGGACCGTAGTTATCAATAAATTTATATATTAGTTGTAATATATTGTCGAAAGAGTCTTTAGGTGCGTATGGCCTTGGTGCAAGATGAGATAGTTGTGCTTGGACACCTGCAACCTTAGCTATATTTAAGGCTTCTTCAACTGCTTTTTCAAATAAATCTCCGCGTTGCCTTATGTGGCTTGCATAAATTCCTCCATATTTTGATACAATTTTCGTTAAAGCAATAATTTCATCTTCTTTAGCGTGTAATCCTGGTGAATATTCCAATCCGGTGGAAAGTCCTATTGCGCCAGCTGACATAGCATGATCCACTAATGATTTCATCATTTCTAGCTCTTTAGAGGTCGGTTCTCTAGCTTCAAAGCCCATTACTGCTAGACGAATAGTGCTATGAGGGATTAATGCAGCTATGTTTAATGACTGTCCTTTTGATATAAGAGCATTTAAGTATTCTTCAAAAGAATTCCAATTAAAATCTATTCCCCATTCATCTTTAACTCCTATAGTAATTTGTTTTGTTAATTCTTTATTAGGAGCTGGTGCCGGTCCAAGACCGCAATTTCCTATAACAGCAGTAGTTAATCCTTGTCTAATACCACTTTGCGCACTTCCATCTACAAATAAAGGAAAATCGGAATGAGTATGTATATCAATAAATCCGGGGGTGACTATTTTTCCTGTTACATCGTAAGTCTTTTTTGAATTTAAACTAGAAGAATCTCCTATTTGAATAATTTTACCATTATCTACAGCTATGTCAGATGTATATGGAGGTTCTCCGGTTCCGTCTATAATTTTTCCATTTTTAATAATTAAATCAATCATAATTTAGTTATTCAACTTTCATAATTTACAAATAATTTTCAATTTCTGCATATGCGGCGTCTCTAAATAACTGATAGTCGCTTTTTCTAGTTGGTCCAAATATTTTTATTCCACGTGAAATATCTTTATGAAATTTTTCTTTATCATTTGGCATAATAGATGGTTCAACTGCGAGGCCTTTATTTATTGCAGATGAAATTACATTTTCAATTTTTAATAATACTTCTTGGTGTTCCCATTGTCCATATAGCTGCATATCTGCAGCTAGGTCTCCAGGTCCAAAAACCACACCGTCAATACCATCTACTGACATCATTAAATCAGCATTTTCAACACCTTTTACTGATTCAATTTTTAATAATAATAGTATTTCTTCATTTGCTTGATTGCAGTAAGAAGGAATATCTTTAACTTGATATTCTATATTTGCTCCTAAGGCAAGTCCGCGCTCTCCTTTTGGTGGATATTTAGACCATTTTACTAAATCTTTTGCTTGTTCAATTGTTTCAGCATGCGATAAAATTATTCCTAATGCTCCTGAATCTAGCATTTTTGATACTATTGAACGGTTAGGTTCTATTACTGTTACAACAGGAGTTATTTCGATTGAGCGTGCTAATAGAAATGAACTCGATAACTGGTCTGATTTTTGCATGACATGTTCATTTTCTATCAATATCATGTCATAACCAAGTTGAGCTGAAATTTGAATAGTAGAAGGGTTTAAAAATTCAAATATATTAATGCCCTTAATTGGTTTACCAGATTTTAAAAGTGTTTTTGCGTGATTATATATTATTGGATTAGGTTGCATTAAATATCCTTTCTAGCTAGCTGCTATTTTTCACCAGTTAATGCTCTTTTTGGATTTTCTATTGTCAGCTGTTTAAATTGTTTTTTACTGACTCCAAGATCGTTTAAAATAGGTTCAAGCTTAGTAGCTATATATGCATATCCATTACCACCATATCCAACTAGATTATTTCTTGCGCATACATCATGAGATAAGAGTATTTTGTTTTCATATCCTGCGTTAATTAATTTCACTATTAAACCAAGCCAAGTATTTGGTTCATATCCTTCCATTTGTCCCATTCTATCAAATTGTAAATATGCACCTCTGCGTGCCATTTCAAGGTGATATTCATGATTATTATATGAATGACAGTGTCCAATAATAACTCTGTGTAGACTTACTCCTTCTTCTTCTAAAAGGTCCAATTGGTCTAAACCGATAGTCATTCCTGAAGTATGGGTTGCAATTGTAACTCCTGTTTGGATATGCGCTCTTGCAACTGCACGGAAGACTCGTTCTTCAGCTGGGCTTATCCATGTTGTATTAGCTCCAATTTCTCCTAATATACCTGCTCGCACATCAGTACCATCAATTCCAATATTAATATCTCTAATAAATTCATCAGTTAATTCATTAGTCTTTATCTGATTAATGTATTCAGGATAATAAGGTTGCCTGTACCATCCAGTACCGAGAATAATGTTTAATCCTGTGCGTTTAGCCATGTTTCGAATAGCTATTGGATGAAGTTCGTTAAGAATTTCCCTTGTTGCCCCATCTTTAACTCCACCTCTTAGCCCCTTTGTGGTTTGATCAATAAGGGTTCGTCCTCCAGCATTTTTATATAGCATAAGTTCTTCATAAGCAAGTTCTATGTCATTTAACAGAGGGTTCCTACCTTGTCCCATCTCTCTAGATTGGTCACAAAATATATGTTCGTGAGTTAGTGTCATTCCAAGATTTTCTGGCTCAATTGGCCCTGTAACTGTCATAATTTTTTCCATTTTGTTCTCCAATTTAAATTTTAATTAAGAGTTAAAGTGATCTTAACCTAAATTTAACAATAATCCAATTTTAAATCTATAGAATTTATTTAAGTAAGTTAAAAAATGAAAGGTGGCAAAATGAAAGCCATAATAAAATTATCTAAGACTTTATTACTTTTTGGAGTCATAGGAACCGTTGCAGGGTGCACTCTTTTTGAGAGTAATCGTTCTATTGACCTAACAGAAACACCTCCAGGATTAGTATCGTCTGGTAAAGATGATTTAGATGGAATAGTTGAAATAGATGGATCAAGTACCGTTTACCCTATTTCTGAAGCTGTAGCTGAAGAATTCTCTAAAGAATATAAAAATGTTAGAGTTAATGTTGGTGTTTCAGGTACTGGTGGAGGGTTCAAAAGATTTACGAATGGTGAGACTGATATATCAAATGCTTCAAGAGAAATTAAAGATAAAGAAGCTTTGAAAGCCTCAGGAAACAATATTGAATTTTATCAATTACGATTAGGAGATGATGGTCTTTCTGTTTTAGTTAATCCAGCTAATGACTTTGTAGACTGTCTTACAGTGCTAGAATTAAAGAAAATATGGGAACCAGGCTCAAAAATAGACAACTGGAATCAAGTTAGAACTACATTTCCGTCTGGGAAAATAAGGCTTTATGGGCCAGATACTGACTCGGGAACATTTGACTATTTTACTGAAGAAATCAATGGAGAGGCACAAGCTTCTCGTTCTGACTACACAGCTAGTGCTGATGACAATGTTTTAGTTAGTGGTATTGCTGGAGATAAATATGCTTTAGGTTATTTTGGTTATGCTTTTTATAAAGAAAACCAAGATAAGCTTAAGTTAATAGCTGTTGATGCGGGAGATGGATGTGTGTATCCTAATTCAGAAACAATTCAAGATGGGTCTTATAAGCCTCTTGCAAGACCATTATTCATATATATAAATAAAAGTAGTTATACTGGTAAGTCTCAAGTAAAAGCATTTGTTGATTTTTATATGGATTATGGGTCAGCCCTTACATCAGAAGTTGGTTATGTTTCAGCTAAGTTGAGTGTTTATGAAGATAATAAATCTTTACTTAATGAAGAATAAGCACATTATTCTTAAGGTTATTCAAAAGTAAGAATAGTTCTTATACTTTTGCCTGAAATTAAGTCGTCAAAAGCTTCATTAAGTTCATTAAGAGGCCTATAACCAGTAATTAATTCATCAATTTTTAATTTTCCTGTGTTATATAAATCTAACATCCATAGGAAATCTACTCTTGGGTTAGCATTTCCATGTAAAGAACCCATTATAGTTCTATCAAATAAAAGAGTTGATGCATCAATAGTTATTTTTGAATTTGTTGCAGGAACACCTACTATAACTGTTTTACCACCTCTTTTAATTGATGAAAATGCTAATTCTATTAAACTTGTTGATCCTACTACTTCAAAAGCATAATCTACACCAACTGAAGTTATATCCATAATTGATTCTAAAGGGTCATCTTTTCTGGGGTTAATTATGTGTGTTGCTCCCATTTTTAACGCCATATCTAATTTTGATTCAACAGTGTCTACGGCAATTATTTGTGTTGCTCCTGCTATATTGCATCCCTGTATTACATTAAGCCCTACTCCTCCGCAACCAAAAACAGCAGCAGTTTGACCTATTTGTACCTTTGCACGATTTACTACTGCCCCAAGCCCAGTGACTACTGCGCAGCTTATAGTACTGGCTTTGTCTAGAGGAGTATTATCAGGTACTATAATTACTTGATCTTCTGGTACTACGGTGTATTCAGAAAAAGTTCCAACCATGTGATAGATATCTTGATTTCCTTTTTTAAACCTAGCTGTTCCGTCTGGCATTGCAAATGTTCTTCCATATGTTAAGCACATAGTTGGATTTCCTTTTGAACAATTTGTGCATTTCCCACACATGGAGTCCATAGAGAATATTACTTTATCTCCAGGCTTAGTTGTAATTACATCTTCTCCAACTTCGCTTATTATTCCTGCTCCTTCATGTCCCATTACAAAAGGGGCTTTTGTTGGAGAATAATGGCCAATCATAAAACTATAATCACTGTGGCATACTCCAGCAGCTGAAAGCTTCACTAATACTTCACCTTTTTTTGGTTTTTCTAGTGAAATTTCTTCTATAGCTATTTTAGGACCAGGTTTATAAAAAACTGCTGCTTTCATTTTGCTCCTTTAATAATTTTAAGTTATTAATATAATATCGATTACTCTAATTAAATATAGTATACTTTTTTCTTAGATTAATTATTTTTGGATAATTTAGTGTCTAAACATAACTTAGAATCAGAATTATATCAAGGACGTAATAAACTGGCATGGACAGTAATTATTGGACATGCAATTAAGCATATATATAATTCATCTTTAGCTATTCATTTAATGCCTGAAATGAAATTAGCTTTGACCTTAAATGCTTCTCAATTTGGGGCTTTAGCTAGTGCAAGGCAACTTACTGGTGGTCTGATGACTATGATAGCCGGGTATTTGGGGGATAGATTTTCAAATCGTGCCGCATCAATGTTAATTACATCTATGCTTTTGATAGGGCTGTCATTTTTTATAGCTGGAAGGATTCATAATTACTGGATTCTTTTTTTTGTGATGATGCTAATGGGTATTGGTCCCTCGTTATATCATCCTCCTGCGATTAGTGCTCTTTCTAGAAAATTTCCTGACAGGAGAGGTCTTTTAATTTCCTTACATGGAACTGGTGGGTCAATAGGAGAAGTATTAGGAGGATCTATATTAATTGCGGTATTAATAACTTTTTTTACATGGAGAGATTTAATGCAGTTAAGTATTCTACCTGTTTTAATTGTTTCTGTGTTTATTTGGCTTATGATGAGAAATTTAAGATTTGCTACAGATAATTTACAGGTTTATAGTTTGAAATTATATTTATCATCATTGTTTTCATTGTTGAAGAATAAATCAATGTTGTTATTAGTATTATCTACATTGATGAGAAGTATGGGGTCTAGTGTATTAGTAACGTTTTTACCCATTTATCTTCGTGAAGATTTAGAATTAAGTGCTAATACTGTAGGTATTTATATGCCTCTTTCTCAAATCATTGGAATTGGATCACAGCCAGTTATGGGCTATCTTTCTGATAGATATGGAAGGAAATTTGTATTAATTCCGGGTACAGCATTATTTGGAATATTTGCCGTTTTACTTAATTTAGCTGAACCAGGATTTCAATTAATAGTTTGCATAATAGCTATTGGTGCTTTTTGGTATCCTTTGCATTCAATATTTATTGCAGCAGCAATAGATGTCAGTAAAGGAAAAGCCCAATCTACTGTTGTTGCACTAATTTATGGTGCATGGTTTATGGGTACATTTTCTCCAGTAATAGTAGGTTTATTAATTGACCTAACTAATAGGACTAAAGATTCTTTTATTGTGTCAGGCCTATTAATCTTAATAGCAACTGCATTACTTTTTAGAGTAAATATAAAAAAATAGTTGATGGAATCAAACATCTATATACATTAATTCTTCTCCCCAGATTATTTCTCCTTTATAAATTGAACTAATATCTGAAATCGCTCTTTCAGTTTTTCCAGGATGGTCAAGGTATGGGGATTGATGTACGAGGATAAGCTTTTTTACATTTGCTTCATTTGCAACTTTAGCAGCATCAATTGTTGAACACATATATTCTGCTTCAGGAGTACCTTCAACATCCTCTTGTATCGATGTACATAAATTAATTAATATATCTGCATTTTTTGATAAATTAGAAACAGTTTTGCAAGGCCTAGTATCTCCGGTAATTACTATACTTCCTTCAGGGCTATCTAATCTGTAAGCTAAGGAGTCTAGCCATGGTTCCACATGTTCAGCTGGTGCTGCTGTTACTGACCAGTTTTTTGTATTACAAATTAATCCAGGTGAAATATCTTTAACATTTACTTCAAGGGGTTTTCTAGGTAAAGAACCGCCTCTAGATGTATGTGCGTTAAGACTCAAAGGGTGGTTAATACGCGCTATCCAGTCATGTGCAAAAGCCCCTTCTTTTTCATCAAACAATCTATATGTAATTTTTTCAGTAAGATTAGGGCCAAATACTTTTAATTCTTCTTCATTTCCAATACTTTCATTCCATCTGCTTAGTAAAAAGCAAGGATAATCTACATCATGGTCAAAATGATGATGTGTAAAGAAAAGATAATTTATCCAAGTTGGCTTTATTTTGCTTTTAGCTAATTTGAATGTAGTAGCTGGGCCACAATCAAACATTAAATAGTCATCTTTTATTTGAACTACATAGGATGATCCAAATCTGTTGGCATCTGCAGTAGGAGTTCCACAACCTAATAAATGTATACGCATAAATCACCTCAAATTACTTCATGTCTATGTTTTACATGGTGGACTAAATTTGTGTATTATACTTTATATTAATTAAGATAATAGTATTTATTAAAATTAAAGTAAAGAAAGAGGAACCATGGTTAAATCATTACAATCACTTGAGCAAGAATATATATCAAAAACTCCTTTATCTAGAGCACAATGGGAAAAAGGAAAATCTTCAATGCCTGGAGGAGTAATTAAAGGAGCATATTGGACCTCACCTTACCCTGATTATGTAGATAGGGCTGAAGGTTGTTATGTATGGAATTTAGATGGCCAGAGGTTTGTTGATTTTGGTAATCATCATTCAGCAATGTTGCTTGGACATAGTCACCCAAATGTAATTAAAGCAATTGAAAAAGAACTTAAGCGAGGTTTAGGCCTTGGAGGTCCAACAATTTTAGAAGCTGAGATTTCTGAAGAAATAATCAATAGATTTCCGTCAGTTGATCAAGTTAGGTTTGCTAATTCTGGAACAGAAGCATCACTGCATGCAACACGCATGGTTAAAACAATTACAGGACGACCAAAAATTGCAAAATTTGAAGGTGCATATCATGGAAGTCATGATGCTTTAGAAGTAAGTGTGGCTACTCCACTAGATAAAGCAGGAGATAGCGCTTCACCTAATGCCGTGGGAGGGCAAAAAGGAATGTCAAGTTCAGCAGAAGAAGATGTGATTATTCTGCCATATAATGATATTGAATCTGTTGAATTAATATTAAGAGAGAATAAAGACCAGATAGCTGGCGTTTTTTATGATTCTAAATTAGGGCTATTAGATATACCTCATGAATTTACTCGATTTGTTAGAGATATAACTAAAGAACTTGAAATACCTATGGTAATGGATGAAGTAGTAAGTTTTCGAACTGGATATTCTGGCGCTCAAGGTTTGGCTCAAATAGAACCTGATATAACATATTTTGGAAAAGCATTTGGAGGAGGGTTCCCTGTAGGAGCAATTGGAGGGAAAAAAGAATTTATGCAAGTTATTGATAATTCTGGAGATTCAACAGGGCTTAATCAAAGTGGAACATTTTCAGGTAATAATTTTACTTTAGCTGCAGGTTTAGCAAATTTAAAAACACTTACTCCTTTAGCTTATAAGCATCTTAATAGCTTAGGATTGAAGCTGAGCAAAGGGTTAAAAGACGAATTTAATAAAGTGGATATACCAGTTCAAGTTTTACATCAAGGGTCAGCTGTTGCTATGTATATAACGGATAAAAAAATCCAGGATTATCGAAGTAGTGTTATATATCCAGACCATGATTTAACTAATCGAATAATATTAGGTTTATACTTAAAAGGATATTCTTTGAGAGGTGGGATACAGTTTACAGTTTCAATGCCTATGGATGAAAGCCACATTGAAGGGTTTTTAAAAGCTTTAAGTGAGGTTCTAAAGGAGAGTTAATTTATTGATAGATCTTCAATAAATTCAGCATTTTGTATTTTTGAGAAAATTTCTGGCGAAATATTGACTTTTGAAGATCTATCTCCTGAACCGAATATTACATTTTCAAGATTCTGTATTTTTTTATCAATATATATAGGAATATTACTTGGTAGTGCAAAAGGAGTTATACCTCCTATCATCATTCCAGTTAGCTCTAAAGCTTCTTCTGCAGATGCGAATGAAACTTTAGAAACCTCCATTAATTTTCTTACTTTTTGATTAACATTTAATCTGTCAGATCCTTTTACAATGCAGGCTGAATATTTTTTGGGTTCTTTTTTAGATGCTACTATAATTGTGTTGCCACAATTTTCTATATTAAATCCATATATTTCACAGAATTTTTGAGTATCTGCAAATTCTGGTTTGCAATCTATTATTTCATATGGAAAATTTAAATTGTCTAAAAATTTTATTACTAATGAAGGTATACTTTGAGCCATTTAGTTTCCTTTGTAATTTAATTAGAGTATATATTATAGCTTAATCAATTAATAAATCTGTATTTAATCCAGATAATTTTGAGCTTATGTCCCATAATTTTTTTGCTGATTTCATATCATCAGCATGATTAAGTAGTTTTGTTATATTCACACCTTCAAAATATTTTCCAGTCAATTGTTTGATATCATCAGATGTTGCTAGGTAAATTAAGCCTTTTGCTCCAGTTTTTGTTGATTTTCCAAATAATTTTAATAATATATTTAAAAATGGGCTTATCCAGCCATTTTTTGATAGTAGATTTGTTCCAATTAAGCCAGGGTGTATTGAGTTCACTGTAATATTTTTTTTGTTTAATTTATTTGCTAGTATTTTAGTAAATAATATTAAAGCTAATTTACTTTGACGATATGCCTTCATCCAGTGATAAGTAGATAAGTTTAGATTTTCAAATTCAATTTCAGCTTTCTCGTATGCAATAGATGATACATTGATTATACGTGAATTCTGAAGTTTTTTATTGTCAAATAATAATCTTGTTAGGAGAAAGTGACTTAAATAATTAATGAAAATAGTTTTTTCTATTCCATTACTGTTTGTTGATTTTTTTAATAAAATTACACCTGCATTATTAATTAAAACATCTATATTTGAATAATTAGTAATTAGCCTATCTGTTAATTTAATTATATTATTTTTTTCTGAGAAGTCACACGAAATAAATTCTATATTTTCAAGAATATTTTTTTTCTTTAATTTGTTTTTTGCGCTTAAGCAGCTTGATTCTCTACTTCCTATACCTATTACCTTAGCCCCTTTTTCTGCTAAAGTTTTAGCTGTTTCAAAGCCTATTCCAGAAGTAGCTCCAGTTATTAGAACGGTTTTATTATGCATATTAATTGCCTCTTAATTTAAAATATATTATAGGTAATTTGCGTGTAGTTTTTTCTTGATATTCTTTAAATCCACTATATATATTAATTAACTCTTTCCATAATTTCTCTCTCAAAGGGTCTTCATAAATAATAGTGGCTGTATATGAAGATGTTTTTCCATTTATATTAATTGATACATTTGAATTTTTTTCTATATTTTTAAACCATACTGGGTGTTTATCACTTCCTCCAAATGATGCGATGCAAACGTATCCATCTTGATATTTAATATAAGCTAAAGGGTTTGAATACTGTTTTCCAGTTTTTGAGCTGGTAGTTGTTAAAATAAGAATTGGTACTCCTAAAAGATTAGTGCCTATTTTTCCATTAGTTATTTTAATAATTAATTTATGCAATTTACTAAAAAAAATTATTTGTGATTCTGACTTGAAAAATCTTCCTATTGTAGATGTAATGGTTTTTTTAATCATTTTATTTTTATTTAAATTATTGTTAGTTCAATAATAGAACTGGTAAAAATTATTAATCCTATAAAAAATACAAATTGAGAAAAGTTTATTTTTTTTGCTAAGGATAGCATAGCTTTTATAGTTATAATTCCTGTTATGCAAGCAACTAGTGCAGATATCAAATAATTTGGTGAAAATATGAACCCTTCTTTTAAACCAATTATTAAAGCAAATCCTAAAGTTGCTGGAAGACTCATAATTAAGCTTAGATAAATTGATTCTTTTTTATCAATGCGTCTAATTAAAAGAGTAGATATTGTAAGACCGGAACGACTTAATCCAGGTATAATTGATAATCCTTGAGATATTCCTACTATTATGTAGTCAAATTTATTTAATTTATTTAAATCACGCATATTGACTGAGATTTTGCGTAGTTGTAATATTCCAGTTATCATCATAAAAACACCAATTAACCCCATGATAAATACAGATGAAGTAGTGTTAATATTTGTAATTAGATAAAATAATGGTATACCTATAAATGCACTAGTTAAACTTGATATTATGAAAAATGCTAATAAAGAGGGTGAAGAATTTTTATTTGATTTATAAGGTATAGATTTTATTATTTGCAAGAAATCTTTACGCATATATATTAATACAGATAATGAAGTACCTATATGAAGCCAAATAGCATATTCTATAGATTCATTGAAAGGTTTATTATAAAATTTAGTATATATTAATGTGATTATGCCTTGCGAACTTACAGGGATCCATTCAAGTATTCCTTGTAAAAATCCAAATAAAACGCTTGTAAATATTTCATTTAAATTTGAAGAGGGCAATTTTTTTCCTATTAGAATTTAAAGTCAATAGTAAATTTAAATAAATTTCATTGATTTATTGTATACAATTTTACAATAGAAAATGTAAAATATTTATACATTTTGAATATTATATTAGGATAATAATTAATAAAGTATGAATATACACGAATATCAATCAAAAGAATTGTTTAAAAAATATTCTATTCCTGTTCCAGAAGGGTGTATTGTTTCTAAAGCTGAAGAAGTGAAAGATATTATATCTAAGTTGGGATCAAATGTGGTTGTAAAAGCACAAGTACATGCTGGTGGAAGGGGTAAAGCTGGTGGAGTTAAAGTTGTATCTTCTTTAGAGGAAGCAATTGATGTTTCTTCTAAATTAATTAATTCAAATTTAGTGACTTATCAGACAACATCAGAAGGTGTGCCTGTTAAACAGGTATTGATTGAAAAGGTTTCTAATATTAAAACTGAATTGTATTTAGGCATGTTAGTAGATGCTTCCTCGAAATCTGTAGTTTGTATAGCTAGTGAATTTGGAGGTGTTGATATAGAAGAAATTGCTAGAACTAATCCGGATAAAATTTTGAGCAAATCAATACATCCGGTTTTAGGATTGCAGCCTTACCAGGCTAGACAGCTTGCATATGGATTGAAAATTCCAGGAAGTTTAGTCAGGAGCTTTAGTACAATATTATTAAATTTATATAATTTATTTCAAGAAAATGATTGTTCTATGATTGAAATTAACCCTTTAGTTATAACAAAAGAAGAAGAAATTTTTGCATTAGATGCAAAAATTAACTTTGATGATGATGCTTTATTTAGACAGAAAAATATTTATGAGTTGAGAGATTCTCTTCAAGAGGATCCTAGAGAAACACAAGCCCGCGAGGCTGATTTAAGTTATGTTAAATTAGATGGAAATGTAGGTTGCTTAGTTAATGGTGCAGGTCTTGCTATGGCTACAATGGATGTTATATCTGAGTCTGGTTCAAAACCTGCAAATTTTTTAGATGTTGGAGGAGGTGCTGATGAAAACAAAGTATCTGAGGCTATGCAAATTATATGTTCTGATTCTGAAGTAGAAAAGATTTTTGTTAATTTATTTGGAGGGATTTTACGTTGTGATGTTGCTGCTAGAGGGATAGTTATGGCTTCTCAAAGAGTGGAAATGCCTCCAGTTGTCGTAAGAATGTTAGGGACGAATGCCGATGAAGGTAGGGATATTTTATTAAAATCTGGATTAAAAGTGAAGTTAGTTAACAATCTTGCTGATGCAGCTAATGAATTAAAGCTTTCATAAAATAAGGTATTAAATTGAGTATATTAGTTAACAAAGAAACAAAACTATTAGTACAAGGTATTACAGGGCGTGAAGGAAGTTTTCATGCAGCACGATGCAAGGATTATGGTACAAACTTAGTTGCTGGAGTTACTCCTGGTAAAGGAGGGGAATTATTTCAAGAAAGCGTGCCAGTATTTAACACTGTAGAAGAAGCTGTTAAGGAAACAGGTGCAAACACTTCATTGATTTTTGTTCCTCCTTCATTTGCAGCAGATGCAATAGTTGAATCAGTTGATGCAAATATATCAGTAATTGCTTGTATTACAGAGGGTGTTCCTGTTCTTGATACAGTTAATGTATATAAGTATATAAAAGAAAAGAATTCTGTATTGATAGGACCTAATTGCCCTGGTGTTATTTCTCCAGGTGAAAATTGTAAAGTCGGGATTATGCCTGCTAATATACATATACCTGGTAAAATTGGTGTAGTTTCTAGAAGCGGTACTTTAACATATGAAGCTGTGGGTCAGCTAACTGACTTGGGCATAGGCCAGTCATCATGTGTAGGTATTGGAGGGGATCCAATCATTGGTTCCTCTTTTGTAGATATTTTAAAAATGTTTGATGAAGATAAGAATACCGATGGAGTAGTATTAATTGGAGAGATTGGTGGAACTAAAGAGCAAGAAGCTGCAGAATTTATTAGATCAGGATTTAGCAAACCAGTCGCAGGGTTAATAGTTGGGCAAAGTGCTCCTCCTGGAAAACGTATGGGGCATGCAGGCGCAAT
>PBOA01000033.1 GCA_002723415.1 Chloroflexota bacterium
CTATATCATATCCCATATAGTCCCACGAATGAAATCTAGAGGCTTTAGTGAAAATATAATTAATAAAATATTGACTGATAACCCTAAATCAATATTAGCATTTGCTACCCCTAAATAAAGTTTCCTTAAACTGGTTTATATACTAAACCTTGACATGAACTGTATCAAGGTTTAGTATATAAATAAAATCAGATCAATAATAAGGAAATATAATGGTATTCAAACCAGATAATTTCACTGAACAAGCACAAGAAATCTTATCTAGATCACAAGAATTAGTAAGAGAATTTAAACATTCTGAATGGGATGCTGAACATATATTTCTTGCCTTATTAGAAATTGAAGATGGTTCAACTTATGAAATATTAAAAAATATAAATATAGATGTATCGGATATACGTAATCGCCTTACTCAACTTTTAAACACATTACCTAAAGTTACACAATTCTCTAACCAAATATATGCTACAGAACGTGCATATAACATATTGGAACGTGCAAAGGTAGAAGCACAAAGGCTAAGTGATGAATTTATTGCGAGTGAACACCTATTAGTTTCTATCATACAAGAAAATTCAGGAAACATTGCTAAATTAATATCTGAATTCAAAATAGATTTAGAAGAAATATATAAAATTCTACAAAAAATTAGAGGCTCTCATAGAGTAACCGACACTAGAGCTGAAAGTAGATATCAATCATTAGAAAAATATAGTATCGATTTAACTAAACTAGCCAATAACGGTAAATTAGACCCAGTAATAGGAAGAGACAAAGAAATTAACAGGGCAATGCAGACTTTGATACGTCGCACCAAAAATAATCCTGTTCTAATTGGCGGAGCCGGAGTAGGAAAAACAGCAATAGCCGAAGGTCTTGCTCAAAGAATAATATCTAATGATGTTCCTGATGAATTAAAAAACCGTAAAGTTTTAGCAATAGATATGGGACTAATGCTAGCTGGCAGTAAATTTCGTGGTGAATTTGAAGAAAGGTTAAAAGCCGTAATGGCGGAAATAACAGAATCAAAAGGTGAAATTATTCCATTCATAGATGAAATTCATACTGTAGTTGGAGCTGGAGCAGCTGAAGGAGCGATAGATGCTAGCAATATGATGAAACCCGCATTAGCACGTGGAGATCTACAAGTACTTGGAGCAACAACGGAAGAAGAATATAGAAAATATATAGAAAAAGACTCTGCTTTAGAAAGAAGATTTCAACCAATTCTAATAGAAGAACCTAATTTAGAAACTGCTACACAAATGCTATATGCCCTTAGACCAAGATATGAATCTCACCATAAAATTAAAGTAAGCGATCAAGCTTTAGAATCTGCAGTAAAACTTAGTCAACGTTATATTACTGATAGACTATTACCAGATAAGGCGGTAGATTTGATAGATGAAGCAGCTAGTAAAATGCGAATAGAATCTCAAAGTATGCCAGGAGATATAAAAAAACTAGAAAGTAAAATCCGTCAATTAGAAAATGAAGAAGAAGCTTGTGCCCAAAGGGGAGATTATCAACAAGCAGCTGATTTAAGAACTGAGAGACTCAAAATACAAGAAAAATTTCAAATCCACAAATCAGAATCTCAAAAAGAAAATGACTCTCCAATGATAATTAAACCAGAAAACATCGGAAGTTTAGTAGAAATGTGGACTGGAATTCCTGTATCCAGACTACTAGAAGATGAATCATTACGATTATTAAAAATGGAAGATAGACTCCATGAAAGAGTAATTGGCCAAAATAATGCAATCCAATCAGTAGCTGAAGCTGTAAGACGATCTAGGGCAGGACTTTCAAGCCCTAATAGACCAATAGGTAGTTTTATTTTTTTGGGTCCAACTGGAGTAGGCAAAACTGAATTAGCTCGTGCACTTGCTCAATATTTATTTGATGACGAACAAAATATGATAAGAATCGATATGTCAGAATACATGGAAAAACATTCTGTTGCTAGGCTTATTGGTGCTCCTCCCGGATACGTAGGGTTTGAAGAAGGAGGACAACTAACCAATGCAGTTAGACGAAGGCCATTTAGAGTTGTATTATTAGATGAAGTGGAAAAAGCTCACCCAGATATATTTAATATATTATTACAAATACTTGAAGATGGAAGAATTACCGATGCACAAGGTAAAACTGTTGACTTTAGAAATACTATAATTATAATGACTAGTAATCTAGGTACATCTGGAGAAAATAAAGAACCTCTAGGATTTTTGAGAGATGCTTCAGAGTCATCTGTAATACAATTGCGATCATCAATTGAAGAAGCCTTAAAAACTACTTTTAAACCAGAGTTTTTAAATAGAATTGATGAGTTCATAATATTTGAACCTTTATCTGAGCCAGAGATTTTACAAATTGTTGATATGATGTTAGACGAAGTTAAGCAAAGAACTCTTGAACATGAAATAAATATAAAATTTTCTAAAACTTCAAAAGTATGGCTTGCAAATAAAGGCTATGACCCTAAATACGGAGCTAGACCATTAAGAAGAGCAATACAACGATTTGTAGAAAATCCCCTTTCAAAACGTATTTTAAAAGGTGAATTTACACAAGGTGATTGTATTTCTATTAACAGTAAAAAAAATGAACTTACCATATCTAAATGTTAAATAATAATTATAAAAAAGGTTTGTTAGCCATTGATAAATACAATTATTCTATGGCTATTGATCATTTCAATAATGCTATTTCCAAAAATATTTTAGATGAATTTGCATATTTAAAAAGAGGTATAGCATTTAAATGTTTAAATGAAAATCAGAACGCTATAAATGATTTTAATAATGTCATTAAATTAAATAAAAATAATTATGAAGCATACTTTCAAATTTCTGAAACATATATGTCAGAATACTTATTAAACCCTGATAACAAAAAATTGTTAGAACTTTCTTTAATTAATAATAATAATGCAATCGAATTAAATAAAGAATATTACGAAGCATTTGAATTAAGGTCAAAAATACATTTTCAAATGGGTGAATATAAAAAAGCCTTTAATCTTAGTAAATCATTATTTGATAACAACCCTAGGTTGTCAGAAGCATATAGAATTATGACTAATTCACATGATTTATTAATAAATGAATTTGATAAAAAACAATCCAATAAAGATTATTATATATCTTCAATATTAACCTTCTTCATAATTACTATTGTAATAATATCATCCATAATATTTGTAATTAATTATTGGCGCTGGGCATAAAAATTACAATGGTTTAAGTAATTGAATAGACTCTGAATTATTTTTTATATCTTGCCATTCCCACAATTGAGGTACATATTCAATATCACTATGTAATTGTGCTTGATCAGAATAGTGACTACTACCTGGATGGCCTGAAGAACCAAGAGGAACCACCCATTTTGATTTTGTCCAATCTGAAGGATCATGAATATATCTGTTAACTGATAATCCATCTATATAAAATCTATTATTGAAAGAAAATGTTCCTGCCAAAGGAGTATCCATTCCTCCTGACAAAGCAAATTTAGGAGGATCTAATAACTTTTTTAAACTTGGAAATACTTGCGATAATGGATGAGAAGGATTTGTTGTATGAACCCTACCCCATATCCATTTATTGACATCTTTACCTAATCGGCTTTTAAGAGATATAATCGCTTCAATAAAGCTTTTTTTTATTAACTCATCCCAATTAAAAATACCTATATTAGAATCTTGCTTATCTTTATTCATGTTTTCTAAAACATGACCCATTATTTCCCCAAAATGACCAGGAGCACCCCTACTTTTACCTAAAAGTGCTTCATCAGAAAGCTTAACAAATATACTATCTGAAATAATTTTAGAAAATTGCATGTACGTCTCTGCTATTATAGTTGGTTCTACTCTATTTTTATCCATATCTCCATTCCAATGAACTAATAATTTTTGCAAGTCTTCTTCAATGGAATTTTCCAAATTTAAAGATAAAATTTTATCTTTAATCCAAATTGCTGGTATAGATATAGAATCAGCATGGATTGCACCCATTTTACTAATGTCCATATCACCTTTATCTATTTCTTTTATTCTATTTACAATTCTCTCTGCTCTCCATCCATTACCAAAGTAATGGTTTATATGATATTTATAATCATCTGTAGTAATTTTTTGATTACAAGTTACAGCATAACCTACTTCAGGATTACGAACCTGTGGCATTTCATCCCAAGGAATTTCTCTTTCCCATTCATAATTACCATCACTTCCTCTAACAGGAATCCAAGTGTTTTTAATATCTCTAATAGGAATTCTTCCTCTGAGCCTATATCCAAATTCTCCATAAACATCACAATACATATAATTATTAACCGGCTCAGTCCATTCTTTAACTGCATTTTCTAATTCATCAGCATTTTTAGAGCGCGCAATATCTAATACCGAATCCATCCACTTAGTTCCTTGATTTGTCCCTGTGTGACTAAATGCAAGGCCAATCCCTTCTCTAGGGTTGCCTGCAACAATTCTTCCATGCCGAGTAATAACAACTTCAATACGTATAGGTTTTTCACCTTTAATTATTACTTCTTCTTCTCTAACATCTGCAGGATACCAACCATTTTTATAAGAGTATTCTAATCTACCCGAACGCTCTCGAAATTCTTCTATGAATAAATCTTGGTAATCTGCGACACCATGAGTCATGCCGAAACCTACATATTCATTATGGCTAAAGTGAGGTGCCCCAGGCACCCCAGGCAATGAATAACCTGATATTCTCCAATTAGAACAAGACAAATGAATTTGATAATAAACACTAGGAGTATCTAGGCCTCTATGAGAATCTCCTGCAACCAATGGAAGGCCTGAAACAGTTTTATCCCCACTCACCACCCATGCATTACTTCCTGCATCTAATTCATTGATATTATTTAATTCTCTCCATGCATAAGCTAATTCTTCATAGGGGATATAATTTTCTTCTTTGTGCTTAATACCAGGAGGAGTAGTTACTAAGTGGTTGTATGGATAACCTCGAAATAGCTCTGCAGCACGTTTTGGACCTATAGACTTAACTAATCTAGCTCGCCATAGCTTCATGTCAAAAGTACCCATTAACATATTTCTACACTTATAAACTAAAAAAGAGTGCCATGGCTCCCATTTTTCAGGTTTTTCACCTAATAATTTATATTCTACAGGTAGAGTTTTTGTATTATTAATAAATGCATTGATACCTTCAGTTAAAGAATCTACCATAAGTTTAGTATCTGGTCTAGAAACTTCATAATCTGCTTTAGCTGCTCTTTCTAAACTCAATTTCCTCATAAGAATATCTTGAATTAAATCAGATTCATTAATATTTCCTGTCCATTCACTCCATCTACCTAAACCTCTATGTCGATCATAATCCATATGCCATAATCTATCTTGAGCTGTAACAAACCCTTGCGCAAAAAATAGATCTTTCTCCGAATGAGCTTTTATATGCGGTATACCCCATTTATCTCTAAATATTTCTACATTTTCTGAAAGATAATTAAAATTTTTTGTAGAAACAACATCTGGTAGAGATTTAATCAAATCGTCTTCTGTTATCATTATCACCTCTTAAATTAATTTCAATATTACAATTTCCCATTGTTCATTGAATTATTGATTCAAAACTAACTTCAATAATAGCATTTGCAATCAACACTCCGTCTTTCTTGTCTTCATTAAGTAATTCTAAACCACCCTTAATGACCTCTATAGATTTAGAACCATAAGGTAAAACTTCCAATACCTCCTCTCCATTCACATCACCTGGTTTAGGAACTCCTATAGTTACTTTTAACTTCATTTCATTTCCAGATTTACCAATTAAATCTTGAAAATTCAAACTACTATGATGTATTGCGTCATATACTGCCCGTTTAGAAGCACTTGTATAATCAAGTCCTCGTATATCTACCCCCATACCCATTTCAGTTACGCATCTAACATAAGCCATAATATTCCTCTCATTAATTCTTAATTGAACTATAATTTAAAAGTTCACCTTACAAAATTCATTAAAGTATTGTCAATAAACTAATAATTAGCTTTTCTAATTTAATATGTTATATATTATAATAACTATTATGACTTATTTAGAAAACATTATAAATATACTTGGAGATTATCCAAAAAACCCTCAAAGACAAAATATCCAAGGTAAAAGATATTATGTACTTCCTGGATATTCAGAAAAACCGTTAATATCTGTTACAACTGTAGTGAAAGATGTAATTGATAAACCTGCCTTAGTAAATTGGGCAAAAAATATTGGAATAAACTCAAGTCAAGAAACTTTAAAATCTTATCTTGGACAAACAGTTACTTTAGATCTAATTAAAGATTTCCAAATAAAATCTAAAAATGCCGTTGAAAAAACATCCACTAGTGCAGCTGATTTCGGTACTTATGCACATCATTTGATTGAATCTATTATTAAAGGTGAAAACCCTCAAATACCTAAAGAATATACAGAAACGATTAATTCATTTTTCAAATGGCGAAATCAATTCAATATAGATATACTATTTTCCGAAATTTGTGTTTATTCAAAAAAATATTCAGTAGCTGGAACATTAGACGCTATTGGAATTAAAGATAACAAAATAATCTTAGTTGATTGGAAAACGTCCAAAGCATTATACCCAGAATATGCTCTTCAAGCTGGCGGTTATATTTGCTGTTTAGAAGATATGACAAATAATGAAATAAATGAAGGCTGGATCGTAAGGCTTGGGAAATCTTCTCCTGAATTTGAAGTAAAAGCTATAAACATTGAGAATAGTAAAAAAGGATTTATTCAAGCTATAGAATTTTGGAAAACCTTTTATTCTAAAAAATTATATAATTAAGTATGCAATTTAATATTAAAAAAATTCTATCCTCTTCAATTGTTGGAATTTTACTTCTTGTAAACATAAATTCTTTAAATAATGATGAAAATTTACTAGCTAATGGAAGAGTAAAAAGTTATATAACAAAAAATACTGAATTATATGAAATATCCTTAGGAATATCCCCAGATCCGTTACAAAAAGGTATTGGACATCTCGTAATTATAATTAAAGATAAAAATACTGATCAATTTATTAATGATGCAACAGTAAAAATACAATTAAACCATAGGGCAACTACTCAAATAATTGGCCCATTAAACTTAACGAACCTATCTAGTATAGAACCCTTAAGTCTTAATGAATATGATATTGATTTAGTTTTAACTGAAACAGGAATATGGGATTTATATATACAAATACAAAAAGGAAATTCTTACAATGAGCTTATCCATGAAATCAAAGTAGTTAAACCTAACCCTATCGCTGCTTTATCTGGTGTTTTTGTACTAACTATATTATTATTAATTTTAATATATTCAATATATTCTCAAATAAAAATGAAAAAACAAAGCTAGATAAAATGTACATAAACTATATATTATCCTCCATTATTTTAGTAATTATTATTTTTACTATAAGCTGTAACAGCAGTTATGTGCCTAAAGAAGTTTATTTTGATATAACTGTTAATAATAATGATTTAACTAATGAACCAAAAACATTAAAAGTAAAACATAATGACTACATAAAATTAAATATCCAATCAGATGAGATTACCAGTATTCACATTCACGGATATGACATAGAAAAAGAAATTACCCCTGATAAAGTTGAATTAATCGAATTTAAAGCTAGTGCTACAGGAAGATTTGATATTACAATACATAAGGACACGAATCACAACAATTCACATTCACATTCACATTCACACAATGAACAAGAAGACGCTAAATGCGAACATGAATTCCCTATGAATAATACTGATTCGCCGTCAATAAATATTGATATTTTTACAGGTGAAAATCCTGATACTTATATTATAGATCCGAATATTCTTAATTTTACATTAGTATCTGATAAAGAAAAAACATTATATGATTCAAACAATAATAATATAGGACATTGGCACCTTTATATAAATGGCAAATTAAAAAGTATGTATTATGAAAAAAGTGCAATATTAAATAAAAAAGAATTTAATTCAGGCGAAAACGTCATTAAAGTAATTTTATCTAGTTTAAATCATTGTGAATACAATATTAGTGATACTACTACTCTAGAAATTAAATCAAAAGATCATCATGATGACCATTCTCACCATGATGATAGTGATGAAATACAATTAGCAATTCTAGAAGTAACACCAAACTAAAATATATATGAATAAAATATTTTCATCATTAATATTTTCACTAACAATTTTATTTATACCTTACAGAGTCTCAGCACATGGCTTTGGAGAAAGATATGACTTACCTATTCCATTAAATTATTTTTTAATTGGAAGTTCAATTACAATAATTGTTTCTTTTATATTAATTGGTATATTTGTCAAACAAAAAAACATATCGGATAAACTATATAAAGAATTTAACTACACTAAAAAACAAAACTACTTATTGAGAACATTTACATTTAATAAATTCTCAAAAATTATACAAAGCTTATTAAAAATCATTTCAGTTACATTATTTTTAATTACTATATTGTCTGGGGCTATTGGAATTCAAGAACCCTATAAAAATTTTTCAGTTACATTTGTATGGATTATTTGGTGGGTAGGAATGGGATATATAAATTCAATAATTGGAGATATATGGAATATTATAAATCCATGGAAAGTAATTTTTGAATTTACTACAAGTACCTTTCGATTAAACAGTTACCCCCCTATATTTAAATATCCCAAAAAATTAGATGCTTGGCCATCTGTAATTTTATTTTTATTATTTGCATGGACTGAAAACATATATGATGCTTCTACACCTTATATTTTGAGCAGGTTAATTATTGGATATTCAATTCTTACTTGGACAGGAATGTTTCTTTTTGGAAAACATCAATGGATAGAATATGCTGACCCATTTTCGAAATTCTTCAAAATAATGTCAAAATTTTCTATTTCAGAAATTAAACTCTTAGACCTTAATAATTGTAAATCATGTGAATTTAGTTGCCTGGAAAATAATGAATGTATAGACTGTTATTCATGCCAAGAAGCTTCCTCAGATAATAACAAAATACTTAAACTACGATTACCCGGCTTTGGTTTAACAAAATCTCTAAACATAAGTATATCAACATCTATATTTATACTTTGTCAGCTTTCAACAGTATCCTTTGACGGAATAGTTGAAACTCCATTTTGGGTAAAAGTTCAAAACTATATTTTTGACCCCATATCATTGCTTGGACCAAATATAGTTTCCAATATTAACACTTTAGGTTTGATTCTATTTCCTATATTTTTTATTATGATATATTACTTTTTCACATCATATATATACATTTTTTCTAACAAATCAATAAATGCAACTTATATATTTAAAATCTTTACTTTATCACTTATACCAATTGCTTTAGCTTATCATTTTGCTCATTATTTAAGTTATATCCTAATACAAGGGCAATTAATCATCCCTTTATTATCAGACCCATTTGGAAAAGGATTAAACTTATTTGGAAGTTCAAATTATTCAATTAATATATCTGTAATTAATGCAAAAACAGCTTGGTTTATTTCTCTTATATCTATTATCTCTGGGCACATCATATCTATACTTGTAGGACATATAATTGCATTGAAAATTTTTAAAACTCAAAAGATTGCAATACGTAGTCAATATCCGATGCTATTTCTAATGGTTTTTTATACTGCTTTAAGCCTTTGGATTATAGCTCAACCTATAGTTGAAAACTAAGCACATGCTGGATGTTCTGTAGACCATCTATTATAAGTTTGTTCTTCCGCTATACTTAAATCATGTCTAGCTTTTAGCCAGCTTTCAGCCCAAACAATAGGGTCATGCAATTCACTATTCGGATTTTTCTTACTTCTTGCAATAAAACCTGGAAAAGTATTTCTTCCCGTTGGTTCCCCAATAGGATTATATCTTAAATCAAGACTCCAACGAATTCGATTACTTTTATTTGGTAATGACCCATGGCAAGTCATTTTATTTAATAATAAAACACTTCCTCTTTTCATAGGAAGAGGAATAGCGTCATTTTTTCGAAAAAGTTTATCTGGTATATGTAAACCAAAACCACCTCTTGCATCTTTACGATCACTTTGCGGACAATGGGTTTTTAGACCTTCTATATGACTTGATGGAACAACATGTAAACAACCGTCTTCTACACTAGCATCCCAAATAGGTATCCACACAGTCAACATATTTGTCATATCTGCATCTTCATTAGCAACTCCATTATCTTGATGCCAGGGGGTAGCCCCTAATTGAACTGTTTTAGTACCAGCATAAACAGGCGTTCGAGATTCAGGGGGTTTTAAACGAACATGTTGTATAGGGTTTGAATAAATTTCAGATCCAATTATATCTTCAACAATATCTAATATATATTTATTAGACAAAACTCGAAATACAGCTGGGCCGTGCCACATGGGCGTATCTTTTTTAATACCATTCTGAGGTAAAGAAAAATCAAAATACTGAGCATGAATTTTACCTGACTCTTCACAAATCCTTGTCAGCCTTTCACTAAAATCATAATCACTATATTTAGATTTAATTAACTTTTTAACATATAGTTCATTAGCTAGAGAATCTAACACCCCTTTATACTCTTCTATCAATGGGTCTAAAACAACTTTAGGGTCAAATGCATTTTCAACTACTAAATAGCCTTCAGAATTAAACCTATTAATTTGAGATTGATCTAGAAAGCTCAATTATTCATCTCCTCATGGTCTAAAAGTATTGCAGATATATTACTATGAACTTATTATTATTTCAATTATTGACCTACAACTAAATAAATCGTATTTTATTATTGTAAAACAATTATATAATTATAATATTAATAAAGGTGTCAGATGGAATCTTATAGAATAGGTGTAGATATTGGAGGAACATTCACTGATATAGTTTTCTTAGGTAACAAAGGAAATCTTTTAATAAAAAAAGTAGCTAGTACTCCCGAAGATTATAGTAAATCTGTGATAAAAGGAATTTCTGAAGGAATTAATGAGCTCAACATAAATTCTTCTAATATTAGTGAAATAAACCATGGGTTTACTGTCGCTACTAATGCAATATTAGAAGGCAAAGGTGAAAAAACGGCTCTAATAACAACAAAAGGTTTTAGAGATATATTAGAAATTGCAAGAATTCGCACTCCTAGATTATATGACCTTTATTATCAAAAACCCACCCCAATAATAGAGAGAAAATTACGATTCGAAATAGATGAACGAATCAACTTTAGAGGAGAAATACTAAAAGAATTAGACTATAAATCTTTAAAATTAATTACGCAAAAAATTCAATCTGAAAAAATTCAATCCATAGCAATTTGCCTTTTACATTCTTATGCAAACTCAAAACATGAATTAGAAATTGCTAATTATTTAAGTTCCCAAATTAAAAACATTAATCTTTCCATTTCCAGTCAAATCCTTCCAGAAATGCGTGAGTATGAACGTACTAGTACGACTGCTATAAATGCTTATATAAGACCAGTAGTAAAAGATTATTTAGAAAATCTTAATAATCAACTTTCAAAGCTTGGATTTAAAGTACCTCTTACTATTATGCAATCAAATGGAGGGTTATCCCCAGTAACCCTCACAATTGATAAACCAATTTTCTCTATCGAATCAGGCCCTGCTGCTGGAGTAGTAGGAGCTTTCCATCTAGGTAATCATATCGGATCAGAAAACCTAATGACTTTTGATATGGGAGGTACAACTGCCAAAGCATCTATCATAGAAAATGGTGAAATGTTATTGGCACCTGAATATGAAGTTGGTGGTGGCATGAGCGTAGGCCATAGATTATTAAAAGGTTCAGGTTATATTCTTCGAGTGCCCTCAATTGATATAGCTGAAGTAAGTTCTGGAGGAGGCAGTATAGCATGGATAGATAAAGCTGAAGCATTACAAATTGGACCACAAAGTTCGGGAGCAAACCCAGGGCCAGCATGTTATGACAAAGGAGGAAACAATCCCACAGTTACCGACGCTAATGTATTGTTAGGTTATTTAAATCCTGAAAATTTGCTAGGAGGCAAATTTCCTATAAATTCCTCCAAAGCAAAAAAAATAATATCCGATAATATAAGCAAACCATTAGGGATACCTGATATAGAATCGGCTTGGGGAATCCACATTTTAGTTAATTCAAATATGGCTAGAGCTTTAAGGGCAGTATCTAGTGAAAGAGGTAGAGATCCACGTAAATTTACACTCGTTGCATTTGGAGGAGGAGGCCCTATTCATGCTACTGGGATTGCTGAAAGCTTAGGTATATCAAAAATATTGATTCCTCCTTCTCCAGGAGTTTTCAGTGCTTTTGGGTTGTTATTCGCAAATGTAGAATTCCACTTAGTAAAAACTTATTTTAACCCTCTAGATAATTTAAATCGAAGCCAAGCAAATAGAGTCTTAGATCAATTAATTTCTCAAGGAAAAAAACTACTCATTTCTGAAGGATTTAAATCTAATCAACAAGAAATAGTAATTCAATTAGATATGAAATATGTTGGACAAACCTCAGAACTAACAATTACAATGCCAAACAAATCATTTACTAATGAATCTATAGAACAAATTAAAGAAATATACATGATTGAACATGACAAAACTTTTGGTTACAAAGTAAACGAACCAATGCAATTAGTTAATATTCGCATAATTGCTAGAGGTATATCAACTAAATCCAGAGTTCCTGATAAAATTGATTCTCCTAATAAAATAAATAATAGAAATATAAATAAAAGAAATGTTTATTTTGGGAAGAAAATTGGCTGGGAAAATACTTCTATTGTTGACAGAGCCTTTTTAAAACAAAAAAGTAAAAAAGGTCCTTTAATTATAGAAGAATATGATTCAACAAGTATTGTGCCTCCAAATTGGCAAGCTTCTTTAGACTTTATGAATAATATAATATTAAAAAAAACTAATTAAACTAAATTTAATGAGAGGTTCTTAATGAATAAACCTGAAGCTTTTGATTCAGTAACACGAGAAATAATAAAAAATTATCTATCTAGTGCAGCTGACACAATGGCAGTTACTGTAGTAAGAACAGCTAGATCTGCTGTTGTAAAAGATGGAATGGATTTCTCTACTGCAATTTTTACAGCTGAAGGCAACCAAGTTGCTCAAGGTTTAACATTACCTTTTCATATGGGGGCGATGCAACCAGCCTTAAAAGCTGTAATTGATTATTTCGATGGAGATGTTAGAGATGGAGATATATTTGCAAATAACGATCCTTACGAAGGAGCTAGTCATTTACCAGATATTTTCTTATTTAAACCTATATTTTATAACGATACTTTAGTTGCTTGGACATGTGTTATTGCCCACCATACTGATATTGGAGGAAGAGTTGCTGGAGGAAACGCATGTGATAATACTGAAATTTACCAAGAAGGATTAAGAATACCTCCAATCAAATTAATGGAACAAGGAAATATAAATAATGCTGTATGGAGAATACTCCAAAAAAATGTCCGAGTACCCGATATGGTAATAGGTGATGTTCTAGCACAAATATCCGCCTTGAAACAAGGAGAGAAAGACGTAATTCAGTTAATTGATGAATACGGAATTGAAAATATGAAAGTCTATATGACAGATATAATTGATTACACTGAAAGATTAACTAGAGCAGAAATAAAATCTCTCCCAAATGGTAGTTGGGATTTTACAGATTATATTGATGACGATGGAATATCATCAGAGCCTATAGCTATTAAAGCAAAAGTTACTATAAATGACGACGAATTACATGTAGATTTTACAGGAACATCCCCTCAAGCAAAAGGATCTATAAACCCTACACTTCCTTTTACTAAGGCCGCTGTATATACAGTTTTTAAAAACTTAACAAATCCTGACATAACTGCTAATACAGGATTCTTTAGACCTATAAAAGTAACTGCTCCTCCAGGATGTTATGTAAATGCTCAACACCCTGCTCCTGTTGCTGCTAGAGGTCTAGGCGGTTTCAGAGTAGCACATACAGTCTTTGGAGCAATGGCAAAAGCTTTACCAAGTAAAGTTCCAGGAGCTTGGGGAGGAGGCGAAGTAGCTGTAAGTTTTGGAGGATATTATCCAGATGGAAAAGCTTTTGTATTTGTAGAATTTAACAATGATGGCCCAAGAGGTGGAGGACCTGATGTAGATGGAGCTGATGGAGCTGCAGCACCTGTTACTAATCAAGCCAACACACCTATAGAAAGTATTGAAGCTAATTACCCTCTTCAAATAAACAAATATGGATTTGTACAAAATACTGAAGGTGCAGGCGAATATAGAGGAGGAATGGGAATTGTTAGAGAATTCAAATTATTACATGAAGAAGCAACACTCCAAATAAGATCAGATCGTAGTAAATTTTTACCCTGGGGAAACCAAGGAGGTGAACCAGGAACAAGAAATTTCAATATACTTAACCCTGATTCAGAAAATACAATTTTACCTTCAAAATTTCTTAAAACATTAAAAAAAGATGAAGTATATAGATTAATTCAATCTGGAGGGGGTGGTTACGGAAATCCCATTAATAGAAATCCGAAGTCTGTATTAAAAGATGTTTTAGAAGAAAAAATAACATCTAAACGTGCTAAAGATATATATGGTGTAATAATAAATAAAAATAAAATCAATTATGAAGATACTAAACTTCTAAGAGAAAAATTGCATCAACATCAAGAAAACAAACCCCTATACCCTAAAGCAACTCCTGTAAAGGGCAACCCTAAACCTCCTAAATTTTAATAGGTTTAAATTTATATTAATAAGAGGGATTCTTGTGATATAATATTGCTTACTAAAAACCTCTATTTTTAAATAAACAAACATTAAGTATAATAGGAGTTAATGTGGCTATTTTCCAAGATTTAACAATTGTAACCGGAAATTCACATCGCTTATTAGCTAATGAAATTTGTCAATATTTAAATATATCTATAGGCCAATGTGAAGTTTTTAAATTTAGTAACGACAATATTTTTGTTAAATATAATGAAAATATTAGAGAAAAAGATGTTTTTATAATTCAATCTATTTCAACCCCAGTTAATGATCATATAATGGAATTATTAATCATGATAGATGCTGCTAAAAGAGCATCAGCAGGTAGGATTACTGCTGTAATACCATATTTTGCATATGGTAGAAGTGATAAAAAAGACCAACCTAGAGTCCCTATAACAGCAAGATTAATTGCAAATTTAATTACTGTAGCTGGAGCTGATAGAATACTCACAATGGACCTTCACGCCGGACAAATTCAAGGGTTCTTTAATATTCCAGTTGATGAACTTAGCGCTGTACCTATACTTGCAGATGATTTTAATAAAAACGGTCCAACAAACTCTGTAGTAGCAGCTACTGACGTAGGCGATGCAAAAAGAGCAAGAAATACTGCAGACATATTAAATATGCCAATTGCTATAGTAGAAAAACAAAGATTAGGCAATGAAGAAAAAATTGGTTCTGGAACATTAATAGGTAAAGTTAAAGGATTAAACGCTATTATAATTGATGATGAAATAGGTACTGGCGGTACAGTAATATCAGCAGCCAATATATTAAAAGAAAATGGAGCTAAAGATATTTATTGTTACGTAACTCACCCAGTTTTATCAGGAGAATCATCAAAATCAATATCAGATAGTGTAATAAAAGAATTAGTCATAACAAACACTTTGCCAATTTCAGAAAAACAAAATATCGAAAAATTAAGAACTGTATCAATAGCAAATTTATTTGGAGAAGCAATACATAGAATTCATAATGGATTGTCAGTTGGCGCCATGTTTAATAAAACAACGATTTAAGTATAAATAAATTTAGGAGCATTGCTAATTGAAATGGTTTACTAATCTATTTGGTGATTCAAATGCAAAATTAATAGACAAGATGCTCTTTACTGTTCACGAAATAAACAGTAAAGAGCAAACTTTTTCTAATTTATCTGAAATAGATTTAAAAAACTATACTTCTAAATTAAAAAATTCTATAAAAACAAAATCTCTTACACTAGAAGATGTTTTAATAGAAGCTTTTTCCTTAGTAAGAGAAGCATCTAAAAGATCACTAAATCAAAGGCATTTTGATGTTCAATTGTTAGGTGGGATTACCTTGCATCAAGGTAAAATTGCAGAAATGAAAACTGGAGAAGGTAAAACTTTAGTATCAACATTAGCTACATACCTAAATGCTTTAGAAGGAAAAGGGGTCCATGTAATTACTGTTAATGATTATTTAGCTAAAAGAGATGCAGAGTGGATGGGCGAGATCTTTGACATGCTAGGATTGTCAGTTGGAGTATTACAACATGAAGCATCATTTATTTATGACTCTGAAGATAATGACGAAAAATTAAAACCCATAGAAAGAAAAGAGGCATATAATGCTGATATAACTTATGGAACAAATAATGAATTTGGTTTTGATTACCTTAGAGACAATATGACAAATCAATCATCTCTTAAAGTTCAAAGACCATTAAATTTTGCAATAGTGGATGAAGTAGATAACATATTAATTGATGAAGCAAGAACTCCTTTAATAATAAGTGGTCCCTCAAGTCAATCACCAAATGAATATTATAAATTTGCAAAAATAGTTCCTCGATTATCAATTGAAAAAGATTACACTATTGATGAAAAACATAAAAATGTATCCCTCACAATTGAAGGAACAGATCAAATAGAAAAAATTTTAAATATAGAAAATTTATATGCCCCTGACAATTTTAATTTGGTTCATTTTGTAGAAAATGCTCTTAAAGCTAATACTCTATTTCAAAAAGATAGAGAATATGTAATAAATGATGGACTAATTGTATTAGTAGATGAATTTACTGGACGACTAATGCATGGAAGAAGGTATTCAGACGGACTACATCAAGCTTTAGAAGCTAAAGAAAATTTAAAAGTACAAAGAGAAACTATAACTTATGCAACAATAACTCTTCAAAACTACTTTAGAATGTATCCAAAATTATCTGGTATGACTGGAACTGCATCAACTGAAGCTGAAGAGTTTTGGAAAATTTATAAATTAGAAGTTGTAGAAATACCTACAAATAAAACTATGCTAAGAAAAGACTCATCCGATTTAATTTTCAAAGATCAAAAATCAAAAATGCAAGCAATCCTTAAGGAAATAAAAATTCGTCATGAAAAATTGCAACCTATACTTATTGGCACTACAGATATAGAAAAATCTGAAGTAATAAGTAAAAATTTAAAAAATATAGGTATTAAGCATTCAGTTTTAAATGCTAAACACCATGAAAAAGAAGCATCCATAGTTGAAAATGCAGGGCAACCTGGGGCTGTTACAGTAGCTACGAATATGGCAGGAAGAGGAACAGATATAGTATTAGGAGGAAAAAATTCCGATTCTAAATCAGAATGGGAAAAATTACATAAACAAGTATTAGAATTAGGTGGGCTACATATTATTGGAACCGAACGGCATGAATCTAGAAGAATAGATAACCAGTTAAGAGGACGTGCAGGTAGGCAAGGTGATCCTGGTAGTTCATCTTTCTATGTTGCTATGGATGATGAATTAATGAGAAGGTTTGGTGGAGAACGAATAAAAACTGTAATGGATTGGGCGGGGATGGACACTTCTACACCTGTTGAAAACAAGATGATAAATAGGTCTATAGAAAGTGCTCAAACAAAAGTGGAATCTCAAAATTTTGATATAAGAAAACAATTAGTAGAATATGATGATGTAATTAATGCACAAAGGGAGATTATATATAAGGAAAGAAATAAAGTATTAGACGAAGAAGCTGATCTCAAATTAAATATTAATCAAATAATATTTGAAAAAGTTGAAGAATTAATATCAGAGTTTATTCCTGAAAACCACTCCCCAAGCTGGGATCCAAATAATTTAATAAATGAATTGAATTTGATATTCAATTCATTTATTAAATTTGAAGATAAATCTTTATTTATTTCAAAACAACCTAACCAAATAGAATCTTACCTGAAAGCCCAAATTGAAAACGCATATACAGAATTAGAGAATAGGTTGTCTCCAGAGATTTTAAGACAATTAGAAAAGTCTATAATGCTTCAATCAATAGATAGTAATTGGGTTCAACACTTAACAAATATAGATAATCTAAGGCAAGGTATTGGATTGCATGCTGCCGGACAAAGAGATCCCCTAATTATGTACAAAAAAGAAGCCTATGAAATGTTTCAAAACCTTGAATATAAAATCAGACAAGATGTAGCATATGCCATATTTAATGTTAAATTAACATCTAAACCAAGTAACCAAACAATAAATAAAAATTTAAATATAAATAACAAAACTAATAATCCTTTATCAAAAGGATTCAAACTAGGTAGAAATTCCCCATGTCATTGTGGCAGTGGTATTAAGTATAAGAGATGTCATGGTTCATGATATTTTGTAAAAAATCTTATTATGACAGAATCAATAAATCACTTGAACAACTCTATTAAAAACGGAAAAAGCTGGTTTATATCTATATTAGAATCAATTTCAATTTGGACAAAACCTGAAGAGAAATACAATAATAATAACTATATATATTTTTTAGATGGAGAAGCATTTGACTGGTTAGTTTTAGCTGAAAGGTTATGCTATGAAATTAATAGTTTTAATTTATACAAAAAAGAAATAGAAAAATTCATCACCTATGGAGAGCTACCCGAAGCAATACCACTCTCTATTTTTAAAAATTCAATTGGTCTTAGTAAGTATAGAGGTTATTTAAATTATTTTTATGGAATTACAATAGAAGAATCACTATTAATATCAGTTGAAAATGAAATACAAAAACGCAATTTGAGTAATGGTAAACAGTTCAATCAAGATTATACAGAACTAGCATTTGAAAGTATTTATTTATCAAGCCAAACAGCATTATTAGGTTGTTTTTTTGAAGAACAAAAAATAAAACCTAAAAAACATCTATCTATAACTGAAAGTAAATTATTCACATATTGGTTATTCAAATATAGACATAAATCTTCAGATAAGTCTAGATCTGCAAGTTATACAAAAAAAGGAATAACCCAATTTTATAAAATTCAAAACTCCTCTAAAATAAATAATACTTCTGCAAAATTATTAAACAAAAAATCTGCGTTAGATACTTTTAATTTCTATGATAATAATTAGCTATTAATTGTTTTACTAAGTAAATCCTCAATCCTGTTTTTACGCTCAATAATGGAATTTAATCTTTCCATCTCTTTATCAATTATATCTTGAGGTGCATTAGATAAAAACCTATTATCATTAAGTCTTTTTGACAAACCATCTTCTCTAGAAATTAGTTCTTGTTTTTCAAATTCTAATCTTTTAATTTCGATATTTATATCTACCTCGTTAGGTAATACAATATTTAAAACACAATTAGATAAAACTACAGAAACAGTTTTTTCTTTAGAAACACTAGCAAATTCTTCATAATTCATAAATGACCTGATTTTGCTCATATGAATTATTGTTTCTTTTTCTTTAATAATATTTTCATTGAATTTATCTGATTTAAAATAAACATCTAAATTATTAATATTTTGAATACGAAAATCGACTTTTATGTTTCTTATAGCTCTAATTATTTCAATTACTATCATAATGTTTTTTACAGAATCATTATCTATTAATTTATTATCTGTTTCTGAAAAAATGGGATATGAACTGGTTATTAAAGCTTGATGTTTTTGTGAATCAATTGATTTCATCAGTAATTGCCATATTTTTTCTGTTATAAAAGGCATAAAAGGATGCAATAATCGTAGAACACCATGCAGAATATATACTAAAGAGAGGACAGCATCTTTTTCTCCTGGGTTTCTAAGTCGAATTTTAATCATCTCAAGGTACCAATCACAAAATTCAGTCCAGAAAAAATCATAAATTGACTTCTGAGCTTCACTAAACTGGTAACTGGAGAAAAATCTATCAACTTCTTTAATAGTCTCTAAATATCTAGTTATTATCCATCTATCATGCGTATTAGAAGGGTTAATAGAGTGAAAATCATAATTCAAATCATATTTATTTACATTGCTTATGACAAATCTGGAGGCATTCCAGAGTTTATTTGCAAAATTACGAGCAGATTCCATTTTTTGCTCATTTAGCCTCATATCATTCCCAGGCGAAGTACCAGTAGTTAATGCAAAACGTAAAGCATCAGCACCATAAGTATCTATTAAATCTAAGGGATCCATAACATTCCCTTTAGATTTACTCATTTTAATTCCATCAGGATCTCGGACTAATCCATGTAGATATATATCCTGAAAAGGAATTTCTCCTGTATTTTCAATACCTAGCATTATCATTCTAGCAACCCAAAAGAATAAAATATCATGGCCTGTTTCCATTACTGAAGAAGGATAAAAATAATCTAAATCCTCAGTATTTTCTGGCCAGCCCAAAGTCGAGTGTGTCCACAACCCAGAACTAAACCATGTATCTAAAACATCTGGATCTTGATATAAATTATTTGAATAACATTTATTACAATTTTCTATATCTTCTATTTGAACAATAGTTGAATTACAATCATTACAATTCCATACAGGGATTCTATGCCCCCACCATAGCTGTCTACTAATACACCAATCTCTAATATTATCCATCCAATTAAAATATATCTTTGAAAACCTATCCGGAATTATTTTTATTGAACCATTAGTTATTACTTCTCTAGCTTTTTTTGCTAAAGGCTCAACTTTAACATACCATTGTTTACTAATAATAGGTTCTACAACTTCATCACATCTATCACAATGCCCAACAGAATGATTAATATCTTCAATCTTTAGCAAGTTTCCTAATTTTTCTAATTCTTTTACAATTTCATTTCTTGAATCTTTTATTGATAAACCAGCAAAATCGCCTGCATTATCATTAAGTTTTCCATTTGCATCAAACAAATTTATAAATTCAAGTTTATGTTTTTCTCCAAGAATAAAATCATTTGGATCATGCCCTGGAGTAACTTTTAATGCTCCTGTCCCATATTCAATATCGACTATAGAATCTTTAATAATGTTCAACCTTCTACCCACTATAGGTAAAATCACACTTTTACCAATATATTTTTTATATCTTTCGTCTTTAGAATTAACTGCGACTGCAGTATCTCCTAGCATAGTTTCAGGGCGAGTTGTTGCAATAACTATATGTGAATCAGAATTCTCAATATCATATTTAATATAATATAAATTGCCTTTTTCATCTTTATATTTAACTTCCAGATCAGATAAGGCAGTAAGACAACGAGGACACCAGTTGGTAATTGAATCTTTTCTATAAATCAGACCTTTATTATATAGATTTACAAAAGTATTTCGAACTGCTTTAGAGGGTACGGAATCTAATGTAAAACTTTTCCTACTCCAGTCACATGAAGCACCTAAACGTTTAAATTGATCATAAATTCTATCTCCATAAAGTTCAACCCATTCCCACACTTTATTTATAAAAAGTTCTCTACCTAGATCATGCCTAGTGATACCTTGAGATGCTAATGATTTTTCCACTACAACTTGAGTAGCTATACCAGCATGGTCAGATCCTGGCAAAAACAATGTAGGATCCCCTTTCATCCTATGCCATCTTACCATTAAATCTTCAAGCGCTACAGTTAATGCATGACCAATATGTAGCTCACCTGTTACATTCGGAGGTGGCATAATAATTACAAAAGGTTTTCTAGTTTTATCAATTTCAGGAGTAAAATATCCTGAATTCATCCAATATTCATAAATATTTAATTCAACTAATTTTGAATCGTAAACCTTATCCATAATAAACTCAGGATTTAATTCGTTACTTGTCATATATTTATCTAACCTCACTAATTTATATACTATCAGAAAGATAACAAATAATTGAATATAATACTTACCTTATTATTAATACATATCTTTAATAAATCTCATTATACAAGTATAATTTACTCAACAAATACTTAATAACATAATCATATAGAAGGTTTCCTTATGGATCTAATTAATATAGCCAACATAAAAGTATCGCCCAATCTTTACAAATTAATTAATGAAAAAATAATCCCTGGTACTAATGTGACAAAAGAAAAGTTTTGGAATGAATTTAGTTCAATTATTGAAGATTTAAGTGAAAAAAACGCAACATTATTAGAAGAAAGAAATATCATACAAAAATCTATAGATAAATGGCATGAAAATAACAAAAATAAAAAATTTGATGTACTCAAATATAAAAATTTTTTAGAAGAAATTGAATATATTAACAAACCTTCTCCTGATTTCAAAATAGGCACAAAACAAATTGACAAAGAAATATCTATGATTGCTGGCCCCCAACTAGTGGTCCCAGTAGATAATGCAAGATTTGCAATTAATGCAGCTAATGCAAGATGGTGGAGTTTATACGACTCTCTTTACGGCACTAATGCTATATCTGAGGAATTTGGAGCTGAAAAAACTCCAAAATATAATACACATAGAGGTGCTAAAGTAGTTTCTTATTCAAATATATTTTTAGATAAAATCTTTACCTTGGAAAATTCAAGCTATTCAAACATTAGCAGTTTTCAGGTAATTGAAAATGAAAAAACACATACATTAATCGCTGTATTAACTGATAATTCTAAAACACAATTAATTGACCAATCAAAATTTGTAGGTTATTTAAAAAACCCAGACCAAGAATTAACTTCAATTCTACTTAAAAATAATGAATTGCATGTTGAAATTCAATTAGACAGAGAACATTCTATAGGCAAATTACATTCTGCAGGAATTAAAGATGTTTTAATTGAATCTGCGGTTACTACAATACAAGACTTTGAAGATGCAGTATCTGCAGTAGATGAAGAAGATAAAATTAGAACTTACCTAAATTGGACTGAATTAATGAAAGGAACAATAAAAGCAAGTTTAACAAAAGATGGTTCTGAATTAATCAGAACATTAAATAACGACAAAATTTTTATATCTCCAGAAGGTAAAAATAATCAATACATACTTCCAGGTAGAAGTCTTATGCTGGCTAGGAACGTGGGAATGCACATGTATACTGATATTATTTTAACTAAGGATAACAAAAACATTCCTGAAGGGTTCTTAGATATCATGGTTACTGCTTTAGCAGCAATCCATGATATAAATGGCAACTCAAAATATTGTAATAGCCCTAAAAAAAGTATCTATATAGTTAAACCAAAAATGCATGGACCAAAAGAAGTTGCTGCAACAATTGAATTATTTGAAAGAGTCGAAAAAGCATTAAACTTAAAAGAAAACACAATTAAAATAGGCATAATGGATGAAGAAAGACGTACTTCAGTAAACCTACAACAATGCATATATGAAGCAAGAAATAGAATAATATTTATAAACACAGGTTTCTTAGATAGAACTGGCGACGAAATCCATACAAGTATGCAAGCCGGTCCAATTTTACCAAAATCCGAAATCAAGAACGAACCTTGGATACAAGCTTATGAAGACCAAAATGTAAATATAGCAATAAAAAGTGGCTTTATTAATAAAGCTCAAATCGGTAAGGGAATGTGGGCTATGCCAGATGATATGAACGATATGCTTAATACGAAAATAGGCCATCCTAAATCTGGAGCTAATACTGCTTGGGTACCTTCACCTACTGCAGCAGCATTACATGCACTTCATTACCACACGATAAATGTAAAAACTATTCAAGATCAATTATTAAATAGAGAACCAATAAATATATTAACTTTATTAACACCTCCTTTAATACAAGAAAAAAAATTAACAGAATCTCAAATTCAAAAAGAATTAGAAAATAATGCTCAAAGTATTCTAGGATATGTAGTTAGGTGGATAGGCCAAGGTATAGGTTGCTCCAAAGTATTAGATATTAACAATATTGCATTAATGGAAGATAGAGCTACTTTAAGAATTTCAAGTCAACATATGGCTAACTGGATTCATCATAAAATTACTAATAGAGAAGATGTAATATCAATATTCAAAAGAATGGCAAAAGTTGTAGATAAACAAAACAAAAATGATAACAATTATACACCTATGTCCGATAATTATGAAGAAAGTATTGAGTTCAAAGCAGCCATTGAATTAGTATTTAATGGAGTTGACACACCTAACGGGTACACAGAAGACATTTTGCATAATTACAGAAGAAAAATTAAGAATTTTTAGATTCATATAAACTGACTGCAACATAAGAAATTTCACTTCCCTCAATAGGGGGGTTCATTTTTCTCACTTCAACAAATATTGATTTAATTTTAGGAATTAATAATAATTCTGAAATAATTTTATCTGCTATTGTTTCTAACAAATTATAACTGTAACTTAGAACTATATCTTTAACTATATTATAAATATGCTCATAATCAATTGTATCTTTAATTAGGTCAGATTCAAATACTTTATCTAAAACACATTCCATTTCTAAATTTATAGAAAAATACTGCCCCTCAATTTTTTCGTTTTCATAAACTCCATGATGAGCAAAAAATCTAATATCTTTCAACATGATTTTTACTAGTTTACTCAAGATTATTTCCCTTCAAATATTTTTAAATTTTCCAAAACCTTTTTTGCTCTTTCAACTACAGGAATATCAATCATTTGACCTTTAAATGACGTAGACCCATGACCATTTTTTTCAGCATCTTTAAAAGTTTCAATAACATGTTTTGCATTTTCAATTTCTTCTTCAGATGGGTAAAATTCTTTGTCTATTATTTCAACTTGAGATGGATGAATAGCAAATTTACCTGAATAACCTAATCGTTTAACAATATGTATATCTTTCCTTAAACCTTCAGAATCCTTGAAATTTGTATAAGGTGTATCAAGTGCTTCTATTCCAGCAGCTTTGGCAGCAATAACTATTAATTTACGAGGATAATCAATTTCGAACCCATCAATAGATCTCTTTACTCCAATGTCATTAGTAAAATCTTCAGCTCCAAATGCAACAGCTTTTATTCGCAAAGAACTCCTACATATTTCAAAGGCATTAAAAACTCCTAAAGCAGTTTCAATCCAGGGTATAATTTTTATACTAGATTGCTTGATTTTCTTCAAGGCTTCATATTTATCTAATATATTTGAAACATTTTTAATATCTTCAACAGTATTAATTTTCCCAACAGATATACCATATATTTTGTGATTTAATACAGCTCTAACATCTTCTTCAAAAAAACCCGAATTTAATGAGTTCACTCTAGGTATAACTATGTTATTTTTAATAGTCATATTTGGCAAAAATCCTTCTATAATATTTCTAGCCTCATCTTTTCTATTAATAGGAACAGAATCTTCCATATCTGGAATATAAACATCTGGCGAAATAGTTAATGATTTTTCTAACATGTTGATTCTATTACCTGGAATAAACATTAAACTTCTAAACATATATCTCCTTTGTCCTAAAATGGTATAGTAAGATCATATAACTTTAATTTAAACCAATTATAAGTTTAAATCAAACTACAAATAAATTATGCATAAAAAAATTAATAATCAATCAAACAAAATACCTTACCTAGAAATTATAGGTATTACAGGTATCCCTGAAATAAAATTTAATGATAATTTAGCAGAAATCATCATATCCAAATCACAAAAACAAGGAACCCCTATAATAGCAAAAGACATTATTATAATAACTCAAAAAATTGTTTCTAAATCAGAAGGTCAAATAATAAATTTAAACAGTATTAAACCTTCTAAATATTCAATAAATCTAGCATCTAAAATAAATAAAGACCCAAGACTTGTTGAATTAATAATATCTGAAAGTAAATCAATTATTCGTATTGACACAAAGAGAAGTATACTAATAACAGAAACTAAACAAGGCTTCATATGTGCTAATGCTGGTATAGATAATTCAAATATTCCAGGAAATAATAATGTATCATTGTTGCCCAAAAACCCAGATGAATCCGCAAAAAACATATGTTCAAATATTGCTAATTTATTAAATCATATACCTATATCTGTAATCATTACTGATACTTTTGGAAGGGCTTGGAGAAAAGGACAAGTAAATTTTGCAATCGGAACATCAAATATAGAACCTCTATTCGATTATACTAATCAACAAGATTCTCAAGGTAAAGTACTTAAAAATACTAATATTTGTACAGTTGATGAATTAGCATCCGCTGCAGAATTAGTTAATTTTAAATTAGATAAAATACCAGTTTCTATAATTAGAAATTATCCTTATTCAGTATCTCGCTTAGGCGCCCAAGAAATAATCAGACCAAAAAATGAAGACTTGTTTAGGTAAAATTCTTTTCAATATAACTAATTAGTTATTGAATTAAAAAATCGCTAATCAAATCCCCCATTTTCGTAGTTGATATAGGTTTTTCTCCTTTTAAAACTATATCTTTAGTCCTATAACCTAAAGACAGTATAGTCTCTATAGTTTTATAAATTTCTTGAGATTCTTTTTGTAATCCAAAAGAATAATTTAACATTAATGCAACACTTAAAATCATCCCTATAGGGTTAGCAATACCCTTACCTGCTATATCAGGAGCAGTGCCATGAATCGGCTCATATAATGAAGTTTTTATTTTTTTTGATTTATTATCAGTATTTAAAAATGATAAACTAGCAGATGGTATCATACCCATAGAGCCAGACAAGACTGAAGCTTCGTCAGTCAATATATCTCCAAAAGTATTTTCAGAAACAATAACATCAAATTTAGAAGGGTTTTGAATTAACTGCATAGACGCATTATCTACAAGAATATGCTCTAATTCTACACCGGGATAATCTTTAGATATTTCTGAAGCAATTTGCCTCCATAATCGACCTGTTTCTAAAACATTTGCTTTATCTATAGATGCTAGCTTTTTATCTCTTGTTAATGCAAGTTCAAATCCAATTTTCAAAATTCTTTTTATTTCATATTCTGAATAAATTAATGTATCTACTGCATTACGCTCTTCAGATGTAATCCAACGTTTTTTTGGTGATCCAAAATAAAGACCTCCAGTCAATTCTCTAACAACTATTATATCAACTCCATTTAATAATTCTGATTTAATAGGACTTGTATCTATTAAAGATTTAAAAACTTTAATCGGTCTTAAATTTGCAAATAAATCTAATGATTTACGTAAAAATAAAATCCCATCTTCAGGTCTTGATTTTGCTTCGGGATCATCCCATTTTGGACCTCCAACAGCACCAAAAAGAATAGCATCAGAATTATCTATTGTTGTAAGTGTTTCTTCAGGTATAGGATTTGAGTATTTGTCAATTGCGCCCCCTCCTATATCACCATAAATTAAATGAAAAGAATGTCCAAATTTTTTTCCAATTACTTTTAAGACTTTTACTGCTTCAGAAATTACTTCTGGACCAATTCCATCCCCCGGCAATATTGCAATCTTAAAATCCATTTAAACCCTCCATTTAAACCATATTATTTAACAACACAATTAATTAATTTATCTTTTATATATATAATTTTTATTATATCTTTATCTAACATATAGTATTTAATTCTTTCACTTTCTAATGCCATTTTTTTTATTTCTTCTTCATTTAAATCTGATGGTACTTCTATTTTGCCCCTAAACTTTCCATTTACTTGAATAACAATAGTTTTAGCATCTAATTCTAAATACTTTATATTCCATTCTGGCCATTTTTGATCATGCACACTGTAATTATACCCTTGTAAACTCCATAATTCCTCTGACATATGTGGCGCAAATGGAGCAATCATAAGAATAAAATTCATCTTAATTTCATTCCAAATACCCGCATTAAAAGATTTTGTATTTATTTTTTCATTTATCCAATTTGTAAATTCCATTAAAGAAGCTAACGATGTATTAAATTTAAACTTTTCTAAATCTTCTGTAACTTTTCTAATAGTCTTATTAATTATATATCTAGATTCTTTGTCTAATTTATCATCTTTATTGTTAGAAATAAAAACACTTATGTCTTTATTAAAGATTTCCCATATTCTATTAATCCATCTAGACATTCCTCTAAGTCCACTATCAGACCATTCACCTCCTTGATCCCAAGGCCCTATGAACATTAAGTAACACCTAACTACATCAGATCCTACTTGGTTAACATATTCATCTGGAGAAACAACATTCCCTCTTGATTTACTCATTTTTTGACTTCCAGAGATTATATGACCTTGGTTAAATAATTTTTTAAATGGTTCATCAAATTCAATCAACCCTAAATCTCTTAAAGCTTTAACAAAAAACCTAGCATATAAAAGATGCATAACTGCATGCTCAGCACCTCCTGTATATTGATCAACTGGACCCCATTCTAAAATTTTATCTTTATCAAAAATACCCTGCGAATAATTAGGACTTAAATACCTAAAGAAGTACCATGAAGAATCTACAAAAGTATCCATAGTATCTGTTTCTCTTTTTGCCTTTGAATCACATTTAGGGCATATAGTATTTACAAAGTCTATACTAGTAGACAATGGAGATTCTCCTGTAGGTAAAAATTCAGCATTTTCTGGTAATACTACAGGCAAATCTTCTTCAGGAACAGGCACAATCCCACAACTATCACAATAAATAATTGGTATAGGAGTTCCCCAATAACGTTGTCTAGATATCAACCAGTCCCTCATCTTATAATTTATTGCCCTTTTACCATAGGTTTTATTTTCAATATAATCTGCAATTTGTTTTTTTGCTTCAATATTTGACAAACCATCAAATTCACCAGAGTTAACCATAATACCATCAGCAAGATACGCTTCATCTAAATTCTCACCTTCTATTAAAGAATTTTTAACCACCAATTTAATATCTAAATCATATTTTTTTGCAAAATCATAATCTCTTTGATCATGTGCAGGAACACCCATTACAACCCCAGTCCCATAACTTAAAAGAACGTAATCAGCAACAAAAATTGGTATATTTTCTCCATTTAATCTGTTAATACAATAAGAACCGGTAAAGACACCTGTTTTTTCTTTATCCGTAGACAATCTTTCAATTTCTGAAGATTTACTTGCTTCGTAAATATAAGATTGAACAACATCTATATTGTCTGAAGTAGTCAATTTATTTACTAAAGGATGTTCTGGTGCTATAACTATAAAAGTAACTCCAAATATTGTATCTATCCTAGTCGTAAATGTGTTTATAAATTCTTGATCTAAAAGATGATGTCTAATATCAAAACTTATCTCAACTCCTTCACTTTTACCAATCCAATTATTTTGCATTAATTTAACTTTTTCTGGCCAATCGTTTTTTGATTGATCTAATAGCTCTTCAGCATATTTAGTAATTTGCAAAAACCATTGATTCAAATCACGTTTTACTACTTCAGTATCACATCTTTCACACAAACCGTTATCTAAAACTTGTTCATTAGCTAAAACAGTATTACATGAATTACACCAATTAGCTGGAGCAAAAGTCCTATAGGCTAAACCTTTTTCATACATTTTTAAAAAAATCCATTGATTCCATTTATAATACTCAGGATTACATGTAACAATCTCTCTATCCCAATCATATATTGTCCCCATAGATTTCAATTGACGACGCATATTTTCAATATTTTTCATTGTCCATTGATATGGATGTATACCATGTTTTATGGCAGCATTTTCTGCTGGCAATCCAAACGCATCAAAACCCATAGGATGTAGAACATTATATCCTTGCATCCTACGAAATCTTGCTCTAGTATCAGAAGGTGTCATAGCATACCAATGGCCAATATGCATATCTCCAGATGGATACGGATACATTGTTAATTCATACCATTTTGGTTTATTAACTTTATCATTTACCCTATATAATTTATCTCTAAACCATTTATCTTGCCATTTTTTTTCTATTTTTTGATAAGGATAACGATCTGCAAGCAAATCAGATGATTCCATTTTCTATTTCTCCAACATTTTAAAATATTTAAAATTAATATAAATCTTTAATATATTCAACTACTGAGTTTCCAACCTCAGATGTAGATGATGTACCTCCTAAATCTTTAGTTAAACTATTCCCCTCACTAATTAACTGTTCTACTGCTTTTTGCATAATTAAAGATAGTTTTTTTTCTCCTAAATGAGATAACATCATAGCTCCAGAAAAAATCGCAGCCATAGGATTCGCTATTCCTTCATTTACAATATCAGGGGCACTACCATGAACAGGTTCAAACATAGAAGGATATTTATATGAAGGGTCAATATTTCCACTCGGAGCTAATCCCATACTCCCAGTAATAATTGCACCAATATCAGTTAAAATGTCTCCAAATAAATTACTCGCAACTACCACATCAAATGTTTCTGGTTTACGGATAAAATCCATACATGCAGCATCAACTAATAAAGATTCAGTTTTTATATCTGGATAATTTTTAGAAATATTTTTAAACGCTCTATCCCATACAACCATTCCAAAACCCTGTGCATTAGATTTTGTCACCGAAGTTACTAATTTTTTATTCCCTCTTTTACGTGCCAGTTCAAAAGCATAAGTTATTGCTCTTTCACACCCTCTTCTAGTAAAGATACCAGTTTGAATACCAATTTCATTAGAATCTCCAAAATATTGAAACCCCCCAATATTAGCATATTCTCCTTCAGTATTTTCTCTTATAACTATAAAGTCTATTTGACCAGCTTGATATCCTTTAAGAGGGGAGTCTATCCCTTCATATAATATTGATGGACGCTCACATATATATTGGTCAAATTGCCTCCTTATTGGTAATAACAACCCGTTTAAAGTAATATGATCTTGTAATTCAGGATGTCCAACTGCACCTAAATATATTGAATCAAAATTAGCCAATTTTTCAAGTGCATCATCAGGCATCATAAATCCATTTTTAAAATAATAATCTGAACCCCAATTAAATTCAGTAAAAGAAAAATTTAAATTGCTTTTTTTTGAAATATAATTTAAAACTTTCAATCCTTCTTCAATTACTTCAGGCCCTATACCATCACCTCTTATAACTGCAATATTATATTTAGACATATATTCTCCATTTACTTTTTTCTCGCATATTCAAAAGATTTAATTGCAAGAAAACTTACATCTTTAGGTATTAATTCAAGTGAGCCGCTTGGGGTCATTAATGGCATTTCCTTCAATATATCTACTTTATCTACCCAAATCCAGCCAGGTTTTAATGTATTCTGTCTTTCAATTAATTTACAAAAATATATCATATCTATATGATTATGATCCCCCATAATTTTATCGGAAATTTTTTCTACCATAATAGTAAACGGAGGTTCAATTTGCACAGGATCATTAAAATCTAATTTTTCCCTAGTACTCAATATTTCTACTTTCAGACCAGTTTCTTCAAAAATTTCTCTTAGCACAGCTTCAACTGGGTCCTCATTAACTTCTATATGACCTCCAGGAGGTAACCATGCCGAAACCTTAGGATGCCAATGAAGTAAAACAGCATTAGAATCCACAACAAATCCAGTCGCAGTAAAATGTCGTATATTGCTCATAAACAGATCCTCAACCAAGAGTAGTATGGCCCCAACGGAATTCGAATCCGTGTTTGCGCCTTGAAAGGGCGCTGTCCTAGGCCTCTAGACGATGGGGCCAAAAAATAAGAATATATAAATTATAATTGTTTTATGGGTATATAGCCAACTGTTTTAAGCCCTCATCTTCATTAAATCCACACATTATATTCATATTTTGCACTGCTTGGCCTGCAGCACCTTTAACCAAGTTGTCTATAGCACTAATAACAATTATCTTTCTTGATTCATTATCTAAATATGGATATATAATACAATTATTTGAACCTAAAGTTTGTTTAGTCATAGGAGAAAAATCACTAATTTGAACGAATGGATGTGTTGAGTAAAAATCTTTATATAATTCCAAAAGTTCTACTTGCCCATTATCTCCTTCCTTTAAAGTACTGTCTATAACAGAGGTATAACAAGTAGCTAATATACCTCTAACCATAGGAGCTAAATGAGGCACAAAAGTTATTTTATTATTTATATTAGGATTAATAAAATCTAACTCTTGTTTAATCTCAGGCATATGACGATGATTATTAGTTGAATATGCTAGCATATTCTCTGTCATTTCAGAAAAATGAGTTTTTAGTGATAATGACCTACCTGCACCAGAAACTCCAGATTTTGCATCAATAATAATGTCCTCGTTAATAATATTGTTTTTAACTAAAGGAGCTAAAGCTAATATAGACGCAGTAGGATAACATCCAGGATTAGCTACAATATTTGCAGATAAAATTTCTTCTCTATATATTTCTGGTAAACCATAAACTGATTCATTTAACATATTTGGATATACATGATCATAATCATACCAAATCTTATAAAGCTCTTTATTTTTTAATCTAAAATCTGCACTTATATCAACAATTTTGATATTTTTATCAAAATATTTATTTAAACTTTCAGCACTCGCTAAATGTGGTAAAGCAGAAAATACAAATTCAACATTAGAATCTAATTCTTCAGTTATTGTTAAATTAATCTTAGAAAGATGGGGGAATACATCTCCAATTTTTTTACCCACCGAACTTCTTCCAGTTATAGAAACTATATCTATTTCATTATGTTGATTTAAAATACGAGCTAATTCAGATCCAGCATAACCCGTAGCATTTATTATCCCTACTTTCATTTAATCTCCACAAAATAAAAACTATATATAGAAATAGAATACTATTATACATTAAAAAATCAAATTATTATTGTTTCGACGGGCAAATTGTATTTAAAACACATTCCCCACATTTAGGATTTCTTGCATTGCAAATTTGTCTTCCATGATTAATAAGATTCATATGAAAAGAAAATATTTTTTTTGGCATTATCATTTCTTCTAAAATTTCATGCGCATCGTCTGCATTTACTTTATTATCAATAAAATCTAATCTCTTTGAAAGTCGGAAAATATGTGTGTCTACTGGCATTACAGGCATCCCAAAAGAAAAACATAAAACTATCGCAGCAGTTTTAGGACCAATTCCAGGTAAGGATTTAAGCCATGATTTAGCAGCAATTATATCCATTTCTGATAAAAAAGAAATATCAAAAGAACCAATGTCTAGATAAATAATTTTAAGCACTTCTTTTATTCTTGAGGCCTTTATTTTAGCGAGACCTCCTGTATAAATCTGAGCCTCTATATCTTCAATTGGTGCATCTTTTATTAATTCAAATGATTTAAATTTTTTTATTAAATTATTAAATGCTCTTATAGAATTAATATCAGAAGTATGCTGAGATAATATTGTATATATCAATTCGGACATAGGATCTCTTCTGAGTTCCCATTCAATCTCACCATATTTTTCTTCCAAAAGCTGTATAGCCATATTTATTTTCTTAATTCTTGACTTAATTTTTTTTGAAGTATTAATAGACAATTATGACCTCATTTTGCATTTATAATTTACAAACATTTATAATTTAATTGATATATAATAATAAATTAATTATATATCAATATCTATTAAGGTTATTTAACTTGGATGTAATAAATTTAATAAACAATATATCTAATGATAATATCCCTTACAAACATTCGGATTTAATTCATATTTCTAATATTGATAGTAACCAATTAAAAATATTTCTGAAAGCATGGAAAGATATTCCTAAAACACGTAAATTAGACTTACTAAGAAAATTCATCTTCTTATCTGAGGAAAATATTGAATTAGACTTTTCACAAATATTTATAAATCTTTTAAATGATAAGAATTCTGAAGTCATTAAACTATCTCTCGAAGGTTTGTGGGAATATGAAGGCAGGGAAATCATTGATCCTATTATTAATTTAACTCATAAAAATCATACTAACGAGGTCAGAATATCGGCTATAGCACTTTTAGGAACATTCATTGTTCACGCATTAGACAAAAAAATCATTCAAAGAGACGCAAACAAAATTGCTAATCAACTAAAGTCAATATTTAAAAATGAAAAAGATTTAAATATTCAAGCTCAAGCCCTAGAAGCTATGTCTCCATATAAAGATAATGAAACAAACTTACTAATAAATCAAGCTTATAAATCTGATTATAATACATTAAAAAAAAGTGCGATTTTTTCTATGGGTCAATCCAACGACGAAACATGGCTATCCAATATATTATCTGAATTGAAATCAAATAACCTTAGTTTTAGATTTGAAGCTATAAATGCATATGCTAAGCTTTGCAATTCTAATAACATTTCCCCCATATCAAATCTCTTAACAGATGATGAACAAGAAATTCGACTAGCATCATTAAATGCTATAGGTATAATTGGTGGAGAAAACGCAAAAAAATTATTGAGAAAAGCCTCAAAAAGCACCGATTCTATTTTATCTAAAACAGCAACCGAAATTTTAAAAAATATATCTTTCGAAGAAAATTCTTCAATATTTTCCCAAGCAGAAATAAATTTATAATTAAATAAGCAAAATATTAATGCCACTAATTAACAAATCAAATGATCATATATGTGTAATAGGTACTGGAATAATAGGTACTGGAATAGCTTTAGATTTTGCTTTGTCAGATTATAAAGTAAAACTAATTAGTAGAACAAAAGAAGGAATTATAAAAGCAAAAAATTTAATCAATAATGATTTAAAATTCCTATTGAAAATTAACAAAATCAACAATTCAGATTTAGAAACAATAAAAAGAAAAATAAAATATTTTTCTTCAATGAAAAATTCAATTAAAGATTGTCCTTTAATAATAGAATCTATATATGAAAATTTAAATGATAAAATATCAATATTTTCACAAATTGATAAAATAAGTGATCCTGAAGCAATAATCACGAGTAGCACTTCCAGTTTTTTACCAGAAGAATTTCAATTAAGTTCTACGCGACGAAAAAAAATACTTTTAACTCATTATATAAATCCTCCCTATATTATTCCATTAGTTGAAATTGTTCCCGGGAATGATACAGCAGATAAAACTATATATGAAGTATATGATTTGCTAAAATCAATTAACAAAAAACCAGTTATTTTAAATCAACCTATCCCAGGTTTTATTTCAGTAAGATTACAAGTTGCTCTACTTAGAGAAGCACTTTATTTAATTGACAATAATCTTGCAAATGCTAAACAAATAGATGATGTAATAAAATTTAGTATTGGTCGCAGATGGGCAATTTCAGGTTTGTTAAAAACTCTAGATTTAGGAGGATGGGATATTCAGTCTAGTATATATGATACCCTTGCCTCAAAATTATCCAATTCAATAAACACTCCAAATATACTTAATACTAAGATAAAAGAAAAAAAATTAGGAGTGAAATCACAAGAAGGTTTTTATAAATGGACTAAAGAAGAAATAAACGAAATTAAAACTAATATTGCTAAAATATCTTATTACATAGATAACCTTTAATATAATAAAATTTATAAAATACCCACAGCTTTTATTTCAACTAAGTATTCATCACTAACTAAAGATTCTACAACAATCAATGTGTTCGCTGGATAATCCCCTTCTGGAAAATAATTAGCAAAAACTTCTTTTCTAGCATCTAGAAAAGGTTTAATTGAGTCTCTCCCAACTAAATAAGTTGTAAATTCTAATAAATCCCCCATATCTGCCCCTTGGCTGTTTAATATAAGTTGAATGTTTCTAAATGTCTGTACTGTTTGTTCAAACACATTTCTTTCTCCAACTAATATTCCATTTATATCTACCCCTACTTGACCAGATATAAAAATCAAATCATTATTATTGGATTTCACTGCTTGAGAATATAAACCTAAAGCCTTTGGTGCATTTTTTGTTTTTATAATTGACTTTGTTCTAACCATTTTTATTCTTTCTCCTTAACAATATATAATTTTTTTAATCACTATTATTAAACGACTTAATCTGTTCTATAAATTTTTCTATACTAGCCCAAATTTTATTTAAAATTGTTAAATCAATTAACTTTTTATAAAGATTTAATACAATCATTATCTAGTGGATTTAATGGAGAAAAATCTCTGTTATTTTGATACCAAGGCCTAGTATCTTTTGTACATGCATTGCTCACAGCATTATAATTCATATAAATTATTGATCTAGTCCATGGAGAAACATTATTTGCAGATCCATGTAAAACATTACAATGTACAAAAGCAACAGATCCAGACAACCCAATTAATGGCTCTATCCCGTATTTATTAGCTAATCCCTCTAATATATCATTAGTTATATGATGCAATTCATATCCCTTGCCTTTAGCATCTTTATGTAAAGATGAAGTTAATAATCCTTCTTTATGTGAACCCGGTAAAACAAGCAAAGGCGATTTTACTGTAATACAATCATCAATAAAAATACTAGCCATAATACATTTTGGTTTTAGCATACCATCAATTTTATGAAATGGAGGGAAATCTTGATGCCAATCCCACGAAGCACCTGACCCAAAGCCTTGCTTTGGGTTTAATCTACTTTGATGTAAATATACATCTTCATTTAACAACTGTTTAACAGGATTTAATATTTTTGGATGAAGAGATAACCTATGAAAAGATTCTGAGTATTTATGAACACCAAAAGCTAATCTGGTAGCTGAATCATCATTTTTTTCTCTAATTATTTCTGGACCTTTTCGTTTATATATATCAGTTAAAGAAGATTTAAGTTTATTAATTTCTTCTATATCAAGTAAAGAAGGGAAAAATAAATAACCTTTTGTATTATATTCTTCAATTTGAGATTCAGTTAAAATCATAATTATTTATTTACATAATTCTTAAAATTACTGAGTGCAACCTCTACCTGGAATATCCCATACTTCTTCAACTATTCCATTTCTAACACATATATATTGGTCCCATCTGTTTACAAGCATATCCTGGTAATCCGGTTCAAGTAATAATTTATCTCCAATAGATAAAGAATTAGCTTTGTCTGTTGAAAAAACTACATGGTTTTCAAAAAATTTGTCGATTTTAACATCAGTCCTCGAATATACAGTAGGGGCAATACCTGCCCAAGAATGTGCAGAAGTGCCGACATCACCAATAAATTTACAATCTGATGGATTACTTATTACAGTAGTAAGAATTTTATTCGCAATTTTATATCCCATATAATCATACCTATGCCCCATCAACGCATAAGTACCTCCTTCAACCTCTGTAACTCCAGGTATTTGTGTAGCAACATCAATCGTAAACGTTTCTCCACTTGAAACAATCTCTACTGGTATACCTTCTAGTTCTATAGCATTTTTAACATCTAAACAAATTTGTATAGTGTCTCTTCCAATTTTCCATCTATCTTCATGATCGATAAATTCAGGCAAGGATTGGTGGCTCATAACTCCCTTAAATTTAACCCCAGGAAGCTCTTGGGTCATTTTAGCAATTGCAACCCCTTCTTCGTTACTACGCACTCCAGCCCTGCCCATTTGAGTATCTACTTCTATTAAAATACCTATTTCAACTGAATGATTTGATGCAATTGATGAAATAATTTTAACATTTTCAATATTATCCACGCAAACTTTAATATCAGCTTGTTTAGCTAAAGCACACATACGTGAAATTTTATCTGGATGTACTACTTGATTAGGGATTAATACATCATTTACTCCTCCTTCAACCATTACTTCAGCTTCAGATAATTTTGCTGTACAAACACCACCAACAGTTCCACCCATATTTATTTGCCTTAAAGCTAATCTTGGACTTTTAATATTCTTTGTATGTTGCCTCATTTTACATACTGTATCTTTATAAAGATCAGTAACTGACTGTAAATTATGGTCTAAAGCATTAAGGTCAACAATTAAAGAAGGTGTATCTAAATCTTCTAATAATGTCCCTGGCAAAGGTCTATAATTATCCATCCATTCTCTCCTTGAAATTATTTAACGGTAATGGCCTCGAGCTGGCAAATTCCAAATAGATTCTAAAGTTCCACCTCTAATACCAAACATATAATCATGTAAATTCACACATGCAGTTATATCATAAGGAATGCACCAAATCCTATCTCCCAATTTTAAATTTTCGTTTTCCCATTCAAATTCTATATTCCCATGCTCAGCACTAAGCCCTGTCACAATTGCACCTTTTATACTTGCTTCAGGAGAACCTAAATCCCCTCCGATAGCCTTTCTCCCTCCGTCAGTAATTATGGTTTTTGAAGTAGGTAAGCTTGTCACACAAGTCATAACTCTTGCTGCATTTTTAAATTCAGTCCTTAAAGCTTTATATTTAGCATCCATTAATGCATATGATCCAGCAACAATATCAGTTATACCAGAAAGAGAAGCAACATCTAGATAGTCATAAGTACTCCCATAAACTACAGAATTAACATCAATACCATTAATTTGAATTTGTTCTCGAAAATTTAAAATTTTCTGAGCAAATTCAACAGACTCTTTATTTTTCTTATTAAATTCTGACACGTTATAACTATTATCTTCTGGTCCACTTTCTGACACATAATTATTTATATATTTACCAAATAAACCTTGAAAATTTACCCCAGGCAAATTAACTAGATTATTACAAATTTCTTGAGCTTCAGTTCCTGGCAATACGCCTAAACTATCCTCATAACAACGAATAACAAGAAGTATATTAATTTCTACTCCAGAAAATTTAGCAGCGTCTGATAAATCTTGTGCATTAGATAAATTATCTACCAACAAAGTTATATTAACGTTCTTGGCTAAAGAACATAAACGCTTAATTTTACTTTTATTATAAATAATATTTGAAATAAAAATATCATTTAATCCATTTTGCGCAAAAACTTCTGCTTGACCTAATGTAGAAACAGTAATCCCTGAAGTAGAAGAATATTCAACTTGCTTATGAGCTATTGCTGGAGAACCGTGAGCACCAACATAAGGTTTTACATTTAACCCTTTAGATTCTATGAAAGTATTCATATAATTTAAATTATACTCTAAGAAATCTAAGTCTATCATTAAGCCCGGTGTATCTAATTCTATTTCTTGTGTACCTATATCTTTAAATATTGGTCTTTCCATTTACATTTTTCCTTATTTAATTTATATAAATAACAAATAGGAGATTATCATAAATAACTTCATAAATAAATGCCTCTTGACGAAAAATAATTAATATTTAAAAATAATCACATAGTTAATTAAACTGAAAGTACTTTTTATATATAATGCTAGATTTTGAACTGATTAATAATGAAAATATTGTTAATAATATATTTATATCTAATAAAGATAATTTTTCTGACAACTTAATATTAACTAATAAGCGTTTAGTTAATATTAAAAAAGAAAAAAACAAAACCCATTTAAAGGTTATTTCTATTGAAGAAGTAAGTGAAATAGAATGCAATTCAATATTACCAAATAATCAATCTATAATTTGGAGTATAACTGCATTTGCTACTGGGATATTACTATATTTAGCTTTCAAAGAAACAATCTTAGGAACTCTTTTTTTTCTTTTCCTACTTTCACTTGGAGTTTATTTAACTATTGATTATTTAACTTCAAAAAAATATCAAAAGTTAATATTTAAAACAAAATCTAACAATAGCAATATTGAATATACTATAAATAAAGATAAAGCAGAATTCGATACTCAATATTTCATCAAATTATTTTTTAAATTACGATGGAAATTATTACATGAAAACAAACTAAATATAACTAGCCCTAGACACAAACAAATTTTCCCAAGATATAAATAAAATAATCAAATTTACCACCTCAATTATTTTATTTACTAGCATCAATTCTTAAACTTGGATACACATCTAAATCCCATTGGTAAGCCAAATTATTTTTCAACCTAAAATATGCTGCTGAGGCAATCATAGCTCCATTGTCAGTACATAAAGATGGTCTAGGAATAAATAGGTCTATGGGAGATTCTTTTGCAAATACATCCCTTAATAATTTATTCGCGGCAACCCCTCCTCCAATAATTAAGCCCTTAGCTTTGTATTTTTTTACAGCCCCAATAGTATTTCTTACTATAGTATCCACTATAGCATCTTGAAAGGATTTAGCAATGTCAGCTATTTTCTGATCTATATTATCAATAGAATTATTAGGGTAAACTCCCATTAATTCAGCTCTTCTTACAACTGAAGTTTTCAAACCACTAAAACTAAAATCCATCGAATTTTTGACCTTTGGCCTAGGAAATTCAGGTTTTAACAAACTGCCTTTCACAGAAACCTTTTGAATTTCTGGCCCTCCTGGGAAACCCAAACCTAAAACTCTCGCAACTTTATCAAAAACTTCTCCAGCAGCATCATCTCTAGATCGAGCTATAATCTGAAAATCTCCATGCCCTTTCATCAAAATCAAATCAGTATGCCCTCCAGATACAACTAAAGATATAAGAGGAAACCCCGGGTTTTCTCTTATATCTACATCTTCCAAGCATGTTGCATATATATGCCCTTCAATATGATTCACTCCTATGAAAGGCAATCCTGCCGCTATTGCCATAGATTTAGCAGTATTTACTCCAATCAATAATGATCCAGCCAAACCAGGCCCACAAGTAACAGATAAAGCATCTATATCTTTCAAATCCATTTTTGCTTCAGTTAATGCTTTATTTATTGCAGGTACAATCTTTACTATGTGCTCTCGAGAAGCTACTTCAGGGATAATACCACCAAATTCTGAATGCATATCAGCTTGAGAAAAAACAATGTTTGTAATTATATTTCTACCATCCTCAACAATCCCTACAGCAGTATCATCACATGAAGTTTCTATACCTAATATTTTCATAATTGATTACCTTTATAATATTTATCAGAAAAAACTTCATTAGGTAAAAAAGATTTTCGACTAGACCCATATTTATAATCTATACCTTTAGTTGTAACAACACTTATAGAAGTATAAAAATCACTCTCTCCACTAACTCCACTACCATTTCCTCCGCCATGCCCTCTTAACCATTGAGGGTCAATTAATTGAATCCCTTTCCAATTTCCATTTGTAGCTAACAAGTGTCCAAATCTAGCTAAATCAGAAGCACTTATCACGATCCAACCTGGGCCACTTCTCACAGGTATATTATTTATAACATAAGGAGGGTCTAAATAGGTATATGAATCTGGAATATCAGGATAAAAATATTTTTGAGATTTGACGAATTCACCAGTATACCAATCCCAGTTATTAGATTTGATTCCAATTTTTGAAAATAGTCGCTCATCAACGACATCCTTTAAGTCTCTATTCCAAAGAGAAGTCAATGCTTGACCTAGCCTCCAAAAACCTGCACTACTATATACTCCTTGAGTACCTGGTTCTATATGAGAATACAAATCATATGAAGGATCGCCAGTCCATGTGCTCCAATTTGGTATTCCATAGACACTTTTATCGTCTTCTAATCCAGTTCGTTTTTCTTGCCACCTTATTCCCATTTCCATTGGAAATCCTCCAAAATGTAAATCCCCATATTTATATCCAATAATATGCCTCCAAGTTAAGGTTTTATGATAACCTTGATCTAAATATTTGTGAGAATGTGATAGCTCAGCTTCACCAGTCCAGGTTTTATATATGAGATCATCAGGATTTATAAGCCCATCCTCTATTGCACAGCCTATTAAAACCCAACATAAAGCTTTACCTACAGATGCTGTGTGGAATCTGTAATTTCTATCACCCCATTCATGTATTATATAGCCACCTCTAGTAATGACAGTACCAAATTTATTATCACAATGATCTTCTCCTCCAAAATTTGCACCTTTAACATTAAGGGTACTGATCCAAGTATTAAATATACTAGAATTGATGCCTAATTTATCTAAATTTTTTAAATCCCAATCTTCATCAGGAAATGTAACCCAATCAGGTATTTTCTTGAGTTTCACATATAATCCTTTAATAAAAAGTACCACTCAATATAATTAATAATTCAGAACAGCTTTGATATTCATAATATTGTCTTTAATCGGAAAATCATTTCCCAAAATTGCAGATCCAGCAACTAATAAATTGGCTCCAGACTTTGAGACCATTGGGGCAGTTTCTAAATTAATTCCCCCATCTACACCTATATCAATATCAAGACCTAATTCATCTATTTCTAATCTAAGTTTGTTTATTTTTTCCAGACTAGACGGTATAAATTTTTGCCCCCCAAAGCCCGGATTAACTGACATGATTAATATTTCATCTACATCCGAAAGAATTGGTTTGATTAAATCTATTGAAGTTGTAGGGTTTATAGCTATACCAACTTCAACCCCCAATTCTTTAATTTGAAATATTGATTTATGAATATCAATACAAGATTCTAAATGAATAATAATTCTATCAGATCCAGCATTTACAAAATCAGATATAAATTTATCTGGACTATTCACCATCATATGAACATGAAATGGTAAGTTTGTAAAAGGTCGAATAGATTCTACTACTACAGAACCAATAGTAATATTTGGAACAAAATGACCATCCATCACATCAATATGTATGTTGTCTATATCATATTTATTCAATTCAGTAATTTGATATCCTAAAGAACTAAAATCAGCAGATAAAATTGATGGTGCTAATTTAATACCTTTAGACATATTCTTCATCCTCAAGTAGTTTTTTTGCATTCAAAATTGATTCTTCAACTTGATTGTATGAAGTACCACCTGGAATATCTCTGGATGAAATAGATTTTTCTAAATTAATTTCTAAAACATCACTATCAAACAAATCACTCAACTCTTTATAACTTGATAATGGAAGTTCAGTAAATCTTTTACCTTTACTACTTGCTATAGAACTTAATTCAGACACTATAGAATGAGCCTTTCTAAATGGCATACCTTTATTAACTAAATAATCAGCAATATCAGTAGCTAAAATATTACCTTGATCTGTGGCTGAAATCATATTTTTTGAATTAATTTTTATATTAACAATTAAGTCAGCCAACACATATAAAGTAGACAAAAGAGTATCTGAAGTATCAAAAAAAGCTATTTTATCTTCTTGCATATCACGATTATACGTTAAAGGAAGAGATTTCATTATAGTTAATAAAGAAATTAGCCCTCCATAAACACGCCCAGTCTTACCTCTTGCTAATTCTAAAAAGTCTGGATTACGTTTCTGGGGCATTATGCTACTACCAGTAATATAATCTTCACTTATTTCTATAAATTTAAATTCTTCAGAATTCCATATAATCAATTCTTCAGACAATCTAGAAATGTGCATCATACATATAGAAGCAGCTGACTGAAAATCTAGTAGAAAGTCTCTATCCGACACTGCATCCATACTATTTACTGTTAAAGAACTAAACCCTAACTCTTTTGCAACTGATTGTCTGTCAATGGGATAAGGGACTCCAGCTAAAGCACCACTACCAAGAGGTAAAACGTCTACTCTCTTATATGCCTGAAGAAATCTTTGATAATCCCTGTTAAACATTTGGAAATATGCCATCATGTGATGTGAAAAAAGTACCGGCTGAGCTCTTTGTAAATGAGTGTATCCAGGCAAAATAATTTTAGAATTTAATTCTGATATTTTTATAAATGAATTTCGTAATAATTTTAAAGCTGAAAATACATCTTTAATAACATCTTTAACATACATACGTAAATCTAAAGCAATTTGATCATTTCTTGACCTTGCTGTATGCAACTTACCGGCTACATCTCCAATCTTTATAAAAAGCCTATTCTCTATATTCATATGAATATCTTCAAGTTCGGCTTTCCATGGAAAATCTCCTGATTCAATTTCAATTTTAATCTCCATTAAACCATTAACAATTTGAGAAGCTTCTTTTTCATTGATTATGGATTGCTTAGATAACATATTTACATGAGCTATTGAACCTTGTATGTCTTGCTTATATAAACGCTTATCAAATTTTATAGAAGATGTATAATCAGATTTCATTTCAACTCTTTTTTAAATAAAAATATATATAAATTATATAATAAATTTTCCAACCTATTCTACATGTTTTTTTGGAACAAGAAACCGTCTTCGTAGTGATATAACTTTATCTTTGCTTTGATTTTCACCTATAGTTTCTAAATAAACTATTCCTCTATCAGTTTTAGTCTTACTCAAAACAACGTCTAAAATAGTACTTATAGCGTAAAGTGTATCCCCTTGAAATACGGGCTTGTAATGTACTATATTCTCATATTCTAGATTTGCAATAGCTTTACCTGAGATATCTTTAACACTCATTCCCACTATTAAGCTGAAAACTAATGTACCAACAACAAGAATCTTTTTATGTTGATGATTAGTCATATAATGTTCATCAATATGTAATGGATTATGGTTCATTGTTAATAAAGAAAAAAGATGATTATCCATTTCTGTAATAGTCTTACCTGGCCAATGTTTAAAAACATCTCCAATTACAAAATCTTCAAAATATCCTCCAAAATTATTTTTTGACTCATGAATCATTATTTACTCTCTAAAAATAATAAACTAACTTTATTTATTGATAAATGGTCCTTGCTTTAACCCAAAATTTTTAGCAGAAACTCCTAGAACTTTTACAAAACCTTCCGCATCAACATGATCATAATTACCAACCCCTTCCATTGATGAGTCATCAGTATACAGCGAATATGGAATTGAAGATTCAGCTTTATCAATATATTCAAAGTAAATATTCCCTTTATATACCCTGATATAAATAGTCCCAGTAGCAAAATAATTAATTTTATTTAACATGTCTAAAGCTGTATTTGTAGCAAGGTCAAACCAATAACCTTGATATACTTGCCTACTAATCACATTGGATAAATTTTCAAATAATTCTCTAGATCTTCTATCTAATATAAATTGAAGCAAATATTCATAAGATTTACCTAAAATCTCCATACCTGGAGATTCATAAATACCCCTAGACTTAATTCCAACAAACCTATTTTCTATTACATGTGTCCCAATCCCAATCCCATGTTTGCCACCAATATTATTAGCAGTATCAAATATATTAACAAGGTCTAATTTCTCATCATTTATAGATATAGGGACTCCTTTTTCCCATTGTATAGATACAATTTCATGTTTATCTTCAGATTCCCATGGCCAGACTCCCATGCCAGTATTTACAAAAAATGGAGACAAAGTGACATCTTCAAGGTCTCCTGCTTCATGAGTAAGGCCTAAAAAATTAGCATCAGTTGAGTACTTTGATTCAGATTTTGGTTTAATTGGAAGAGAATTAGATATACAATAATCAAGCATTTCATTACGGCCTGGGAATTCGCTTAAAAATTCTGGATCCCTCCAGGGAGCATAAACTTCAAAATTCGGATATAGCATATTTGAACCTAATTGAAATCTAATCTGGTCATTTCCTCTGCCAGTCGCACCATGGAATAATGTTTCAATACCTTTATCATTCATAGAATCCAATATCAACTTTGTAGTTACAGGCCTGGCTATACCAGTAGTGTTCCAATATTCTCCTTCATATTTAGCTTGAGATTGTATAATTTTTAAACCTGCATCAGCTAATTCTTTTTTCCCATCAATAATATTCGCTGATTTAGCGCCACAAGATAACATTCTAGATATTACGACATCTAAATTTTCCTCATCAGGCTGCCCTAAATCAACTGTATATGTATGAATTTCAAAACCTTTTTCAGATAACCAATGAGTAACAGTACAACTATCCAATCCTCCTGAAACTGCTCCAGCAATTTTTAAAGACTTAGATTTTAATTCTTTCCAATTCAAATCAACCTCTCTAATTATAATTTATCAACTTGAAAGTTTATCAAGCGATTTTTTTAATATATTAAAAGCTTTAGAAGCTTCATCAATACTTACCGTTAGTGGAGGCATTAAACGTATAGCATCTGGGCGTAATGGATTCGTCAAAAGACCATTATCATTACAAATTGAAACTAAATCTGCAGAGATTTCCGAATTAAATTGAATAGCCCATAATAACCCAATCCCTCTAATATCTTGAATTATTTCAAATTCATTCTTAATTTTATTCAACTCATTTCTAAAATAATTTTCCATTTTAGAAACTTTATCAACTATTTTTTCATTTATAATATATTCCGTAGATGCAAATGCTGCAGAACAAGTTAACGCATTACCCCCAAATGTAGACCCATGATCCCCAGGATCAAAAGCACATGCTTGGTCTTTAGCTAAAAATGCTCCTATAGGAACACCTCCACCCAAACCTTTAGCTAAAGTCATAATATCAGGCTCAACATCAAAAACCTGATAACCAAATAACTTCCCTAACCTACCTAAACCTGTTTGTACTTCATCGAATATAAGTAATATACCATTTTCATCACACCATTTGCGCACATTTTTTAAATAATTTTTATCTGGAATATTTACGCCTCCTTCTCCTTGAACAGGCTCAAGCATCACTGCAACAGTTTTATCATCGGTAGCTTTTTTTATTTCTTCCAAATCATTATAATTGACATGTTTAAAGCCAGTAGGGATAGGTTGAAATATATCTTGATATTTGGGCTGGCCTGTTGCAGCTACCGACATCATTGTCCTGCCATGGAAAGAATTAAATGCAGTAATTATCTCAAATGCATTATTTAAATTTTTCTTGCCAAATTTACGTGCCAATTTTATAGCACCTTCATTAGCTTCAGTACCACTATTGCAAATAAATATTTTATCTAAACAGCTATTTTCTACTAATATTTCAGCTAATTTTAATTGAGGTACAGTATAAAATTGATTAGATGTTTGTAACAAAGTATTTGCTTGTTCTGAAATTGCTTTAGAAACATACTTATTAGAATGCCCCACATTATTAACTGCCCAGCCTGAAGTAAAATCTATGTACTCTTTACCATTATCATCCCAGACATAAGTTCCTTCACCTTTAACTATCACTATAGGTTGTCGTTTCACAACAAACATATAATAATTACTCTCAATTTCTTTCCAATCCTTACTCATATTCACCTCCTTTAATCAACATCACTTTTAAGCATTTCAAACTTCTTTTCTAATTCAATTATGATATCTTTCAAATTATTTATTATTTCAGTCATTTCTACAACATCAGTTTCTGTTATATCCATATTTACTTTATTTGAAATTTCCAACCTGTCATTTTGAGATTCATTAATATTTTTTAAATCAGTTATCCCTAATAAAGACTGCATAGCCAATGTTAAAGAATCTTCCATTACTACTTTTTCTCCGCTAGCTAAAATTACTTTTTTAAGCTCAGGAAAATCTACTCCTTCAGCCTGTATATATATAGGTTCAGCATATAATATAGATCCTCCTAATGGAACAACTAACAAATTACCTCTTATACATGAAGAACCTTCAACACACCTAAGTGAAAACCAAGCAGAAATATCTTGATCATTATCTATTCTCGCTTCAACTTGCTCAGTCCCATCTATTTGTCTATCTTTAGGGAAACTAAATGATAGTAATTTACCAAAATTCTCCCCATCACTCCTTGCAGCTAACCAACCAATAAGATTTTTTCTCTGATTTGGTGTGTATGGAATCAATTGGACAAATTCTGAATCATCTTCCCCGGGAAGTTTCATTATAACGTAATAAGGAGCAACTTCTTTTAACTCATCTTTATTCCCAAATTTTTCTTTTGAAAATTCCCATAAATCTTCATCATTATAAAAATTCTCAGTATTCTCCATATGATACTTCGAATAAACTTTAGCTTGTAAAGTAAAAAGATCTTGAGGGTATCTAGTATGATTTTTAAGATGATCGGATATATTATATTTACTAGTAAATAAATCAGGAAATACTTTCTGGTAAGTAAGAGCGATTGGATCTTTATCATCCCATAAATAAAAATCCACATCTCCTTCAAATGCATTAAGAGTTACCTTAACACTATTCCTAATATAATTAATAGACTGATTGTCAAAATATGTTTCAAATTGTGCATAAGGATATTTGTCTGTACTTGTGTAGGCATCTTGTATCCAAATAAGATTTTCTTTATCCGCAACAATATATGGATCCGCATCCAAGGTTAAAAATGGAGCAATTTTATTAATACGTTCCGTCAGTGACCTTCTATATTGTATTAAACTTTCATTTGTTATTTCCCCACTTATAAGTATATTTAAATCCCTAAATTCTATTGCGTACAATAATCTTTTAAAAGTAGAATCTAAAACAACTCCTCCTGATCCCCAATAGTTTATTCTAAAAAGATCTCCTTCATCAGTTTGATAATCTAATTCCTTTGTTTTTGTATTTACAATTGCATATGGATAATCATTTTCACCATAATAAATCCTGGGATTTGATACTAGAAATTCTTCTTCTGAATCTTTAATTGAGTAATCTTTTACAGGTATTATTCCATTGTTTGGAATATCTTTTGCAAAAAATTCCGGACGGCCTTCCAATGTAAAATCCGTAACAGGACTCATAGCAAATCCTATCCCATGAGTATAAACTAATTTTTGATTTACCCAAGTACGAGCATCTTCAGTGAGCTTTTCAGGAGCCACTTCACGAGGGGATAATAAAACCTGGCTAGATTTGGAATTAATCTCATACCTGTCAACATCAGCATCTATAAAATCATAATAAGGCCTTATCAATTGAATCTGCTTGTATACACTTAATAAAGGTTTGTGATCCCATAATCTAATATTATTTATAGTCTCAGAATTTTCGGAAATTACTTTTGATGTAACCCCAGTATCAGTTATTGGCAAAAAAACATTTTCAATATTATTTAAACCAAAAGCCATCTTAGTAAATTCTATGTTTCTAGATATATATTTTGATTCTTTTACAAATTCAGCAGGCTTAACTATAAACCGTTGCATTGATATTGGCAAAAGTATAGTAATTATAGCTAAAGAAACAAACCAAATTATTATACCTCCTAGCACAATTTTATTACTCTTAATATAAATGTTTGCCAAGAAAAGTAAAGTTATAATTATTCCTATCAAAGACAAAACTAACAAGCCTATTTTTTTTATATGTATATCTGTATATAGAGCTCCGTCAACTAATCCTCCTTCTGACAATACAATATCCCATCTATTCAAAAAACTCCCTATAGCCAGCATAAACATAATAAAAGCCAAAATTAAAGATAATTGAATCCAATTACTATCTTTCATTTCAAATTTAACACCCCTTATTAATGAGTTGATGAAATAAATTGCACCAGTAATAATTAATGTCAAAATTGAAACAGTTAACAGCCAGCCTTGAATTGTATAAAGAACCGGTAATTGAAAAACATAAAAAGATATATCTTTTCCAAAAACAGGATCTGATTGATTAAATTGAGAAAAGTTAAAAAACATTAAAATTTCTAGCCAAGAGCTAGATAATACAAAGCCAGAAAACAATCCAAAAAGCAAAATTATAACCAAATAAATCCAAAAAGTAATTTTTTTATACAACTTAAGGATTGACCCGTCTGAATCAAATTGGACAGGCCCTTTAGAAATTTTATTTGCATAATAGATATTAATCCCTAAAATTGAAGAAGCTATAAAACCTCCCAAAAATATTAATGTGATTTTTGCAAATACTGTCTTTAACAAAACACTTTGAAAACCTAATTGTTCATACCAAAGGTAATCAGTATATACAGCTCTAATATAATTTAAAATTAAAATTAAAATTACTAATGATATTATTAACGTTCCTATTTTAATAAAACGACTTAATTGACTTGAAAGACTATTAAAATCTAAGTCTTCAAAAAACAATTTCTGGTTTGAATCGGTTGCCAATTTATCCTCCTAAAGTTTAAATAATTGTTGTTCCAAAACCTTTGTTATAATAAGCGTCTATTAAAATATGTTGTTTACGCCCATCTATTATATTCGTATTAACATTATTTTGAGAAGCAGTTAAACAAGCTTCGAGTTTTGGGATCATTCCTCCATCCACTACTCTTGATTTAATCAAATCAGCAACTTGCCTTTTAGTTAATTTAGGTATCAATCGCTTGTTTGAATCAAGGACTCCAGGTACATCAGTTAAAAAATAAAGATTACTTGCATTTAATGTCGATGCTATATGCCCAGCGGCAATATCAGCATTTAAATTTAACAAAGAATATTTATTTTGCTCAGAATTGATTTGCTCATAACCTACTGACGCAATTACAGGTATATATCCTGACTTAAGAGACGACTCAATAATATCAGTATTAGTCTTTTTAACATCTCCAACAAATCCTAAAATATCGTTTCGTTTCTCAGATATCAACATACCACCATCAACACCGCTAATCCCTAATGCCTTGCCACCTATAGAAATCAAACTAGCAACTAAATTTTTATTAATTAACCCTGTCAGTACAGCTACTACAATTTCAAGACTTACGCTGTCAGTAACACGAAGACCTTTACTAAATTTAGGCCTCAGCCCTTGCCTTGCCATCCATTTAGTAACTAGATTGCCTCCCCCATGAATAACAACAACACTTACTCCATTTTTTTGAAGATGTACTATATCTTCTAATGCAGTATCATGTTCTCCAAGAGTACTTCCTCCAATTTTAACAACTACCGTCCCAATATAATCAACTCCTAACTAATCATTATAATAATACAGCAAATACGTAATAAAACTTAAATATTCATTATCAATTACTTAAGTAGTATAAGCAGAATTAAAAATCACATATTCTTCTGTCAAATCACATCCCCAAGCAGTAGCTTTAGATTCTCCTACATTAAGGGATATTTTAAAAATAACTTTTTCAGACTTCATAGCTCCTAGAACTGCTTCATTAAAATAAGGTATAGCTTTCCCTTCATGAACTATATGAATATCATTGATAAAAATATCTATCTTATCTTCAACCATTTCAGATCCAGTTTTACCTAAAGCCATCATTATTCTTCCCCAATTAGGGTCTTTACCATGCACCATAGCTTTCACTAGATTAGAAGAAGCAATACCTCTAGATGCTTTTGCAGCATCTTCAAAAGACTTTGCTCCCTGAACTTCTACTTCAATTAAAGTCTGTGCCCCTTCTCCATCAATCACTAAACTTTTAGCAAGTTCAATACAAACATAATTTAAAGCTTCTTGAAACTGTTCAGCATAAATAGAATCCTTAGAAATATTCACATTGCCTGAAACTCCATTGGCAAACCCAAGCACAGTATCATTAGTACTTTGATCTCCATCTACATCAATCATATTAAAAGAAATATCTACAGCTTTTTTTAATGATTCTTGGAAGAATCTTCCTTCAACATTGGCATCAGTTGTTATAAACCCTAGCATAGTTGCCATATCAGGATGAATCATTCCCGACCCTTTAGCAGCTCCACCTATTGTAACTTTAACTTCATCTATTTCAATCGTAACCGCAAATTGTTTATTATAAGTATCTGTAGTCATAATAGCTTTTGAAAAATCTTCCCCGCCTTCTTCATTTAAAACAATATTATTAATATTCTGCCTTATCAAAGCCATAGGCAATTCAACTCCAATTTTACCAGTACTACAAATAAGCATTTTTTCTGGATTGATATTAAAGATATTTGCAGCCAAAGAAGTCATTTCTTGAGCATCAGTAAACCCATGAGAACCCACAGAACAATTAGCACAACCACTATTTACAACTACTCCATGTGCTTTGAGATCAGTAGATCTTTTTCTACTTAATGTTACTGACGGAGATTCAATTTTATTAGTAGTAAAAACTGAAGCCAAATCAGCTTCTTTTTCAGAATATAAAATTGCTAGGTCTAAGGCCCCAATTTCTGATTTCAAACCTGCTGATATAGCTCCAGCAATATATCCTTTTGGAGTCGTAACACCTCCATTCTGAATCAACTCTAACATAATACAATATCCTTATGAATTCATATTAGAAAAAAACTTTCTAGCCGAGTATAACACAGCATAGTAATTCAATAAAGTAAGTGAAATATTTGTTGCTTTTTAAGCTATGATTATGTTTAATAATAATGTTGACTAAATTAAAACATTTTATATTTTGAAAGGTAGCACCATGGTTATAGATAACTCCAATGTAAAATATTCATCAATAGGCAAGCGTCCTATAAGGCATGACGGATATGATAAAGTTACAGGTAAAGCTCAGTTTGGAGCTGATATACACCCAAGTAATTTACTTTATGCTAAAGTTCTTAGAAGTCCTCATGCACACGCTAAAATTCTATCAATTAATACTGAAAAAGCTTTGAAACACCCTGGAGTTAAAGCAATAATAACATCTAAAGATTTTCCTAATCATAGTAAAAACCCAGAAGTCTTAGGATCCGGACCTCCAATCAATATATATAACCTTGGAACAAATATATTAGCTAGAAATAAAGTACTATATAAGGGTCATGCTATAGCAGCAGTTGCAGCTAATAACGTTCATACTGCTGAAGAAGCTTTATCCCTAATTGAAATTGACTATGAAGTCTTACCTTCGGTTACTAATGCTGAAGATGCAATGCAAAAAAATGCTCCTTCAATCCATCCAGAATACCCTGACAATATAGCAAGTAGAGATAAATTAGAAATAGGAGATATTAACAAAGGTTTTGATAAATCTGATATTTTAATTGAAAGAGAATTTAGAACAAGCACAGTACATCAAGGGTATATAGAATTACATTCTGCTACAGCCTTATGGGAGCCAAACAATCATGTAATCCTTTGGACAAGTTCACAGGGACACTTTCAAATACGCGACCGTACAGCAGCTATATTAGGAATTGCCCCCTCTAGTATAAAAAGTATTCCCATGGAAATTGGAGGAGGATTTGGAGGTAAAACAACTATATATTTAGAACCTATTTCAGCTATGTTGTCTAAATTAACACGACAACCAGTAAAAACGACGATGAATAGAGCAGAAGTATTAGAAGCAAGTGGGCCGACATCCGGTTCTTACATGAAAATCAAAATGGGTGCTACTAACGATGGTAAATTAATTGCTGCAGAAGCAAAATTAGTATTTGAAGCAGGAGCTTTCCCTGGATCACCTATTGGTGGGGCATCACAATGTATTTTTTCCCCTTATGATATTGAAAATGTCTTAGTTGATGGATACGATGTAATTGATAACAAACCTAAAACAACTGCATATAGAGCTCCTGGAGCTCCAATAGGCGCATTCGGAGTTGAAACAGTTGTTGATGAAATTTGTACGAATTTAAATATATCTCCATTAGAATTTAGACTATTAAATGCAGCCAAGGAAGGAACTAGGCGTGCTAATGGCATACTAAACCCTCCTATAGGAATGATTGAAACAGTAGATGCAATTAAGTCTCATAAACATAATTTGAATGCTCTTAAAGGTAAGAATAGAGGTAGAGGAGTTGCCTCTGGGTTCTGGATGAATGGAACTGGACCTGCATGTGCAATAGCTAATGTCAATTTTGACGGTAGTGTAAGTCTAACAATCGGTTCAATGGACATAGGTGGAACTAGACCAGGAGCAGCTCAACAGTTTGCCGAAGTATTAGGAATTCCAGTTGAATCTGTTAACCCGCAAGTTGGAGACACTGACTCAATAGGATATACTTCTATGACTGGAGGAAGTGGCGCAGCATTTAAAACAGGCTGGGCTAGCTTTGAAGCAGCTGAAGATGTAAGAAGGCAAATGATTGAACGAGCCGCGTTAATTTGGGAAAAACCCATAGAAGAAATTGATTTAAAAAATGGTTTGTTTTGTCATCAATCTGATACTAAATTACAAGTAAGCTTTAAAGAACTAGCTTCTAAATTAGGTGAAACAGGCGGTCCTGTAGTAGGTAAAGCAAATTTAGACCCTGCAGGAGCAGGGGGGGCATTTGCAACACATATAGTTGATGTAGAAGTAGATATAGAGACCGGCAAAGTGGAAATACTACAATATACTGCAGCTCAAGACGTAGGTAAAGCTATTCATCCCAGTTATGTCGAAGGTCAAATACAAGGAGGAGTAGTACAAGGCATTGGATGGGCATTAAACGAAGAATACTTCATGAATAATGAAGGTGCTCTTATGAATTCTAGTTTACTTGATTATAGAATGCCTACTTCTTTAGATTTACCAAAAATAAACACAATTATTGTTGAAGTCCCCAACCCTAATCATCCCTATGGGGTTAGAGGTGTAGGAGAAGTACCTATAGTACCTCCTATGGCTGCTATAGCAAACGCAATATATGATGCTGTTGGAATACGACTATTTCAATTGCCTATGAATCCTGCAACAGTATTAAAAGAAATCCAAAAAAACAATTAAATTATTTTATATGTCTGATATACCTAATGTAAATAAAGATAAAGTAGTAATCTTAGTAAAAGCTGGAAGATTACAAAGTTGGGATTTTGTAGATTCAAAAAAACAAGAATCTTATATAAATGAGCACATAGAATTAATTAAAGAAGTTGGCTATAAATATGGAATTCAACGATTAGAAGCCTTTAAACTTATAAACTACCAACAACCCTGGCACAGATTTTGGATAATTGAATTTCCTACTCTAGAAGGCGCAGAAGCTTGGATAGAAGCAGAAATGGCGCCCCCATATGGTAGCCATGGCTATTGGGAATACTATCTAGCTAGACCTTGGGGCCCAAATTATTTTTCCACATGGCCAAACAAAAAATATAACCCTATTAATAAACCAATAATTAATACAAACAAAAACACCATTCCTGCCTTGGAAGTTAATGAAAACAACATTGTAGTAATTATGTTTGGTAGAACTCTTCCTGGTTCTGATATTTTAGATATAAAATCTAGAGGAGACCAAGAACATGTAGACCTAATGCAGAAAGTTGCAAAAGATCATGGATTAATTCGGCTAGAAGGTTTTAGATTGATTGCACCTCAAGATAGCTGGCATAGAGCTTGGATTATTGAATTTCCTGATTTAGAGGGAGCAGAAGCTTGGATAAAAGCTGAAGTCGAACCTACTTATGGCTCTCATAACTCAAAAATTTATCATATAGCAAGAAATTATTTTTTAACAGATATATCTAGATTTAAGCCTGAACCCAATTAATTCATAGGAACTTAATCTACTGACTGAAGTATTTCACGTATTTTAATACTAGAATCTTTAGTACTTTTATTTTTTGCTGGTGGGATATAATCACTATGATTAACTTTTAAACAGATAAAAATAGGGCCTTCCTTTTGCATAATATTTGGTAATTCAATAGAAAAACTTTCTAGATCATCAAATGAATAACTCTCAACGATACCTGAACTACGTGCTATCCCTGCAAAATCAATTTTTCCTGCTCCAGGAATAGGTTGGCCTCCGGTAGTAAAATAAACCCCATCTTCAAAAACAAAATGAATCAAGTTTTTTGGTGCCTGATCAGCAATAGTTACGACTGAGCCTAAACTTGTTAACAAACCACCATCACCATCTAAAACAATAACCTTGTTTTTTTTCCTAGCTAAAGCAATTCCTAATGCTACAGATGAAGCTTTACCCATTGCGCCATAAATTGGTAAATCTAAATCTTCAGAGTCCGATACATCTTGCCAATATCTAGTTGGAGTCATTGTACTTACAACAATAGCATCTTCACGTTCTCTTGATATTATTTTTATTGCTTCATGTGCATTCATATTCCCACCTACTCTTTAATAATATATTTTCTTATGACTTATAAACCATATATTCTGGCAACCTATCAATTAAATTTAATGCTAACAAAGTACGTTGCACAGTAAAGTCTATAACTTCATCAATTGTTTTAAATTTCAAGTAAAACGGAGGTTCAACAGGAATTATCTTAATACCTAGTTTTGATAATTTAGTCATATTTTCTAAATGAATAGTATTCAATGGGCTCTCTCTTGGAATTATTACAAGAGGTCGATCTTCCTTTATAGAAACATCTGCAGCTCTTTTTACTAAATCTCCTGTTATACCTTGCGATATACTAGCCACAGTATTCATACTACAAGGAACTATTGCCATCCCAAGAGTTTTAAATGAACCACTTGCTATTGGGGCACTCATATCATTACCTGAAAAATATTTGAACCCTTCATATTCACTCCATTTTTCCAAAACTTCCCCAAAGGATTCATCCATCTCTTGCTTCCACACTAACCTAGCAGAAGATGACATAGTAACAATAACTTTATAATTATTTTCTAATAAATATTGAACTGTTTTATAACCTATAGATGATCCACTCGCTCCTGTAATTCCAATTACAACAGGATCTTCAAATTTAAAAACCATTATAAATACTCCAAAATCTCACTATATATCCTATAACAAAATATCTATAACTGTACAACTAAATATTGTAATTGAAAAAAAAGAATTAAACTTAAAAAACCCTATTTTTAAATTTTTCATATCATTTATAAATATAATATAATGCTTATAAAATAATATGAAAAACCCTAATACACATCCAATAAAATAAACTAGAGATAATTCTGAGTAAATACCTAAAATAATAAATGATATTATTGAACTAATATCTAATATTCTACAAATTATTAAAGATTTATCAATTCCAAAACGTTTGGCAACAGAATACAACCCATATTTTGCGTGGAATTCAATATCTCTAACATGATAAATGATATCAAAACTAGAAGCCCAACAGAATATAGACATTGACAAAAATAATGGTTCAAGGTCTAAACTGCCAGTAACAGCAATCCAAGAAGCTGATGGAGCTATTGATAATGCTCCTCCTAACAAAAAACTTGAAATCCAAGTATATCTTTTTGAATATGAATACAAAAAGATATACAAAGCAGCAAATGGAGCTAATATTAAAGTTAATTTATTTATTTGAGAAGATATAAATAAAAAAATTAATAACGAGAATATAATTATAAAAATCATATTGTTTGAAGACAATTTACCTTGAGGCAAATGTCTATTTTGTTTACTAGGTATTAATTTGTCAATATCTTTATCAATTAAACGATTAGATGACATACCAAAAGTTCTAGCACAAATCATTGCTAACGTAATCAAAAGAAACGTATTTAAATCAGGCAAATCTTTAACAGCTATAATCATGCCCATATAAGCAAATGGTAATGCAAATATGGATTCTTGAATTTTTATCGCCTGCAACAAATATAATATTTTTGTAAAGTCAAAAATTTTCAACATTATATCTTATAATCATTCCATTTTTTTGTAACAAGATTTTTAATATCCTCTTGCATAACAATCTCATCTGGCCATTCTTTAGTCCTACCATCTTTTTTACCTTTTGTTGTTGCATCCAAGCCAATTTTACTTCCATATTTAGGAGTAGTCGTAGCATGATCTAAATCATCTGCAGGCCCTTCTACAATTACCAAATCAGTTGCAGGATTAATATTTGTAGCAACTCTCCATGCTACTTCAGACATGTCATGAATATTTGCATAGCTATCAAGAACTATTATAGTTTTAGTTAACATTAATAGTCCCAGACCCCATAATGCGTACATCACTTTTCTAGCATGTCCAGGATAAGCTTTTTTAATAGAAACAATTAATATATTATGAAATGCTCCTTCTGCAGGCATATTTATGTCTACAATTTCAGGTAGTGTCATTTGTAAAGCAGGAAATAATACCTTTGTTGAAGCAGATCCCATATAATAATCCTCACTAGGGGGTCTGCCAACAACAGTTGTTAAATAAATTGGATTTTTCCTATGAGTAATAGCTGTCAAATGGAATACAGGATACTGATCTTTAGGCGAATAATACCCTGTGTGATCTCCAAAAGGACCTTCATCTCTAAGTTCTCCAGGAATAACATAACCTTCTAATATATATTCAGAATAAGCAGGGACTTCTAAGTCTACAGTCTTACATTTAACCATGTTAACAGACTTCCCACGAAGTATGCCAGAAACAACTATTTCATCCATGTTTGGTGGTATAGGTAAAGATCCAGACCAAACAGTTGTCGGATCAGCCCCGATAGATATAGCTACTTCAATTTTATTTAGGTTATTTTTTTCAGCTTCACGATAATGCTGAGAACCTACTTTATGAGTTTGCCAATGCATACCTGCAGTTGAATGATCATAAATTTGCATCCTGTATGTACCAACATTTCTACGTCCAGTTACAACATCTTTAGTAATTACTAATGGTAAAGTAATATATTTGCCAGCATCTAATGGCCAGCATTTCAGAGCTGGTAATATGTTAAAACTAGCCTCAGAACCTAAACATACTACATCCTGACATGGGGCTTTACTTATTAAATTCGGTTTAGTTCTAGCAACACCAAATAAATTTTTCAGAAGATTTATTTTATTCATAAAACCTTCTGGAGGGCCTTCAACAAGGTTTAACAAACCTCTAATTTTATCGGAAATTTCATCTATATTATTAACCCCTAATGCCCAAGCCATTCTCTGGTGAGTTCCAAAAATATTAATTAGTATAGGCTCATCATAACCTTCTACATTTTCAAATAGCAATGCTGGTCCTTGGTCTTTAACTACTCTGTCTACAATTTCAGTTATCTCTAATTCTGGCGAGACTCTTTCTGTGATTCGACGTAAATCACCTTTATGATCAAGAAAATCAATAAACTGCCTTATATCATCAAATCTCATTTTAATTAACCTTGCTTAATAACTTAATAAATATATATATACTATTTTAAATTATTTTTTCTAATTTCTGAAGAAGCAATATCTTCACGAAATTGAGTTTCATTTATTGGGAAAAAAATATGCTTGTAATAATTGTCAATTTTTATATCCTCTAAAGTAATAAATTGACCTTTGTGAATACGACCTGCAACATAAAATTTGCAACCATTATTATCAATTTCCATAATTGACCTATGCATTAGATCTTCGTCATTCTGATAATATTTTTTATCAAATAATCTAATAGCGGTATCTATACCAATTACAAAATTAGTTCCTTTAAATATCTTAGATTTCATATCAAATTTACTAGAATTAGTTATTAAAACAGGATATTTATTTTTAAATTGCTTAACTCTTAAATTAAGTTCTTTTTCTAACAAATCATGTTTATCTACATTACTAAGCGATATCTCAAAAAAAACATCCGTACCAAACAAAGTTTTTGAAAATTTATAAAGCTCTATATGCCCTTTATGCAAAGGATTAAATGCCCCTGATATAATCGCCTTAGGTTTTAAAAAATTATTAACAGTTTTATTATTTACATCTATTAATATACTTTTTATATGATTATTATTTAAAGATTCATGGACGCTAAGATATTCTTTATTATATATATTGATATCTTTAGAATCCAAATCTTTACTATTATTATTAAAATCATTTATTGCTTGAACAACATAATAACTAATTAGATTTTCATATTGGGCCCTAGTTAAAAATTGGTTTGGAAAATTAATGTCATATATAATTAAACCCATAGAATGACATATAGCAATATAAGCCTTTATTTCACCTTTTTTTTTGTAATAAGTAGGCAAAGCAGCAGTTACACTAACTCCCAAAATATTATTATTACTTCTATTTATTTTAAGTAATGAAGCACGCTCATATGCTTTTAAAGCCATTAATTCGGCAGTTTTTGAAGAAACATATTTTTCAGGCTTCACACCCAGATATTCATTTAATGAATTACTAGAATAAGGAATAATTATTTCTATTACTGTCTTAGAAGCCCCAGGCACGGATAATAATTTTTCAACTGCTTTACTTCCAGACCCAGAAATAGCCAAAACAATTTCCATATCAGCCTCATGCAGATTTTTAATAATATTTTTTATTTCTTTATGCATGAATTAATTTATTTTTTGAAGCTCTTTACTACTTCTAAAACCCCTTTATTTAATGAGCGTTGAGGACTCCATTTTAATATTTTATTTGCTTTTTCAATATTGAGACATACCCTTCTAGCTTCTCCTTTTCTAATATTAGCAAAATTCGGTTCTATATTAACTCCAACATGATCACGAACGCTAGAAAATATTTCAAAATCTGAAGTTTCTTTTCCAGAACCCAAATTAAATGTTTGATTATTCCCTATATCTTCCAAAACATTCAAATTTGCCTGAACTATATCTTCAATATATATATAGTCTCTAGTCTTATTCCCATCTCCAAATATGATTGGTTGAACACCTTTCAACATTTGTCCGGTAAAAATTGATACTACTCCGGCTTCACCAAGCGGATTTTGACGAGGCCCAAACACATTGCCATATCTGAAAATCGTATGTTTAAGGTCACTAGTTTTTGAAAAATGCCTAATGTAATTCTCTGCAGTCAATTTGCTTAACCCATATATAGATTTAGGATCTACAGGGTGATCTTCATCCATAGGTAAATAACATGGTTCAGAATATACTGCGCAAGTAGAAGCAAATATGATTTTACTTATATTATAATATAGACATAAATTTAAAATATTTAAAGTCCCTACAACATTTATCGAAGCATCATTTAAAGGATTTTCTTCAGATATCCGTACGCTAGTTTGTGCAGCATGATGACTTATTAAATCTGGCTTTTCAATTTCAAAAATCGTCTTAAGTTGATCTAAGTCTAGTATATTTATTTTATAAAAATTAGCTAATTTATTTACATTAACCATATCTCCACTAGACAGATCATCAACAATACTAACTTTATGGCCACAGCTAATTAATGCATCAACTAAATGTGAAGCAATAAACCCTGCACCACCTGTAATTAATATTTTCATGATAACTCCATTTTCAATTATACAAGGTTAATTAATTTTTTTAATAAAATAGACTTAATAGATAACATAATTAACATACTGACCAAAATAAATAAAACTGCAAACCAACTCCACTCATCTTGTAAACATATACCTAATATAGTACCTGCAGCTGGAGGATGCTCAGTATCTGTAATTACCATAATAAAAAATGAAAGAACTACCAGAATAGATATCCATATATCTCTAAATAAAGTATTCTCTTTATATAATTCATTAAATCCTGTTAATGTAAGTAGTAATATAAAAATACCCCCCATAATTATTGCAACTAAATGCCCTCCAACAACTCTACGTATGGATGAAGATATACTTCTTGGGATTATAAATATTGTAAAAGCAGATGAGGCAATAGCTATCACAATTGGAGCTCTCAAAACTATATCCCCTAATAACAATAATAAAATAAAAATAGGTATACAAATTCCAATCTGAAAAATGTACCTTCTAGGGTTTGTCAAGAATTTATCATCAAAAAGTTTAATATTAATTTTAAATTTATCCAAATATATACCCATTATTAGAGTTCAATAATTATTATTTTGCTATATTATATATAAATAATACACATATCTATAGTTTTCAAACCTTTTCTAAAAAAATTACTGAGTAAATAATGAATGCCAATTGGGAACCAAAACCAGGTGATAAAGTAATTCGTCACCCTAGAGAAGAACAAATCAAGCCAGTAAGCTTGAAACTATCTTCACGTAAAGTAACTTCTAGGGTATTTGCATCTCCACTTTTATTAATCTATTTATTTTCTATACTAATATTTTCAGGTACTCTATTATTAATGCTACCCATTTCTAATACACAATCAGAATTTACTTCTTTCATTGATGCATTATATACAGCAACATCAGCAGTGACAGTTACAGGGCTAATTGTATATGATACTGGTCAATACTGGTCCATATTTGGACAAGCAATAATACTTTTTATGATTTTTACTGGTGGATTAGGGTTTATGAGTTTAGCAACCTTTTTATTAGTTCTAGTAGGTCAAAAAGTCACTCTTTCTCAAAAATTATTAGTTCGCGAAAGTATTACCTCCGACAACTCTTTACAAATAGGAGGATTGGTTCAAATTACTATTAGAATAGTGATACTCGCAGTATTTATACAATTCATTGGATTCTTATTTTTATTTTTAAAATATGCTTTTAACTATTCTATTCAAGAAGCCACATGGCTTGCAATTTTTCATTCAGTTTCAGGTTTTAATAATGCTGGTTTTATAATATTTTCAGAAACTGACATAAATTCACATGTAAAAAATGACGCCTATTTTACTTGGGTCATTAACATTCTGAGTATATTAGGTTCTATAGGATTTTGGGTAATAGTAGATTTAATAAAAACCAGACGATTTCGTCCTCTACAGCTCACAACAAAAATAGTAATAATTTCTACATTCATTATTATATTCTTAAGTAGTGCCTTCTTTTTTACATCTGAGTTTAATAATAAAAAAACCATTGGAAATATGAATGTTATTAATAAAATACATCACTCTCTATTTGAGTCAATTAGTGGAAGAACTGCAGGTTTTTCTACTATCGACTTTAATGAAACGAATCCTGCTACTAAATTTTTTTTCAGTGGAGTTATGTTAATAGGTGGCGCTTCAGGTTCAACAGCTAGTGGGTTAAAAATCAATACTGTAGCCATAATATTCATTGCAGTCTTTTGCACCTTAAGAGGACAAAACAGAATCACCTCGTTTAAACGTGAAATTCCTATCGAGTTAGTTAAAAAGGCAATTGTTATTTGTGTGCCAAGTATACTCATTCTTTTTTCACTAATGATAACTTTAATCTTTTTTGACCCAAATTATCTGTTTATTAACACTTTTTTTGAAATCCACTCAGCTTTTGCAAATGTTGGTTTAACAACTGGAATTAGTGGAAATATATCTACATTTGGAGATATAATTATAATAATATCTATGTTTTTAGGACGTATCGTACCTTTAGCTATAGCATTTCTTATTACAACTCAAAATGAATATGAAACATTTAGATACCCTAATGAAAAAATAACAATAGGATAACAATTAAAAAACTATTAAAGGTGACAAAATGAAAAAACAAGTATTAGTAATAGGACTTGGAAGATTTGGATCTAGTGTAGTTAGATCACTTTACAATACTGGCAATGATGTATTGGCAATTGACATAGAAGGATCTAGAGTAGCTGAAATAATGAATCAAGCCACACATGCTCTTACTGCTGATGCAACAAATGAAACAGTCTTAAAAGACTTAGGAGTACAAGATTATGATGCAGCTATAGTTGCAATTGGTTCAAATATTGTGCCGAGTATTATGGCATCAGTTTTATTAAAAACAATGGGAGTACCTTATATAGTTGCTAGAGCATCTAATGAATTACATGGTAATACTCTTGAAAGAATTGGAGTTGATAAAATAATTCATGCTGAAAATGAAATGGGAGTTAGACTGGGACATAATTTATTTAATCCTAATGTACAAGAATATTTGGAAGTAACCCCAAGTTATGGTATTAGTAAAATGAAAATACCTAATAACTTCATAGATAAAAGCTTGAAAGAATTAGGTTTTTCAAATCCTAGAGATAAATATGGGCTTGCAGTTCTAGCTATAAGAAGAAGTGATACAGACATAACATTAAATCCTGATATTAATGACCGATTAAGAGCTGGAGACTGGTTGATTTTTGCCGGGAAAGATGAATTAATAGACCAAATAGAAATAGCTGATTGATAAAATAAAATTATACAAAAATTAAGGTTATGGTGCTGAAATTTCTCCTTTATTAATTTATGTTCAAGGTAATGAATTTGACAAAGAGTTATTAGAAATAGCTTTTAATATTTTGAATCCAAATGAGGATATAATTCATTTAATATATGTTATTGAAATGGATCGAAGCCTTCCCATTGATTCTGAGATACCGCCACTTACAGCTAAAGGTGAAAGTACTTTAAAAAACCTAGAATTCCTTGCTAAAAGGTTGAAATTTAATATTGAAGGACATTTAGTCCAATCTAGAGATATTGGCTCAGCAATAGTTCAAGAATCATTCGAAAAAAATATTAATACTATACTGATTGAATTACAAGCAAATCAAATAAATCAATATTATCCTGTAAATAAAACAGCAGAATATTTGTTGAAAAATTCAAAATGCCAGGTAATACTAGTAAAACCAAAATTATTAAACAATAATTAAGTCTGGATTAAATTAATATATGTCTCAAATCAACATGATGGCTAAAATATCAATAATAGGATGTGGAAATTCTGGAGGGTTAATTGCTGTTAGTTTTGCAAATATTGGATATCAAATAGATATAATTGATATTAATTATAAGAAATTTAAAACCCTGCCTGAAAATTTAATTTCCGAAGGATATTTAAATCCAATTGTTGCAGATGCTACAAAAATAGAAAACCTCAAAAAAGTAATGGATCCAGAATCTAATATTTGTATAATATTATCAGGAAATGATTCTAATAATGCGTTAATTTCTCAGATCGTTAAAAATGAATTAAACATTCCAAAAGTAATATGTGAATTGAATGAAGAAATAACCAGTGAGCTATATTTAAGTTTAGGATTTATAGTAATAAATAAAAATGATTTATTTAAAAAAAATATATTAGATTTATTTGAGAGAGATTAAATGTATATCATTATTTTAGGTGCAGGAACAATAGGTACTTCTATTGCTGAAATTTTAATAAAAAACCAACATGAAGTTGCAGTAATTGATTCAAATGAAGAAAAGTGTAAGCTAATTGATAATAAACTAGGAAGTATTAGTGTTTTAGGAAATATATCTTTACCAAATTCATTACTTAACGCAGGTATATCTAGGGCAGACTTATTTATTTCAACTACGAAAAATGATGCGAAAAATATGCTGTCATGTCAATTAGCTAAAGATTATTTCAAAGTACAATATACAGTTAGTATTACTCATTCAAAAGAAATTAGTCGCTTATTAGATACAATCAATGTAAACTATACAATAAATATTAATGAACATATCACAAATGAGTTGATAGCAAAAATAAAAATGCTTGGATTTAATATAAACGTGAGTAACTAATGAATAAATTAGCCTTTCTAGGCCCAATAGGATCGTACACAAATGAAGCTGCTATTAATTATAATAAAAATTTAGAGCTTATAAATTGCAATTCTATACCTCAAGTTATTGAAAAAGTCAGAACGGGTTTAGCAGATGAAGGAATATTACCTATTGAAAATAGTATTGAAGGTCCTGTAACTTCAACAATTGATTTGTTAATCCAAGAACCTAAATTAAAAATCAAAACTGAAACAGTTATAGCTATCAAACATTGCCTTTTAATAAAGGAACCAACAGAATTAGAAAACATTCAATATGTTTATTCGCATCCCCAGGCTTTATCACAATGTAGAAATTTTTTATCTTCTAATTTACCTAAAGCAAAATTAATTGCTTCTTTAAGTACCTCTAATGCAGTTGAAGAAATGAAAAAATCAAAAGTTACTTCAGCAGCTATAGCTAATCATAAATGTGCATCAATATATAATGTACAGATAATAGCCACCAAAATTAGTGATAACGAAAATAATTATACACGTTTTATTGTTTTATCAAATATAGATAATAAACAAACAGGAAAAGACAAAACATCTATTTGCTTTGATTTCCCTCATGATTCTCCAGGTATTCTTTATATGGTCTTAGAAAAATTTGCAAAAAGACATATTAACCTAACTAAGATCGAATCAAGACCAAGTAAAACAAATTTAGGAAATTATATATTTCTAATAGACCTTGAAGGCCATAAAGATGATGAAATTATCAATGAATGTTTTAATGAAATTAAACCACTAATTTCGATGTTTAAAATATTTGGCTCATATCCAATATTTAATATGTCAAATATTTCAAAAAATTAAATTGCTTTAGTTTGATCTTTTTTTGTATCTATTCCTATATCTTCAATTTCTGAAAACAAATCAACTTGATTGTCAATTATTTCTATATCTGTGCTCTTTTGCTTATTAATTTGATTATTAAGATTTTCTACTACTGGCTGCATTACATCTTTAAATTCTTCAACAACAGGAGTCAAACCTTCTTTCAATATAGATGCAAATTCTTCAGCTCTAGATTTCCAAATCTCACTTTGTTCAGCTAATTCAACTCTAGTTTCCGAACCTGGTTTAGGGGCAATAAGAATCCCAACAACAGTACCAACTAAGCTTCCAAACATAAATCCTAACATCGAAAACCCTCCATTACCTTTTTTAGACATTTTGTTCCTCTGGGTTATTTTTATTATCTTCTTTATCGTTATTTTTAACACCTGTAAAAAATGAAATAAATCTACTTAAACCAAAACCTAGTTTTGTTCCTTCACCAACGGGATTTATAAATTTTTGTGAAAATTTTGTAGTTATACCATCAACTTGTTCAGAAATACTATCAAATGATTGTAATAGACGCATTATTTTTTTGAAAGTAAGTAATCCAATAATTAAAATTACTATCGCAACTATAATCAAAACAAAATCACGTATGATACCTAATGTCTGAGCAAATTCATTCACTTTTCACCTCAACAATTACAATGATTTTATCATTAATAAATTTGCATAACAATCAACATTATGAATTATGGCGAAATAAGCATTCTAAGAAAACCTTTTTCATCTTTTCTCTGAGTTAAAATATTATGATTTTCTTTTTCAACCCACATTAATATATCATAGGTATTTAAAACATCTGGAATAACAACTTCAATAAAAGAATGAGCTTTATTGTTTATTTCCTCAGACAATGCCGCAATAATACCCGCACACGTTTTTCCTGTGCCATCAATGACTTTCCAGTCATTTGAATCATTAACTATATTATTTTTTATATTTCCTAAATCTTCTAATACTTCAATTTCTCCAGTTTTACGTAAATTTACTTGACGTTTAAATTCAGCTACGGATTCAGAATAAACTCCATTATCTCTATTTCCTTTAGAACAAACAGCGCCTCTTACACCTACAATGTCCGGATTGACTCTAGCTAACTCATCTAAATCAGACATTTTCAGGTGTCCAGATAAAGCAGTACTCATTCCATCAGACTTACCTTCCATTACAATATTTTTAAGTTCAGATTCAGATAAAAAGTCAAACAAATTTCTACCATCTTTTGTTAAAGTATCTATAAGCCAACCATCACATTCGCCTTCTCTTGCTAATTTAGGCATCAAATGAGGATCTAATCCTCCTTCATATAAAACATTATCAGCAAAAAGAGATCCAATTAATTTTGTATCAGTACCTTCCAAAGCTTCTTTTGAAGCTTGAAGGACTTCTACTGCTTTGTTGTATTCTGCTTGCATAAATCCAACTTTTACAGACGTAGCTTGCATTTGCCCAGCTGCCCAAACAGCCATAGCTACTGTTCCTTCTTGATTTGGGACTACTCCTAAAGTTAAAGAAGCATGTATTTCACTAGGGACGGCATTTCTTACATCTTTAAATACATTAGGTCTAGCTGAACCTACTAAAGCTTCTTGTAAATTCTTAACGTCAACTATATCTGCTCCACCTTTCATAGCTTCATAAGCTTCTGCTAAGTTTTGAACGCTAACCATTAATATCATAACTTTTACCACCTATTAATATTTTTTAAAATTTAAAAGATCTGAAACTGAAGGAAGAAAGTCTTTCAAGTCTGCTTTAAGCTCTAATTTATCTGAATCACTCATATTTAATAGTGGATTCCTAACATGCCCACCAGCCATACCCATTAATTCTCCCCAATATTTACATAAAGAAACTGGCAAGACTCCATTCATACTACTAACTATTCTAGGCCACCATTTATCTGATATAGATTTTATAGGTTTTATTTTCGAATCATAAAAATTCTGATCTAAATGGCCTTGTATTGCTTGATCAATAAATTGAACATAATTATTTTTTCCTGGCAGATCAAATCTCCAATCAGATGTATTTGCAAACATAACACGTTGTTGAAAACCCAATTCTTTACCTTTTTCAAATATCCATTCATCTGGAGTACTTATTAAAACTTTATCACCTAATAATATATGTGTATCAATCGATAATTGCTTGTTGAAACTAGCTTCTTTCACTCCTACTACATTTGGGATTTCACAAATCTTCTTCAATCCTTCAGGAGACATAACAATCCCAAATTGAGGTGAATTATAAAACATTATTGCTAAAGAAGTATTTTCAGCTAATATTTTAACAAATTCTACTACCTGTTCTTCAGTTTTAGTAACCATATACGGTGCTGCTACAATTACCAAATCAAATCCTAAAGATTCAACATGATTAGTTAAATTAAGCATCTCTTTCACAGATGTATGTGTAACATGTGCCCCAATCATCCAGTTACCTTTAGATTCATCAGCTAAAATATCATATATTTGTATTTTTTCAGAGAAAGTTAAGCTCCAAAACTCCCCCATAGCCCAAGTACACCCTACACCACTAGTCCCTAAAGAACGAATACGCCTAATGTTTTTTCTTAGTCCTCCTTCATCGATGAGGTCATCTTCAGTAAAGGGGGTAATTAATGTAGACCATTGTCCCTTAATATTAGATCTAGCCCAGTCTTTTGATTCATTTTTTTTATATGAAGGCAATTATAACTCCCAAATAAATTATTATAAACAAGACACAAATAATATATACAAAAAATTGATAATTAAATTAAGCACAAAGTATTAATTAGTTCCTAATTAAGTTTTACTGGATACCTTGCTTTGATTTCTAAGACATTTAGTACATATATTGACTTGCCTGAAAGCACCTTTATCATATATCTTAGATCTTTGAATATTAGCTAATGAACGTGTTCGGGTACGCTTTTTTGAATGACTAACATTATTTCCATATTGTCCAGACTTAAGACAGATTTCACACCTAGCCATAATTCTCCTTTGAATGTTAATGATGTATTAAGTAGAATCCATATAAATATGTATATATATATATAATAACTAAATATAAACGATTAAGCAATTGAGGAAAACTATTAAACAAATGAAAAACTCCGTCTCTTTTAATGGGCAAACTCTAATCAATATGTTTACATATAGTAGCTATTACTTGGAAAAATATGTTGCAACTTTAAATTCTTTAAATGTTTTTCCCGTACCTGATGGAGATACAGGTACTAATATGCTTATAACAATTAAAGAAGTCATGAAATCAATTGAAAATGAAAATAGTTGTTCTGCGTCTTATATCTCAAATAAAATGTCTGAAGCTGCTTTAATGGGTGCTAAGGGTAATAGTGGAGTCATATTATCTCAATTTTTCAAAGGTTTTGAAACAACGCTTAAATCAAAAACAAACTTTGGTTATGAAGAATTTATAATTTCATTAGAACGTGCTGTTCAATATTGCTATAAAGCTGTTGGAACACCTACAGAAGGTACTATTTTAACAATTATAAATGTGGCTGCGCGATCAGCTCGAAAATTATACGATAAAGGTACATCGCCTGATCAAATCATGAATTATACATGTAAGGATGTAAAAACCTCTGTCCTCAAGACACCTGAATCTTTAGAAGTTTTACAAAATGCTGGAGTTATAGACTCAGGAGCTTTAGGATTATACATTATATTGGAGGGTATAAGAATATATTTGGAAGGTAAAAGCCTGTATTCAACAAACATTGACTTTCCTGAAAATTTAAATATAAATCCGATAAATCTATCTAATTTGGAAACGAAGAAACTATCACAAGAAGATGATGACATATTCGGCAATTGTATACAATTTTTTATTTTATCAAATAATATAAATATAGATGAAGTAAAAAAAGAAATCGAAAAATTTGGATCTTCTATTGTTGCAGTAGGTAGTAATTCTAAAATTAAAATTCATGTTCATTCACAAATACCTGATAAATTGATTAAATCGGCGAGTAAATATGGAGAAATTGCTGAAGTAACTATTGAAAACATGGACGAACAGCATAATAAAATTGTTTCAACCCAGATAACACCTCCCCAAACTATTTTATTTTCTATAGCTCCTGGCAAAAAATTAAATAATATTTTCACTGAGTTTGGAGCGATAAATTTTAATATAGAAGAAGAAAAATATGATCAAAAAGGAATTGAATCTGTAATATTACAATCTAATTTTAAAAATGCAATATTATTACTAAATGGATTTATGCTTAAAGACGATTCAATACTAATTTCAAATGAATTTATACATATATTAAATACAAATAATATCGCTGAAGGTATTACAGCTATACTTAATTACAACCCCGAATTAAATATCCATAAAAATATATCTAATATGAAATCATCTTATAGTTCAATTACTAGTATAGAAATCTATAAATCAACAATAAATACTGAAGTTTATAACAATAAAATTTGCCAAAATGATTACTACGCAATATATAATAATAAACTAATCTCGAAAAATAATAATATAATAATGATGTTAAATGAATTATTTGAAAATATTGATTTATCTGATAAAGATTTTATAACAATTTACAAGGGAAACAATACAAGTAACTCGGTAAAAGAATCTGTTTCAAAATATATGACAAATAAACTACCAAATGCAGAATTAGAAATTATAGAAGGAGAATATAATTCTAATATGTTAATAATATCTATTGAATAAAGGAGGAAAAATGATCAAAATAATTACGGATAGCACTTCAGACTTGCCAAAAGAAATTGCAGATGAATTAGGAATTACTGTTATACCTTTAAACGTTCACTTTGGAGAAGAAGTCTACAAAGATGGGGTAGACATTTTCCCAGATAAATTTTATCCCAGGTTAGAAAACAGCTCTGAACTACCAAAAACATCTCAACCATCTATTGGAGATTTTATAAATATCTATAAACCTTACTTAGATAATGGTGACCAAATTATCTCTATACATGTATCTTCAAAACTCAGTGGTACATTTAATTCAGCAACTCAAGCTAAATCACAATTAGATAATACTAATTCTATAAGTATCATAGACACAAATTCGGTTTCGATGGGTGTTGGATTAATTTCAATTTATGCAGCAAAATTAATTAAAGAAAAAGATATATCATTGGCAGATGCAACTAAAATTATTACTGATGTAATTAATAAAACTGAGACTTTTGCTCTAGTAGAGACTCTTGAATTTCTTCAAAAAGGCGGAAGGATAAGTAAAACCAAAGAACTTATTGGAAATTTATTAAAAGTAAGACCTATATTAAAATCTGAAAACGGGATAATAGTTCAAGTAGGAAGAGAACGATCTAGAAATAAAGGAATAGCTTATTTAGAAGAAGCAGCGAAAAATAGTTCTCCGCTAAAATATTTATCAATAATGTATAGTACTACTCCAGAAGAAGCTCAAGTTTTAGCTGATAAATTACGATCAAAAGATGTTATTCCCATAATTGCTCAACTTGGACCAGTAATCGGTACTTATGCTGGACCACAAGCTCTAGCTATAGCATTAATTTCTGATTAATTATGAAATTTCTGATTAATTATGAATCAAAATTCGGATAAAGAAAAAATTGAAAAACTAAACCGTTTATATAAAATCCTTAAGCAAGAATCTCTTAATGAATATAACAATAAGACAGTAATTGGAGGTCTAGATAAATTATTAGATCTTTTATCTACCGATTTAGAATTTTTAAATAAATCAACAACTAACTACGAAATACTTAGTCAATATGATAGAGCTGAATGGGTAGAAAAAATTTTAAAAAAAATTATTCTAATCAACCCTAAAATTCAATCCTATAAATCTACTGATAATTTTAAGAAACCCCACATTTCAAAACCTAAATCTCACAAAGTATATACAAATATAAATATAAACTCAAATATACAAGAAATCCCTAATTTAACAAAAAACACACAATCAAAACTAAACAAGCTTGGAATTAATAAAATCATTGATATGATTTATTTCTTTCCACGCAGACACTATGATTTTACGGATACTAGAAAAATATCTAGCTTACAATTTGGGGTTGAACAAACAATTATAGGTACAGTTACTAAAGTTGGTCTCCAAAATATATGGCCAAAAAAAAAAATCAACTGAAATTATAATTTCTGATCAAACTGGTAATGTTAGAGCTATATGGTTTAACCAACCTTGGCTAAGCAAAACCATAAAACCAAATTCCCAAATTATTATAAGTGGAAAAGTAAACGTATTTAGGAGAAGACTTGTATTTGAGTCACCTGAATACGAGATTATTGATGGCCAAGCAGATTTTATCCATACAGGTAGGCTTGTTCCTATATATCCTTCAACTTCAGGACTAGCACAAAGAACAATAAGAAAAATAATAAAACAGTCAATTGATATAGGAATAAATCAGTTAACTGAACATATTCCAACAAAAATCTTATACGAAGTCAATTTAACCAGCCTAAAAGATGCCATATTACAAATACATTATCCGAAATCAAAACAAGATTGGAGCATCGCAAGAAAAAGGTTAGCTTTTGACGAATTATTTCTTATTCAATTATTGGTAGTACAACAAAAAGAAATATGGAGTAAGGCTGGATCAGGAACTCCTCTTGACAGCAACAATATTCCTCTCAATCAATTCTTGAATTCTTTGCCATTTGAACTAACTAAAGCTCAACAAAGTGCATTAAATGAAATATTGAAAGATATTTCCCGTGACAGACCCATGCGAAGACTCTTACAAGGTGATGTAGGTAGTGGAAAAACAGTAATAGCTTTAGCTAGCTTACTTGTTGCTGTATTTAAAGGTTATTGTGGAGCTATGATGGTGCCTACAGAAGTACTTGCTGAACAACATTTCACTACTATATCATCAATGACTGATTCAATATCAGTAACATCAAATCAAAAAAATATCAAAACTTTAGAATTACCTTATATAAATAAAATTATTCATATAGGTTTATTGATTGGTAGTTTAACAAAAAAAGAAAAAGAAGAATTAAATCTAAAATTGCAAAAAAACGAAATCGATATCTTGATTGGAACACATGCTTTAATACAAGATTCGGTTAAAATTCCTAGATTAGCTCTTGTTGTAATAGATGAACAACACCGTTTTGGAGTCAATCAAAGAAGTTTACTAAGTAATAAAGGTAACAAACCACATCTACTTGCAATGTCAGCAACTCCAATACCTAGATCTCTAGCTTTAACAATCTTTGGAGACCTAGACATTTCTGTAATTAATGAAATCCCTCCAGGGAGACAACCTATAAGGACAAGATTTTTAGAACCTAATGAACGATTGTCAGCATACAATTTTATTGCAAAACAAATAAATCAAGGTCGACAAGCTTTTATAATTTGTCCATTAATCGAAGAATCTGAAACTATACAATCAAAAGCAGCTATAAAAGAATTTGAAAAATTATCTCATCAGGTTTTCCCTAATTTAAAACTAGGGTTATTACATGGCAGAATGTCAGCTAAAGAAAAAAATAATACTATGCTAGATTTTAAAAATAAAAAAACTAATATATTAGTTTCAACTGCAGTAATTGAAGTAGGTATTGATATTCCTAATGCATCAACTATATTAATTGACGGAGCTGAAAGATTTGGCTTATCACAACTCCATCAATTTAGAGGTCGAGTAGGTAGAGGAGAACATGAAAGTTATTGTATATTGCTATCAGAATCGAAAAACTTAGAAGCTAAAGAGAGACTGAAAATATTAGAAAGAATAACAGATGGATTTGAATTAGCAGAAGAAGATTTAAAAATAAGAGGGCCAGGAGATCACGTAGGAACTAAACAAAGCGGCCTACCAAATCTAAAAATAGCAAACATTCATGATTATGATATATTATCCATAGCTAGAAACGAAGCAATTAAAATTATTCAGAAAGACCCTGAACTACAAGATCTTGAGCTGAATATGATTAAAAATAAAATCTCAGAATACAAACAAAATATACTAATTGAAAATAATTATTCCTGATTTTTTTAAAATCCAAATAATTTTATAAATATTATTTATTACTCATCATTTGTCTTAAAACAAAAGGCAAAAGCCCACCATGCTTATAATATTCATTTTCAATTTCAGTATCTATACGAGCTAAAACATTGAATTTGGTAATTTTACCTGTTATAGATTTAGCCGTAACTTCAATTGTAGAACCAGGATTAACTCCAGAAGCAACACCTGGAATATCAAATAATTCACTTCCATCTAAACCTAATGATTGAGCAGACTGGCCATCTTCAAACACAAGAGGTAAAACGCCCATACCTATTAAATTAGATCTATGAATTCTTTCAAAACTTTGAGCAATAACTACCCTAACCCCTAACAACATTGGTCCTTTTGCTGCCCAGTCTCTTGAACTACCCGTTCCATACTCTTTTCCAGCAATGATTATTAATGGAGTTGCCTGTTCTTTATACTTTTCAGCAGCGTCATATATACGCATAACATCATCAGAAGGGAAAAATTTGGTCCAATCCCCTTCCTTCTCAGGAACGAGTTTGTTTCTTAAACGAATATTAGCAAATGTACCTCTAGCCATCACATTATGATTCCCTCGTCTAGAACCAAATGAATTATATTCCCATTGAGGCACATCATTTCCTAAAAGGAATTGTCCAGCAGGCGAATTTGATGGAATTGCACCCGCAGGGGAAATATGATCTGTGGTAACTGAGTCTTCTAAATACACTAAAACTCTAGCATTTATTATGTCATTTCTAACAATGATTTCCTTAGAAAAGCTATCAAAATAAGGTGGCTTTTGAATATAAGTTGACCCTTGATCCCAGGTAAAATTTAAAGAAAAAGTAGTATTAAGGTTCTGCCATTCAATTGGGCCTTCAAGTACTTTATCATATTGATTTTTAAACATATTAGGAGACAAGCTAACTGCAATAGTGTCTCTTATATCATTTTGAGATGGCCAAATATCTTTTAAATAAACATCTTCACCTAAATCATTCTTACCTATTGGTTCAGATGCAATATTTATATCTATTCTACCAGCTAAAGCATATGCTACAACAAGCATAGGCGAAGCTAAATAATTTGCTTTCACTTGAGGATGAACCCGGCCTTCAAAATTTCTATTGCCACTTAACACAGCAGCAACTGTTAAATCATTATTCGTAACAACCTTAGAGACTTCGTCTGGAAGAGGACCAGAATTACCAATACAAGTAGTACAACCATAACCAACAGTATTAAAACCTAGATAATCTAAATCCTTATCTAATCCAGTAGCTTTAAGATAACTAGTCACTACAGTTGAACCCGGAGCTAAACTTGATTTTACCCAAGGTTTTCTCTTTAAACCTTTTTCTCTAGCATTTCTTGCAATTAATCCTGCTCCTACCATCACTGAAGGATTTGAAGTATTAGTACAACTAGTGATTGCTGCAATTACTACAGATGCATCACCTACTAATGCTTCTTCATTATTAAGCATCACTTTATGGTTATTTTTAGATATATTCTTAAAAGATTTACTAAAATTATCAGGCACTAAATCTAAAGCAATTTTATCTTGGGGTCTTTTAGGACCAGCAACAGAAGGTATAACTTTAGAAATATCAAAATCTATTGATGAAGTATAATTTGGCTCATTTTGTTCATCATAGAAGAAACTATTAGATTTAGAATATTTTTCTACCAACTCCAATTTTGATTTATCTCTACCTGTATTTTCAAGATATTTTATAGTTTGCATATCTATTGGGAAAAAACCACAAGTCGCACCATATTCAGGAGCCATATTTGCTATAGTAGCCCTATCAGCAAGAGTTAGTTCTTTTAAACCTGGTCCATAAAATTCAACAAATTTTTCTACAACCCCTAGAGACCTTAATCTTTCTACCAAAGAAAGTACTAAATCAGTTGCTGTAACTCCATCTAACAATTGTCCAGTTAATCTAACTCCAACCACTTCTGGGACTACCATATAATAAGGTTGCCCTAGCATTACAGCTTCTGCTTCAATTCCGCCTACACCCCACCCTAAAACACCTAATCCATTTATCATGGTTGTATGTGAATCAGTCCCTATACAAGTATCAGGAAATACATAAACAGAATTTGGGATATCTTTAACAATAATACTTTCAGCAAGATATTCTAGGTTAACTTGATGAACAATACCAGTACCTGGTGGAATAATTTTAAAGTTATCAAAGGCATTTTGTGCCCATTTAAGTAATTGATATCTCTCTGTATTTCTATCAAATTCTTTTTCAATATTTAATTTCAATGCATTGGAAATTGAAAAATGGTCTACTTGTACTGAATGGTCAATCACCATGTCTGATCGTACAATAGGATTAATAATTGATGGATCTCCTCCATGTTGTACTACAGCGTCTCTCATAGCTGCTAAATCCACTGCAACTGGCACTCCAGTAAAATCTTGCAAGAGCACTCTACCAGGCATAAATGGGAATTCTTTTTTAGGTTTGTTATTAGGCCTCCATGATGACACTAACTTAACATGATCAATATTAGCTGGGCCATTATCAGAATTACGCAATACATTTTCTAATAATACTCTTATTGAATAAGGAGTTTTATTTATTTCAATTAAACCCTCTTTTTCTAAAGAAGCAATTGAGTAAAAATTATAGCTACCGAATGAAGTAGTTAATATTTCTTTAGAAAATGAATTTTTCAACCTAAGAAACCTTTAACATCAATTTTTTAATTAAATATCTCAATTTATTATTGAACGGAAAGTATTAGGAATTAATCTGATGGTGCACCTGCAATATCGTCAACTTTTGCTCTTGCTTCATCTTTACTTTTCTCGAAATAATCATAATGTACTTGAACATACTGCTTCTCTTCTTCAGGCACGTCATCTTCAGCAAATATGGCTGAAACTGGACATACCGGTTCGCAAGCTGCACAATCTATACACTCGTCTGGGGCAATAAATACCATTCTATCAACCCCTTCTTCTTCATAAATACAATCGACTGGACAAACATCGATACAAGCTTTGTCTAAAACATCAACACATGGGGATGTGACAATATAGGTCATTACTAACTCCTTAATAATTTAAATAAAACCTTATTAAATATCACCATTTTTTAAAAAGGTTACTTACACTTCATAAAATTATATATTGATAGAATGCTATGATCAATACTTTATGATCCTATATTATGAACATTATTTAATTAATAAATTGTATCTTCATTGCGTAATACTTCTATATCATCAATATTATAACCTAAAGATTTTAATATATGATCTGTATGTTCACCTAAAGCTGGAGCTGGTAATTTAGCTACAAGAGGGGTTTCACTCATTTTTATTACAGGCCCTACTGTTTTATATTTTCCTGCTAGACTATGATCAAGTTCAACCATTAAACCATTAGCTTTAACTTGTTCCAATCTACTAGTCTCTTCAGGAAACAAAACTTCAGCAGCAGGGATCCCTGCTGCATGCATTTTAGGTAAAATTTCAGAAATCTTATATCCATTTAATTTTTCTTCTGTTTCTTGATACACTTTTTTAACCTTCAAGTCGTCAGAAGTATCCCAACCATCTAAATTTACCACATCAAAATCAGAATCCAAGCGGAAATCTACAATACCTAATAAATCCATAAATTTTTTCCGTACTCTATTGCCTAATATACCTACTGCAATTACTCCATCTTTAACTTGAAACATTCGATAATAATTATTCGCATATGAGCCAATAAATGCTCCTGCATCTTGTTTTTTTAACTCCATAGCCTTATTTATTGGCTCATTGTTTTCCTTAAGTACATTTAAATTATTAATAAATTTTTCAATATTATCTTTATCTACTACATCTACCTCAACAAATGCTGGAGTCAATAGGCCCATTACTGTCCCTAACAAACTAGTGTCAATCTTTTGCCCTTTACCTGTTTTCTCTCGATGATATAAAGCTGTAGTGACTCCCCAACACATTGCAAATCCTGTGGCATGATCAACAACAGGTGAAGCAGTAATAAATTGCGGCAAGCCGTTCTGGACTTTTTTGTCACTTGCTACTAACCCCCCGACAGCTTGAGATAACAAATCTGATCCTGGCAAGTGAGACATAGGCCCTTTAGTTCCATAAGTAGAATTTTCACAATAAATAATTTTTGGATTTATTTTTTTTAATGACTCATAATCTATTTTCAATTTAACTGGAACATCTGGTCTAGAATTAATAATTACCACATCTGCAGTTAAAACTAATTTATAAAATATTTCCAAACCTTTAGAATGCTTCAGGTTTAAAGGCAAACTCTTTTTACCTCTATTTAAAGCCAAAAAATTCCTAGTTTCATTAGGTATAAAAGGTGCACTTTCTCTTTGAGGCTCTCCCCAAGTAGGTTCTACTTTTATAACATCTGCTCCCATGTCTGATAATAATGATCCGGCAAAAGGACCTGCAACAATTTGTGTATAATCTATTACCTTTATACCTTCAAGTGCTCCACTCATGTTATTATCTCCTAAATCTATGATTGAACTATTAATAAATGATAAACTAAATAATCTAATTAGGTTGACAGTTTAATCCAAAATGTAATTAACTGCCAAGTATTATTTCAACATTTAAAGAAAAAGAGGTTGGTTATGAATAAATTAGACGGAAAAGTTTCTATAATTACTGGAGCGGGTACAGGAATAGGCAAAGGCATAGCATTAGAATTTGCAAAAGAAAACTCTAATTTGATTTTAGCTTCGAGAAAAACAGAAAACTTAGATAGCACTTATAAACAAATTAGAAGTTTTAATAAAAAAATAAAAGTTTTAATTATTAAAACTGATGTTACAAAAGAGTCTGATGTATCAAATTTATTTAAAAAAACAATTGATGAATTTCAAAAAATAGATATATTAATTAACAATTCAGGAGTTTTTGATGGAGGGCCTATCGACAGCCTCCCTCTTGATTCTTGGCTTAAAGTAATTAGTGTGAATTTAACAGGGGTTTTCCTTTGTACTAAAGCTGCAATGCAAATAATGAAAAAACAAAAAGGTGGACGAATTATAAATATCGGAAGTATTTCAGCACAAAAGCCTAGAATGGATTCAGCTCCATACACCACAAGTAAACATGGCCTTGTAGGTCTTACAAAGTCCACAGCTTTAGAAGGTAGAGAACATGGAATAATAGCAAGCTGTTTACATCCTGGAAATGTAGCAACCGAACGTAGAATATATAGCGACGATGAAATGGCAAAAAGAAGTCGTAACGAAGAAATGATGAACCCTGAAGATATTGGGACTGCAGCAGTAACAATGGCATCACTACCAATGAATGTTAATATGTTAGAATCTATAGTCTTACCAGTAAATCAAGCCTACCTTGGAAGAGGTTAATATAATTAATTTTAAAAAAATTTTAAGGAAATAAAAATGAAAAAAGTATTAATTACTGGAATGAGTGGGTTAATTGGAGGGCTTCTCAAAAATAAACTTGAAAAAATAGGAGGTTATGAATTAACTGCACTTAATAGAAGCTTTATTAAAGGAGTAACTAACTTTCAAGCAGATATATCTAATATTGAAAATATTAAACCCGCATTTAAAAACCAAGATATTGTAGTTCATCTTTCAGCTTATCTTGAAGATGACGAATGGGAAGGTAATTTAAACACTAACATTATAGGAACTTATAACGTATTTGAAGCTGCAAGACTAAACGGTGTTAAAAGAATAATCTTTGCAAGTAGTGGCAATACTATCAGAGGATTTTCTGACATAGAACCATACAAATCGATAGCTGAAGGAAGGTACAATGACGTGCCTGAATTATATAAAAAAATCACTCATGAACAAGTACGTCCTCAAAAAATATATGGAGCTGCGAAAGTATGGGGAGAAGCTTTGGCTAGACATTTCTCAGATACTTTCGACATATCTATACTTTGTCTTAGGATTGGAGCTGTAAGAGCACAAAACAAACCCATTAACACTCACGAACTATCCACATATTTAAGCCATAATGACGTGACTGATGCACTGCATAAATGTATTGAAGCACCTAAAGATTTAAAATATGATGTTCTATTTGCTTTATCAAATAATAAATGGAGTTATAGAGATTTAAACCACACTAAAGAAGCAATAGGATTTGAACCCTCTGACTCTGCCGATAATTATACAAATCACTAGTAATAATTTTTTAATAAGATTGGAGTATATCAACCAAATATTTATATTTTAGGTAAATTTTCCTCAAAAAATCTTTTCCAATTTAGATATAAAATATTTTCTATATCTATCTCTTTATATCCTCTATTTGCTAAAATATCTCCAACTTTTTGATAATCTGCTACAGTATCAATTCCATATGGGGCACCTTCACGTCCCCCTTGGCCATCTGTATCTCCTCCAATTGCTGCATGCAATGAATTTCCAGCTATTTGGCAAACGTAATCTAAATGGTCAACAAAATGCTCTAAAGTTATTTCTTCTCTAGGAAACACATCTCTTCTATTCGGAATATTATTCCAATCTATTCCTTTTGGATGAAGCATCCATGTATCCATTGAAGAACCAATAACTGCACCCCTAGATATTATTTCACGTAATAGACTATCAGGTATTTGCCTTTCTCCTGGAGCCAATGATCGACAATTATGGTGACTAGATAATATTGGACCATTAAAGTTATCTAGCTCTTCCCACACAGCCCTATCTGATGTATGGCTTACATCCAATATCATACCTAAATTATCCATTTCTTTTAAAAGCTCAATAGCATCCCCAACTAATCCACCTTCTGTACCAGTAGCTGTACCGTGTGAGTAGCTACTAACTCCATAATGAGAAAGACTAATCACCCTCAATCCTTTGTCCCACCAATCATGCACTTGCTTAGGCCAATGTATAGCATCAGCTCCTTCCATCCCTAATACCATACCAAAAGGCAAATCACTCACATCTTGTTCGGACCATAATTTAATATGGGAGTTAATATCTCTAGAAGTTGAAAGTATTTTTGCCCAACCAGTAGATTCTAAAATTTTATAATACTCCAATTCCCCTTGAGCTATCGAATATGCAATATCTTTGTTTTTACATTCTCCATGAGAATGTAAGTCAGGCCTATATATGCAAACAGAAACTTTAACTAATGCTGCAGCAATTTTCCCTTTACGTAATTCTGGTATAGATGCTAGGGTTTCCGAATCATCCCACCCAGTAATAAAACCTCTTCTATGTGAATTCTCTCCTAATCTTACTTCTTCTATTGGTAATGTAAGGTCACGATCCAAATAAAACGCCCCATGTGCCATAGGATAATCTCCATCAATAATTAAACGCATATCAAATCTCCCTAAAATAACTTATATGTTTATATTTTCTTGTTTTTATTAATATTTCTTGCAACAATCATTTTATTAAATAAGTTTTCAGCGTCAGTGTTACCAATATCTGGAAATACAACTGCTATATGAGTTTTCCCTTTATTATATTCTATATATATACTTGTATGAGGCTTTATCCTAGTTATTGATTGAAGAATAAAATGTAGGCCTATAACAAAAGATATAATTCCCATAAAAAACAAAAGATTTTGCACCCACTGAGAAAATATTGGAATGAAAATAGTTACAGCACCTAACAACACCCCAATCAAAGATATTTTCAAACCTGAAACAATTCTACTCTCTTGACCACCCGAAATTTTTTCAAAGCTATATATATCATCTAATCTTATTTTTTGTAATTTTTTCGAACCAAACAGTCCTTTTTTAATAACAAATAACATATCTTTCGTCAATAAAATTGAATCATCTTTATAACTTTCTTTTTTATAAAGAACATCTTCTTCTTCAACTAATTGAATAATATCTATTGGGAAAATAGACACTTTTTAATCCTCCATTTATTAATTTCAACAATAATTTTCTAAAATATTAACCCACATAACTCTTTAATACAAATACTATAATTAATGTTAAATAATGTAATAAAATTTATCTTGACTGCTAATACAGGAGAAGTATATAATTATTTTTACGCAAAAATAGATATTGAATTTCTAAGGAAAACTACTTTAGGAGTTTTTCTGTTTTTACGTGTGTACTTTAACAATTGAATCCTGTTTAAAACAAATTTCTTAAAAAATATTATTAATTGTAATTAATGACCGAGTAATCAGACCTTAATGAGGGTCAAGTTACTAAGGGTCTACGGTGGATGCCTTGGGGCCAAGTGCCGAAGAAGGGCGTGGCAAGACTGCGAAAAGCCTCGGTGAGTTGTCTAGCAAACTTAGCCGGGGATACCCGAATGGGGAAACCCATCCTGGGTTATACCAGGATACTCTATTCTTTAGAGAGGTAAGTGAGAAAACTGAAACATCTAAGTATCTTGAGGAAAATACATCAATTGAGATTCCCCTAGTAGTGGCGAACGAACGGGGATAAGCCTAAACCTATATGGCTTAGTGGACTGAGATCCTATGTCATATGGGGGTTGTAACACCACTAGCTCATATCTCAGTCATGAGCAAGAAGTTACAAATCTTCTTTTTAGTAGAATGAACCTGGAAAGGACAACCATAGAAGGTGATAGTCCCGTATACAAAAAAAAGAAGACTTCTTAGTGAGTTGTTAAGTAAGATGGGACACGTGAAATCCTGTTTGAATCTGGGGGGACCACCCTCCAAGGCTAAATACACTTGGCCACCGATAGTGAACCAGTACCGTGAGGGAAAGGTGAAAAGAACCCCGGGAGGGGAGTGAAATAGACCTGAACCCGTAGACTTACAAGCCGTAGGAGGTTTTTTATAA
>PBOA01000034.1 GCA_002723415.1 Chloroflexota bacterium
AGAGAGTACACAATGTAAAGAATGGACTGAAATGATGTTGGGTGAGTTTGAAAAGATTGGTGGAAAGTTAAATGGCCATCCAACAAATCGCCTAACACACAATTTGAATGTGAGATTTGATGGAATTGAAAGTAAGGCGATAATTAATTCAGTTTCTAAAAAAATTGCAATTTCAGCAGGCTCTGCATGTACAACTGAAGAAGTAGAGCCATCACATGTTCTATTAGCTATAGGATTAGATGAGGACCAGTCTCATGAAGCAATTAGAATTGGACTGGGCAGATTTAACACGACTGAAGAGGTAAAGCTTGCAATTGAAGAAATTTGTGATGCTGTGAAAGAATTAGAAGCAATTCGTACCTGATCATCTTTATTTTTTAGTATAACATTAGATAATCACAAAAATTGAAAAGTAAAAAACCACTCCGGTATACGTGTAAAATTAAATCACCAAAAGGAAAAATTTGTGGAAAGAGCGTATTAGAAAGTAAAAGAAGTGAACATCAAAAACAACATAGAAAAGCACGCACAGCAAGTGGTACGGGAATTGCGTCACATGAAGCAGCTAAAAAATATCTACAAAAAAAATATCCAAAAGCTTTGATCATAAGAACCGGAAAAGAAGAAGCCATTCCTGATTTTGTCTTATTTAATAAAGGAAAATTGAGTTTTTATGAATTAAAACCAGTAAAAGGAGACAATTTATTGAAACGAGATCAAAGAGATTGGATTAAGAAAAATTGTCTTCAAAAGAGATTAAACGCGTTTTTAATCAGATATGAAAAAAATAAAGACAAATTTGATTTTAAAATTATTAAACTTGATTTTGATAAGATCATGGAATATTGTTGCAGTAGTAAGAAATAACCTGTTCGTGAATATTTGTTTAAATATTTTTTATGGGTCGTGATAATATGGTTGAAGTTTTTTTTAAATCAAAGATCAAAAAAGGGACACATGTTATTTTTTCAGCAGATAAATCAACACCTAGAGTTAGATGGAAACAAGGTATAGTAGAGAATGTTGTAGAAGGTCCAGAAGAGGGAAATCAAGGAATTTTTTTAATTAAGACAACAACTAAGGAAATGGGATATGTTAGAGAGATTCTAAAGAATAATTTATCTGAAGAAAATATCAAAAATATTATTCAAAATGGAGAAGATGATTATGTGGAATTCAAAGAAACGTTTAGAGTAAATGCTTTCACAAAAGAAAAAGAAGAAGGATTACGCTATGAGGTTTTAAAGGAAATTGCAGCTTTTATGAATACATATGGTGGCACTATACTAATAGGCGTAAAAGATGACAAAGAAGTTGTTGGAGTAGAACCAGATTTTAAACTCTTAGGACCTAAAGTTAGAGACCTCGAAGATGAGTTTTCAAGAAAAATTTTTTCATATATAGAACCAAAATTAAAAATTACAAAACTTAATGATTATGTAAGAATATTTTTTAAAAAAATAGATGGTAAAAATATTTGTGTAATATTAGTAACAAAAGCAGAAAATCACATATTTGTTGATCGAGATATTCAAATTCAGGACTTCAGAGGTAATTGGAAACCATCAGATCCACAGCAAGTATATTACAGAAGAGTGGGAAATAGTGTGAAGATTGTAAATATTAGAGATTTATTTTAATTCAAAAAGTTCAACTAGTGTTTTTGTAATTTCCTTTTGACGTTGTTTAATACTTTTTTCAGTCCATTGTTTCTTTTTCTGTTTTGAAAGTTTTTTTGCTTCACTTACTTTACTCTTAGCATAAACTTTTTGTTTTTGTGAAAATATTTTGTTTTTGGCTTCAATATTTAATTTTTTTTCTAAAAGAATTTGATTTCCAATTAAATTAAGATTTTTCTTGTGATATTGATTAATTTTTTTATCACGATTTTCATTTGTTCTTAATTTAAGAAATTTAGCAATATCATTCTTCCAAAGTTTTTTATTTCTAGGCATAATATGTTCAATTTCTACACCGTCTGGTGCAGGAATGTTTTGATGTGTTTCCAGGATATACTTTACAAGTGACTTGTCTTTAGGCTTAAACAAATCGCAGCTTTCGCGTATATTATGAGTATAATCTTGGTCAGATTTTATATCGTCGATTATTTCACTGATGGATTTTTTTTTTCTTAAATTGTTTGAAATCGCATTCGTTACTCTAGCAATTACCGATTCTTTACTACCAGAGATCATTTTTTCTCGTACATGAAATTTAAAAAGAATTTCAGATAGACGTTGAAAATCAGTATAATTTTTCTCTTGAAATAATCTTTTGTATCCTATCATTAAACATGGATATGTGTTTTCAGATTTTATATTGTTGATAAGTTTTAGATATTTCTTTGTCTCTGCGTTAAACTTACGTTCATTGTCTGGTCTACGTAAATCAACAAAAATATTAGCCCATTCACCCATCATATCGACAAATTTTTCTGGATTTTTACTTATAATGTTATTTTCATCACTCAACAAATTTGAAAAATTTTTATAAAGTTCAGATGACTTACTTTCTTTTTCATATTCAACATAGATAAAGTGCTCTAAGAATTTCTCAAATGAATAATCAGATTCAGTTTTATCAGTAATTTTAATTCTTGATTGTACCCAATTTGCATCTATACTTTCTAATCTTTTGTCACTGAATGCTTTATATTTTTCATCTAACTTTTCAAAATAATGATTTTTTATTAAATCAGTTTGGGCCAGGGGTATTCCACGATCATTTAATGTTTTAAAAATTCTAAAAGCATCATCAGCATTATCTACTATATGTTCGTCTAAATAGAAAAGTGTTCTGAGAGATTCAAAAAAATCATTGTATACATGTGTAGCATCAGAAATTTTTCTTTCATCAACTAATTTTTTAATATGTTCAAATTGATTTTTAAAAATAGTTTCGTACGCATTGATTAAATTTTCATCAGTTTCATCTTCGGTATTTTTCGAAAGTCTACGAATTTTCTCTTCTGGTTTTGAAATCACATATAATTTTTCAAATAATGATTTATTTAACAAACTTAGTGTTAGCCTGTGATCATTACCATCCTGTGTTAACAATCTCTTATCTATTGCATTAATTTTTTCTTCAATGTTTGTTGTTTGATCTGAATCAAAATTTTTTATAGAATATAAAATATCTCTCCAGGCTATCCAGAATAAAAATATACAAGTTAATCTTTGTTGTCCATCAATAACTCTAAAGATATTATCTGTTCGTTTCAGCAGAAATATTGAACCAAGGTAATGAGCCTTCCGATCAGTTTTTCTCTCTTCAAGGTCATTTAGAAAGTCTTCGACATTTGATTTTTCCCATGAAAATCCCCTTTGGAACTTGGGAATTTCAAATCTTTTTTCACCAGTATCGGAAATTATTTCAGAAATTGGGATCCCTATTTTCATTTATTAATTAGGATTTACAAGTATATAAAAAAAATACTTTGAAATCGATCATGTTCATATTCTAGTACTTTCTATGAAATGTTCTGTTGTCAGAATCACCAATCAATGAAAATATTCGAAAAAAGATCAGAGAATTAACTGATGATAAAAATGAGATTCTTTTTTGTGAACGATTACTAGAAAAAGAAATTTTATACCAAAATGACAACTGGGATGAATCCAAAGCAACTATGAAAAAATGGTTGGAAGACCTTTTCCCATACAAGGAGAGTGACCTAGATGAGTGAAGAGATTAGAATTTTAGAAATTGAAACTGAGAATTATCGTCAGTATGGTGGAATCAATACAATCCAATTTCCTGAAGACCAAAAAGGTTTTTCAGTCATAATAGGAGAAAATGGTGCTGGAAAATCAAATATTCTTAATGCCATTAACTGGTGTTTTTATAAAAAAGAACCACATCAAAAGAAAAATCAAGGAAAGATCATAATCAATGATAATTATCTAAAGAATTTAGAAATTGGACATGACGGACAAATGTCTGTTAAAGTAAAATTAAAAATTGGTGAAACAGAATATCACATTTCACGTATTCTAACAATTACTAGAGGAGAATTTGAATATGATGAAACAAATGATGGCCGAGTTCAAAGAATTGAAACAATAGATGGATATATTCTTCCAGCTGGATGTGAAGTATCAACTGCAAGATCTACTTTTGAAATAACAAGGAAAAAAGTAAATGAAAAAGAGTTCCACATTATGGATAATGTATCGCCATATGTAAAAATGCAAGAGATTCTACCAGAATCACTCGTACCTTATTTCCTACTAGACGGAGAGTATTTGGAAAATTTCTGGACAGAATTATCATCCATCAAAGTCGCAGTAACACAAATTTCACAACTTCATGTTTTGGAATCAGCATCTTCACATATTGAAGAAATGAAAAAAAGAGTTCCACAAGTTGGAAGTCAAGAAATTGATAGTTTAACTTCAAGCATAAATCAAATGCAGTATAAAATAGATTCAAGAGATAGTAATGGAAATGAAAAGTTTGGTGAGGCAATGCGATGGAATTATGATCCAGAAATACATCCAAATGAAACATACCATGAATCAGGAAAGTTACGAATTGAAGAGTTAACTGAAGATGTAGATAGAATGAAAAAAGAGGCTCAGGTTATTTCAACTAAATTTGAACAATCAGGAGCCGAAGTTGTACAACGTTTACAAGAAGAAAAGAAAACAGGTGACGAGAATTTTCGTAAATTAGGTAATGAATTAGAAGATTCTAAAAAACAATACATTTCTTCATTAATATCAAATGGTTCATTATTTCTTCTTGAACCTGGAATTAGAAAAGCAGTAGAAATTGTGGATGATTTGCGAATAAAAGGAGAATTACCATATGAGGCAAAAAAGATCTTTACAAATGATCTTCTTGAAAGAAACAAGTGTATTTGCGGAATAGACCTTGAGTCAAAAATTGATGCACAAGGAAATGAGACTAATAGTCATAGGAAAAATGTCGAAATGATAAGAAATAGTATGGAAGAAGATCAAGGATTAGACGTAGGAGTCAAAATAAAATATCATTTTGAAGAATCAATACTTTCAGACATGGGTGCATTTATGAAAAAATCTTTTGATGATCCTAAGAAAAGATATTCAGACATTAGAGAAGAGGTGAAACAACAAAGAGAGAGAAATAGAGAAGTGATGGTAAAATTACAATCTTTGGGTGATAGAGATGTCTCCAAATTAGCAAAAGATCTAGAAGCAATATTAAATAAAATTTCTGAATATGAGAAAAGCATTAAAGATGAAGAGTATGAAATAAAGAGATTAACAAAAGCAATAGGAGATGCAAAAGTAGAACGTAATAAAAAATTAAGTAAAAATTCAAAAACAAAAAGGATTGCATTTGAACAAAAAATTTGGGAGAAACTTTCAGAAATTATTGAAACAACATTTTCAGATTTAAAGACAGAAATTCGTGAAAAAGTTGCAAAAACTGCATTCGAAATTTTTACAGAAATTATGTATAAAGATGATTCATACTTTAAGAGATTTACAATTAATGAAAAATATGAAGCACAATTAATTGATCAAGATGATGCAGCAATCTTAGGTTCATTATCTGCAGGGGAGAGATTATTTTTGTCACTTGCATTTATCAGTGCAGTCAAACAAATTACAGGTTACAAATTTCCTCTAGTTATTGATACACCTTTAGGAAGGGTTTCTGGAAAACCAAGATTTTTGTTAAGTCAGGCACTACCAAAATATCTTCCAGATGAACAGTTAGTTTTCTTGGCAACAAACACAGAGTTCTTAGATACTATATCGAATTGGGATGATGACCCAGAAGGACATCCAGATGAAGCATTTGGAGAAATGCTTGAAAAACATATTCCAATAAATTATGATAGAATTTTGCTAAAAGATGGTAATACTACAATAACTCCGTTCGTACCAAGATGGAGAAAACAAAAATGAGTGATCAAGAAATTCAGTTTCCAGATGTAAATTATGGAAAAGAAAATAAAGAAAAGATGCAAGAACTAACAACTTCCGAATGGTCTCCTTTCTTTGGTAAAGATTACTGGGAAGTTTTTATTTTCTGTATGAGTTATGCCTATTCTGCAAAACTTGAACGAAAAAAGGTAAGTGGCACAGGAACAATGCCTCCACAAGCGTTTCGCCAAGAAACTAGGCATCTTATGCGTGCTTTAGCAATTGCAGAAGAAGGAATTTCAGTTATTAAAAATCCAAGAGACTATGTGAAAGTATGCGAAGAATATGCAGCAGCTGGATTTGGAGAAATTTATAAAATCATTAGCGAGACAGATACTGAAAAAACTCCAGTTGAATCCATATTATTCAACATTATAAATGATCAACACAGAAATCGAAATTAATTAGAACTGATGACACATCCAGATCCACCACCAAAACTAACATGGGAATCATCTCAAGATAATTTGATTAAGGATTTTTATCGACCTGTCCTAAAAGATGCAATACTTTATCAAAGAAAGGCAGGATATTTTTCATCAACATCATTCATAGGAATAACAAATGAAATAATAGAACTGATTGAGAGAAATGGTAGAATTCAACTAATTACTAGTCCAAACATTTCTGCAAGAGACAAATCAATTTGGACAGAAAGTGTAGAAAATAAAGAGAAAGTTCTAGAAGAAACTTTGTTAGAGGAATTAAAAGGCGATCCGGATGATACAAAGCTAAATTTTTGGAAAATAATGGCATACATGATTGCAAATGAAATTGATGGAAAACCACAACTTGAAATCAAAATTGCGATTCCAGACCCAGAATCAGGTATCTTTCATGAAAAGATGGGAATAATTCATTATGATGATGGTGAAAAAATTTGCTATGTTGGTTCGAATAATGAAACATACCCAGCATGGAGTGGACAAAATATTGAACGATTCAAGGCATTTCATAGTTGGCAGGGCGAAAGAGATCGAACTGCAATTGAAGATGATCAAGAAAGTTTTGATAGATTTTGGAAAGGAATTGAACCAAATGTGAAAGTTTTTAGCTTGCCAGAGGCAGTTAAACAAGAATTATTGAAAATTAGACCAAAATCCCAAATTGAATTTCAGGAAAGTTTGACTAAAGCTTATGAAGCAATTGGAAATCAAGAAGGAATTTCTGAAGAAACAGAAATTATAGATAAATTAGAAGAAAAAGGTTTACGTCCATATCAAAAAAAGGCAATCAGTAAATGGGTACAAAATGATTATAGAGGAATTTTTGCAATGGCAACAGGTACTGGAAAAACAGTTACTGCATATGGTTGTATTAATGAACTAAACAAATTAGAAAAAAGAAATGTAACAGTAATTGCATGTCCATATACACATTTAGTTGAACAGTGGAAAGAGGCAAATTCGGATTATAATTCATATGTTTCACAAGAAGATCAAGTCAATCTAAATAACGAAAAAACACGAACTATAATTTGCTATGGTGAAAAGAAATGGAGACCAGAGATACAAACTGCAATAGGAGAATTTAATGAGGAATATTTTTCGGGAGGATATCCGGTAGATAATCTAATAATTTTTGTGACACATGCAACATTAAATTCAGATGATTTTAAAAATTACATTTTAGAAATTAAAAATGCAAAAAAATTTCTAATTGTTGATGAGGTTCATGAAATTGGTTCAGAATTAAATAGAAATTCATTGCTAGAAGAATATGATTTTAGATTAGGACTAAGTGCAACACCAATTAGACATTATGATGAAGAAGGAACAGCAGTTTTAATGAATTATTTCAATAATGTTGTATACGAATTAGACCTAAAAGAAGCAATAGACGAGAAATTTTTGTGTAAATATGAATATCATCCTTTCTATGTACAATTGACACCATCTGAAATGGATGTTTATGATGATTTAACAAGGCAAATTGCTGCAAAGCTTGGTAAAAAGAATAGAAAGAAATCAGACGATGATGAAGGTAATCCAGAAATTCGCAGAGCAGATTTAGTTGCAGCTGCTGAAAATAAACTTGAGAAACTAGAAAAGATAATTGATGAGATGAAAGAAGAACAATTTTCTGGAAACGGAAGAGGAATTAAACAGTCATTAATCTATTGTACATCACAACCATCTCCTAATCTCCCACCTGGTTCCCCAACACAATTAGAAAATGTTCAAAAATTTCTTAGTGACAAACATGTATCACAAAAATCAATTACATTCAAGGATCCTACAAAAGATAGAGCAGAGATAATTGATAATTTAGCTATTGGACATTATGATTGTATTACTGCTGTCAAATGTTTAGACCAAGGTGTTGACATTCCATCAGTTGAAAAAGCAATAATCATGGCAAGCTCTGGCAATCCAAAACAGTACATTCAGAGAAGAGGTCGAGTTTTACGCCAAAGTACAAAAACTGGAAAAACAAAAGCAGTGATTTATGATATTTTAGTTCAGCCACCGTTATTTTCGGATGATCCAATAATTAGTCTCCGAGAAAGAAAACTAGTAGCAAAAGAATTACTTCGTCACAAAGAATTTGCCAAAATTGCAATAAATTCTGAAGATGCAATAGACATTATCAGACCTCAGGCCGAATTATACAAACTTGATCTTGAAAAATTAGATGATGATTATATTCGTGATTTAGAGGATCCCAGGTATTAATTTCCAAGAGTTTTAGGATTAATCTTTGTGACCCTTCCTGCACGTTTATTTTGTAAAATTTCATTTTTCACATATGCACCAACCAATTCAAGAATGGTACCATTTTGTAGGTTATGTACAATGTCTCCCCACAATTTGATCTTTCTTTCGCCTGTATCATCAGAGAGGAATCCGATCATAGATGATGTTTTTCCATATCTTGTAGTAGAAGAACGAACTTCCCCTTTCCTATCAAATTTACCAAGAATGTGTAAGTTTGATGCATCACTACTTACAATTTGATTGATTTTTACAAATGGAAGTGAATCACTTTTGAAAGATGTTTCTCTAGAAAGATTTGACATCAATTGTCTTCTAATTTGTTCAAAATTTATGTCGCCAGCATAGTTTTCTGAAGGTGTTACATATTTTTCTAGTTCTTCAATTTCAGTTTCCGAAAGCTCAAATGGTTTAACAAACATAAAATCAATAATTATTTGTGAACCAAATGGAATATCAATTTGATAACATTTTTGTGATTGATCTTTGATTTCATAAATAATTTTTCGTGACTGATTAATATCATCTCCAGAAATAAATTCTAATTCGTTTATGTTTTCATTAAAGGATAATAGATATTTATTCCAAATTAGACAGGTATTTTGTAATAATTTTCGTATTTTACTATCCCATGATAAAGAAAAAAATAGTTTATTTCTATCACGAATAAAAAATTGTATATGGTGTACATATCCACCATTGAAAAAATGTTGTAGAAAATAAATGAATAAAATGAAACCATTTGAATAAATTTGGTTATCGATCATATCAAAATTAAAATTAAATTTTTTTCGTGATTCATAAAATTCGTTATTTCTAAAAAATATTTTATGATTACGAGATTTCATTTTACCGTAACTATATCTATGATAATTTTTCCTTGTAGCTATATAGCTTAGCTCACCACCCATATCTTTGACAAGTTCATTTTGGATCTTTTTTCCATTTTCATGCGCAGATTGCTCATCATCGAACGGAAAAACTACTAGTTCTTGATTTTCATGTAATACACATTTTGCAAGATATGTTGCAAATGTGGGAGAAATAGGACTAGTTTTTGAGTTTGCTTCAGCAAATTCTTCTATCACTTTCTCAAAATTTTCGACAAATATCTTATCTAAAATAGGCATTACGTGACCTACTTTTAGTGAATTAAAATCACGTAGTTCATCGTTGAAATGAACTTTGTAGTTTGGGATTAAGGTAAAAGTAAGACTAGGTCCCAAAATCGTTTTTGTATGATATGATTTAGGTTCTGGAATAGGTTCAATGATCGGATGTGGGACTAGTTCTTTTGCTTGATTTACAATTAAAATTTCAGTTCCATATTCAATTTCCTCAGGAAAACAATACCCTTTTGGAGTTAGTAGTATGGATGTTTCAGGTATTAGTATTTTCAATGATGAGATTATGGTTTTCCAAATAAAAATATGATCATAGTTATTAATTTGGCATGATACTTTAGATCTGATTACATGTCTCTGCCTTCTGATCATCCATATACAAAATTCGATTTGAAAAATGCAATAACATACGGTTTAAATCAACCTGGTAGAAAAATTAGCGAGATTTTATCAAGACAGGATTACGAAAGTGTAGAATCGCAAGAAGTGTATGAAGAATTACGGGTTTGGCATAAAATGGATGAGATGTATGAGTGGTGTAAAAATAAATTAAATGTACCAGCAGAAAAAATAGTAGCATTTTCTTCATCAACACCTGAATCTGAAAGAGGACAGCTATACAATGAGATTGTTGATATCATAACAGAATTAAGAGATGATGAAGAAATTGTAGATTGGAAAAAACATACTGGAATTTGGAGATTAAAAAATTCAAGATATTTAGATGAATTAAATTTAGTTCCCGTAGAATTTTCGAGAGGACAAACTGTCAGACAAGTGGGTGAAAGAAGATATTGGATTTATGCTACATCCCCAGAGCATTGGAAAATTGTTAAAAATGAAAATGTATGGGCTACAGAAAAAAATCTCGAGGCAATTAGTAATTTAATAAAAAAAGGCGATAGAGTAATTTTTTATGAATCAAAAAATAAAGGCTACTTGCGTGGGATTTTTGAAATTAGTTCATCTTGGCGTAACGCAAAAAAAGGTAGATGGACTGATGAAGAAAAACGTACGTATGATGCAGAAGTTGACCTTGAAAAAATACTGATTGGAGATATAATTTTTAATGAAATTATAAAAAAATTAGAGATTGGTAAGAAGATTTTCCAAAAAATTTCTGATCCTAAACAACAAACTAGAATGATTAGTTTGTTATTAAAACCAGGAGGAAAAGGAATGCCATCAAACAATGGAAAAAGTTTGGAAGTTGGGGATTACGATATAATTCATGAATCCATGAGTATAGGAAAAGGAATGCCATCAGATCAATATTTTCTATTACGACAAAAAACTGAATCTGTATGGAACGATGTTTTGGGAAAACAGTACGAGTTTGGAATGGGTGTACCAAATAGAAAAGCAATTTCAGATGCAGGTATAGGTACCAAAGTAATATTATACACTAATGAAATTGAACCAGGAAAACATAGTTTTTGGGGACATGGGACGATTAAAGATATTTCAAAATATGGTGACAAATGGTTAGTGACTTTTCAAGACTTTAGTTTTTTTAATAAAACAGAAAATTCAATCGAATTAGAGGGTAAATATCTAAAACATGATAATGATGGATATTTTAATAAAAAATTAGAATCTATTCCAGGATATAGTTATAGAAATTCCATTAATAGAATTACACGAAAGATTTATGAAGAAATAATTAGCAATAATGTATTTGACGAAGATACAGTGATGGATATGGATTTTGGATTTGAAGATAAAAATTTGCATATACCAGATAATACTCAAGCAAAACGTGGTTTAGAAGAACTTAGAAATGAGTTACTAATTCCTGAGGAAAAAATATTAGAAATTGTCGATGCTTTGAGTAGTGGACGACATATCTTATTAGCAGGACCGATTGGGACAGGAAAAACACAGTTAGCAAAAAGAATTCCAGAAGTATTCTGGAAAGATGATGGAGGATATCTAGCAGAAGACCATACTGCAACCTCAGATTGGAATACACAAGATGTTATTGGAGGTATTTTTCCAAAAATCAACAAAGATGGAGAACCAACTTATTCTATTCAAGCTGGATGTGTAGTTGATACTGTTCGAAAGAATTGGGAATTTGATGCAAATGGAGAACCAACTGGAAAACGACAAAAAATAGGAGAAGACGAGTATAACGGAGTATGGTTAGTAATAGATGAGTTTAATCGGGCAGATATCGATAAGGCATTTGGACAATTATTTACTTCACTACGAACAAGAGAATTAAAAATTCCAACAATAAATGAAGGAAGTTATGAAGAATTAAAAATTCCAAAAGATTTCAGAATAATTGGTACATTAAATACACAAGATAAGCATTTTCTGTTCCAATTATCTGATGCACTAAAAAGTAGATTTGCATACATTGAGATAGATATTCCCATATTTGAAGAAAAAGAACACGAGATGTACTATGCTGCAAACCAAGCAATTACAGATTTAGATTTAGATGACAAGGTACTTAGTGATCGACTGGACCATACAGATAGGACAATAATTAATTTTGATGAATTACCAGTAGAAGATGTTGGTGAAAGTCTTTATGACGTATTAGAAAAAGCTTATACAATTTTAGATTATGTAAGAGAGTTTAACAAATTAGGAACTGCAATTTTAAAATTAATGTTTCAACAGATACTTGTTTCATTGAAGAGAGAAAATGATGATTTGAATTCTGTGATTGAAAATGCATTGATGACCAATTTGATTCCACAATTAGAAAATCTTTCAGAACCTAATCTTGAATGTTTAATTGCATTATGTAATGGCCAAGATGAGGTGAGAGAATTTATCATAGAGTCCCAAAAGAAACAAGATAGACAAAGCTATGTCAAAACAATTTATCTATTAAATAATATTACAGATAGATATGCTGAGAGAATTTCTCCAAACACTTCTGCAAGAGTAAAGACTCGACCATATGCAAAACTTTTTGATGATAATGAAATAACTGAACAAAATTTGGAATTACAAACTGAATTGAAACCATATAAGTTACCAAGATTTATCCAAGCATTAGAAAGTTTAGTGGACAGTAATCAATTAAGATGAACGACTTAGAACTTGTAGAACAAATCAAAAATATATCCGAATTAGACCTTGTTATAAAGGAACAGCTTGCAGATACAGATAATGAAGGATTTCCAGTTATTTCAAAACAAAAAAAATATGAATATTTAAAAAAAGAATTTTTGAATAGTAATTTTTTCGGAAATGACTACAAATGGCACGAGGTAGTCAGGCTAGCTTTAGACGAAGATCAGAGAATGTACATGTATGAAGAAACTCTGAATTTAATTGATAAACATGATAGTTCTACTAAAAAGCAATTTTTTCAACTATTATCAAATAAAAATGAACAATTAGAAATTCCACCCTTGAGAGATATAACAAAATTATATCAACTTACTGAGAGATATTGGGATATCTATTCTAACATAAAAAATCAAATAAATTTTGATCAGATAAAAAAAAGAAATGTAGGAATCATAAAAGGAAAAATAAACTGGTCTGAAACAATTAGAAGATCTAATTCAAAATTTCCAATTGAATTTGTAACTAGTTATACAGAAAGAAAATATGTAACGCCAGAAAATATTTTGTTAATTATTTGTGCAAATTGGTTACATAGAGAATCAAACAGATTACTCCAGATAAATTATGATATAGAATTTGATGAAAAGGAAGAAAGAAAATTTGTAACTGATATTTATAAAAAAGCTGATGAAAAAATAATAAATTTCCCATTCAAAGAAGTTATTAGAGAATCTAGAGTTTTTTGGAAGTTGAATGCCAACCATTCCAAAATAGTACAATTAGAGAATAAAACAAAAAAGAGAATTAAAGAGAAAACAATTAGAAATAATAATTATGAAGAATTGTTACAATGGATAAAAGATTTTAGAGAATTAAACATTCAATTAATTTCAGGACAATCATCTACAAAAAATAGTTTACAAGCATTAAGAAATGTTGATACAATGTATGAAGTTTGGATATTTTTAAAATTCATAGATTATTTGAAGAGAAAAAAGAAACTAATATCATTTCAATTCGGCAAACATCCTAGATGTAAGTTTACTACAGATGAAAAAAATACTGTTACATTTTGGTATGAAAAATGGTTTAGCGTTGGAGATAAAAAATCTGATTCATGGGCAGTTCCACATCATCCAGATTTCACTGCGATGCTTGATGATAAAGTTATTGCAGTTTTTGATGCAAAAAATTATTCAAAATCTACTTCAGTTTCAGATGCTCAAAATAAAATACTTTCATACATGAACAATCTTAATACAAATTGCGGAGTGTTAATTTTTCCAGAACATCCAAAAATTTGGGATGAAATGGAGGAGGAGGAGAGAAAAAATTTACTTGGGACTGAATTAAAAGATTTACCTACAGGATATAAAAGAAAAAAAGAAAAATTATCATGGAATGAATTAAAATCCAGTCTCAAAGAACGATTTGGAATGGATATTAAGGAACATTACTTGAAACTTGGATTTAAAAAAGAAGAATATCCAAAAAATAGATCATTTTCAATTGAAGAGAAAAAGCTATTTGCATTATGTAGAATGCAACCTGGAAATAATGATCAAGATAAAAATGCTAAAGAACGTACAGAACAGTCATTAGATTTTATTTTCAAATCAATCAAGGAAAAAATCCCTATTCCAGCTTAATTCAGATCATAAGTTCCGTGCTTTGAAACTGCATGAACATTAGAATGCCATTTTTTGTGATATTCATCATGTTGTGTGTGAATTGGAATTAGTTTTTTGGCGTTTGCTCCATCTATAACATGTTTAATCTGTGCTCCATCTCCATGTCCTGAGACATGCACCTGATGCCAGTCACGTTCTTTACCAATTACACCAAAATGCTGGAACCAATTTTTAATCTGTTCGTCTTTTAGTTCCATTTCATCATTAAATGG
>PBOA01000035.1 GCA_002723415.1 Chloroflexota bacterium
CAAACTATTTTTTTGGATCGTCTCCATAATTATTTGAACCATCGGTACCTTGTTTTATAGACCAAATTAGTAATATTATCCAACCTATTAAAATTGCAAACGATAAAAGTAGCCACCAACCAGATTTGTCTATATCATGTAGTCTGCGTACTCCTACTGCTATACCAGGAATAAGTGTGCCTAACCCCCATATAACTTGTATTATGGTTCCAATTGGTCCTATAAATGCCGATGCAAATGGTAATATAATTCCAACTATCATTGAAAATAATATCCAGTACCAATACTCAGACCTTCTTGCTCTACCAGAAAAATTTGAATAGTTTTTAATTAATACAGATTCAACTGCCTCTGACAATCCCATAAATACTCCTTTAATTCAATTTGTAAAAATAATATACTCAAATAATATATTTATCAATATGTTGTGTTAATTTTGTATATTTACTTAAGACTGTGAGGATTAAATGCCAATATTAAATAAAAAAGACGCACAAAAATTCCAATTATTAGATGGCGGTGTTAGATGGACTATATTAGATTACCAAAAAGGAAGTGAATCATTATGGGTGGGTGATTTATCACTCCCTCCTGGGAGTTCTGTAGAAACACATATTCATAAAACTGAGGAAGCTATGGTTGTAATTGAAGGCGAATTAGATGCGATTTTAGGAGATGAAGTTATAAAAGTATCTGAAGGTGAAACAGTTTTAGCTCCTAAGGGTATTAGGCATGCTTTAATTAATAATTCAAATAATAATGCAAGAGTTATTGCAATTTTTCCTACAAGTAAAATGGAAAAAACTGCAGTAGATTAATTTATATGTTAGAAATTTCATACAATTTACTTTTCCATACCTCTTTATGAATATTTTCTAAAGTTTTTTGGTTAGGTTCATGTTGAATTGATAATAATCTCTTTAAAGTTTGTTTTTTAAATTTTTCTATATAAGTGCACCTTTTATGAAGTCCATTGATTGTATGTTTTTCCCCTCCAAATAATAAGTAATCAATTTTATTTTCATAAGGTTCAAAAATATCCTTAGTTATTTCACATGTTTTATCATATAATTCTCTAATTAACCTTTCTCTGCTTCTTTCAAATCTTCGTTGTGAAGAACCTCCAGCTTTATGTCTATTTTTTACATATCGGTCTTTAGTTTTAGTATTTAGTATTTCTTCACCTTTTAATATACATATTGCATATCGTCCTAGTCTTAATAAAATAACTCCAATAATATATTTTTGGTTTAATATATCTTTAGAAATTTTAAATTTATCATGATTGTTAAAAGATGAATTCAAAATAGGAAATGGTGGAATTATGAAATATGTCTTATCTGTAGTTTCAAAAACAGATAAGCCTGTTTCAGAATAAGCGATTTTGTTTATTAAATTAATTTGTTTTTCAGATAAATTAGAAATTAAATCGTTTTTACTTTCTAAATCTTTTGGTGAAATATATAAAGATTTAATACAATTATTACTAATTGATTCAAATAATTTAAATAATTGTGATTTAGTTGCAAATTGAGGATTAATTTGATTTCCTTTATTAATAAAAATTTGGTTATATTATACTAAGTATTAAAAAATTTTATATACTAATTTATAACATATATAATAGAGGAATATTATGAGAAAACCACGAATACGGTTAGCAGTAATTGCATTTATTGGATGGACAATAAGTTTATATTTCTCAAATTACCTACTTAATCAAGACACATTTATTAAAGATAGACAAGTATATATTATGAGTGTTTTATTTTCAGTTTATTTTAGTGTTTTGATAGCTATTTATTTTATTTGGCTAGTTATTTCAATATTAAAAAAGAAAAACGATATTGTATTGACAAATAAAAATGATGTTGAATAAAATATTTCATAGAGGTTTAATGATTAATGAAAACAAGATATAAAGACGACCTATTTCATCTATAGTTATAAATATTTTTATTTGATAAATTTATTTAATAATATTAAGAGAGGTTATTATGTCTTTAAGACTTGGCGATGAAGCACCTGATTTTCAAGTAAATACAACTAATGGATCTATAAATTTTCATGAATGGATTGGAGATGGTTGGGCTGTTTTAATGTCTCATCCTGCAGATTTTACTCCTGTTTGTACAACTGAACTTGGGCGAGTGGCTTCTATAGAGCATGAATTCACTAATAGAAACACGAAAATTATTGCTGTTAGTGTTGATCCTATTGATTCACATGAAAAATGGATTGATGATATAAATGATACGCAAAAAACTAATTTAGGATTCCCTTTGATAGCTGACCCTAAAGGTGAAATTGCTAATTTATATGATATGATTCATCCTAATGCTGATAATAAAAATACTGTTAGAACTTTGTTTGTTATTGGTCCAGATAAAAAAATTAAACTCAGTTTTACATACCCTCCATCAACAGGAAGGAATTTTACTGAAGTTTTAAGAGTATTAGATTCTTTGCAATTGACTAGTGATTTTCAAGTTTCAACTCCTGTAGATTGGAAGAATGGAGAAGATTGTGTGATCCCTCCTACTGTAGCTGTAGAAGATATCCCAGATAAATACCCTAAAGGCTATATTGAAGTCAGGCCTTACCTTAGGTTTACACCACAGCCAAATCTATAATTTATCTCATTGAACAATCGGTGGTTAATTCCTTTTGAGGTACTAACCACCAATTGTTATCTTTGTATATCCATTTAATTTTTTGTGCACCTAAATTACCAAAAGGTTCTCCATTTAATAACATTTCCTGAGTAACATAACCTTCATTCTTATTACTTTGAATATCAGTAACTCTAAAGCTAATTGATTTCCAGTTGAATAAGAATTCACCTTCCATAAATAATACTGTTTCTCCCATAATTAAAGAGAAAGTATTTTTTTTGCAAATTTTCTTGAAATCAGGTGAGTAAAATTCATAAGATTTACTCCATTTACCTTCTGAATCAAAAGCTGCTAATTTATTTGCACGTTCTTCAAGTGTTTCAGAAGATTGTAAATTACAATTTACAATAATCATAATGGATAAAATTGTTAAAGAGAAGATAAAATATTTTTTTATGTTAATAAGTTTTTTCATGATGATGGAAATAATTATACTACAAACTATTTTGATTAAATAAACGAATTAATTAATATTTATATCACTTTTGTATAATGCTATAATTAATAAATGAAATTTAAATATAATATTTTATTATTAATTATAATTATCATCTTTTCTTTTTCATGTGCTTCTGATGAAATAGATGCAAATTTAGATAATAATTCTTTATCTGAATTACCTAATCAAGATTTAACAAGTGTAGAAGAAAACAAATTAGAATTAAAAGTTGATGACAATGTTCCATCTATTACTTACACAGATGAAAGCGAAACTTTTTCCTTCGATATACCTGCAAAATGGAGAGTAGTAACATCAATGGCTCAACTTTTTGATGTGTTTAAAGATTCTTTAAATATGCAAAGCAGTATCGCTCCTGTTCTCTTTGGAATAGATCAAGAATCTGGTGATAATATTTTTGTCACTTTAGAATTTACTGAATTATATCAGGACAAACCTCAAATTATTGATATAGATGATTATACTGCTAAAGAAGTTGAAAAATTAACTAAAGTACTTTTTCAATCTGAAGAAATAGCTAATGAAAATATTATTCAAAGTAAAATTCAATTAGATGATGGTAGTTATGGAAATAGGATAGAGATTTACCATACTGAAGTTCCTTTACTGCAAATTCTTTATGTGTTAATTAATCCAACTGAAAATGGATGGTGTGGGTCATTACCCTTTATGTTTACTGGTAGTATTAGTAGTGAAGAAGGAAATGAAATTAATTTAATTCAAATTAATAAAATTTTAAATAGTTTTAAAATTAAAGAATCTCCACCACAAATAGATTGTAATAAAAGAGAAACATTAAGTATATTAAAAAATACATATGATTAGTTAATAAATTATTTTAGAAATTAAATTTAATGCAATTTTTTGAGTCAACTAAACACTTTTTAAAAAATGAACCTACTCCTATAGAGAGAATCGTTACGCCGTTCCAAAGATTCGCTTCAGAAAAAGCTGCTGGTGGGATAATATTATTCTTATCTGCATTAATAGCAATTTTATGGGCAAATTTTATTAGCTATGAATCATATGATAATTTTTGGCATACTAAATTTACTATAGGAGTGGGTAGATATTCTATAAGTGATAGTTTTCATTTTTGGATAAACGATGCGTTAATGGCTGTATTCTTTTTTCTTGTGGGCTTGGAAATTAAGAGGTCTATAGTACTCGGAGAATTATCAAGTATTAAAAAAGCAGCTTTCCCAGTAATGGCTGCTGCAGGTGGGATGATTGTACCAGCTGTAATGTTTATTTCTTTAAATATAAATACTGATACTGTTGTTGGTTGGGGAATTCCTGTTGCTACAGACATTGCTTTTGCTTTAGGAGTTTTATCAGTCCTTGGGAAAAGAGTTCCAATAAGTTTGAAGATTTTTCTTACCGCATTAGCAATAGCTGATGATATAGGAGCTGTTCTTATAATAGCAATTTTTTATTCAAATGACTTGATGTTAAATAATTTGATTATTTCATTTTTATTGCTTGGAGGGATTGTAATTGCTAATTATTTAGGATTGAGAAATCCGTTTATATATATTGTTGTTGGTTGTTTAATGTGGATATTTTTCTTAAAATCTGGGATACATGCAACTATAGCTGGTATAACATTAGCTATGGTTATACCTCTTAAAGTCAAAATTAATCCTAATCAATTTTTTCATAAAGCAACTGAATTATTAGATAATTTTAAAAATGAAAATACGTTTCACCAATCTAAGGGTAGTCTTGGCTTAACTACTGAAAAACAAAGTGCTACTTTAGAAGAATTAGTTAAACATACTAAAGAAGTTGAATCACCATTACAAAGAATGGAAAATAATTTACATCATTTTGTTACATTTGTTGTTTTACCATTGTTTGCAATTTCTAATTCTGGAGTAATAATTGATTCTAACGTAACTAGTATTTTTAATAATTCATTAGCAATTGGAATTATTTTAGGTTTATTCATAGGTAAACCTATAGGTATTTTAAGCTTTAGTTATTTAGCATATAAAACTGGTATAGCTAGTATTCCGGACGATATTAAATGGAGGCATGTGTTGGGAGTTGGTTTTCTTGGAGGAGTAGGCTTTACAATGGCAATTTTTGTTAATGGTCTTGCTTTTAATACTGATTTATATATATCTACTGCTAAAATAGCAATTTTTATTGCATCTATATTATCAGGTATATTTGGATATTTGACTATTAGAATGGTAAAGGGTAAATAACGAATTAGTTATTATTTTCTAATAAATTATTAATGTCTGTATAATTTTTATTTAAGCTCAAAGCTACTTCTCTGTTGGTGATAAATCCAGCATAAGTGTTAATACCATTACTATTAATAAAACTTTTATTGTTTAATAGCTTATTTAAACCTAATTTAGCTATATCACGAATATATGGAAAAGTATTATTTGATAAGGATATACTAGCTGTATTTCCTACTATCCCTGGAATATTTGTAACAGCATAATATATTATGCCATCAGATGAATAAGTAGGATTTTCGTGGGTAGTTGGTTTAATGCCTTCAACACATCCACCTTGATCTATTGCAACGTCAATTATCACACTGTTTTTTTTCATCTTATTAATCATATCTGATGTTACTACTTTTGGTGCTTTGTAACCTGGTATTAATACAGCTCCAATAACTACATCAGATGAAACGATAATTTCTTTTATATTACTTGGTGAAGAATAAATAGTTTTTATTTGTCCGTTTGATAGTTCTTGTATTTTACTTAAAGCAGTTAAATTTATGTCACTTACTGTTACATCTGCTCCCATATTATTTGCTAATAATGCAGCATTTGTTCCTACTGTTCCGCAACCTATGATAAGTATTTTTGCTTTAAGTGTACCTACAACTCCACTTAATAATTTACCTTGCCCTCCAGATTTATTAGTTAATAATTGAGCAGCATTAAGAGCAGCCATTTTACCCGCTATTTCGCTCATTGGGTACAGTAGGTTTAATTTACCATTAGGATTCACAATAGTTTCATAAGCAATTGAAGTTACATTTTTTTTAATTAATTGTTTAGTTAACTCTATGTTGGAAGCTAAATGTAAATAGCAGAACATAATTGTTTTTTTATTTAAATATTCATATTCACTTGGTTGAGGTTCTTTAACTTTAACAATTAAGTTCGAATTTAGGTATATCTCTTTAGGATTAGGTAGTATTGATGCACCTGCATTATTATATTCTTCATTAGTAAAACCAGAATTTATTCCAGCATTTTCTTCAATTAAAACTTTGTGATTAGCCTGTGTTAATATTTCAACTTTATCAGGTGTAAGTGCTATTCTATTTTCATTATTTTTTGTTTCTTTTGGTATTCCTATAATCATTTTATATTCCTATATAATTATATTATATTAATAAATTGAGGAAATTTTGCTTTAATTTTTGAAAGTTTAGGTTCAATCATTAATTTACAGTATTGTGATTCAGGGTTTTTAAAATAAAACTTTTGATGATATTCTTCTGCTTCAAAAAAATTACTGTATTCAGTAACTTCAGTTATAATTGGATTATCCCAGATATCTTGTTCATTTAAAATTTTAATTAAATTTGTTGCTTCTAATTTTTGTTCATCTGAATTGTAAAATATTCCTGATCTATATTGAGTACCAATATCTGGACCTTGCTTGTTTAAAGTAGTTGGGTCATGAATTGAAAAGAATAAAAGTAAAAGTTGATTATAAGATATTTCGTTTTTATTAAACCATATCTTAACTGCTTCTGTATGACCACTATTTCCTGAACATACTAATTCGTAAGAAGGATTTTCAACATGACCTCCAGTGTATCCAGATATTACTTTATTAACACCATTAATTTGATCAAAAATTGGTTCTATACACCAAAAGCAACCTCCGGCAAATACAGCTATATTTTCGTTAGAATTCATTTTTTCCTTTATCAACTATTTATATAGGTCATCATCAGGCCATATATTATGTCCAATACAAGGCTCGTAATTGTTAGGTTCTCTCCAATCCCAAATTTCAGAATTATTACGTTTAGCCATGTATTCAGTATCATTATGTTCTAATACTGCTTTTTCATCATTGTAAACTTCATATAACCATATTTTAGTTGGATCTGAAGAGTCTTGTACTATATCAAAACGTAAGCACCCAGGTTCAGTTGATTTAGTTTTTTTTGCGTGAGCAATTAATTCATTAATTGCTTTAGTTCTGTGTTCAGGTTTTAATTTGATCGGTATTATATTTATTTTAGGCATTTAATTTTTCGAAAAAGGCAAAAGTTTTTGCTATTTTAATCTATATCATCTTCAATAATATTGCTATCACTATCAATAATTTTATTATTTTTTTCACTTTGTGGATTATTAAAAATATTAGAATATTTATTAGAATATTTAGTTATATGTAATTCTAGCTCTTTAAGTTTAGTTTGAGGTACATATGCTAACGGAAGTATAGATTGAAGGTCATCTACAACACCATGCTGAGGAGCAATTTTTAATGTTAAAAGAAAATTTGTGTATCCTAAAGTTCTTCCAAACATCCCATATTTTAAAGTTACAAACTCGATGTCGTTTATTGCTATTTCAATTCTCCCTCTGCCTTGATCAACAATAATATAGTTTTCAATTAATATATATGATGTTTTTTTTGAAGATATATACCTAGGTACTATCATTGCTGCTGCTAATATCATAGGTAAAATTCCAAATGATAAAAAGTCAACTGCTAGAGATATTAAAAAAAATAATATCCATGGCATAGAAATTAATAACCAAGCCCAAATAGATTGTTTTATTATTACAGCATCTTCAGGGATATTTATAAAATCGATCTTGTCTTGTGGTCCCATGTTATTTTCCTTTAATTTATATTTTTTATAATAACATATTATTCATTATTAATAATAGATTCTTATACTATGCTAGTATATAAAGATGTTAAATTGGAATAATAAAAATGATATTCATGCGCCAATAGTTATGCTTGTAGTATTTTTATCTTCTGCTTTATCTATTGGTCCTGGATATGCTTTTGGAATGTTTATTAAACCACTTAATCATGAATTTAATTGGACAACGACCGAAATTAGTTTTGCACTGTCCTTTGCAGCAGCAGGAACTATATTTTCTCCTATATTAGGAACTTTTATGGATAAATATGGAGCACGTAAATTAATGGTTATTGCTCTTATATCTATGAGTTTTTCATTTTTATTAAGACCATATATGACTCAAATTTGGCATTGGTATGTATTAAGTTTTATTCAATATTATGCTCTTCCAGGATCTACTGGGTTACCTGCAGGTAGATTAGTTGGGATGTGGTATCCAAATATCAGGGGTAGAGTTATGGGTTTTGTTACTATGGGCAATAATTTTGGAGGACTTTCGATTCCTCTCTTAATTGGATTTTCTTTAGCTGATAACAATTGGAGAATAGCATATTTTGAATTAGGGTTTATATCATTATTATTGGTTTTACTTACAATATTTTTTGTGCATGAACCTTCTAAAATTATTTCAAATGATATCAACGAAAAAAAAATTATTAATAATGATAATAATAATCATATTTTAAGAGATTTAATTAAAACGAAATCATTTTATTTGTTAGCACTATCTTTTATGCTCGGAAATTTCACTTATAGTGCTTTAATACCACAAATGCCTGATTATTTGATCATTAAAGGACTATCTAGAAATAATTTACCTTTATTAGTTAGTTTATTAGCTACTTTTGGTATGTTCGGAAAAGCATCTTTTGGATATCTTTCTGAAATATTTACATCAAAAATAATGATGATAGTGAGCTTATTAGGACAAGCTTTTTTTATATTTTTTATTATATATTTAAATAGTGATATTGTTATGTGGATAATTTTCCCTTTATTTGGTTTTTTTATGGGAGCGTATGGAGCTGTAATTCATTTAGTTATACAAGACATGTATGGAGTTAGTAATTTTGGTAAAATTTCGGGTATCCTTTTATTTGGATCAGTTATATCATTTTTTATAGGCCCTTTACTGTCAGGTCAATCTGTTGATAAAACTGGAGATTATGCTTTTTCTTTTTTTATAGTTGCTATTATGTTTATTGTTGGATCTATTTTTTTAATAATGACTTCAACATCATATCGTGATAAATCGATACAATAAAATATATATTTAATATTAATTTATGAGAAAATGTAATTTATGTTTATAAAAATAAAAAAAATAATATTCTTTGTTTTTGGGATAACATTTTTAATACTTGGTGTATTGGGTTATATACTCCCGGGATTGCCAGGAACTATTTTCCTTATTATTTCGGCTTCATTTTTTGTTAGATCATCTACCAAGATGTATAACTATGTTGTGAATAATCGTTATTTTGGCAATATTGTAAGGACATATTTTGAAACTAAAGCAATGCCTGTAAAAGCTAAGTTTTTTGCTTTGGGTAGTATAATATTATTTTCATGTATAAGCTTAATTTGGGCTCCATATAATTGGGTGTTTGATATTATTATAATTTGCTTTGCTGTTATTGGGGTATTTTATATTTTAAGAGTGAAAACTTTAAAATAATTAAATTATACTGCATAAAACACTTTTAAATAAAACTAATTAATATATAATTAATTTTCATGAATATACTTTCATTAGTTTGGTATAAATTTGAATAAATACGCTTGGCTTGCCAATTTTCAAGCATTGTCTAGTAGAAACTATCTATTCCTTTGGATAGGTATGGTTTTAATGATGACTAGTTTTCAAATGCAAATGATTGCACAAGGTTATTTAGTTTATGATTTAACTTCTGAAGCTAAAAAGCTAAGTTTTGTAAGTGCAGCTTCAGGTCTTCCAATGTTACTTTTCAGTTTAATTGGTGGAGCAATTGCTGATAAAGTTGATAAAAGAAAGTTAATGCAAACTATACAGGTATTGGCAACAATTTTAACTTTATTTTTAGCTTTTACCTTACTAATTGGTAATGGAATTATACCATGGCAATATCTTTTATGGGTTGGTTTAATTCAAGGGGTATTGTGGTCATTCAATGGCCCGGCAAGGCAAGCATTAATTCCTTATACTTTAGACAGAAAATATTTATCTAATGCTGTTGCTCTAATGTCCTTAGGAATGACTGCTCCTACATTAATAGGTCCAGCTATTGCTGGTATTATGTATTCATACATTGGGCCACAAGGTGTTTACTTTTTCGTTTCAATTTTAACTATTACTGCAGTTATATTTACTTCTTTAATTAAAGTAGACCAACCTAAAACTGAACGTTCAAACATTCATGTCTTTTCGGATATTAAAGATGGTTTAATTTATTTATGGAATACAAAATTAATTAGAAATCTTATGCTTGTTGGGTTAACATTTCTCATTCTTTCTGGACCACTACATACTTTGTTACCAGTAATTGTAATTAATGTTTTCAAAAAGGAATCAGAGACATTAGGTTTATTTGTAAGTATGATGGGTATTGGATCTTTATTTGGAACATTTGTTATAGCCTTTTTAAAGCAAGGTAAAAGAGGTTTATTCTTTTTAATTTCTGCTTTAATTGGTGGTTTAGGAGTATTGAGTTTGGCCATATTAGGTAATAGTATATTTGCATATGGAATAATCATGTTAATTGGTCTAGGTAATTCGTGTGTCTGGTCTTTACTTCAAGTATTATCTATGACAAATGCTGATGATAAATATCGCGGAAGAATTATGAGTATTTTTATGATGACATTTGGTTTAACTCCACTAGTAATTATACCTATAGGATATTTAGTTGATATTTATCAAGTTCAAACTGTATTAAGTATAGTAGGATTGACTTCAATTATAATAGCAGTTTTTGCCATCAGTACACAAAAATTAATAAGGCAAATTCCATAATTTTTTGTAAGTGAAAAAATTTTATGGTATATTTTCCAGACGAATTGATAATTACTATTTAAATTTATAAAAGAGGTGTTATATGCAAGACTTTTCTGGAAAAATAATTACTGTTACAGGAGTTATTGACCCTGAGGATATTGGTATTACTTCTGCGCATGAACATTTATTCTTAGATATACGTAAAAACCATTTGCCTCCTAATGAAGATAAGCTTACTGTATCAGAAATTAAAATCTGGGAATCGCCTGTAACTTTAGATAATCTGTATTTAGCTAGAGATATGGCTCCAATTAGAGATAATTATTTATTAAATGATAAAAAATTAGCTATAAAAGAGTTGTCAGAATTTTGTAAATTTGGTGGTAAAACAATTATCGATGTAACTAGTAATGGACTCAAAGGCGATCCTATCGCGTTAAGAGAAATTTCTGAAATTTTGAATGTAAACATAATTAAAGGCTGTGGATGGTATCAAAAAGTATTTTATCCTAAAGATATGAGTAATAGGACAGTTAAAGATTTGACTAATGAAATAGTAAAAGATATATCGATTGGATATAAAGATACAGGAATTCAAGCTGGAATAATTGGAGAGATAGGTTTAAATGGAAACCCATTACTTCCAGAAGAAATTAATAGTGCTAAAGCCGCGGCAATAGCTAGTAATATTACTGGTGCAGCTATTTCTTTACATCCACCTTCTTTAATTAATGAAAAGCACAAAGTTTTAGATATTATTGCGTCAGAAGGAACTGATTTAAATAGAGTTGTCTTGGGGCATTCAAACCATTTAGCAGAAGATTTTTCTTCTCTAATGTCTTTTTTTGAAAGAGATATATATATTGCTTTTGACACTTTAGGTGTTGTTCGTTCAATTGCAAGTAATAACCCTGATGCAATAGTAGCAAATGCTATTCCGAAAATAATTGAGGAAGGGTACTTAGATAAAATTTTATTGGCTCAAGATGTATGCTGGAAAACTCATTTAAAAGCTTATGGTGGAGCAGGATATTCTTTTATTTTAGAAAAATTTTTACCCTATTTAAAAATACTTGGTTTGTCAGATAAAGATATTGATACAATTATGATTGATAACCCAAAAAAAATATTAACTCTCAATAAACCAAATAAATAATATATTATTTATTAAAAGTTTTTTGCTTAATATTTTTTATTTCATTCATGTCTTCTTGAATTAATATTTTTTGGTTTGCATTTATATTGTTAAATGATTGCTTTATGTTACTAGGCCAAGTTATGGTTAATTCATCTATTAAATTAGAATTACCAAGACCAAAGAATGCTCCTATTTCACTGTTTGAACTTACACTTGAACCATTTCTAATAATTCTAGTTTGATATTGACCATTATATTTGATTTCTATTTTTGCTCCAATTGCATCTGTATTACTTATTATTCCCAATGGTTTAACAATTAACCAATTGTTAATACTATTATTATTTAAAATTTTTACTTTGCCATTAAAATTTGTTAAATATACATCTAAGTCTCCATCATTATCATAATCAGCTAGTGCTGTTGCTCTTGATCTATTGGCATCACCTAGTCCACTTAAAAAAGTCATGTTAATAAATTGTTCACCATTGTTATTTTTTAACAATACATTTCTTTGATGTAATGGATCTTCTGTTGGTTTGTCATAATTATAATACATGTTTCCGTTGGTCATATATATGTCTTGCCATCCATCATTATCATAGTCAAAGAAATTCACGCCCCAACTAATTGTATTTATCCCTTTAATGTGAGCATATGATGCTCCAGAAATGTCAGTAACATCTGTAAATGATTTATCTTGATTGTTTTTTAAAAGATATGGTCTTCCTATATTTGACATAAAGATGTCTTCATACCCATCATTATTGTAATCACCTATGTCTAATCCCATGCCAAATATTTGAAAATTTGTCTTAGATTCTGATGAGCTATTTTTGAAATTTATTTTGCCATTATTATTAGTATTTTCCCATAAAATATTTCCTTGTTGAAAATCTTTCATGAATATATCATTAACTAAATATATATCAGAATCATTATCATTATCATAATCAAAAAAGCTTGCTATAAAACCAGTAGAATTTTTCAAATAATTTATATCTAATATATTAGTAACATTAGAAAATGTCCCATCTCCATTATTTTTGTATAAAATATCTTTATTATTGCCATCAATGATATTTTTATTAAATATTTCATCAAATGTATTTTTTATATGATTAGTAACATAAATATCTAAATATCCATCATTATTATAGTCTCCCCATGATCCAGAAATACTTCTCTGATTTCCTCTGATATTGGCATAATTGGTTACATTTTCAAAATTATTATTATCAATATTATTAAATAAAGTATTTTGTCCATTGTTTAGAACAAGTAAATCACTATCTCCATCATTGTCATAATCAGAGAAGGTTGCACCTATACTAGTGATATTTTTTAAATCTATACCTAATTCATTTGCAACATCAGAAAATGTTCCATCACCATTATTTTTATACAAAGAATTAGGTCCACTATGATTAGTAACGTAAAAGTCTATAAATCCATCATTGTTAAAGTCAGCAATAGCAATTCCATTTCCATACGGGTGGTCATCATTAGGATTTGGTATGTGTTTAAAATCAACCTTTGAATAATACGTAACATCATCAAAAAATTCTTTAGGTTTATCTCCAATATTAAAACCAATATTTTTTGTTGCAATTATTTGTTCATTTTGGGATAACTCAAAATTCAATGTCATTTTGCCAGTTGCATTTGTTAGAGAATATATGTCTATAGATTCTTTTTGTAAAAATTTTGATATAGGTGGTATTGTAAAATTTTGTTTAGGAAATTCAATTGTGTTGATTTTAGTTTTATCAGGAAGAGTTATTGATATTTTCAGAATTCCTTCGATAGTTTTTGGATAATTATTTTCTATACCAAAATTAATATTTAATTTTTCTTTAGATTTAATATAATGATCTTCTATTTCTGCTATTAATATCACACTTTCACCTTGTATTTGAGGAAATGTAATTTCATCAGAAAAGGGCCTGCTATCAATATTTTTTAAGCCTATAGTAGGTCCTATGCTTGTATTTATTAATATAAGTGTAATAAGACCACCTATAACTGAAATTAACCAGGTTGACAAAGCAAATATACCAACTCCTTTTAGTGGTATCATTTTTGTTAATGCCCAGAATGTTATTGGACCACCTGCAGCTGCTATAAATAATAAAGTTACTGCGGGGGCTTTTCCCATTCCTAATATTAAGAGTAAAGCTACTAATGGTATTTCGAACATTAGTGGTATATTTATTAGTAATCCAATAGTTGCTGCTATAATTATTCCAATTAAGTTATTACCTAAGAAAGTTGTAATCATGTCTTTGGTAATCCATTGCATTACCAAAGACCCTATTACACCAGCAATTAACATAGGAGGCCCTAGTTTTAGACAATATTGAGCGGAATATTTTATCCAATCTATAAACGATTGTTTTATAATTTTTAAAAAGCTTACACTTTGGTTTTCTAGATTTATTGGGGTTTCTGTTAAATCTATAAAATTGTTATTATTATTTTTTATTACTAAGCTTACTAAAGGTCCTATCAATATTGCAGCTGAAATGCTTAATAAAAGCTTGCTAATTCCCAAATAAGGAGAAAAAACAAATATAGTCATTAATATTGTGGGTAAATTTAATGTAGATGAACTTTGGATTACTGTTATAGTATTTGATATATTATTATTTTTTCTTTGATAGGCAGCAGCTATAGGCATAATACAGGCTGAACATAAATTCATTATTGGTCCAATACCTAATGCTTTAAGTAGATTTTTTATTTTAGAATTTTTGTTATTTGAGGGTTTTTGTGATTGATTTGTAAACATAGATTCAGATAATCCAGCGACTAAGAATGCAAATATCATGCCTATTGAGACTAATTTGAAATATGTTATAGATGAATTCCACCAACGTTCTATGAATGATTTTTCTAACTCTTTTTCTATGCAAAAACCTTGAAAACATTCTATTTGAGGTGAATTTATAATGTCTAAATCATTTGTAATTATGTCGAATTTAGGTAATCTATTAAAATAAAAAAATGTTAATAGGATAACAATGAATATTATAGCTCCCATAATACGTTTTATTTTTAGTTCATTATTAATCATGATTTTTTATATAATAATACTTGTCAATATTTACTATTAGATGATTTACAAGTATAATTCGTATAGTTTTTCTTTACAATTCCACTAATGGAGGTTAGTTTTGTCAAAATATACTTGTTCAGACACAGAATGCGGAATGGCTGTTGCAGAATTAAAATGCGGCATATGTAATGCTGATTTAGACCATGTATTAATAGAAAAAGATGATGGTTCATCAGTTGGTGTTGCTCAATGTGCCAAGGGATGTGGGAAAATAAAATCTCCTATGTGCTGTGGTTCAGATATGAATCCAGTTTAATAGCTGGTTTTTAAAAATTCAATAAATTAAATTATTAAAATTCTGTATAATTTTGAATAGTTTTATGCTTTCTTGGTTATTTCCTTTAAATACTACGATTAAGAAAAAACGTCTATTTGGTCTTATAGTTTTTGGTATTCTTTTAACATTATTTTTAATTTTCAATCGAATTCCAAAATTTGATATAGTAGAAGAAGATTTAGGTCACGTTAGTTCCCCTACAATGGAATGTTTTCAAGGTTTTTGTATACAAGCTGGTGCAGATACAACATTATTATCAAGATGGTGGGATTTTTCAATAACCTACCTTGGTTTAGTATCTATTGGTATGGCATTTGCTTTTTTAGTTGCGGGTTTAACAGAAGCTTTTATTTTTCCAAATAGTACGGCAAAAGGGTTTTCATTTAGAGGTTTTAAAGGAACTTTAAGAGGCTTAGTTGTAGGTTCGCCATTAAGTTTATGTTCAGCATGTATTGTTCCAATATCAAATGCTTTTAGTAAAAAAGGTTCCAGTGTAGAGTCGACAGTTTCTATAGTTTTGGGATCGTCTACAATGAATTTTCCTGCTTTGATCATGGTTACAATGGTTTTTGCACCTATTTTATCTTCATCACGAATTGTTTTAAGTTTATTAGGTGTTTTAATAATAAGTCCTTTAGTCGGTTATATTTATGGTCAGTCAGCTGAAAAAGATCATTTGCATGAAACAAATGAATTGTTGTTAAATTCTGAAAATTTTGATATGTCATGGAAAGATTCAATATTAGAAGGATGTAATGTATGGTTACGTTCAAGCTTTAAATTTTTTATTAGGTTAGGTCCAATAATGGTATTAGCAGGATTTGCAAGTGGTCTAGCAATCCAATGGTTAAGTCCTGATACAGTTTCTAAGTTTCTTGGTAATAATGTTTTGGGTATTTTAGTGGCAACCTCATTAGGTATTTTAATTAATGTACCTTTAATGTTTGAAATACCTTTAGTAGCAGCTTTAATCTTATTGGGTATGGGACCAGCACCTGCTGGAACTTTATTATTTGTTGCAGCAGCAGGAGGCCCCATTACTTTTTGGGGATTATATAAAGTTTTACCTAAGCGTGCAGTAATAGCTTTTATAGTTTCAACTTGGATGGTTGGATTGATTGGTGGAGTGGGAATTCTTTTTTATAATAATGTTTTACATGCAAAGATATTTGATTCTTCAAATCAAATATTAATTGATTTTCCAGTGAATTCTCAACCTGTAGTTGCATTTTCTGAACAAGCTCAAGATATTCTACTTGATGGTTTTGAATTATGGAATGATCGCCCTGGAATAGCTATATTTGATTATGACAGAGACAGTGACCTTGATATATATTTTACCTCTGAATCTGGAAAATCTAATTTCTTTTACCAAAATAATGGTGAAGGGATTTTTAACAATATTGCTTTAGAAAATGGTACTGCGCTTATTGATCAAAATAGTACAGGAGTTGTTGCCTGTGATATTAATAATGATGGATTTCAAGACTTATATGTAGGTGCATGGGGAGACCCAAAAGACAAATTAGACTTCAGATCAATCACTGTTGAACAAGGTAATCAAGATGCATTGTTACTTAATGATGGCAAAGGTAAATTTATAAATATAACAAATTCTGCTTTTGGACAAGATGTAAACATTAGATCTGCAATTGGTATTGCTTGCGCTGATGTAGACAGGGATGGTTTTGTTGATTTTTACGTGGGAAACCTGGCAGCTCAAGATTTTCGTACATTTGATTCTGCAAATCATCCAGGTCATTATAATCGTTTATATATAAATAACGGGGATTTAACTTTTAGGGAAATTTCTGAATCTGCTGGAGTAAGAGGAGAGCAGATTAGAATGAGAGACTTTGATGGTAATCCTGTGTTATTTCAAGATTCTGTTACTGGAGAATACTTTGAAGGGTATGATCCAAATTTTGTAGACGAGCTTGGTAATAGAATTGGAGATCCTACAGGCCAAACTCATGCAGTAATGTTTTATGATTATGATGATGATGGAGATGTTGATTTATGGGTTGCAAATGATTCAGACAGACTAATTTTATATAGAAATGATTCAAAAGATGATCTGATTAAATTTACTAGTGTAGAAGAATTGATGGAAATAGATGAGATAGGTTCATGGATGGGTTTTGCAATTGGTGATTATAATGGAGATGCAGATTTAGATTTGTTTATAACTAATGTTGGTTTTCATCCATTAAGGTATCCATATAAAACAAGAGTAAGTCCTTTATGTGAATATCACTCACAATTTGAAGGAGCAACTTGTTTTCATTTTCTTCTGGATAATGATGTTGATGAAAGTCTTGGTGAATTTGTAGAATTAAGGCCTACAGAATTTAAAAATGTTTCAGCAGAGACTAAAGTAATACCTAGCCCTTGGATGCCATCAGAAGCTCTAATTGAAAATTCGTTAGATAAGAGCCATGAGATGCCAAAAGGTTTAGATGCTTATGATTTTGGTTTTGGAACTACTTTTTTTGATTTTGATAATGACACTGACCAAGATTTATATTGGCTTGGATCTGCTTTTAGAGGTGAAGGTCCTGGAGGACAAGTATTCCCAAGTGCTGGAAGAATGCTTAGAAATATTGGTGATGGACAATTTGAAGATATAACTGTAAGAGCAAAAATGTTAGATATTTCCAGGGTTACTTATCCTGATTTTATTACAGAAGATGAAATGAAAAAAGATAAAATGGCATTAAGAATTAAAAGGATTGATGTTACAAAACACGAAAATGGTAAAGGTGTAGCACATGGTGACTTGAATGGTGATGGTTATTTAGATATTGTTGCTACTAATAGTAGTGGGCCTATTTTTGTTGGGCCATATGATTCTTCAATTGGGACTGCTCCAACAAAGGATTTTTCAGGGCCAATATTTGTATGGATGAATGGGGGAGGAAATAATAATTGGATAAATATAAATTTAGTTGGTGGTATGAAAATAAATGGTAAAGGTACTAACGCAGATGGAATAGGTGCAAGAGTTTATGTTATTACTCAAGACGCCAATGATATGAATAAAAAAATTACACAAGTTCAAGAAGTTAGGGCAGGGTCTAGTTATCTTTCTATGGATAGTATTGGTTTAGAATTTGGGTTGGGTAAGTCTGAAATAATAGATGATATTATTATTTTGTGGCCTAGTGGAATTAAACAAAACTTAAAAGAAGTAAAAGTTAATCAAACTATAGAAATTATTGAAAGTAAAAATTAAATTTATTGGATAAATTAATATGAAATTTGGAACTTCAATGTCTTTTCCTTTAGCTCTTGCAGGTAAAGAGAATTATTCTTCTTATTTAGAAAAATTAATATCTGTTGTAGACACAGAAGGTTTAGATTCTATTTGGTTTGCAGATAGGACAATATATCCATTTGATATTGAAAATTTATATCCAGAGAAGTGGGGTAAAGGTAAAATGGATGTGAATGCTCAAAAGATATTAGAACCTATATCAAGTTTGTCATTTGTAGCAGCCCTTACAAGTAGATTGAATTTAGGTATTAGCGTTTTACAATTGCCTCTAAGACATCCTATTTTAAATGCAAAAATGATTACTACTCTTGATGTTTTATCTAAGGGGAGAGTTTTATATGGAATAGGAGTTGGATGGATGCCCGAAGAATTTGAAAACATGTTTGTTGACTTTAAAAATAGGGGCCAGATTACTAATGAACATTTAAAATTGTTTAAAATATTGTGTTTACCAGACCCAATTAATTATAAAGGTGATTTTTTTCAAATTAAAAACCAAACTTTTTTCCCAAAGCCCGTGCAAAAACCACATCCTCCTATTTTAGTAGGAGGTAATAGTAAAGCTGCAATTAAAAGGTCTGTTATCTATGGAAATGCATGGTTTCCTATTAATATTTCTCCGACTGAGGTCAGGAAAGGTAGAGATCAAATACATAAATATTGTAGAGAAAACAACATTAATTCAGATAATAAGTCAATTTATTTGCATCTTCCATTAAATTTAGGAGATAAAAAATATGATTCTAATAATGAAAGATTACAATTTAGTGGTGAAATAAAAGATATTAAAGAAGATATTAAAAAATATAAAGAAGCTGGGGTCGAACATATAGTTTTTTCTATAGCATCTGAAGATAAAATATATATAGAAGAGACTATTAAGAAGTTTGCATTTGAGATAGCTAATTATTAAAGTTATATTTAACTAATTTTGAATCTATTTGATTTATTTTTGTTTTTCCACAACCAGCCATAGCTAAATCAAATTCTTCATAGATTATTTTTAATATATTTTCAACACCTTTTTGTCCATTTGTTGAAAGTCCCCAGAGAATTGGACGACCAATTAATACTGCTTTAGCTCCTAAAGCTATAGCTTTTATAACATCCATACCTCTTCTTATACCTGAGTCTAAGTATAATTCTAATTCTTTACTTACAGCATTTTTTATATTTGGCAATGCAGAAATCGAAGATTGAACTGCATCAGTAGTTCTGCCTCCATGGTTTGATACTACTATTCCATTTACACCAATCTTTTCTAGTATTTTTGCATCTTCGGGAGATATAATTCCTTTAATAACTAGAGGTAGATTTGTAATTTCACGTACCCATTCAATAGTTTTATAAGTAATCACTTCAAATGATAAATTTTTTAGTAGCTTTGGATAATTGATTAGGTTTGCATTCCATTTTGACTCTTCTAATATTAGATTATTTCTTATATCTCTTTCTCTTCTATCAGAAATAACACCATCAACTGTTAAACATATTGCACTATATCCTGAATTTTCAGCTCGGGATATTAAATCTCTTGTTATATTTTTATTGTAATGGTATATCTGAAACCAATGTGGTTTCTTTGATTTCTCACATACTTTTTCTAAAGAATAACCACTATTTGTTGCAATTATATTTATTGTACCTAATGATTCTGCAGCAATTGTGCTTCCTAGTACTCCATCTTCATGAAAATGCCTTTGACCTCCTATAGGAGCTAAAATTACTGGGAATTGAATCTTTTGCCCTAAGACTGATGTAGATGTATCTCGCTGTTTAATATTAACCATTCTGCGAGGTATCATTTGTATTTTATTAAAATCATTTTTGTTCATGGATATAGTTAATTCATCACTAGCTCCACCTTCGATAAAATCCCACAACGATTTGGGTAATATAGATTTTGCACTAGAGTAATAATCTTGTATATTAATATTTGTCATTATATTTATCTTATTAATTGTTTTGAATTATACTAATATATAACTATAATTAATAGATATATAAACTAATTATAAGTTTAGAAGGAAAATACTAATGGAAAATCTAATATATTTACCTGGGATTGAAAAAGAAAAAATAGATACACCTGCATTTTTGATTGACTTAGATATTATGGATAATAATATTAGTAAAATGGCAGAATATTGTAAGGCTTTAGGTATAAATTTCAGGCCTCATACAAAGCATCATAAATCTCCAATTATTGCCCATAAACAAATAGATTCTGGAGCAATTGGTATTTGTTGCCAGAAATTAGGAGAAGCTGAAGTTATGGTTTCATCTGGGGTTCGTGATGTATTAATTACTTATGAAATAATTGGAGATATTAAAATCAAAAGATTAATGGCATTATGTAAACTGTCTAATATTATTGTTACTGTGGATTCAAAAAATAATGTTAAAGATTTGTCAGAAGCAGCCAAAAGTCATGATGTTAAATTGGGTATTTTGTTAGATGTTAATGTTGGACAAAATAGATGTGGTATAGAGCCTGATGATTTTGTTGTAGAATTAGCAAAATTTATTCAATCATCAGATAATCTTGAATTTAAGGGCATTCATGCTTATGCTGGAAATATCCAAAGCGAGACAGATGATGAAAAACGTTTTCAACTTGATAAAGAATCTATGTTGAAAACTAAAATTGCTGTGGAGAAATTAAGGTCTGCTAAAATTGAACTTGATATTGTTACTGCTGGAGGTACTGGTACATATAAATATACTTCTCAATATGATTTTATAACTGAAATCCAACCAGGGTCTTATGTGTTTATGGATGGACAATACAGTAAAGTTTTAGATGATTTTGATAACTCTGGAACAATTTTAACTACAATAATTAGTAAACCTAATCCTAATAGAATAGTTTTGGATAGCGGTATGAAAGCTATTTCTTCAGATCAGTGGCCACCTATTATAAAAGATTTTAATGGAATAGAATTTGGATCAATATCTGATGAGCATTTGACTCTTGATATTACAAATTCTGATGCAAAAGAATTAAATGTTGGAGACAAGATCGAGATCATACCTGGACACAATGATACAACTGTAAATTTACATACAGAATTTTTTGGGATTAGAAAGGGTATTTTAGAATCAGTTTGGCCTATTAGTGCTCGTGCAAAAATAAGGTAGACATAAAATTTATAAAACGGGAGGTCTCTTTGAATACAACTGATGAAATAAGAAATCAAGTTATTTCTTTAGTTAGAAATTTTGTGAAAAAAGATGTCTTACCTGTAGCTAGAAAATATGAATATGAAGATAATTACCCTCACGAATTAATTGAAAAAATGAAAGAAATGGGTTTATTTGGTATTACCATTCCTGAATCTTATGGTGGAATGGGATTAGATTATACTACTTTTGCTACTATTTTTGAGGAATTAAGTAAAGGCTGGATGAGTCTTACTGGTCCAATTGGGACCCATCATGTTTTAGCTAATATAATTGAAAAATATGGTACTGAAAATCAAAAACAAAGGTTTCTTTCCAAAATGGCAGAAGGTGAGATAAGAGGGGGTTTAGCATTAACAGAACCCGGAGCAGGTAGCGATGTTCAGAATATTTCTACTACAGCTAGTAAGACAAATGACAAATATATTTTAAATGGAACTAAATTATTTATTACAAATGGATTTTATGGAAATGCCTTTGTAGTTGCTACAAAAACTGATACTAAAATAAAACCTGCTTATAAAGGTATAAGTTGTATGATTGTTGAAAAAGGATCACCAGGTTTTTCAGTCGCACAGAAATTAGATAAACTTGGTTATCGTGGTGTAGATACATGTGAATTGATTTTTGAAAATTGTGAAATTCCTGCTGAGAACTTGATTGGTGGAATTGAAGGTAAAGGATTTTCTCAAGTTTTAAATGCTTTAGAATCTGGTAGAGTAAATATAGCTGCTAGAGCTGTTGGAGTTGCAACTGCTGCTTTTGAATCTGCAATTAAATATGCTCAAAAAAGAGAATCTTTTGGAGTTAAAATATCAAAACATCAAGCAATTCAAATAAAATTAGCTGATATGGCCACAAAAATAAAAGCAGCTAAATTATTAACATATGATGCTGCTTTAAAAATGGATTTAGGCGAAAGAAGTGACTTAGAAGCTGGTATGGCAAAATTATTTGCCTCTGAAGTTTGTGGAGAAGTAACTTTAGAAGCGATGAGAGTGTTGGGAGGATATGGATATTTGAAAGATTTTGATATTGAGCGGTATTATAGAGATGCTCCATTAATGATTATAGGAGAAGGGACTAATGAAATTCAAAAATTAGTCATTGCTAAAAGATTGTTAGAGAAATATTCTATTTAGTTTCTTTCGAAAGTTTTTCTATTTTATTTGAAAATTCAATTGTAGTTTTATTAAGTTTTTTATATACTTCTTCACTTTGCTTTGATGGCGATCTATCTCCTAATCCAACAGTTTCACTTAATGCTGCTAGTCTTGATATTAAACCTTGAGGATATGGATAGCCTCTACTGGGTTCATTAGAATTAATACCAAAGCGTATTATTTTTTCAATTTCAGTAATTTCTTTGACAACTGTACTTGAATATTTATTGTGAGTATTAAATTTTTTTTTATTAGATATAATTATATTTTCTATTTTCTCTATAGATTCTATACATTTAGAAATTGAATTTCTTATTTTAATCATTAGTTGGAATTGTTTGTAGATTGATTTATTTGGTGTTTTATTTCTAATATCTTTTATTACATCTAAATTTTGAGAATATATCTTGTTATTAGATTTTAATAATACTTTATATTTTCCTGGAGGTATGAGTATATCTACTGGGAATTTGCTTGAAGGCATTTTAGAAAAATTTGAAGGTTCTGGATATTTCATATCCCAAATAAACCTATTTAGTCCTTTGTGCGAACTCAAGAATCTATTATAGAATGTTATATCATTTTTATCTTTTATTTCTAAATACATTTTTGAATTAATTTCTTTAGGTAAATAATAATTAATTATTATTCCGTTTGGTGGATTATGTCCTGAATTGAGGAAATATGGTTTTATATTAGATTGGTCATCTTTTTTAAGAATATATGTAGCTGGAGTACCTGCATAACCATATAATTCAAAGATTTTTTTATTTAGTGGTGCCTTTTTATATGCTAGTGTTTGAAACATTGATGGATGATATATATATCTAGTGGTTGTACGGGGTTTAAAAAGAGTAATTGCTTGGTTAATATTTTGTTTATCTATTTGATGTAAAGGAGATAAA
>PBOA01000036.1 GCA_002723415.1 Chloroflexota bacterium
AATGGGAAAATTATCTGAAGAGTTTCCAAGACAATCTGAGGATAAAATAAGAGAGATTCTTTTGAAATGGGCCGAAGGCCAGTCAGATAGATGACTCGATAATTGCTTTTTCTTCGTCTGTAATTCCGTATAATTTGTAGATTAAATTATTTATTTCATTATCAATTTTGTTAATTTGATTAACAAGTTGTTTACGTGTATTTTCATTTTTTACTATTAGAAATTCATTGTTTTTTTTAATTATTTGATTGACCAAAATTATGATATCATCTCCAATTTTCATATTTTTTAAATTAATTTCTTTTATAGGTAATTCTCGCAAATCGTCTGGTTTAATATTCACATCTCGAAAGAATTGTTTGAAATACCAGTTCATTAAATTAGAATTTAAAATAGATAACACATATTCAATTGTAAATTTTTCATCCACGATTATAATGCTAGTCAAACCTGAACTTGCATAGTAATCGTTTCCACTTCTAATAATAGTTGCAACAATGCGTTGTTTTAATTTAGGATTTCTAATTCTTTGCACTGCTATGTAATCATTTTCAAAAAATCGTGGTTCTACATATGATGCCATATGCTTTCCATATTTGAACCACTTTTTATTTTTCCAATTAAATGAATAATTGCCTATGTCACTTCCTAAGAGTTCTTTTTTATAAAATTCATTTATTTGATGATCTGAATGCCAAAGTTTTTTCTCTAATATCTCACAACCTTTTCTCTCTCCAAACTGTTTTATCAATGTAGATTTTCTATAACAAAATCCTCCTCTTCTCATATCCGAAATTGTTCCTAAAGGAAGTGTATTTTCTTTTATTTTATTTACTATTGACAATTTTTTATCATTGGTGTAAATATTAAATAATTTCCGAGAGTCCTCATACCAATGTTTTTGTAATGTGAATATATTACTGAGAAATTCTTGTTGCTGAATATTTGTCACATTAGCATCTTTATCATAAATGATAACTTGAATTTTATTTTTCAAACGTTTTTCTACACATCTCTCTTTTTTTATAATAATTAGACATGTGTCTACAGTTGCATCAGCAAACACCTTTTGTGGCAATGCTATAATTTGCACTATATTGCAATTATCTAATACAAATTCTCTTAATTTTTTAGATTGAACATTTGTTAACCATGTTTCTGGAACTATAAATCCAAGTTTTCCATGTTCCATTAAAAATGAAATTCCATTTTCTATAAAATAGAAATATGATTCATATCTACCAGTTGCTGAAACAAAATTATCTTTGAAATATTTCTTGTATTGTTCTAAAATTTCTGCACCGTAAGGAGGATTTCCAATTATTACATCAAATTTATCTGGAAATTCCTTTTCCCAATCAAATGCCTTAGCATCCACGCTTGGATCACCGACAATAGAATTTCCAACCCGCAAATTTTTTGATAAATCAAGTAATTGCTGACTAGATGTGGCTAATTTTAAGAAAATATTCAGTTGTGCAATCTCAATTGCCTCTTCATTCATATCCACACCATGAATGTTATTTTGAATAATTGCTCGTAATTGCTGATTTTCTATATCCATATCAAAGGTTTGAAATGTAGCCAAGCCTGATTTTTTCTTCTTTACAGAATGCTGGTATTGACCTTGGTCCTGTTTTTTCTTTTGTATTTCCTTTGAGATTTTTAGTAAAACATCAACAGCGCGAATTAAAAATTCACCAGTTCCGCAAGCAGGATCTAAAATCTTGATATTATGAATTTTTGATTCTAACTCTTCAAAATTATTTTCATATTCAGAAATTAATTCAGGAATGGTTGTTACATCTAATTTTGATAAATACGGAATGATTGTATTTTCACAAATGTACTTGCTAATGTATGACGGTGTATAGTATGCACCATCCTTTTTTTGCTGAACAGTTCCTAGATAATTTTCATACATTTTACCTAAACTGTCATGTTCTATATGTGCAAAATTGTATTCAATGGCCTTTTCTTTTGATCTATACAATCCATTAATTACATCTTCCAAAACTCCATCATGAATCATTAAAGAATCACATTGATGTTTTTCAAAAAGTGTACTTCCATATCTTTCATTAAAATGTGCAAATATTTCACGTAGATATTCAATTAATTTTTTACTTTTATCTTGTTTCCAATCAGATAAACTAGCTTTAAGATGTCTTTCTTCTATTTTTCTATCTCCACAACTTCTAATGAAAATTAATCTATTCAGAATTTTTTGTGCCGCCGGTTCTGCATCTTCTTCTTTTATAGAATTATTTTTTATAATACTTGTAACTAATAAATTTCTAAATGAAAGTAAATCTTTTAGCAGTTGTTTATCAATAGGAACTCTTTTAGGTTTTTTACCAAAATATTCAGCATCAGCATCTAAAACATTTACTGAAAATTGATGTTTTGTTAAATCAGATAAATAATCATCAAATTTTTTAACATAATCAGATTCATTAAAAGAATAGTGTTGCATTGAAGCAAGTGAGCTTCCAGGTGCTTCTGTGTTATACACACGCATTTCTTTAAAATTAGTGGCAACAGCCCATGTCACACCTTTGTTATATGCATAACTAGTTAGTGATTCAATTGATTTTCTCGATGATTCAATTGATGTTCCATGAGGTAAAACTTTTAGATAAAATCTAGTAACACCATCAATCTTAAACGCCTTATCTGCAATATTATCATCAATCAGAGTCTTAACATCTGTCTGAAAATCCCATCCCAAGGCTTCAAAAAATGGCTGGATTAGATGAATAGATGTAGATTTTTTATCAAAATCATCAGATATAGATTGGGATTTACTATACAAATCTTGGATTATTTTTTTAGTTTCTGCTATATTCAATAAACCTGAAGAGAGTTTTGTGTTGTTTAAAGCTGATCTTTTTATCTTAGTTTTTTCTGATTATTGATCTTGAGTTCTGAGAATATGGATAATCGAGCAACTATAGACGAGTACATAGAAAATAATCCAGATTGTAAAATTATTGAAAATAAAACAGAAATTCTAGATGGTCAAGCCAAACTTTTACAGGGTTTTCGATTGCCAAGAAAATTACTATATTATAATATCAAAAATGGAAGATTTGCAAAAGAATACATTCAGATTATTCGTGATGAAGGAGGTTCATTAAAACCAGAAGATCCAGCAGATGCAAAAAAAATTCAGGCATTATTACTAGGAATAAATCCCACGGACAACAGAAGAACAAAAGAAGACATTGTAAAAAAAGGTCAAACAGAACTTGCACTGATTACAAGAGACGGTTACATTATTGATGGAAACAGACGAATGGCAATTATATCAGAATTATTTGAAGAAACAAGTGATGAGAAATACAATTTCTTAAAAGTTGCCAGAATTGATCAATCAATTGGTCCAAAAGATCTTTGGGCAATAGAAGCTGGAATTTCTCTAGGTCAAGATCCTAAATCAAGATACGGACCAATCAACGAGTTGTTAAAACTTGACGAAGGTAGAAAAGCTGGATTTACTGATCAAGAAATGGCAGAAAAATTATACGGAATGGATGATGCATCAGAAATTACAGAGAGACTTGAAAGACTAGACTTGATGAAAGAATATCTAAAACGATACAATGATGGAGATGATGAAGATTTTACATCAATAGAAAGAAACAGTGAACACTTTATTGAATTACAAAAAATAATTAAACATTGTAAAAAAAATAATAAAACACCTGATGAACAATTAGCATGTCTTAAAATAGTATTTAGATTAATTCATGATGGGATAAAGTTTTCACGATTAAGAGATATCTCAGATGCAATAAAAAATGATTATTCAATAGAAAAAATAGTTCAAGCAGCAGAGAATATGGAACCTGTCAAAGAAGTAGAGATTGATCCAGAATTAGATGAAGAACCAATGACAGATACTATGGTTAGATACACAGATTTTGAAGATGAAGTTAAAGCAAGAAAAAATGAAGATAAAATATCTGTGATTTTAAGTGCAATTTTGAATAATTTTAAGGTGCTAAAATTGGATAGTGAGGATCTCAAAAAGGACTCTGAGAAAGATAAGATAAGACAAATTTTAGAATATGCAAAAAAACTAGAGGATATTTAGGTGAATAATATGAACAGTTTATGCTTTGATGAATACAAAAATTTAATTTTACGATATGTGTCAACAGGGGATTCATCAGTTGATATGGATATGGAAAGTTGGCTTGATTTAGCTGAATTTAATCAAAAAGGAGATGTATGGATTTTTCCAAAAACAAAGGATCTTGTAAAATTTGTTAGTATTGTCAAACATGCAAAACAACATTTTGAGAAAGAAAAACTAGAACTAGATGTATGTGAGCAGTTACAAAATGTTGTAAATAATTCTGAAAATAAGGATAATTTTGCCAAAGCTATACAAAAAGCAAATCAAATAAAATCTGACTGTTCTGTTTGTTCAAAACAGTGGGCAGCTCACGATGTAAATGAGTTAAAAATATGTCAAGATAAATTTGAGCCGGATATTTCACCAAACTTTAAACGGGAATTGATGCCGTATCAAAAACTTTCAGTCGCACACTTACAAGCGATAGGTAACGGTGCAAATTTTTCTGTTCCAGGAAGTGGAAAAACAACAATCACATATGCTGCAATATCAAAATGGCTTGATGATAAGACAATTAATAAAATTTTAGTCATTGGACCTACTGCATCATTTTTTCCTTGGGAAGACGAATACAGACTTTGCTTTGGCCAAGAACCAAAATCAATCAGGGTTAGAGGAGAAGTTGGAAAACAATTACCAAATCTTAATCATAAATTATTTTTGATGCATTTTTCTACAGCTATGAACAGGGTTGCAGAAATTATAGAATTTATGAGTAACAACGATGTAATGTTAATAATTGATGAATCACATAACATTAAAAGTCCAGAACAAAGAGCATGGGCACGTACAGCACGAGCTATAGCTCCATTTGCAAAAAGAAGAGCTATACTTAGTGGAACACCTATGCCAAATGATGCAAGGGATTTGTGGGTTCAATTAACATTCTTGTGGCCATATGATTTCCCATTAGGAAATGACATTAGTTACATGCGATATGCAAAAAATCATGGTATTGGGAAATGGAAAAATGCCTTGTATCCATTATTTACTAGAATTACAAAGCAAGATTTAGATCTAAAACCAGAACCAAGATTTGAACGGACGTATGTTAATCTTAGTGATAAACAAGCAGAAATTTACAATGTTATAGCAGCAAAAACACTTCAAGAATTCACAGAACTTGATTTGAGAGATAAGGCTAGATTACAGAAATTTAGGGTGGCAAAGATGATCAGATTGCTTCAGGCAGCATCAAATCCAACACTAATTTATGAAAAAGCAGAAGAGTTTGAGATAAAAAATGAAGAATCAGGAATGGGCAAGAAGTTTTCTCTTGCAAGTATTAAACGAGAGGACCCAGACACATGGGAAAAGATTGCAAATTATTCTAAACAAAATGAATTTCCAGCAAAATTAACAGCTGCTGTAAAATTAACAAAAGAATTACTTGCAAAAAATGAAAAAGTCATTATCTGGTCATCATTTGTAGGAAATTTAGAAATTTTAGAAAAACAATTACTTGCTGATGAAAAACCGATTTTAATTTATGGTGATATTTCTAAAGATGAATTGGATGAGGACAATCGAGATAAACGAATACAAGAATTCAAAGATGACCCAAATCCACGTGTTTTAATTGCAACACCCGCATCACTAGCAGAATCTGTTTCATTACATATTAACAGTAAAACAAAAGAGAAAGTTTGCTCACATGCAATTTATCTTGATCGAAATTTCAACGGTGCACAGTTTATGCAATCAATGGACAGAATTCATCGATTGGGCATGAAAACAGATGAAGTAGTGTATCATTTAATTTTGGCAAAAAAGACTATTGATGAAAAAATTGATCAAAGATTGAAAGAGAAATGGGATAACATGAGTTTTGCTCTGAACGATTCCTGGCCCACCATTATAGATTATGATGGAACAAGAGAAGATGTTAGCAAAGATGAGATGGATAAGGACTTCAATGCATTACTAGATCATTTACGAGAACTAAAGAAAAATAATTTTCAAAATGATGATTAGATAAAGAAAATGACAATTGAGCTTCATTTAGTTTTAGAATTTCTAAAAATCATTAAAGAACGAGAAATTCAGACAGGAAAAATCATTCCAAGTGAAGTAGAAAGACAATGTGAGTTAAAAAAAATTGAAAGTGGGTTACAACATGTGGTGTACGATGAAAATGAAAAATTTTGTTTAGATACGGGATTAATTTTAAAAAATGGAAATAATTTACAATTAACAGAAATTGGAGAGGCTATTATAGAAAATAAAGAATCAAGAGAGAAAATTAATCAAATAATTATTGAAAATTGTCTTTTGAAAAGTGAATTTTCAAATAAAATTATGCCTGGATTAGCACAATTTCATGGTGATAAAGAAAATGGCTTTTGGTATGAAAAAAATGAAGTATTTCGTCTTTTTGATAGTTCCGAAGATTTGAAAATTTTACGCGATGTGGGTTTACTAGTAAAAGATGATGACGATACAATAAAAATTAATTCAGAATTTTATCAAAATGAAACAATTACAGGATATAGAAAAAAGAAAAAACCAATTTCACAAAAAGATCTTGAAGCAGAATTAAGAAAGAGTGAGGAAACAAAAAAGAAAATTGGATTGATAGCAGAGAAAATTGTTGTGAATTATGAGAGAAGAAGACTGGAAGAAGAAGGATGTGTAGAAGAAGCAAAACGTGTGGAACAAATTTCACAGGACTGGGCCAATAAAGGATATGATATAGAATCATTTGATGGTAAATCAGATGATTTGATTCCAGATAGATTCATCGAGGTAAAAGGAACTACAGGTAAGAATTTCAGCATTTTTTGGAGTCAAAATGAAATTGAAGCTGCACAAGAGTTAGGTGTCAAATATTGGATTTATTTTGTCAGAGAAATTGATGTAGAAAATGAGACGGCACCAAATGAACCAGAAATGATTCCAAATGCTTTTTATGAAATTGATCCATTTGATAACGATCCATATAATAAAAAATTTGTTAAAGAATCTGAATCAATACATGTAACAAAAAGACAAGAAAATTAGTATACTAGCAAAAAGAATCATTATTTAGATGAAATTAGAAAAAGATCAAATTTTCAACGCAGATTGTCTTTCGGTTTTAAAAAAAATGCCAAAGAATTGTGTTAATTTAATCGTCACATCTCCACCATATGCAGATAATAGAAAATCAACTTATGAAGGAATTTCTGTAGAATCATACGTTAAGTGGTTTAAACCAATTTCAAAAGAATTGTTGAGAGTTTTAAAGCCTAAAGGATCATTTGTTCTAAATATCAAAGAACGTGTAATTGATGGCGAAAGAGGAACTTATGTAATTGAATTAATTCTAGAAATGCGAAAACAAGGATGGTTGTGGACAGAGGAGTATATGTGGCATAAAAAAAATTCCTATCCAGGAAAATGGCCTAATAGATTTAGAGATGGTTGGGAAAGATGTTTACATTTTACAAAAGAAAAAGGCTTCAACATGTATCAAGATGAAGTAAAAGTTCCTACCGGCGATTGGGCAAGTTCAAGATTAAAGAATTTATCGAAAACAGATAGAATTAGAGATGAATCTAAAGTGAAAAGTGGATTTGGTAAAAAAATTGAAAATTGGATAGGAAGAGATACAGTATATCCAGATAATGTGTTACATTTTGCAACAGTATGTGAAAATAAAGGTCATAGCGCAACATTTCCATCAGAGCTTCCTGAATGGTTTATCAAGTTATTTTCAAAGAAAGGCGATATAGTTTTGGATCCATTTTTAGGATCTGGCACTACAGCAATTGTTGCAAAAACATTAGAGAGACATTATGTTGGAATGGAATTAAATAAAACATATTACAAATTGGCTAAGGAAAATATTAGTAAATTTGTACCCACTAAAATAAAAAAACGCAAAGTAAAAGGAAAAGAAATTCTTTCTAATGAACGCAATATCAAATAACGAACTTAAGGAAATTGTTAATGATGCAATGGAAAATTATCATAAAAGTAATTTAGAAAAAATTAAGAACATAGAGTTGAAGAAGCTTATAGGACGAAGAAATCCGTATCTTTATCGTGCTCAAAATTCTAATATTCAATCTAAAATTCTGATAAAAACTACTCTAAATGATTTTATGACATCATCAATTGAAACTGTGTTTGGAAATTTAGTCTTTGAACCTATTGCAACAGCGATAACTGCAAAAATTTCAAATGGTCAAGCTGCACCAGTTGAGGGTGTAGATATTGTTGTTCAGACAACTAAGAAGTATACAGCTTATGCCGTCAAATCAGGAACAAATCCTCAAAATGCATCTGCAAAAAAAAGACAAAATGAAGAATTTAATTCAATACGAGCCAGAGTTGCAAAAGCAAAAAAACAGTTTGATCCAGTTGTGGCGTATTCATATGGGACAATTTCAGACAAAAGAAAAGAACCTACAAAGAATAAAAATTATCGAGAGGTTGCAGGTAAAGAATTTTGGGAAGAAATTTCAGGAGATTCGAACATGTATCAAAAAATTTCTATGTTGATTGGTTCTATAAATAATCCAAATTATGAGAATGAGATAATGAATACAGAAAAAAGATTACATGATGAATTTGTGAATAAAGGTCTAAGTACAGTAGATGGAAAAGTTAACTGGGATAAATTTACGGAGTTTGTTAGTGAAAAGTCATGGTGAGATATCAAGAAATTAAAGAATATGTGAAGAAAAATCATAATAAAAATATCAAATCAGGATGGATTGCTCACGCAAAAGAAATCTATGGAATTCCAATCAAACAAGCAGGAAATAGAAAAGGTGATAGAAAATGGCCATGTCCTAAGAAAAATTTACCGTTAATCAAAGAAGCTTTTGAACATTTTAAGATGATTTAGATTTTTTAATTACAAATTTTGTGAATATATGGATTCATAGCTCAGCATGGATAGAGCGGGTGGCTTCGGACCACCAGGTCGGGGGTTCAAATCCTCCTGGGTCCGTTATTTATTCAGATATTAATTTCACATCTGATAAGTTCCATGTTTATTTACAGTGTGCACATTTGGATGCATTCGTAAATGATATTCATCGTGAGTTGTATGAATAGGAATTAATTTTTTGGCATTAGCCACATCAATTACATGCATTAACTGTGTGCTGTCTCCATGACCTGACACATGTATTTGATGCCAGTCACGTTCTCTACTAATAACACCAAAACGCTCAAACCAATTCTTTATTTGCTCTTCTTTTAGTTCCATTTCCACATCAAATGGCTCTGTCAATGAGCGAATGTATGATGAATTTGGATTTGGTTTTATATCTATCAAATTTTGTAAATTAAAATCACTACAATAAAAGATCAATTCTTTTTGGTGTGCTGTAACATCTCTATAGTCAATAGCATTCGGATAATCAAGAAATTCTCTTTGCCATTCTTTATAATCCATTTTTAACAATCTTTCAGAGAATTTTGATAAATCTTTGTCAATTAAACTCCAAGTTCCTCGTGGAATGAAAATTTTGATGTTTTTATCATCAGGTTTTGGATATAAATTACTAAAAGATGATGACGCAGAAAATAGTTTTAGTAAATACGCTTGTTTAAGATCAATTACCAGATATCGATTTGTGTTTTTTGCTGCCAAATAAAATGACATTAATCTGTCTAAATCTCTTATTGGATATCCACAGATTACCAATTGTTCTGTTTCATTAATGATTTTTGTTGATTTGTCTTCTACATCATATTCTGTAGTTGGATCAGCTTTTTGAACTCTGGTTCCTTCACATAAGATTAGATCTAATTCTGATTGACCACATCTTTGTACAAAGTTTTCAGTGTCTTGTGCACGTCTTCCATGAAATCGTAGGTCCCCTGTATTTGCAATTGACCCCGATGATGTATGTAGAATGAATGCATCAACTCCAGGAATGGAATGATCAACAGGCATTGGTTCGACATCTATTGAATCAATAGAGAATTTCTTACCATCTTCAAAAACTTGAATATTTCTTGCAATTTTAACATCATCACCTTGTTTTTTACTTAATTCTCCATTTCTGTTTGTATAAACTTCAAACTTTTCTTTGTGAGTTAAGTATTGATCAGTTCCTGTGTCATCATAATTTTGCATTATTAATTTTGATGCTTCTGAACAGTAAATTGGAATTTCAGGTCTCAGATATGAAATGTATTTACAATGATCCACATGCGCATGTGTCAGTAAAACAGCATCAATTGATGTCTCTTCATCATCTTCTAACTCCATATGTTCAGTATAATCAGTACGATACATTCCAGGAATGTTTGGCAATATGTCTAATGCAAAAAGATCAACTAGACTATTAGATGCACGAGCATTCATAAATTGTGAGAAAAATTGACCTTCCTCACGAAAACTCATTCCAAAATCCATTAGGATTGTTGTTCCTTTGTCTTCTACTAGAAATTTATTTCCACCAATATCATTTACTCCACCATGAAATGTTATGCTAGTCAATAGGATTAGAATACAGAATGGTGTAAAAAAGAGTTATGAGATACTAAGAATACTATGATCAAATGAAATTTGATGAAGAAGGAAATCGTGTGACTCCCAGTAGGGAAAATGAAAAATGTAAAGAAATGTGGAATGATTTTGAAATTCCTTGGAAGTATACAATACGCGAAAAACCTGGAATTAAGATAAAGATTAATCAAATTGTGTTATCATGGGAGGCACTGGGGCATGATGAGGATTTGGAACTCGGGTTTTTTTGGGATTGGAATACTGAATTTACGTACAAGGGAAATACTAATCTAGAAAAGAAGTATGCTGAACAAGTTTACATCGATTTACTTCATGAAGATAAAGATTATAGATCAGGTATTTGGAAAGGATATGATTCTGACCGTTCTGCTAGACTTTCTTTAGCAGGTTCAAATGTTTGGCAAGTAGGACAGTATATTCCAATACGTTTTTCATATGCAAAAGATGATGCCTTGAGTCATATGATATTAAAAAATAAAAATGATGATTCAACGACAAGTGGATTGCTTATTGCTTTAATTATGTTAATCAAAGCAAAATTAGAGAAATTTCCTTTACTTTGTGCTGATATGATAGTGCCAGTTCCAAATTTTAATCCTGCAGAATTTACAAAGGCAGTATCAATTGCAGAAAAATTCTCAGTGCTTTTAAAAGGAAACCCAAATGTAATTGGTTGTAATAATAGTTACCGAGGTAAAAAAATTAATTTTCATAATGTATTAAAAAAAACAATTGATCGTTCAACAAAAGGAATGACTAGAAATGAAAAAGAAGAATTCTATGGTGAAAATAAGGTGTATCAATTTAATTCAAATTATGACATCAAAGGAAAAAATATTCTATTAATTGATGATGTTGTCACTGCAGGTTTTACAGCACAACAGTGTATCAAAGAGCTTTTAGAAAATGGTGCAAATAGTGTTTATTTTTATGCTACTGCTACAACAAAAAAATAGGAACTACCTTGTCTGAAAAAGAAAATTTTGATGAACTCATTGCATCTAATAATATTCAGATATTGAATAAAGATGATGAAAATTTTCCAGAATCATTAAAAAATTTACCAAAAAAAAGGACCCCAAAAGAGATCTACGTCCAAGGAGAAATGGTTGATTTTACTAAATGTGTAGCAATAGTAGGTACAAGAAAATGTTCACAAGAAGGACAGGAATTGGCACATGAAATTGCAACTCGTTTAGTAATTGAAGGGTACACCATAGTATCTGGATTAGCAAAAGGAATTGACATTTCAGCACATGCAGGTGCAATAGAGTGTGATGGAAAAACTATAGCAGTTTTAGCCGGATTGCCAAAAATTTATCCTCCTCAACATGAAAAACATGCCCAAAAGATCACTAATTTTGGATGTTTAATTTCAGAAAATTTTCCTAATGGTGATAATCTTACATTAGCGTTAGTAAAACGAAATGAGATTATCGCTGCATTATCTGATGCGGTAATAGTGGTAGAATCTAGTGAAAAAGGAGGGGCACATTATGCATTAGATTATGCGAGAAAATTAGAAAGATTGACAATTGCAATGGAGCCAAGAGTAGAAGATGAGGAATTAGTAAAAGGATTCAAGAGGTTTTGCTCTCAGGGTGTGAAACCTGCAAAAACAGCTGAAGACGTAATAGCCATTTTAAATTCTTACAAAAAACCCTCAAAAACTAATCTTGATGATTATACGTAGATAAATTAGTATGAATAGTATGCATACTGTTTGCCAGAGCTTTAAGATTCAAAAAATGTATTACTTTACATGCAAAGTAAAACAGACATAATGATTTGCTGCAAATGCAAATCTACCACAATAAACACTAGAAAACTTGGTCCTTGGATGTGCCTTGCTTGCAAAGCAGAGGTTCAAAATGACACTAGAATGTAAGACATGTTCAGAATTAACTAGAGACTCTAAGAAGAAATCAATCGTAGAAAGCTTAACGGATATTATAATCGGTTTTGTGATGTATCTTCCGATAAATTTCTTCATTTTGCCAATGTTTGCAGGAGAAATTGCAAATCAGGAGATAATGGGATTTTTACAAATTACAGCCATCTTTACGTTAGTGGCATTTGTAAGAAAATATGCAGTAAGAAGATGGTTCTCAAAAATGAGGTTTTAGAAAAATTTTTAATTTTGTTTGTGTAGTACCGTTAGAATGAGCAAAGTATTCACTTGCAATAGAGGCAAAAATGAGAGAAATGGTCCATGTAAAGCGAGGCTCTATTATGATCCACAAGTTCTTAGTCAACATGGCAGACAGATGCCTCTAGAAGTAGATACTGGAAAACCACACAATTGTCCATTTGGGAGAGCTGTATTAGATCATCCAGACATAGTAAAAGATTATGAAAACGCCTGGCAATATTGGGAAAAAGATGATGTTGAAAAGTTACGTAATGAGTTTGAAAAATGGAAAAATGAAATGATTAAAGCAAAATTTCCAAATGCTTCAGAAGATGATCTAAAAAAATGGAGAATAGAAATTCCTGAAATATTTCTTCGTAGATTATCTAAAGATTTGAAAAGAACACCAAATGCAGTTCGAGAACAACTATAGCATATGGGATTAATTGAGCATTAAAAGTAAATCATAAGTAAAAGAAAGTATATAGCTTTTGAATATGGATGATTCATTTAATGGACGATGTATCTATTGTGGAGTAATTTGCCCAGATATGGAAGCCTTACAAGACCATATGAAGAAATGTCCCTACAAAATTCCAAGAGAAAAACGTGAAGAAAATGAATGGCCATATGGTAAACCACTCACCGAATCAACGAAAAAATTTCTTGAAAGAACAAGAACCTGGGACAGCAAAAGTGCAGATAATGAACCAGTTGACAGAAACTTTAGACAAGCATTCAGCGAATTAAATAGACTAAAAGACAAATTAGCAATTTCAGAGTCTGTTGTAGAAAAAGCAGCTTACATTTATCGTAAAGCACTGGACAAAGGTCTTCAAAGAGAACGTGCATTAATGGCAGCATGTGTTTATGTAGTATGTCGTGATACAGATACTCCACATAGCCTCAAAGAGGTTGAAATTGCAGCAGACATCAAAAGAAAAGATATTGCAAAATGTTATCGTTTACTTGTAAGAGAATTAGATTTGGAAATGCCTGTTACTGATCCAGTACAGTGTGTTGCAAGAATTGCAAGTAAAATTGGTATTACAGAAAAAACAAAACGTTTTGCAGTCGAAGTTTTAAAAATTGTACAAGAAAATGAAGCATTTATAGGAAAAGATCCAATGGGATTAGCAGCTGCAGCATTGTACCTATCATGTGTCAAGAACGGTGAAGACAAAACACAACGTGACATTGCAGAAGCTGCAAATGTTACTGAAGTACAAATCCAAAATCGCTACAAAGACTTGAAAGAATCTATAGATGTATAAAGAAATTATTAATGATTAGATTAAAAATTCAGATGCCCATCGTCCTTCATCTGTAAGATGAATCCATCTGTTTCGACCGACCTTTTCAGTTTTAACATAACCCCATTGATTTTCTAATGGCGCAATGATGTTTTTATCTAGACTAGCAAATCGAGCCTGAGAGTGATTACCAGTTTGTGCATTAATTGTAATTAACTGAAGATCTTCTGCTCTTTGTGCCATATCTTTTTTCTTCATTTTTCCATTATTATCAACTAGAATTTTTAACGCTTCTAGCTGTTTTTGCGGAGGTGTTTGAATTTGATATGTAGGCAAATCTGAGATTTGTTCAACACCAGATGTTTGCGGTTCAGTAACTTTGGTATGATGATAATCTTTTGCTTGAGCATAAAATGGATGTAAATTTTCTCTATCATCAAAAATCATTGTTGCCATCATTAATCCAACTGCATGAATTTTAGAACCACTTGCCACGTTTAGGTAAATGTCATGTTGTCTGTCTTCTAAAATTATTTCTTTTACCACCCGAACAATATCAAACAAACGATATCGATCCGCAGAATTTTCTTTTACCTCTATGTTATTTTTTTCAAGTGTTTTTTTGACCTTTTCTAAAAAAGGACGTGCCTTGTCTTGAGAACGGTTAGAATGAGAGATTAACCAAACTTTGTCAGCACGCATTTTTTTTGCAGGAATTACGATTCTATCAATCTCAAAGCCTACAGGGGCAATGTGAACACGTAGTTTTAGATTGCTTGACATGGTATGTACAGTATGCATACTAAGAGCGTGTTGCATAATAGGTTTTCTGCTTAACTTTTAGCATGGAAAAATTGGCTCTGAGAGAATATCGTTTTCAACTTGTTTGGGTCCGAGTATTTTTGAACTCGGTTTCAGAGTCTTTTCCAATTAAAAAAATTACATTACTGTGCAGTGCAATTACAATTTTAGCATTTGCTCCAACTGCATTTGCAGAACAACACGAGTTTACAAATACTCTACCAAACTATTTGGAAATAGAACAAAACGATATAATATTTCTAAAAAACTTGTCTAACTCCACAATTAACTTACAACATACTGGTGGATTATTTTCATCTGGGGAGTTGCATACTAATGGCACATGGACCGGGAACATGCCATATGATATAGGCGTTTATGAATGGGTTAATGTAAACTCAACAGGCACTATTGTAATAAAAGACAAAGTGATACAAGAAAAGATCATAGAAGAACCATCAGTTACAATTTTTGAAAATAAAATAGAAGGCAATGTTGGAAGTGAGATAAAAAATATTCCAGTTGCAATAACTACAATTTCGCCAACATTTCAAACAGAAAGCATTGCTGTAAAAACCTCAAGTAATGGGGATTTTGAAACTACATTAGAATTAGATGAAATAGGAACTCATGACGTCATTGTTTCTTATGATGGAAAATCAATAGGTAAATTTTCACAACAAGTTACTGAAGAAAATGTAAGAGAATATGCAGGAGTAGATATTTTAAAATTAAGATTATCATTATTACAAACACTAGAGAGTATTTTGGAGATTATCTTTGGCAAGTAATTTGGGGCTATATGCTATTATTTTTTTAATTTGTTCTGGTGTAGTAAAACCAAAAAAAATTCTGGAGGCAGTATTTGGCAAGTAGATGGTGGCTATTCATTGGATGTTTCTTAATTTGTTCAGGAATTGGAACTCCTGCAGGAATAATTATTTTAGTAATTTATTTTTATGAAGATATTCGAAGACATTTTCGATTTAGCCAGTATAATGATAACACATACAACAATACATACAATGTCAATAATCTAAATGTCCATTCAGATGGTAAGGACCATTCTGGAGATGATGATTTTGATACTCCAATTGATCACATGTCAAAGGATACCAGGGAGGATATGAGATGATGTATCACGGTGAGCACGATAAACTAACAAATTATGAAAAATGGATTGTTGATGAATTACTCAAATGTAGTACTGAGGGAACCACACATCTTACCGACCATTGCTTTGAACAAACGTACTATTTGGGCGAAAATGCTTCCATATTAGCCACAAAATTATTCTATTCCAGCTTATTCAATACGCCAGTAGAAGCGAGATGGGCAATTGAAAAAATATTAGAATTACCAAATGAATACAAGGGTGATTCTCTACTTCATCTAGGATACAGTTTGGCCATATTTTATGAAAACCTGGTGAAGGTAGATCCTAGTTTGGATGAAATTATGAGAAATACATATGCAAAATGGATAAAGGGATTAAAACAAAATGATGATACTTGATTCTAAACAGAAATTGTATTTTGTAAATAATAGGGATTATTAATAAAAATGGTCCTAGCAGTAATAGCTGTATTAATTTTATTTTTCTTTTGGCCAGTAATACTAGCAGGAATTATAATATTTCTTATCTGGATGTTTTGGCCTGAAAAGAAATGGCAATGTTTAGGTTGTTATAAAAAATTCCATAGAGAAAATAATTGTAAAGAACATAGTAAAAATTGTGAAGAAAATAGGCGTCGAGAGGAAAGAAATAGACAACAGGAAGAAAATAGGCGTCGAGAGGAAGAACAGAGAAGTGGAAGAAAGTATAGACACAGATGGGGTAAGAATCGTGATAGTTCAATTTTTGATAATCCATTTGATGAAGAATTTTGGGATGATGATTTTTCAGAAGATGATAAAAAATACTGGGATGAACAAGAAGAATTTTGGAAGGATGTGGACCCTGAGTGGTTTTATAATAGACGAGGAGATTATTATCATTCACATAAGAATTTCAAAAAGGAGCAGGAATATTGGAAAAAGAGATATTCTGAACATAAAAGACAGTATGAAGAGGCAAAAAAAGAATATGATAGAGCCTATGAAGAATTATTTGGAAAATTAAATAAAATAGATGTAAAAAAATGTTATAAAAAATTGGGCCTTGCCACAAATGCAACATTTGATGAGGTAAAAAAACAGTTTAGAATATTGGCGCTAAAATATCACCCAGATAAATGTAAAAATAAAAAAATTGGAGAAGAAAAATTTAAAGAAATTTTTGAAGCGTATGAAACAATAAAAAATTCAGTAACCGATAAAGCTTAACAGAAAGTTATTGTATGTATAGTATGCATACTATTCTCATATTGAATATTAGATATAATGTGACAGTCAAAGTATGGTGAGTAAATCATAATTCGTGGAGACATTGATGACCCCGATGAAATCATACGTCTGAGGGAAGAAGCAGAGATGCTTGAAGAGCTAGAAAGATGGGAAGAAGCAGAGATGCTTGAAGAGACTTTAGAAAAAAGCAGTCGAGAAGTAATTTTCAAAGTAGAATGTGAGAAGCCAGATCCAAAGATACTCAAGGACTACCACATTGAAGGTAGAATTTGGATATTGATGGCGCAATATGAAATGCTAGAAAGTGGATTTGAGATAACCATGGAGAATGTCAAGGCAGACATCGAGGAACTGAAAAATGAACTGTCTGATATTAAACGATACAAAGTCTTGAGAGACGAATGGGAAAGAGCTAAGGATGAAATCGAGGAAAATCAAAAGTATGTATAGTATGCATACTATTGATGTAGAACATAATAGGGTTATTCACAAATTACCTACAATGACAAGAATGAAGAAATGTAAAACATGTTTGAAAGAAAACAAAAAACATAGTGAGAGGCTTTGGGAGTTACATCAAGAAGTTAGACCATGTTTGCTTTGTAATAAAAACAGCGGTAAACATAGTGTAAAACTTTGGGATATGCATCAAACTGTACTAGCACTTGGTTCACATGGTGAAAAATTGAGACCAATTATGGTTGGATTTGGTCCAAGAACCATAGCACGAGTACATAAGACAAATGCAGATCCACCATACAACATTGAGCTGATTCCAATCCATATGCATTGTACTGCTTGCAGAAATGTAATGAGTACAAAAGAAGTTGATGAGGCTGACGTACTTGATGGATTATGTTTGAAATGTTTTTGTGAACAGACAGATCAGGAATATACTTGGCATAGTGTTCCATGGTGGGCAGTAAACGGTGGAAAATATGCAGGAGATAAAAAATGAACAAGAAGGATGAGAAGGATAAGAAATGTTCAGAAAAGAAAATGTTCACAGATTCATTTGGGATAGTTGATCTCGGCAATAAAGAAGCAAAAGAAGAGCATTTTGGGGAAATTGCTCAATACGAAGAGGCCAGAGTTAAAGAAGCACAAAGAAAATTTCATGCACGGATGACACAATATGAAAGAGAGGAAGCAGTAAGATGGATTGGTTACTACAGGTATATGGTCGTCGATGCAGATGAAAAATGAATCCCCCTTCTTTTTTATTTTTACTAATAGGAGTTTGAAAATTGCCTAAATTGAAGATAAAGATAGTAAGTGTTTCACTTGTAATATTTTTTGGATCAATAATTCCACTTAGTTATGTTCACGAGTTAGGGCATAGTTATGTTTGCATGATGGAAGGATATGATTTTGACATAAAGTTAGGATTAGATGGAGGAAGAATGGTTTGTCACGGAGAGATAGAAAATCAGATTTTATTTAGAGTATCAGGAGGAGTTTTGGCAGGAATTGCAGCATTAATTCCATTAACATTTTTTAGAACAGATAGAAGATATCCCATAATAGTAATTGGACTATTACCTTTAGCATTAGGTCATTTTCTTAATGCAGTAATTGAGACCGTATTTTACGAGACATACATGCAAGATTCAGCGATTTGGGGAATGTTCATG
>PBOA01000037.1 GCA_002723415.1 Chloroflexota bacterium
CTATATCATATCCCATATAGTCCCACGAATGAAATCTAGAGGCTTTAGTGAAAATATAATTAATAAAATATTGACTGATAACCCTAAATCAATATTAGCATTTGCTACCCCTAAATAAAATTTATGGATTTGAATAACATAATATTTGTTGAAAATTATTCGCAATTATTGGATATGAAAAAGTTAATCCAAAAAAATGAATTCGTCTCTTTTGACTTAGAAGCTAATGGACTACACAGATACCCTGAAAAGGTATGTTTATTACAATTTGCAACAGATAAAAACATATATTTAGTTGATCCTTTAATTATAGAAGATATATCTCCATTAAGAGAAATTTTTGTGGATGATTCTATACAAAAAATAATTCATGCTTCAGGTTATGATATAAGATGTTTAGATAGAGATTGGGGCTTTAGAATAAAAAATATATTTGATACGAGTATTGCAGCTTCTTTTATAGGTTCAAATAAATTGGGGTTAAACTCGTTATTAAATGAACATCTCTCTCTTAATTTACCTGAGAATAAGATTTTTCAAAAAGCCGATTGGACTAATAGGCCTTTGAGTAAAGATTTAATTAAATATGCATCTGAGGATGTATTATATTTAAAAACTCTTAGAGATATATTAATTAATAAATTAGATAAATTAGGAAGGTTAGAATGGGTAATTGAAGAATTTCATCTTTTAGAATCAATTAGATATGAATTCAAAAATGAAGAGACAGCATATTTGTCTATAAAAGGTACTGGTGTTTTAGATTCAAGATCCTTAACTATATTAAGTTGTTTATATAAATTTAGAGACTTAGAGGCGAGAAGACGTGATAAACCTCCATTTAAAATAATTTCAGATCGTAAATTAGTGGAAATGTCGAATAATTGGAAGGATGAAATAAAAAAATTAGATAATATCAGTTTTAAAAAAAATGCTTTTTATTTACGCTTGTTTAAAGCATTTGAAAAAGGAATAAACTGTGAAATTAAACCGAGACCCAAAGTTGAAAAGAAAATTATAAAAATTTCTCATGATGATCAAATAAATATGAAAGAAAGATTACATCATTTGAAATCTTGGAGAAATAGAATGTCTAAGAAATTGAACATAGCACCTTCATTAGTATGGCCTCTTGCAAGCCTTAATAGATTGTCAAAGAAAAGTCATAAATTTGAATTGGAGTTATTTGATATATCTATTAGAGATTGGCAGAAAAAAATATTTAGTAAAGATTTGGATCAATTTTTATCATCATTACTAAAAATTTAATAATGGATTGTTTTTGAGTGTAAATATATGAGATTTAAAAATTTGAAAGTACCTTTTCCAATTGGTGTTGAATATTTTAGGAGTGGAGTTCCTAAAATAGAAGTTTGGGAGGAAGACTTTGAAGAGATTAAAAAAAGAGGATTTAATATTGTTCGAACTGCATCTTATTGGAATTGGATGGAACCTGCTAAAGGTAAATATAATTTAGATGATATTGATAAATTTTTTGATTTAGCTCAAGAAAAAGGTTTATATGTTTGGATAGACATAATGCTAGCAACTCATGGATCATGCCCAGAATGGTTGGTTAAAGAATATCCTGATATTTGTGCGGTAAATTATTTAGGTAATTATATAGTTCCTGATGGGCATCCAGCTTATTCTCAAGGGGCTATGAGACATTGTTATGACCATCCTGCATGGAGAATATATGGAGGAAAATTATTAGATCATGTGATTAAAAGATATAGAAACCATAAAGCAATGTATATATGGGGGCTTTGGGATGGTATAAATTTATCAACAGCTTGGACAAATCAAGGGGGAGGTTTGCCATGTTATTGTTCTTATACTATAAAAAACTATATTAATTGGTTGAAAAATAAATATGACTTATCACAATTAAATCAAAGAGTTTTAAGAAATTATAATTCTTGGGATCAAATAGAAATACCGAGATCAAATCAAAATATTTTAGAAATGTTACTTTATAAGCAATTTCATTATGAAAATTTATCAGATCATTTACAATGGATGATAAATAAAACAAGGACATTAGATTCTATACATGAGACTCGGACTCATGGTGGATGGATACCACGACCTTGGGATGAGATATGTGCAGAGGTTGCAGATAGTTGGGGAATGTCTATGCCTTCTAATAATTTATTAAATGAAAATGCGTCTTTATTAATAAGTGAAAGAGCTTTTGCATTTTCTTGGGCTAGATATTTAGGGAATAATAATCGTTGGTGGAATGAAGAAATATATTCAGGTATGTCTCCTGGAGGTTTAAACAGAGGAAATCAAACAAAACCTGAAGAATTATCAATTTTGTTATGGATGACTTTAATTTACGGTGCAACTGGAGCTATGTTTTGGCAATATAGGCCTGATTATATGGCTTTTGAATCACCTGGCTATAATTTGGCAGCTTTAGATGGTAAGCCAACTCAAAGATTAGAACAAGTTACTAAGGATATATCAAATATAAAGCAGATATATGATCATTTGCCTTTACAATTTTTTGATAGTCAAATTGCTATATTAAATGATCAATTATCACATGAAATTTTTACATATAATGATATGGGAGATGATTTTATTCGTGAAATTAGAGGAGTGTTTAAAATATTTTGGTCTAAAGGAGTACAACCAGACATAATTTCCTCCAAAACTGATTTTATGAAATATAATCTGGTTTTATTACCAAATATTTCAATTATCACTGAAAAAATATTTAATAGTATTAATGAGGTGCTAAATACAAGTAATAATACAAAATTTATAGCTACTAGTAACTTTGGTTTATATGCAGAGAATGGGATGTCGAGCTATAATCCACCAGATAAATTTGCGGAAAAATTAGGTGTTAGAGTTGCTGATTTTTTTAATCTAACTCAAAGAGATATTGATATAGGGAATAATATTTTGGAAACATCTTTAGGTAGTTATAGAATAACTAAACCGACTAGTTTTATAATTCTTGATCCAAAAAACTCTTCAGGAATTGCAGCTAAATTAAATGGAAACATTGTAGGTATAGAAAATTTAAACAAGAGGTTTACTTGGTTTGGGTTTCCTTTTGAGTCCTTATCTAATAATAAAGATTTTTGTAATACACTAATTGATAAAAATAAACTTATTCAGCAAATCCATGTCAATATTCAAAATGTAATTCCAATAATCAGGAAATCTAATAAAAATGGAATATTAGTATTTCTTTTTAATTTAAATGAAAAAGATATAATATGTAAAGTAACTTCAAAATTAGATATAAAAACTGGTATAGATTTAATTAATGATGAAATCTTAGATTTATCTAATAATATATTTAATATTAGGATCAAAAAATGGGGATTAGCTATAATTCATTGTGATTATAAATAGGATGAGATTATGTCCAAAGAGATTTATACATTAAAATTATCTTCATATCTGGGTTATATTTCTAGTCACTCTACTGTTGAAATATTAGATAGTAATTATTTTAAATTAAGAAAAAGGAATTTAGTCACACATTTTTATATTTTAGAACAATGTTATATATTATATTTACATTTAGCTCTTAGAGAAGCTATGTCAAAATATGGTGTTATAGGAAGAAGCATTATTTTTGACAATATTAAACCACATTCTTTTGATCATATCCCTATGCACTTGGAGGCATATTTTGGTCGTCTTGAAGAAAAAAAGGATTATTTGAAAAGTTTACATGATGGCTTTATGTCAAGATTAAATTATTCGGATAAACGTTATTCTCTTTTTAATAATTTTAATGATATTGAAAAAGAATTAATTCTAAATATACAAAATTTAGTAAAAGCTTCAGATCTGGATAAAGAGTTTTTGAATTCTATTAGTTCTTCTATTAGGCATAGAGGAAGTTTAATAAAAAAATTAGTAAAGGAATTAATAGAATTTAATAACCAAAAAATTGTTAATGATAAGAAAGCATTTAATAAAATAGAATCTAAACTTAACGATAATTTAAGTAATGCAAAAAAGAAGATTGAATCAATATTAATTAAAAATGAAATGAATCAAAAAGAAATTAGACAAATAAAAGGCTTTCGTACAATTATATTAAGAAAAGCATTAACTGATTTAATTAAAGATAATAGTATTGAAAGATTAGGAAGTGGTAAAAAAGGAGACCCATACCGGTACAGAAAATCTGGATCCGTGGATCCTTAAATTGCGGAACCGGATTTTCTGCATGCCAGCTTGAACCAGTGGGGACTTCTAAAAGGTGGTTCCTCGATTTTTGCTGGGTGTTATTATTTTGTATCTTTTTTAAGGAAATCATAAACAACTTTACCATAGTTTTCAGTAAAATCTGTTTCAATATAATATGCTCCATAATACTCTTCAGGAGTAAAATCTGATAAATCATAAATTGGCATAGGGTTAAATTCTACTACTCCATTACCATATTGAATTGTCTTAAATGTTTGGTCACTCTGTACGTCCTTGCCGTCAATTATTTGCATTACATCTAATGTATCTTTTTCAGCACCAGGTATTACCTTTAATCTCCATGAATGTTCTGTTTTAGGTAATTGTTCAATATCAATTTTCTTTTCCATTGTACTTCTAATGTTCATTATGGATTGATTGGCTATCTCTGTGTTTGTATACATAATTCTTTCATACATTCCTACTTTGATGTCTGCAAAAACCTTAGGTGTACCATATATTTCTCTTCCTGCGGGAATACTTGATTTAGAGTTTAAGAATGCTATAACACAAAAATAGCCTTCATAGTTTTTATATTTGCATTTAACAGAAAGTGTACTTTCTTCAAATTGACCATAATTTGAACACCATTCTATACTCATTCCAGAAGCAATGCACAATCTATCATCAGATGGCTCAAAGCAACTTGGTAAAACTCGACTGATTGCATTTTTATCAGCTTTAAAATGTATTTGGTGTGATTTAACTCCTTTATATATTGCTGGAGGTTTAGGGAAATATGTTGAGTATGCTGGCATTCCGTTAATTTTATCTAGAGGTATTGTCATTTTATATGTCCTTAAATATAGTGTTAAAGTTCATCTCCAATCGACGATTACTCCTCCAATACTTAGATCTCCTTTATCGAGTCTATCGTATATTTCAGGTATTTCATTCCATTTAATTTTGTGTGTAATCATCGCATCCATTTGCAATCTGTTTTCAGATAATAATTTGATCGTCATATCCGTAGAATTCTTTTTATCCCATCTGTTTCCATCTGAATCATAACCATAAACTGTACGTAGATTTAATGCATTTGAAAAATATGGGTGACCCACTGGGTTATATTTAGGCATATCAGTATGTCTAGCAACTACAACTACAACACCTTTTCTTCTAACAATATCTGAAGAAGTTTTGATAGCATTCCAATTAGATGCAGCTTCTATAGCTATATCAACTCCTTGTCCATTGCTAATTTTATTTATTTCATTTTCGAATTTAGGATCAGTAGGACTAAGAACTAGATCAGCTCCCATAGTTTTTGCTAAACCTTGTCTAGATTTATCAAGATCAATACCTATAGTGTTGATCCCAAATGCTTTACAATAAGCAAGTGCTGATAGCCCTATAACTCCTAGGCCTATTATAGCTACTATTTCACCCATGGATGGATCTCCTGTCCTCAACGCTATTTGACCAACTCCCAGAATATTTAGCATTACTGCATGTTCTACTGGTATATTACTAGGTATTTTTATTGCTTGGTCTGCTTTGGCTGCTGCATATTGTTTGTGAGTTTCTCCCAAAAACACATGGTCTCCTAATTGAAAATTTTTTACATCTTTTCCAATTTCAATAACTTCACCTATCATTGAATATCCATTTTCCGTTTTATCTTTAGGGAATGGAACTCCTCCATGGAGCATTTCACCTTCGTGATCTACCGGAATCCATCTATATACTCGAATTTCTGTTCCAGTACTTATTGCTGTTACTAATGTTTTAACTAATATTCCATCATTTGGGCATTTTGGAATAGGTATATCTTCAAATTGTGTTTTACAGGGACCTGTAACTATAAGTCGTTGCATTAAACTTTCTCCATATCATTTTATAAATTCTAATTTAGACATTATATACCAGTTATTTATTAACGAAAGATTTTGCTGCAGAATAAAATAATTCTGCAGACTTAATTACTCTATATACTTCCCCAGCCATTTTTTTTCCATTTTTATTTACTGATTCTATAACTTGTTTTTCAAAATCTTTAACATCAGGATGGTCTATTTCTCCAGGCCTCCCAATTGATTGTGCAAAATCTTTTGGTCCTATTGCATAGAAATCAATACCAGGAACTTTTACAATTTCATCTAATTCCTTCAAAACATCTTTATGTTCTAATAAAGCAATTACTATAATTTGAGAATTGGTATGTTCCATAAACTCTTTTCTTCCTGGGCCAAAACCAAAATGTGTAGCTCTAGATAAAGATAAGCTTCTAGTTCCTAATGGAGAATATTTGCAAGCTTTAGATAAGTTTTCAGCATCTTCTTTTGTATTGATATTTGGCCCATGAATACCTAAAATTCCTCTTTCAAGAAAAGAATGTATAGTTGATCTTTCGATATTTGGTACCATAGCAAATGGAGTTAATCCTGCCATCTCAGCTATTCTTGTTTGGTCTTCTAAAGAATCAGGTGTAAATGTGCCATGTTCACCATCAAAAAGTATAAAGTCAAAACCTGCCATTCCCAGTAATTCGATTTGTTCAGATGAGGGAGAATTTAATTGACAACCATAAGAAAGCTTATGGGTTTTTATGTTTTTTATTAAATTGTTTATTTTCATATTTGTTCCTAAGAATTTATTTGTATATACAAATAAAAGAATTCATCAGTTTTTTACTATCGATTTCATTTCCATTATATGTTCAGGTCCTGTAGCACAACATCCTCCAATTATTTGTGCGCCTAAATCTTTCCATTCTTTTGCAAATTCAGCTAATCTTGATGGGGAATACTGTTGTGTTTGGAATATGTCTTTTCCGTCTGAAGGTAGTTGATTTGTTAAAATAGATCTGTTTTCAATTGGGCCAGTAGGGTTGTATCCTATATTTGGGTATGCCCCAATTGGTTCGTTAAAAGCATCTTTTAATATAGGCATTCCCGCAGATATTGCCTCTGGATTACTGCACATTAGAAGGATTGCATCTACAGGATGCCCTTTTAGTGCTTCAGCTAGTTGATATAAAGTTTCTTCTGTTTTTCTGCTTCGAATAGCATCTTGATATTGCATACTTCCCTTCTGACCTATATGTCTTACTGCCAAAAATACAGGTAATCCTACTTCAGCACAAGCGTCTACTGCTGCGACACAATCAGGTATAAATCCTAAGTACTCAGCTAATATTAAGTCTACTCCGATGTCGGAGAGTAATTTTGCATGATCATAATATTCTTTATAGAATTTTTTTTCTCCCATATGTTCAACATCTGGAATAGGAATATCTTCAAGAGTTTGCATTGTTGGAGCAGCTATGCCTCCTGCGACGTAGGCTTCAGGGTTTTCTTCATTACGTGCAATTACTGCGTTTTCTCCTGCAGCTTTAGCATATTCCATCCATTTATCACCAAGGCCTATACTATTCATTCTTGAAGGGATTGTCCAAAAATTATTACTAATAATAATATCAGCACCTACTCTAAGGTAGTCTTTATGTACTTGTTGTACTACTTCAGAAAATTCGATATTAGCTGTAGCTGACCATGCTTTTAACCTACTTGTAGCTCCCTTGAGTACATCAGCTCCTCTTCTTTGTAGCTCTGAACCTGTTCCTCCATCAAGCAGAAGCATTTCTCCTTTAGATAATTTATCCATAATTTTTATTTTAGGCATTTATTTGACTCCTTAGAATAGATTTTTATATTTTAGGGTTTTGTTTGTGCCAATCTGTTACAGATTGGAATTTTTTGCCCATTGAGATTAAAAAATTCTCAGAGTAAGGGCTACTCATAATTTGTAAACCTGTAGGAAGTTTGCTTTTTGGTTCAAAGCCATTAGGTAGTGAAATCGCTGGTAATCCAGCCAAATTACCTATACTACCCATAGGGTCACTAGAAGATATAAATGAATCTCGGAAATTTTCATTTAAAGGAAGTGCGGTTGAGGGTCTTGTTGGTGCAATTAATCCGTCATATTCTTGAAATATATCTCTTGAGATGGAGGATGTTACTCTTCTCATTCTTAGAGCTTTTATGTAGTCTTTTGCACTTATTAAGGTTCTTGGGATTGCACTGTATCTATCTTCTATAGCTGTTAATTTTCTTAATGCACCTGAATCTATTATATTTTCTAATGCACTATAAGATTCAGCATTTGATATAGTTTGAATTATTGATTCATAAGGGTATTGAGGTAAATCTATTTCATCAATGTTTGCAAATTTTGATAATTCATTAACACTATTGTGAAAATTAATTTTCACACTTTTACTACAATCATTTAGGATATTTCTGAATATAGCTAACTTAGGTTTTGATTGAGGGTTATATTCGCTTATATAAGAGAATTTTCTTCTAGAACTCGAGGAATCTTTTGGATCAAACCCGGATATTGCATTTAATACTATGCCACAGTCATCAGCTGATAAACCCATAGGGCCGATTTTATCTAGTGTCCAAGATAAAGCCATGGTTCCATGCTTACTTACTATTCCTAAAGTGGGTCTAAGTCCAGTTATACCACAATAAGCTGATGGTATTAATATTGAGCCCCAAGTTTCTGTTCCTAGTGCAAAAGGGACTAAACCTGCAGCAACTGCTGATCCTGATCCACTAGAAGATCCTCCAGCCCATTTTGTTATATCCCAAGGGTTAATTCCTGGACCGGTTATTGATGCGTTAGGATATTTATAACCCATGCCTCCAGCTAGTTCTACCATTGATAGTTTTACTAATGGAATGGCACCTGCTTTATTCAGTTTTTTTATTACAGTCGCAGTAAACTCGAATTTTTGACTTTTTAAAGGACTAGCACCCCAAGTAGTAGGTGGAGTATAATTTTTATTTATATTTAAGTCTTTATAGCTTAATGAGATTAAGTCTTTAATTCCGTAAGGAATACCATGTAATAACCCCTTGTTTTTTAATTTATCAGCTTTGCTTGACAATTTTTCAGCCAATTCTGGAAGTAGCGTGACTATAGCATTATATTTATCTCCATAATCAGAGAGTCTCTTTAAAAAATATTTAGTTACTTCCTGAGAGCTTATTTTTTTATTTTTAATTAAATTAGATATCTCTCTTATGGATTTAAATTTAAGTGAATTATTTGACATATATTTATTCTAAAGGTTTTGCATTAAATGGCTGTATACTGTTATCTATTGTATATTTATTCAAAGAATCAGATATTTCATTTATATTTGATATGATATTTTTTATATCATCTTTTTCTTTATCTAAAATCATGTTTTTATATTTTGTCTTTAATATTTCATAATATGAATTCGTAATTTCTTTATTATTCATTTGAAAGTCACCTTTCTAAAGATATTTGTTGAATTTTTTAATATATTACATATATTATAAATTTGCTATATTACAATATATTATTATTTTAAACCAGGAGGTGGAATTGGACCCAATAATAAAAAATTTTCAAAATTATTCAAACCCTATATTAGGAGAAAAAGATGGAGCACCCACTGTTGTTTCTCTATATCATGATCATGAACCTGGAGACATGAGCCCTCACCATTCACATGACTGGGAACATCAAGCTTTCATTACTCGAGGATCAGGAATAGTATGGGTGGATGGTAAGGAATACCCTATTTCAACAGGAGATTTTGTTTTAGTTCCTCCTAATTCATCTCATTATTTTAAAAATACCGGAACATCTGTTTTGAGTAGAGTTACATTTAATCCACTTAGAAGCGAAGATCACCTTGTATAAGGTTTGTTTTTTTCAATAATTAGAGCATACAAAAAATTAATAACTTTTTTAAACTTGAGTAATCCGTAAGTATTTTTAACCAGTAATCAAAAGACTCTTTAAACTTTAGTAAGTCATGAGTTTTATATCCGTTTATGTTTTTCTGTAGTATTTTACAAATAATTTATGTGGATTTCCCGATCCATTTTAATCGAAAAATACTGAGATTTTATCACAATAAACAAAAACGATGATGATACTAAAACCCCTTTACAAATTTATGTATATGATTAAATATATTCATATTTGGAGGGTATATGAATAATTTAAGAAGATTCAAAAAAGCTAGAGACCTAGGATCCTCATATCTATTGACGCAAATAAATGTCGATGGCAGTTTTGGTAATGTTGATTTAGGCTTAGCTGAATACTACAAAGTTCCTGCTGCTTTACATAGTTCTGGACATGATAGAGCTGCAAGTCTTTTATGTGATTGGATAAGAAAAAAAGGCATTCAACAAAATGGAGATTTTGGTCCTAGACCAACTAACCTCCCAGACCTTTGGGATTATGGTTATCTTTACTATAATATTTGGATAGTCTTGGGTGCTCAAAAACTAGGTTATTATGATTTATCAGAAAGAGGTATGAATTTCTTATCTACATTCTGGGATTATATAAGTGGTGGCTTTTATTGTCATCCAACTATTCATAATGAAAAAACGAAGCAAGATTTATGGGTAGTAGCAGGCTGTGGTATAGCAGCTCTTGCTACATCAAGGATGAAGGAATCTATTGGAGTTGCAAAGTGGATGTATAACTTAATGGAATTACAACCAGATTATCCTGATTATCTATATTCAACTTATTCAAGAGCTGAAGGTTTAATTATAGATCCTAATATTAGATATAGAATGTATAGAGGTGCTAACGAAGATCAATTCTTTTTTCATCCAGGTATTGCTGGAGGGTTTTTGGCTAGTATATATATGGCCACTAATGATAGGAAGTGGTTAGATTTATCTATTAAGTATATGGATTTTGTCGACAATGCAAGTGATTTTTTATTTGATTTGCCAAGGTCAGGTAAAGTAGGTTGGGCTGCGTCACTTTTATATACAATAACAGGTGTTAATAAGTATAAGGAGATAGCATTAAGAGTAGGAGATATTTTAATTGGATTACAGTCGGATTTAGGCTATTGGACAGACATGGATTCATCTGATCCAAATAATGATGTTACTGCTGAATTAACTTATTGGTTAAATGAAATACATAAATCAGTTGGGCAAGATTAATTATGGGTTTGTTGGACGAGTTCCTAATGTAACAACTAATTGGGTTGGCTCGCTATCAATATTAAATAAAGTAAGATTTGTTTTTTCTCCAGGTCGTGTTTCGTTATCTAAGTATATGATTAAGTCGGACATACTTTTCACTCTTACATCATTTACATGAGTTATTATGTCTCCTCCTATGGGTATGCTTTCACCATCAATATTTTTAATTTCAGAACTTCCTATTAAACCAGCTTTTTCAGCAGGGCCTCCTGGAAGTATTTCTGCTACTAAAACCCCTCTAAAAGTTTTAGGTAATTCTAATGCGGTAGCAATGTCGGGATTTATAGTTGCTCCAGCAATCCCAAGAAAAGAGTATTCAAAATATCCATTTTGTATTAATTCTGGTATAACTCTTTTGGCAATATCAATAGGAACTGCAAATCCGACTCCACTATTTCCTCCATCTCTGCTAACAATTTGTGTATTTATCCCAATTACTTCTCCTTTTCTATTTAGTAAGGGGCCTCCTGAATTTCCAGGGTTAATTGCAGCATCAGTTTGTAGTACTTGTGGTATTGAAAATTGACCTAACCCTTGAATTGTTCTACCAGTGGCACTTATTATGCCACTGGTAAATGTAAATTCTTGACCAAATGGATTTCCAATTGCAGCGCTAAATTGTCCTACTTTAACTAAAGAACTTGTTCCCATTAGTGCAGGGATTAATTTTTTTTCTTCAGTAATTATTTTTAAAACTGCTAAATCTGAATGAGGATCGCTACCTACAACTTCAGCATTGTATTGAGCGCCATCAGAAAAAATCACATTTACTTTAAATAGTTCAGGGTCATCAACAAGATGATGGTTAGTTATTATATGTCCTGATTCATCCCATACAAACCCTGATCCTTCACCTCTTAGGATTTGTTCAGGACTTTGGGGGCTTGTGGCGAATGGAAAAATAAAATTATTGGGGTTGTCTGACTTTGATCTTACTTTAATTTGAACAACTGAAGGTAATATTTTCTCATATATATTTCCTAATATATTTTCACTAGCCTCAACTATATTAGAATCAATAGGATTGTCTAAATTAATTTTGACTGATTCTATTGAAGTAGAATCGGTTTTATTGCCAGTTGAATTTAAAGGTTCTTCTTTGGGGTTTAAATAATTACATGAAAGAATTACTAGAACCAAAAAAATAATTAATGTAAAGTTAAGTTTGTTTTTCATAATATTTATATTTTAATTTTTTCTGTAACAAAATGAAAGAGTAAATATACCTAATATTATTCGTGCCTTAAAGCTTCAGCTGGATATATTTTTGAGGCTTGCCTAGCCGGCCAAAAGCTACTTAATAAGGCGAAAAATAATGTAATTAGTATTATTATTATCAAATTAGTCCAAGGAATGTCAAAATTTAATCCTTCGACCTCTTTAGATATGGAACTAAATATATTCCAGGCAGTCCAAGTCCCAAGACTTATTCCTAAAATTATTCCTAGAATAGTAATGTATAAAGACTCTAATAGAAAACTTAGGTATACCATATTTGACCTATATCCAATTGCTCTCATGGCTCCCACTAGTTTTCTTCTTTCTACCACTGCTCTTATAGATAGTACGCCAATAGCAATAACTCCAACGACTAAGCCTAATCCCATAAATCCTTGAAATAATTTATTAAAAGCATTTCCTGTTTGTAAACTTTTATCTATTTCTTTTAAATTATCATTTGCTTTTAATCCACGGTTAATAAACAACGTTTCAAGGAAAGGGATAACATCTTCAGCTTTAGTACCTTTAGATAATTTTATGTTGTAATTATTATATTCATCCAAATCGTTGGTGATTTGATTAGCTATAGATTTACCAGTTATTAAATATGCGCTTCGTTCCCATTCTAAAGAGTCAGCTATAGGATCTAATACTCCTATTATTTCTATATTTGTTGTGGAGGAAGCTCCTTGTACAGGTAATAATTCGACAGAAACATTTGATTCAGGCCAGAAATCTTTATTTAGACCTTCTACATCAAATGCAGATAGCTCAAACCTATTTGAATTGGAATCAAAAGGGTCATCAGTAGGAATAGCTCCACTACTTACTACAGCTAAATTCTTATCTTTTAAAAGAGCCTCCCATATATCTTTATCAGTTTTTGCATATTTAGGGTTTTTATATGAAAAATTAAGCAAATTTGTGTTTAAATATGATTCATCAACATATTTGATTTGTAGAGATTTAAATTGTTGTTCTTTACCGGATTCTTCTCTTGCAATAGATGGTATACTACCAGATCGAGCAATTACTTCAAATTGATCAATTTCTAATGCGTCTGAGTCATCTATTATCTGTTTAAATTCATCTATTGGTATAGCGAATTCTTTTCTTACTGAAGCACTTATATCATATCCTCCAGTTACACGATCAGGTTGATCTGCTGCTATATTATTTAGTCCATTTAAAATTGCAAATATGACTAATGTAAAAATGACTAGCCCAAACATAGATATTGTTAGTCCAGTACGGAATGGGGATGCAAGAGGATATGCTACAGCTGTTTTGACCGTTGCTTGTAATCCACTAATTCTTCCGAATGATTTATTAGAAGCTGTTAATAATAGATCACTGTTGTTCATTATAAGCCAAACTGAAGATCCTACCATAGCAACTCCTCCTAAAACAAATATATCTGGAGTTGTATTTAACTCGCCAGTATAGCTTTCAAATGTGTCAAATGGAAGCCCGTAAAATAATAAAAATGTTAGACCTTCAAAAGTTGATGATATTCGATGATTTAATGATTTTTCTATTTTAATTAGTTCCAATATACGTCTTAATGCAAGACCTAATCCTAATATACTAATACTTACTCCAATTGTGAATAAAGTACCATTGTCTACATTTATGCCTAGTCGATGAACATATACGCCAATTAAAATTAGTGGCCATCCTTGACGATTAATGGGCTCAAGTAATTTAATAATTTGTTTCAATATGTTAAACGGCCATATACAGATTGAAATAATAAAGATAATTATAAGTTTTATTAGGTTTATTAGTATTCTATAGTTGAATTCAAATAAATTGTTCTTATAATTCCATAGTGTGAGTATTGGGTTAATGAGTGCAATACCAAATAATTTTAGATTTGTCTTAAATTGAGGTTTTTGTTTTTTTATTAATTCTTCGCTTAATCCCCTAATCGCTACAACAATGTTTAATTTACTTATTCTGTAAGAAGAGAAACCTACTGTAATTAGAGTAAGAATAAATCCAGAAGAAAATGCAATCCATAATGATTTAATTGTAAAAGTTACATATATAGGAAAATCATCAATATCTCCTTGAGCCTGCTTTAATAATCCCACAAGAGCAAGGCTTACTAATGCTCCTAATGCCGTACCTATAATTGCAGCTAATAATGCATAGACGGATCCTTCAAAAATGAACATTTGGACTAGATGGCTTCTTTTAAGTCCAATAGCTCTAGCCATCCCCATTTCAGTTGACCTAGCTGCTGCAAGAAGTACCATAACCAAAAAGATTAGCAATAATCCTACTATAATAGAAAAGGAACCAAATATAGTAAATATAGTTGTTACTGAGCTTCCAATATTTTCAGCAAATTTCAATGATCTTGATTTAGTTTCGTCTACAATTAATTTATTAAGTTGAGGTGATAATAGGCTTATGGAATTAGCTTGGTCATTATATTCAAGGTAAGTAAGAATCCATATTAGACCATTAACATTTTCTTGATTAGCAATTAATTCAAAGTACTTTTCAGAGTTGGAATTTTTATTTTGCTGTATCTCTTTTAAGATAATTTTAAGGTCATCAATTACTGAAGTTTGGAGTTTATTACTTCTTTTAAATGAATTATCTATCAAGATATTATTTATATCGTCAATTATTATCGGGCTCTCTGTTAGTATTGTAGAAATATTGTTAGCAATTTCTCTGTCAACAATATTAGTTCTCAAAAGATTGGATACTTCTTTCGAGTAATCTAATCCTTCAATTATCCCGCCTGTATTTGATATGCCTATCCAGTCAATTAATTTGGGTTTATTAATTAAATTTTGTATTTGGTTTAGTGACATAAGGACTAATTTGGTATCACCACCACTTGCTAATCCCCCATGTTGCACAATGTTTTTGACAGTAAATGTAGTCTTATTTTTCCCTGTATATATTTCTATATTATCTCCAATTTTTGCTTCTAGTATTTCTCCAGCATTTTCATTTAGCAGGACTTCATTTGACTGTAAATTAATTAAAGGCGAGGGAGTACCATCCAAAGCAATAATTTCTCCAAAACTAGATTGCCTATCAGCTTTATATCCACGTATTGTCATTCTAGCTTCTGTGCGATTAGTTCTAATATTTAAGACTGGTAGATTGGTGCTTATTCGAGAAATTACACCATCTATTTGAGAATTATCTTTTAAAATATTATCTATATTTTTAATAGTATTTTCTGGGAAATATCTAGCATCAGAGAATCGCTGAGGGGAAGATATGCTTTCATCAACATATCCTACCGATTCTAAGGCTGTACGTTTAATACTATTATAGACAGTATCACCTATTCCTAATGAAGCTTCAATTATTACAGTACTTAACATTAGTCCAAAAATAATTAAAGAGCTTTGTCCCATACGTTTAGGTATATTTCTAACTGCTAATTTAACAAGTATTGGATTTCTTAATCCTTTATATAAAATTACAAATGTAAAAATGCAAAATAATACAAGTAGATATATCGCCATTAAATCAGTGTCTAATCCAAACAGCTTTTGCATTTAATTTTCCTTTTTATCAATTAAGCCATCTTTCATATAAACGATACGATCTGCTTTTGATCCAACATTATCTGAATGAGTAACTAGTATAAATGTTTGTTTATTTTCTTTATTTAATTTGATAATTAAATTCATAATATCTTCTTCATTTTGGCTATCTAAGTTTCCAGTTGGCTCATCAGCCCATACTATAACTGGGTCGTTAACTAAAGCTCGAGCAATTGCTACTCTTTGTTGTTGTCCTCCAGATAATTCTGCTGGTTTATGGTCATACCAATCTTCTAATCCAACAGTAGCTAGTGTTTTTTTTGATTTGATAGATGCTTCTTTTTGAGAATAACCAGATATGAGAAGAGGTAATTCTACATTTTCTTGAGCAGTTAATACAGGAAGTAAATTATAAGTTTGAAAAACAAAACCCATAAAATTAGCTCTGAAGTCACTTAGTTGGTCATCAGATAATTCGTGAATTGGTTTATTTCCTATTAATATTTTCCCTTCATTTATACTATCAATTCCTGACAAGCAATTAAGTAAAGTAGTTTTTCCACATCCGCTTGGTCCCATTACAGCAATCATCTCACCTTTGGAAACCTTTAAATCAATTCCACGTAAAGCTTTAACTTGAAATGTTCCAGCATCATATGTTTTATGCAGATTATTAGCTTCAACCATAATGTTAGAACTATTATCAAATAAATTTTCATCTTTATTTTGATTTTGCATTTATTTCTCCTCTAGTTTGGAAATATTATATAGTGGATTAATATGATTTGAGAATATTAATTCGGTTGCTTTTATCTTGTAAGTCAATATTATTATATAATCCGCAAACTATCGAGTCAATTATAATCATATTTATAATTAATTATGTAGAATATATACCGCATTATGGGTGTGTGTGTTTGTATTTGAATTGGTTAAATTTTCAGATTAAGTAATTGCTTCTCTTATGTTAAAGTTATATAAATTATATTTAGATAATCAATAGGTAAGGTTGAGGTTAGAAAATGATCAGTTTATGGTCTGACAAAGATTTGAAATTATTAAAAATTGATTTAAAAGCTAAAGGTTTTTCTAATGATTTAATAGAAAGGGTTTATACAACTCGACTCTTAGGTAAAGATTCTAAATTAGTTTTACATGGAGGTGGTAATACTTCATTAAAAACTCAAGAGAAGGATATAGTTGGTGAAATACATGATGTGTTAAGAGTAAAAGGAAGTGGTTGGGATATGGCTAAGATAGAGCCAATAGGTTTGCCTTCTGTTAAATTATTACCGTTATTAAAATTAAAATATATCAATTCAATCACTGATCAAGAAATGGTTAACTATATTAGGGCAAATTTATTAAATGTAAATTCTCCTAATCCTTCTGTTGAAGCTTTGCTGCACGCTTTTTTGCCTTATAAATATATTGACCATACTCATGCATCAGCAATTTTAACTGTAACAAACCAAAAAAATGGAATAGAAATTTGTAATGAAATTTTAGGAGAAACTACTGGTATCGTTCCTTATGTAATGCCTGGATTTGATTTGGCAAAAAATGCTTATAAAATTTATGAACAAAATAAAAAAATTAGTTCCTTGATACTTGTTAAGCATGGTATTTTTACTTTTGCTGATAATGCTAGGGAATCCTACGAAAATATGATATATATTATTAATAAGTTTGAAGATTATATCAACTCTAATCGCAATAAATTTTTTGTAAATGATGTAACCCCTAATGAATATCTACCTATACCTGAAATTGCTTCAATTATAAGAGGTGCATGTACCGAGAGGGATGGGTCTGGTTTTGATGAATTATCTCGTTTCATACTTAGTTTTAGATCAAATAAAAAGATTTTGGATTATGTGAACGATAAAGAGATCTTGAGATATTCCCAGCTTGGTGTAGTTACTCCTGATCATATCATTAGAACAAAGCATGTTCCAGTAGTATTAAATGCACCTATATTAATTGATAAGACTAAATTTAAAGAACATACTTATACAGTTATTAAAAAATTTGTTGAGGAATATAGAAATTATTTTTCTAGAAATAATAAAAGATACGATTTTGCAAAAACAGAACTTGATCCACTTCCTAGAGTAGTATTAGTAAAAGGTGTTGGGTTATTTGGTTTAGGTAAGAGCTTAGAAGAAGCGAATATTGTTGCTGATTTAGCTGAAAACACTATAGAAGTTATTACAGATTCTGAATCTATTGGTCAATTTGAATCAATTAGTGAATCAGATTTATTTGATGTTGAATATTGGTCTTTAGAACAAGCTAAATTATTAAAAGGTTCAAAACTTCCTTTTGATGGCGTTGTAGTTGCAGTAACAGGAGGTGGTGGGGAGATTGGATCTGCAGTATCAGAATTATTTGTAAAATATGGTGCTCATGTCGCTGTATTAGATATTGATTATAATCTAGCTAAATCTATTTGTGAACGAATTGGAAAAAATGCTTTCCCATTTGAATGTGATGTTACCAGTAATGAGTCTGTAAAATTAGCATTTAAGGGTATTTCAAAGTTATTTGGCGGCATCGATATTGTTGTTTCCAATGCTGGTGCGGCATGGGAAGGGAGAATTGGAGAAGTTACTGAAGAAATTTTAAGAAAAAGCTTTGAATTGAACTTTTTCTCTCACCAAACCGTGGCTAGTAATGCAGTTAAAATAATGAAAAATCAAAATATAGGTGGAGTATTGTTATTTAATGTTTCAAAACAAGCGATTAACCCTGGATTGAATTTTGGACCTTATGGATTGCCTAAGGCAGCGACTATGTTTCTAGTTAGACAGTACGCATTAGATCATGGATCTGAAGGCATAAGAGCTAATGGAATAAATCCAGATAGAATTAGGAGTGGGATGTTGAACGACAATCTTATATCTTCAAGATCTAAAGCACGAGGTGTTTCTGGAAAAGAATATTTGACAGCAAATTTGTTAGGAAAAGAAATTAAGGCTAAAGATGTAGCTCTGGCTTTCGTTCATCAAGCATTACAAATTAAAACTACTGCAGATATAACCACTGTGGATGGAGGAAATATATCTGCAATTTTACGTTAATTATTAATGTATATTATTTGACATTAACTAGTTATAATACTAACGTTATTAAATATTTATTTAATTTAATTTTTGGAGGAATTATTTATGAAATTGATTATTAAAGCAGATCGGTTAATTGACGCTAATTCTTTAGATCCATTAATAAATGCTGCATTAGTTATCGAAGATGATAAGATCATTGAAATAATTTCTCAAGATAAGTTAAAGGGTGTTAACACAGAATCATTTGACATAATTGACGCTGGGAATAGCACAATTATGCCAGGATTTATTGAAATGCATTCACATATGCATGTAAGTGCTGAAAAAGATGCATATAAACAAGTTACTACAGAGAGTAATGAGTTTTTACTTATGAGAGCAGTAAATGCAGTTAGATCGACTCTTAGTTCAGGAGTGACAACTATGAGAGATCTTGGTAGTAAAAATGAAATTGCTTTTCCTGTTAAAGAGGCAATAAATAATCGAGTAATACCTGGTCCAAGGTTATTAGTTACTGGTACTCCTATAACAACAACAGGAGGGCATTGCAACTCTTTTGCTTATGAAGCTGATACCAAAGAGGAAGTTGTAAAAGCTGTTAGAAGACAGTTTAAAAAAGGAGCTGATTATATAAAAATTATGTCTACAGGAGGAGGGTTTACTCCAGGTACTAATATGAGAGAGGCTCAATATTCGGTAGACATATTAGAAGCTGCAGTGAAAGATGCTGAGCGTTTAGGTTTACGAGTAGCTGCACATTGCCATGGTACTGCCGGAGTAATAAATTGTGTTGAAGCAGGGATTCATAATTTAATTCATTGTAGTTGGATGTCTCAAAATCCATCTGAAATGTTTGATTATGACCCTGAAATTACAGATAAGATAGTTGAAAAGGGAATATTTTTAGACCCAACTTTAGCTGTAGATCGTTTAAATCAAATACGTGACCCTGAGAGATACAAGATGAGGACAAAAATTAAAGATCCTGTAAAAAGGTTTGAAATATTGAGAGATATGTGGGATAGGGGTGTTAAATTTGTTACAGGTATGGATTCTGGCATGACTAATGCAAGATTTGATGACTTTGCTGTAATGCCGCAAGTTATGGTTGAAGATTTGGGGGTTTCTAACATGGAAGCTATAATATCCTCCACTAAAACATCAGCAGATTGTTTAGATATTCTTCAAGAAACTGGCACTTTGGAGCCTGGTAAATCTGCTGATGTGATTGTTGTGAAAGGTAATCCGTTAGAGGATATAAAACTTTTGAGTAATGTTGAAGATATAATTTTAAAAGGAAAAATAATTAAAAGAGATGGCAAGCTTTTGATATAGAAAATTATATACTCGGATTTCGGGGTGTTTGGTAATGGATATTTCAGGTAAAGTAATGACTGTTAAAGGGGTAATAGACCCTTCTGATTTAAAAAAAACTATTACTCATGAACATTTTTTTATAGATTTAAGTAAAAGCCATTTTCCTCATCAGCCCCCTATTTATAATAAACCTGGGAATAAAACTATTGGAAATACACCGTCGTCATCTTCGTCGACCCGAGCAACTAATTATCCTTCAAGACCTACTGAACTAGATTTTCCTGCTACAGAGTTAAATTTATGGAATGCAAAAGTTGATTTTGGGAATTTGCATTTAGCTAGAAACAGTGAACCAATAGCAGATAACTATATTCTTTCAGATGTAAATTTAGCAATAAAAGAAGCTTTAGAGTTTAAAAATAATGGTGGAAGCACTATTGTAGATGTAA